>NZ_CABVPL010000034.1 GCF_902499045.1 Burkholderia latens | reverse complement strand
CGGCGACCACCGAGATCTACACCGGAAGGAACACTCTTTCCCTACACGACGCTCTTCCGATCTGGGCCCGGCCCGCGCGTGCGCGCGGATCGCGAGCCTCGGCTACGCGGTGCCGGGCACCGTGCTCGCGATCGGCCTGCTGATTCCGTTCGCGGCGGCCGACCGGCTGCTCGGCGCCGCATTCGGCCGCGACGGGCTGCTGCTGATGGGGTCGTCGGCCGCGCTCGTGATCGCGTACACCGTGCGCTTTCTCGCGATTTCGGCCGGCAGCATCGAGGCCGGTCTCGCGCGCATTCCGCCGTCGCTCGAACAGGCCGCGCGCTCGCTCGGCGAGACAGCCGGCGGCACGCTGCGCCGCGTGCACCTGCCACTGCTGCGGCCCGCGCTCACGACGAGCGCGCTGCTCGTGTTCGTCGACGCGATGAAGGAACTGCCGGCGACGCTGCTGCTGCGCCCGCTGAATTTCGACACGCTCGCGACGTGGCTGTATGCGGAAGCCGCGCGCGGCACCTACGAGGAAGGCGCGGTCGCCGCGCTCGCGATCGTGCTGGCCGGGCTCGTGCCCGTGATCCTGCTCGCGCGCACCCGTCACAAGATCGGAGCCTGACACCGTGAACCTGCTCGAACTCGACGACCTCTGCGTCGCCTACGACACGCCGCACGGCCGCCGCACGGTGGTCGACGGGCTGAGCCTCGCGCTGCCGCGCGGCGACATCGGCTGCCTGCTCGGCGCATCGGGCTGCGGCAAGACCACGGTGCTGCGCGCGATCGCGGGCTTCGAGCCGGTGCGCATGGGGCGTATCGTGCTGGACGGCACGCCGGTCGCCGCACCGTCGCTCGACGTGCCGCCCGAGCGGCGGCGCATCGGGATGATGTTCCAGGACTACGCGCTGTTCCCGCACCTGAGCACGGCCGACAACGTCGCGTTCGGCCTGCGGCGGATGCGGAAGGCGGAGCGGCGCGCGCGCGTGGCGGACATGCTCGCGCTCGTCGGCCTCGAGGCCTCCGCCAGCGCCTATCCGCACGAGTTGTCGGGCGGCCAGCAGCAACGCGTCGCGCTCGCCCGCGCGCTCGCGCCGTCGCCGGAACTGCTGCTGCTCGACGAGCCGTTCTCGAATCTCGACGTCGACACGCGCGAGCGTCTGGCGTTCGAGCTGCGCGACATCCTGAAACGCACGGGTCACACCGCGATCCTCGTCACGCACAACCAGGCGGAAGCATTCGCGATCGCGGACCGGATCGGCGTGATGAAGGATGGCCGGCTCGCGCAATGGGACACGCCGTACGCGCTGCACCACCATCCGGCGAGCGCGTTCGTCGCGGAGTTCGTGCGCCGCGACGCGCTGGCGGACGAACGTGCGCGCGCGTTGGCGCGTGGCCGTTGAGCGCAGGGAACGACCGCGGCGCCTGTACCCCGACACTCACACATCGATACTCCGGCGCAATGCGCCGAGTTCACATGTCGCACGCGGGCGATCACGCACCGGTCGCATGGGAGGCTGCGGCGCGCGTCGGCGTCGATATCGAAAGCCGCGGCCGCACGGCCGGCTGGCGTTCGCCGTCTCGCGCGCTACGCCGGCTCGGACGAGTCGCGCACCGGCAGCGCGGTCGAATACTTGATCTGCTCCATCGCGAACGACGAGCTCACGTCGAACAGCGGCACCGTGCGGATCAATTGCTTGTACACGCGGTCGTAGTCGTCGATGCCGGCCACCACGACCCGCAGCAGATAGTCGGTCTCGCCGCTCATCCGGTACACCTCGACGACCTCCGGCATGTCGCGCACGGCCTGCGTGAAGCGCTGCGCCCACTCCTCGGTGTGCTGGTTCGTGCGGATCGCGACGAACACGGTCGTGCCGACGCCCAGCTTGCGCGGATCGCACAGCGCGACCTGCGCGCGGATCGCGCCGGTTTCCTTGAGCCGCTGCACCCGCTTCCAGCACGGCGTCTGCGACAGGTTCACGCGCTGCGCGAGTTCCGCGATCGGCAGCGTGACATCCGCCTGCAACAGCTCCAGCAGCTTGCGATCGATGGCATCCATTTACCCGGTCCCTCGTTGATAGAAATTTTTTCTATACATCGTGCATGACGGGGAACAATATGGAAACCACTGCGCGGCGTCGACCGGGATAAATACCGATCACGCCGCGAACACGCGGCGATACGTACGATCCCGTGTGCGCCGGCCTGTCGATCGCCGGCACACCAGACGAAACAGGCGACTCCACCCGTCGAGGTGGAATCGCCTGAAGCCGCTGCTACCGCGGAGCCACGCGCGCCGCACATCGCGCGAACGCGGCGAACGCGGCGAACGCGATGCTTGCACGCCGCGTCGCCGTGCCGTCGCTCAATACGCGACCGTCGCGATTTCGCGTACGAAGCTGTGCTGCTCGAGCGCATCGACGAACGCGACCGCGTAGTCTTCCGCGGAGATCTTGCTGTTGCCCTGCGCGTCCACGATCAGCTTGCCGACGCCCGTGCGGAACGTGCCCGTGCGCTCGCCCGGCGCAATCAGCGCGGCCGGCGCGAAGAAGGTCCAGTCGAGATCGCCGACGGTCTTCAGATAGTCCAGCGCATCGCGGTGCGCGAGCGCGACGGCCTTGTATGCATCGGGGAAGCCTTCGGTATCGACGAGCTGCTTGCCCGGCGCGACTTCCAGCGAGCCGGCGCCGCCCACGACGACGAGCCGCGTCAGCCCCGCCTGACGCGCGCCGGCCACGAGCGCCTGCGCGGCCGCGACGACCTTCGCGGCATCGTCCTGCTTCGGGCCGTACGCGCTCGCGACGACGTCATGGCCCGGCAGCGCGGCCGCGATGCTGGCCGCGTCGAACAGGTCGGCCGCCATCGCGGTGATACCGTCGCCGGCCGCGCCGGGATGACGCGACAGCGCGGTCACGCGATGGCCGCGGCGTGCGGCTTCCGCCGCGATGCGCGAGCCGATCATGCCGGTGGCGCCAAACAGGGCGATGTTCAGGGAACGTTGCGTCATGTCGATTCTCCAGTAAAAAAAGTAACCAAAACAATTACATATAAGACCGAAAAAAACGGAGCGAAACTCCGTCGTGCCGGCCGCCGCGCATGCGCGTCGACCGGCTCCTGCCCTGCATCATCCAGGCCCCGCGCTCAGCCGCCCGCGCTGCCCGCCGTGCGCTGCTCGGATTCGAGCACGTCTGCCGTGACGTCCGCGAGCGTGCGCGTGGCGAGCGACGCTTCCATCGCGCGCTGCGCGTCGCCGATATAGTCGATCAGCACGCCCTGGATGTGCCGCCCGACGACGCACGCGGGATTCGGCGCCTCGCGGTGCAGCGCGAACAGCTGTGCATCGTCGACCGCGCGATACACGTCGAGCAGCGTGATCTCGCCGGGCTCGCGCGCGAGCAATGCGCCGCCGCCCGCGCCGAGCTGCGACGTGGTCAGCCCCGCGGCCGCCAGCATCGACAACAGCCGCCGGATCAGCGCCGGATTCGTGTTCACGCTGCCGGCAATGATGTCGGACGACAGCGGCACGCCTTCCTGCATCGACAGCAAGGCAAGCACGTGAACGGCAAACGCGAACCGGCTGCTGGTATTCATTCCTCACTCACTCGGCGACGCCGGCCCGAACCAGGGCCGGCGACAATGTGTAACTACTATAATTACATTTAGCGGATTGCGCAAGCGCCGATCACTCGCCGCTGGCGGGCTTCGCACCGGCCGCGTTCTGCTGGCTCCACTGCTGGAGCTTCTTGCCGGCCTCCGCCATCCGCGCGCCCGCTTCGGACGCCGCATGCGCGACGACCGCGGACGCGGCCGCGTCGAACTGCGCCTGCGCGGCGGACGCGAGCCCGCTCGCCGACAACGGCGGCACGGCGGACGCCGCGGACGCGATGCCGGCCTTCGCGGCATTGATCTGCTGGCTGACGGTGCTCGCCACCTGGTCGAGCGCCTTGGCCGCGTTGTTGGCGGCGTCGGCCGCCGCGCTCGCGGCCGTGTCGGGTTGCGTCGCCGGCGCGCCGGACTTTTCGCAGCCGGCGAGCAACAGCACCGCACCGACGGTCGCCGCCGCCAGCACGGCTCCGGGCGCACGACGCGCCCGCCAAGTCTTCATCTTCATCAGCAATCTCCGGCCGTGCGCCGCACGGCCTGAATGGTTGGACCGACGACGATGATACCGCCTGTGCAACAGGCCCAATGACCACTGCCGATTGAATATGCGTCGCAATTTCGGATTTGTCTGATTCAATCGCACGCGCGGCGACACTAAAGTGGGCAGCCTTCAATCCGCTCCGCCCGCTTTCCGCTTCATCATGGCTCTCCTCATCGACTGGTTCATCGCGCTCGCCGCCGTGCTCGCCGCCACCGTGTTCCTGTGTCTTCGCGCGCCGTCCCCGCAGCGCCTGCGCGCATCGGGCCGCTCGCGCCGCGTCGCATCCGCGCGCCTGCTCGCGCAGGCCGTGATCGGCTTCTGGACGGCCGCGCTGATCGTCACGCAAGGCATCCTCGGCCCCGACGGCGACGGGCAGTCGCTCGCCGGCTTCGCGTCGCTGGCCTTCGCCGCGCTCGGGCTCGCGGCCGTCGCCGCGTACTGGTCCACATGTGCGCTCCGGTTGCGCCGGCCCCGCATGCTGTTCGCGCGCCGCTGACGCGCCACACCGGTGCATCGCGGCGCACCACGCCGCACCGCGCCGTGCGTCACGCGCACCAATTGCGCACGCGCCGCACCATGCGCGTGCGCCGGCAGCGCTCCGCCTGCTGCGGCCGGCCCGCCCCGATTCCGTGCACGCATCGCCGGAATGCCGCACCGCACGGCCTTTCGCACGGCCTTTCGCACCGCCTTCCGCACCAATCGCACGCATTCGTTCACCAAGTTGGCCCGGTAATTGCATTCCTTGCCCGTTTTTTGCGCAAGGAAGCCACGGCATGGATGGTCTGAAAGCCGGCGTCGACACACTGTTCCTGTTGATCGGCGCCGTCATGGTGCTCGCGATGCACGCGGGCTTTGCATTCCTCGAACTCGGCACGGTCCGCAAGAAGAACCAGGTCAACGCGCTCGTGAAGATCCTGGTCGACTTCTCGGTGTCGACGCTCGCGTATTTCTTCATCGGCTACACGATCGCGTACGGCGTCGAGTTCTTCGACGACATCGGCTCGCTGTCGCAGCACAACGGCTATGCGCTCGTGCGCTTCTTCTTCCTGCTGACGTTCGCGGCGGCCATCCCGGCGATCGTGTCCGGCGGCATCGCGGAACGCGCGAAATTCAATCCGCAGCTGGTCGCGACGCTGATTATCGTCGGCTTCATCTATCCGTTCTTCGAAGGGATCGCGTGGAACGAACGCTTCGGCGTGCAGGCGCGGCTCGCTCACGCATTCGGCGCGCCGTTCCACGATTTCGCGGGGTCTGTCGTCGTGCATGCGTTCGGCGGCTGGGTCGCGCTGCCGGCCGTGCTGCTGCTCGGCGCGCGCCACGGCCGCTACGCAAAGGACGGCCGAATCGCCGCGCACCCGCCGTCGAACATTCCGTTCCTCGCGCTCGGCGCGTGGGTGCTCGCGGTCGGCTGGTTCGGCTTCAACGTGATGAGCGCGCAGACGCTCGACAAGATCAGCGGCCTCGTCGCGGTGAACTCGCTGATGGCGATGGTCGGCGGCACGCTCGCCGCGTGGATGACCGGCCGCAACGATCCGGGCTTCACGTACAACGGGCCGCTCGCGGGCCTCGTCGCCGTGTGCGCGGGCTCCGACGTGATGCATCCGATCGGTGCGCTCGTCACCGGCGCGGCGGCCGGCGCGGTGTTCGTCGCGATGTTCACGTGCGTGCAGAACAAGTGGCGCATCGACGACGTGCTCGGCGTGTGGCCGCTGCACGGGATGTGCGGCGCGCTCGGCGGCGTCGCGGCCGGCGTGTTCGGCCAGCCCGCGCTGGGCGGCCTCGGCGGCGTGTCGTTCGTGTCGCAGCTCGTCGGCACGCTCGGCGGCATCGTCATCGCGACCGCGGGCGGCGCGCTGGTGTACGGCGCGCTGAAGGCGACCGTCGGCCTGCGGCTCGATCGCGAAGCCGAATTCGACGGCGCCGACCTGTCGATCCACCGGATTTCGGCGACGCCCGAACGCGACTGAGCCGTGCCGACGCGTGACGCGGGCGTCCGGGCGCCCGCCTCGCGCACGCCCGACGCGTCATTACGTTTTCAATTCAAAAAACTTTCATCTAGCGTCCCTACACTTCCGTCCAGTTTTCAACTTGCCTTCGCGAAGCTTGCCGGTCGCCTGCTCGTCGCGAAGGCCATTCTTCCAACATCTGAAACTGGACTCCACATGCCCGCGTTGCCCAATGCTTCCCGTCGCCAGGCCCTGAAGATCCTCGCCGGCGCGCCCATGCTGCCCCTCTCCGGCCTCGCGCTGCCGGCCCTGCTGACGGGCTGCGGCGGTGACGACGGTCCGACCGCCGCGACGCCGGCCGCCGCCTATACGTCGGCGGCGTTTTCGGCGATGGCCGCGCCGACGCTCGACAACGCGGCCGCGATGGCCACGACGACCGTCGGCTCGACGCTGTCGGTGTCGTTCTCGGACGGCTCGTCGCGCAACTTCAAGCTCGCGTACCGGCCGTTCTTCGTGACGGGCGACATGGTGCCGGACGGCAACGGCGGCACGATCCTCGCGGGCGGCTACTACGACATCAACAATCAGCCGATCATCGATCGCTCTGTCGCGGGCAAGGAGCGCCAGTTCTATTCGGACTGCCCGGACGGCAGCTCGCTGCTGACGCTGAAGAACGCGAACGTGCCCGGCGTGAAGGGCAACGCGGTGTTCGCGGTCGTGCAGTTCGAATACACGACGCGCGACCAGGCGAGCGCGTCGCAATACGGCCAGCTGCCGTCGCCGATCGCGGTGATCACGCTCGACCAGGATCCGTCCAACGGCGCGCTGAAGGTCGTCAAGTATCACAACGTCGACACGTCGAGCGCGCACGGGCTGTGGATCACCTGCGGCGCGAGCCTGTCGCCGTGGGGCACGCACCTGTCGAGCGAGGAATACGAGCCGGACGCGACGAAGGCCGCGACCGACGCGCAGTTCAAGGCATTCAGCAAGAACACGTTCGGCGACGAGACGAAGGCGAACCCCTACCACTACGGGCATCTGCCCGAGATCACGGTGAACCCGGACGGCACCGGCACGGTGAAGAAGCACTACTGCCTCGGCCGCATCTCGCACGAGCTGATCCAGGTGATGCCGGACCAGCGCACCGTGATGATGGGCGACGACGCGACCAACGGCGGGCTGTTCATGTTCGTCGCCGACAAGGCGGCCGACCTGTCGGCCGGCACGCTGTACGTCGCGAAGTGGACGCAGACGTCGTCCGCCGGCGCCGGCAGCGCGACGCTCACGTGGCTGAAGATCGGCCACGCGACCAGCAGCGAGATCGAGGCGCTCGCGAACACGCTGAAGGCGTCGGACATCATGGACCTGACGACGACCGATCCGAACGACGCGAGCTACACGAAGATCCACTTCGGCGGCAAGTTCAACTGGATCCGCGTGAAGCCGGGGATGGAAAAGGCGGCCGCGTTCCTGGAGACGCACCGCTACGCGGCGCTGATCGGCGGCAGCATGGCGTTCACGAAGCTCGAAGGCACGACCGTCAACGCGAAGGACAAGATCGTGTACACGGCGATGTCGCGGATCGAGACGTCGATGGTCAAGGGCAATGCGGTGTCGCGCGACGTCGCGGTGGACAAGAAGATCGCCGCAGGCGCCGTCTACGCGCTGAACCTGAAGGGCGGCCAGCGCGACACGTCGGGCGCCGCGATCGACAGCGAATGGGTGCCGGTCGACATGAGCGCGCCGGCCGCGCTCGTCGGCGAGGATCTCGCCGCGGCCGACGCGCTCGGCAACCTCGCGAACCCGGACAAGATCGCGAACCCCGACAACCTGAAGTTCTCGGAGAAGCTGCGCACGCTCTTCATCGGCGAAGACTCGGGCATGCACGTGAACAACTTCCTGTGGGCGTACAACGTCGACACGAAGACGCTCTCGCGCGTGCTGTCGTGCCCGGCCGGCGCGGAATCGACCGGCCTGCACGCGGTCGACGAGATCAACGGCTGGACGTACATCATGAGCAACTTCCAGCACGTGGGCGACTGGGAATCGCCGCTGCACGACAAGGTCAAGCCGACGCTCGATCCGCTCGTGCGCGCGAACTACAAGGACCGCTTCGGCGCAAGCGTCGGCTACCTGACGGCGGAGCCGACCAGCATCAAGCTCGCGAAGGGCTGACCGGCGGCACCGCGGGGCCGTGCGCCCCCTGTCACCCTTTCTTCGTCACGTTTCATTCGTCGGCGCTCCACGCCGGTTCATGCGCGATGCCCGTTGCGGGCGTCGCGCTTTTTTTTGCGCGCGCTGCGGCGGCACGCGTGCAGGAGCCCGGTCGAACGGGCAGTTTTCGGCGATCGGGGATAATACGGGCCTGACGCGTCCACGGCGGACGGGCAAAAAAAAGCGCCACGGAGACCGTGGCGCTAAAAAAGTTCTAGCCATTCCGAGGGCCGTGCTAGAACCTGAGAGACTGCGCGAAACACCGTTGCCGGTTAAACTCCTGAAACGATGCTTCGAAAACGTGAGACATTCTTTCCGTTTCCGCCCGACAAGTCAAGCGGTATTTGCACCGGTTTCCGCACTTTCCAGCAATGCTGGTTTGAGCGTTTTCCTAATAAACCAAGGGTGAACCCGTAAAATCCCATCCGATGAACGATTCACCCATGGAACATGCATCTTTTGACAATCATCGTACAATATCAACAAAACTGAAATCGAGTTTCGGAAATAGAGAGAATTCCCCGTGTCGACACCTGTAACGCCTTCCGCGCCCCGAGACCGCGAATCGTCGCCGGACGAGATCACCGCGCTTGCGCGCGGCCTCGCCGTGCTGCGCCGCATCGCGGCCGCCGACGCCCCGGTCAGCAACCGCGAGCTGACCGAATTGACGGGCATCCCGAAGCCGACCGTGTCGCGCATCACGGCGACGCTCGTGAGCGCCGGCTTCCTGTTCCAGCTGCCCGACAGCGAGCGGTTCGTGCTGACCGCGTCGGTGCTGGAGCTGAGCCATGGCTTCCTGCGCAACTTCGACATCCGCGCCCGCTCGCGGCCGTTCATGATCGAACTCGCCGAGCGCACGTCGCTGTCGGTGCACCTCGCGGTGCGCGACCGGCTCGACATGGTCGCGATCGACGTGATCCGGCCGCGCTCGGCCGTGCTGGTCACGCGCCTCGAGATCGGCTCGCGGATGGACATCGCGCGCACCGCCGTCGGCCGCGCGTATCTGGCGGCGCTCGAGGACGACGAGCGCCGCGCGCTGCTCGACGCGCTGCGCGCGACGGCCGGCGACGACTGGCCGCACGTGTCGGCGCGGCTGAACCCGGCGCTCGACGACGCGATGCGCGACGGTCACGCGATCGCGGTCGGCGAATGGCGCGAAGGGCTGAACGCGGTGGCGGCCGGCTTCATCGGCCCGTCCGGCCAGCGCTATTCGGTGAACTGCGGCGGCGCGTCGAGCCAGTGCCCGCCCGAATGGCTGCACGAGCACGTGGTGCCCGCGCTGCGCGAATGCATCGCCAAGATCACGCGCGAAATCGGCGGCGCGCCGGCCCGCCGCAGCGCCGCGTAATCGTTTCGTCATCGTCCCGTCGCGTTCTGTAACGACCGTAACCCGTTGAAAGATAGACCGCTGGACTGTAACGGGGACGGGACGTAGCATCATGCCCATCGTCGCGCCCCACTCGCGGCGCGCACCGCTCTTTCCCGCGCGAACCGGAAGGGTCCGGGCCGAGCCGGCCCTTCCGCACCGCCTATCCACGCGCCGCGCGACGCCCGTTTCCCGGCACGCCGCGCCGTCTTCCTGACAGAACACGATGGACAACCAACAAAAGCCCACGCCCCCTTCGAAGGACCCTGCTTCGCCCGCTCCGCTGCGCCCGCGTCGTACGCTGGCGTTCGGCACGCTCGCGGTCGTCGTGATCGGCGGCCTGCTGTGGTGGCATCCGTGGAGCCGTACGCCGGCCGGCGCGCCCGCGGCGGGCGGCGCGGCATCCGCCGCGAGCGCTGGCGGCGGCCATCGCGGCCGCGGCGGCCCCGCCGCGATGGCGAACATTCCGCAGCCCGTGTCGGTCGCGACGGCAACGCAAGGCGAGATGCCGATCGTGCTGTCCGCACTCGGCACCGTGACGCCGCTCGCGAGCGTGACGGTCAAGACGCAGTTGTCGGGCTACCTGCAGTCGGTCGCGTTCCAGGAAGGCCAGATTGTCAAGAAAGGCGACCTGCTCGCGCAGATCGACCCGCGCCCGTATCAGGTCGCGCTCGCGAACGCCGAAGGCACGCACGCGCGCGACGCGGCGCTGCTCGCGACGGCCCGCATCGACCTGAAGCGCTATCAGACGCTGCTGGCGCAGGACTCGATCGCGTCGCAAACGGTCGACACGCAGGCGTCGCTCGTCAAGCAATACGAAGGCACCGTGAAGACCGACCAGGCGGCGATCGATTCCGCGAAGCTGAACCTCGCGTACGCGCGGATCACGGCGCCGGTGTCGGGCCGCGTCGGCCTGCGCCAGGTCGACCCCGGCAACTACGTGACGCCGGGCGACACGAACGGCATCGTCGTGATCACGCAGCTGCAGCCGATGAGCGTGATCTTCACGACGTCGGAGGACAACCTGCCGCAGATCGTCAAGCAGGTGAACGCGGGCCAGAAGCTGTCCGTCACCGCGTACAACCGCAACAACACCGTGCCGCTCGAAACGGGCACGCTCGAAACGCTGGACAACCAGATCGACACGAGCACCGGCACGATCAAGCTGCGCGCGACGTTCGCGAACAAGGACGGGCTGCTGTTCCCGAATCAGTTCGTGAACACGCGGCTGCTCGTCGACGTGATGCGCAACGCGACGATCGTGCCGACGGCCGCGGTGCTGACCGGCTCGATCGGCCAGTTCGTCTACATCGTGAAGCCCGACAACACGGTGACGGTGCGCAAGGTCAAGGTCGGTCCGGTCGACGGCGAACGCACGAGCATCCTCAGCGGCGTCGCGCTCGGCGAGCGCGTGGTCACCGACGGCTCCGACCGGCTGCGCGAAGGCTCGAAGATTTCGATCCCGGCCGACAAGCCGAACGGCGCATCGGGCGCACGCGGCGCTGGCGCGGCGTCGGGCGCATCCGGTGCATCGGGCGCGGGCGGCCATCGCGGCGGACACAGGCACGGCGCGTCGCAGGCAGCGGCCTCCGCGGCCCAGTAACGCGCGGGCCGCTCGATGAATCCATCCCGTCTCTTCATTCTCCGGCCGGTCGGCACCGCCCTGCTGATGGCGGCGATCATGCTGGCCGGCCTCGTCGCGCTGCGCTTCCTGCCGCTCGCCGCGCTGCCCGAGGTCGACTACCCGACGATCCAGGTCCAGACGTTCTATCCGGGCGCGAGCCCGGAGGTGATGACGTCGGCGGTCACGGCGCCGCTCGAGCGGCAGTTCGGCCAGATGCCGTCGCTGAACCAGATGTCGTCGCAAAGCTCGGCCGGCGCGTCGGTGATCACGCTGCAGTTCTCGCTCGACCTGCCGCTCGACATCGCCGAACAGGAAGTGCAGGCCGCGATCAACGCGGCCGGCAACCTGCTGCCGTCCGACCTGCCGGCCCCGCCGATCTACGCGAAGGTGAACCCGGCCGATGCGCCGGTGCTGACGCTCGCGATCACGTCGAAGACGCTGCCGCTCACGCAGGTGCAGGACCTGACCGACACGCGCCTCGCGATGAAGATTTCGCAGATCGCGGGCGTCGGCCTCGTCAGCCTGTCGGGCGGCAACCGGCCGGCCGTGCGGATCCAGGCGAACCCGACCGCGCTCGCGCAGTACGGGATGAACCTCGACGACCTGCGCACGACGATCTCGAACCTGAACGTGAACACGCCGAAGGGCAACTTCGACGGCCCGACGCGCGCGTACACGATCAACGCGAACGACCAGCTCACGAGCGCCGACCAATACAACGACGCGGTCGTCGCGTACAAGAGCGGCCGCCCGGTGATGCTGACCGACGTCGCGAAGATCGTCGCCGGCTCGGAGAACACCAAGCTCGGCGCGTGGGTCAATTCGGAGCCCGCGATCATCGTGAACGTGCAGCGCCAGCCGGGTGCGAACGTGATCGCGACCGTCGACGCGATCAAGGCGCAACTGCCGAAGCTGCAGGAGACGCTGCCCGCCGCGCTCGACGTGCAGATCGTCACCGACCGCACGACGATGATCCGCGCGGCCGTGCGCGACGTGCAGTTCGAGCTGCTGCTCGCGGTCGCGCTGGTCGTGCTGGTGATGTACCTGTTCCTCGCGAACGTGTACGCGACGATCATCCCGAGCCTGTCGGTGCCGCTGTCGCTGATCGGCACGCTCGCGGTGATGTACATGGCCGGCTTCTCGCTGAACAACCTGTCGCTGATGGCGCTGACCATCGCGACCGGCTTCGTCGTCGACGACGCGATCGTGATGATCGAGAACATCGCGCGCTACGTCGAGGAAGGCGACACGGGCCTCGAGGCCGCGCTGAAGGGCTCCAGGCAGATCGGCTTCACGATCATCTCGCTGACGGTATCGCTGATCGCCGTGCTGATCCCGCTGCTGTTCATGGGCGACGTGGTCGGGCGGCTGTTCCACGAATTCGCGATCACGCTCGCGGTGACGATCGTGATCTCGGCGATCGTGTCGCTCACGCTCGTGCCGATGATGTGCGCGAAGCTGCTGCGCCATTCGCCGCCACCCGAGAGCCACCGCTTCGAGGCGCGCGTGCATCGCGCGATCGACTGGGTGATCGCGCGCTATGCGGTCGCGCTCGAATGGGTGCTGAACCGCCAGCGCTCGACGCTCGTCGTCGCGCTGCTCACGCTCGCGCTGACCGCCCTGCTCTACGTGTTCATCCCGAAGGGCTTCTTCCCTGCGCAGGACACCGGCGTGATCCAGGCGATCACGCAGGCGCCGCAGTCGATTTCGTACGGCGCGATGGCCGAACGCCAGCAGGCGCTCGCGGCCGAGATCCTGAAGGATCCGAACGTCGACAGCCTCACGTCGTTCATCGGCGTCGACGGCAGCAACATCACGCTGAACAGCGGCCGGATGCTGATCAACCTGAAGGCGCGCGACGACCGCAGCGAAACCGCCGCGCAGATCATCCGCGGCCTGCAGCAGCGCGTCGCGAACGTGACCGGCATCACGCTGTTCATGCAGCCGGTGCAGGACCTGACGATCGACTCGACCGTGAGCCCGACGCAATACCAGTTCATGCTGACGAGCCCGAACCCGGACGAGTTCACGACCTGGGTGCCGAAGCTCGTCGCGCGGCTGCAGAAGGAGCCGTCGCTCGCCGACGTCGCGACCGACCTGCAGGGCAACGGCCAGTCGGTCTACATCGAGATCGACCGCGCGAGCGCCGCGCGCTTCGGCATCACGCCGGCGACCGTCGACAACGCGCTGTACGACGCATTCGGCCAGCGCATCGTGTCGACCATCTTCACGCAGTCGAACCAGTACCGCGTGATTCTCGAGTCGGAGCCGAAGGAGCAGCATTACGCGGAATCGCTGAACGACATCTACCTGCCGTCGGCCGGCGGCGGCCAGGTGCCGCTGTCGTCGATCGCGTCGTTCCACGAACGGCCGTCGCCGCTGCTCGTCGCGCACCTGTCGCAGTTCCCGTCGACGACGATCTCGTTCAACCTCGCGCCGGGCGCGTCGCTCGGCGAGGCCGTGAAGGCGATCGGCGCGGCCGAGAAGGACATCGGCCTGCCCGGCTCGTTCCAGACGCGTTTCCAGGGCGCGGCGCTCGCGTTCCAGGCGTCGCTGTCGAACCAGCTGTTCCTGATTCTCGCCGCGGTCGTCACGATGTACATCGTGCTCGGCGTGCTGTACGAGAGCTACATCCACCCGATCACGATCCTGTCGACGCTGCCGTCGGCCGGCGTCGGCGCGCTGCTCGCGCTGATGATCACCGGGCACGATCTCGACATCATCGGGATCATCGGGATCGTGCTGCTGATCGGCATCGTGAAGAAGAACGCGATCATGATGATCGACTTCGCGCTCGAGGCCGAGCGCGTCGAAGGCAAGACGCCGCGCGACGCGATCTATCAGGCGTGCCTGCTGCGCTTCCGGCCGATCCTGATGACGACGCTCGCCGCGCTGCTCGGCGCGGTGCCGCTGATCGTCGGCGCGGGCGCCGGTTCGGAGCTGCGCCAGCCGCTCGGGATCGCGATCGCGGGCGGCCTGATCGTGTCGCAGGTGCTGACGCTGTTCACGACGCCGGTGATCTACCTCGGTTTCGACCGCCTCGCGCGCCGCGTGCGCGGCTGGTTCGAGCGGCACGGCCCGGGCGCCGACGCCGGCGAGCACACGGGCGCATAAGCGATGAACCTGTCGCGCCCCTTCATCACCCGCCCCGTCGCGACGACACTGCTCGCACTCGGCGTCGCGCTCGCGGGCCTGTTCGCGTTCATCAAGCTGCCGGTGTCGCCGCTGCCGCAGGTCGATTTCCCGACGATCTCGGTGCAGGCGTCGCTGCCCGGCGCGAGCCCGGAGACCGTCGCGACGAGCGTGACGAGCCCGCTCGAACGGCACCTCGGCTCGATCGCCGACGTCAGCGAAATGACGTCGACCAGCACCGTCGGCAACGCGCGGATCATCCTGCAGTTCGGACTGAACCGCGACATCGACGGCGCCGCGCGCGACGTGCAGGCCGCGATCAACGCGGCGCGCGCCGACCTGCCCGCGTCGCTGAAGAGCAACCCGACGTACCGCAAGGTGAACCCGGCCGACTCGCCGATCATGGTCGTGTCGCTCACGTCGGAAACGGCGTCGCCCGCGAAGGTGTACGACGCCGCATCGACCGTGCTGCAGCAGTCGCTGTCGCAGATCGACGGGATCGGCCAGGTGACGGTCAGCGGATCCGCGAACCCGGCCGTGCGCGTCGAGCTCGAACCGCATGCGCTGTTCCACTACGGAATCGGCCTCGAGGACGTGCGCGCAGCACTCGCGTCCGCGAACGCGAACAGCCCGAAGGGCGCGATCGAGTTCGGCCCGAAGCGCTACCAGCTCTACACGAACGACCAGGCGTCGGAGGCGTCGCAGTACAGCGACCTCGTCGTCGCGTACCGCAACGGCGCGGCCGTGCGGCTGTCCGACTTGTCGGAAGTCGTCGACGGCGTCGAGGATCTGCGCAACCTCGGCCTGTCGAACGGCAAGCGCGCGGTGCTCGTGATCCTCTACCGCTCGCCGGGCGCGAACATCATCGAGACGATCGACCGCGTGCGCGCGGCGCTGCCGCAGCTCACCGCGTCGTTGCCGGCCGACATCACGGTCACGCCGGTGCTCGACCGCTCGACGACCATCCGCGCGTCGCTGAAGGACACCGAGCACACGCTGCTGATCGCGGTCGGCCTCGTCGTGATGGTCGTGTTCCTGTTCCTGCGCAACTGGCGCGCGACGCTGATTCCGAGCGTCGCGGTGCCGATCTCGATCGTCGGCACGTTCGGCGCGATGTACCTGCTCGGCTTCTCGATCGACAACCTGTCGCTGATGGCGCTGATCGTCGCGACCGGCTTCGTCGTCGACGATGCGATCGTCGTGCTCGAGAACATCACGCGCCACATCGAGAACGGCAAGCCGCGGCTGCAGGCCGCCTTCGACGGCGCGCGCGAAGTCGGCTTCACGGTGCTGTCGATGAGCATCTCGCTCGTCGCGGTGTTCCTGCCGATCCTGCTGATGGGCGGGATCGTCGGGCGGCTGTTCCGCGAGTTCGCGCTGACGCTGTCGCTCGCGATCGGCGTGTCGCTCGCGGTGTCGCTCACCGTCACGCCGATGATGTGCGCGCGGCTGCTGCGCGAGCCGCACGACGCGCACGAGGAAGGCCGCTTCGGCCGCTTCCTCGAGCGCTTCTTCACGCGGATGCAGCGCGGCTACGAGCGCTCGCTGTCGTGGGCGCTGCGCCGCCCGCGGCTGGTGCTGCTGATCCTGTTCGCGACGATCGGGCTGAACGTATACCTGTACGTCATCGTGCCGAAGGGCTTCTTCCCGCAGCAGGACACCGGGCTGATGATCGGCGGCATCCAGGCCGACCAGTCGACGTCGTTCCAGGCGATGAAGCTGAAGTTCTCCGAGATGATGCGGATCGTGCAGTCCAACCCGAACGTGAAGAGCGTCGCGGGTTTCACCGGCGGCACGCAGACCAACTCGGGCTTCATGTTCGTCACGCTGAAGGACCGCACCGAGCGCAAGCTGTCGGCCGACCAGGTGATCCAGCAACTGCGCAGGCCGCTGTCGGACGTCGCGGGCGCGCGCACGTTCCTGCAGGCCGCGCAGGACATTCGCGTCGGCGGCCGGCAGAGCAGCGCGCAGTACCAGTTCACGCTGCTCGGCGACTCGAGCGCCGAGTTGTACAAATGGGGGCCGCTGTTGACCGAAGCGCTGCAGAAGCGCCCGGAGCTGACCGACGTGAACTCCGACCAGCAGCAAGGCGGCCTCGAGGCGATGGTGACGATCGACCGCGCGACCGCCGCGCGGCTCGGCATCAAGCCCGCGCAGATCGACAACACGCTGTACGACGCGTTCGGCCAGCGGCAGGTCTCGACGATCTACAACCCGCTGAACCAGTACCACGTCGTGATGGAAGTCGCGCCCAAGTACTGGCAGAGCCCGGAGATGCTGAACCAGGTGTGGATCAGCACGTCGGGCGGCAGCGCGAACGGCTCGCAGACGACCAACGCGGCGGCCGGCACCTTCGTCGCGACGTCGGCCGGCACGTCGAGCGCCGGCACGGCCGCCACCAGCGCCGCGGCGATCGCGTCCGATTCCGCGCGCAACCAGGCGCTGAACTCGATCGCGTCGAGCGGCAAGTCGAGCGCGTCGTCGGGCGCGGCGGTGTCGACGTCGAAGTCGACGATGATCCCGCTGTCCGCGATCGCGACCTTCGGCCCGAGCACGACGCCGCTGTCGGTGAACCACCAGGGGCTGTTCGTCGCGACGACGATCTCGTTCAACCTGCCGCCGGGCGTGTCGCTGTCGCAGGCGACCCAGGTGATCTACCAGACGATGGCGCAGATCGGCGTGCCGCCGACGATCGTCGGCAGCTTCCAGGGCACCGCGCAGGCGTTCCAGCAGTCGCTGAACAACCAGCCGATCCTGATCCTCGCGGCGCTGCTGGCCGTCTACATCGTGCTCGGGATCCTGTACGAGAGCTACATCCACCCGATCACGATCCTGTCGACGCTGCCGTCGGCCGGCGTCGGCGCGCTGCTCGCACTGCTGCTGTTCAAGACCGAGTTCAGCATCATCGCGCTGATCGGCGTGATCCTGCTGATCGGCATCGTGAAGAAGAACGCGATCATGATGGTCGATTTCGCGATCGACCAGACGCGCAACGGCCACAAGTCGTCGTTCGACGCGATCCACGAAGCGTGCCTGCTGCGCTTCCGGCCGATCATGATGACGACGATGGCGGCGCTGCTCGGCGCGCTGCCGCTCGCGTTCGGCAACGGCGACGGCGCCGAGCTGCGCGCGCCGCTCGGGATCGCGATCGCGGGCGGCCTGATCATGTCGCAGGTGCTGACGCTCTATACGACGCCGGTCGTCTATCTGTACATGGACCGGCTGCGCGTATGGAGCGAGAAGCGCCGCAACCGCCGCGGCAATTCGGGCGGGCCGGCGGTGGCCGGCGAGTAACGGGAGCGGGATCGCGGGATCACCGGATCACGGGGTAACGCGGTCATGAGCGCGGCAATGGCGGCCGCTCGACGCAGCGGCCGCTCGCGTGCTTGCGCGGCCGCTGCGATCGACTATCGTATTTCGATGCGCCACTCTTGCGCCCCGTTGCGGGGAACCTGCCATGAACGTCCAGCTGAACCATACGATCGTCTGGTGTCGCGACAAGCGCGCGTCGAGCCGCTTTCTCACCGAGCTTCTGGAACTGCCGCCGCCGACGCCGTTCGGCGCGATGCTGTCGTCCAGCTCGACAACGGCGTGTCGCTCGATTTCTATGAGCAAGGCGGAGAAATCACCGCGCAGCACTACGCGTTTCTGATCGACGAAGCCGGCTTCGATCGCGTGTATGCACGCATTCGCGAGCGCGGGCTCCCGCATTGGGCCGACCCGGCGAAGCGGCAAGCCGGCGACGTCTACCGCCACAACGGCGGGCGCGGCGTGTATTTCGACGATCCGGACGGTCACTTTCTCGAAGTGATGACGCAACCGTACGCACTGAACGGGTGACGAAGCGCCGGCCGGCGTTGCACTGGCGACGGCCGATACGGTCGCCGCCGGCGAAAGCATGCGGCCGAAGCGCGCGAGCGACACGTCGGCCGTTGGCGCGAACGTGCATGGCACCGGGCCGCCACCGCAGCGGGCGCCGCGGCGCTCGCGGCGAAACAGGTGACGAAGCGCGTGGGCCGAAGGCCGGAATGCGCTCGCTGCGGTCAAGCGCCGCTGGCCAGGGTGACGTAACGACGCCGGCGGCCGGACGTCGCGTTGTCCGGCGGCGGGTTACTCGGCGGCGGCCGCCGTCTTGCGCGGGCGACGCGCGCGGGTCGCCGTCTTGCGGGCCGGCTTCTTCGGCTTGGCGCCGGTCGCCGGTTCGCTCGCTGCTTCGCCGGCGGATTCGGCTGCCGATGCCGCCGGTGCTGCGTCGTGCGACGGCTGCACAGCCGCCGCCGTTGCACCGTCCTCGCCGCCCGCCGGCGTCGCGCCCCGCGCCGCGACATGCCGCTCGTCACCATGATCCGGATCGCGATGCGCCGCTTCGGCGTGCTTGCCTTGCGCATGCGGGTCGCCACCGTGCTTCGCGCCGCCATGGGCGCCCGGTTCGTCCGCCGCGTGACGGCCGGCGCCCTTCGCGTCGCCGCCCTTCTTCGCGCCGGCCTTCTTCGCCGCGCTCTTGCGCGCGCGCTTGCGGCCGTCCTTAGCGTCGCCGTGCGGCTCGCCCGCTTCGGCCGCTTCGACCGCTTCGGCCGTTACTGCCGTTACTGCCGGCACGGCCGGCACTTCGCTCGCGACGTCGACGGCGATCGCCGCTTCCACGTCGGCCTGCACGCTGTCCTGCGCGGCCGTTTCCGCCCGCTTTCCGCGATGGCGCGACTCGCGCTCCGCCGGCGCCGGTTCCGCGTGGCGCCCGCCGTGCCCGTGATGCACGGCCCGCTCGTCGCGGGCCGCCGCCACCGGCTCGGCCACCGTCGGCTGCCGCGGCCGCGACACGAACGCGCCGGACTTGTCGTCGCGCCCCACTTCGAGCAGACCGCGCGCCTGCGCTTCGTCGAGCAGGTTGCCGAACGCGCGGAAGCCGTAATACGACTCGTTGAAGTCCGGCTTGCGGCGCTTGATCGCGCTCTTGAGCACCGACGCCCAGATCTTGCCGACGTCGTCGCGCTCGGACGCCAGCGCATCGAACGTCTCGACCGCGAGCGCGATCGCCTCGCTGCGCCGCAGCTCGAGCTCCGGCTTGCGCGACGGCTCGTCCGCGCGCTTCGCGCCGCCGTTGCCGGTGCGCTGCTGCTGTTCGCGCTTCGCGAGCGCGCGCTGCTGCTCGCGCACCAGATCGTCGTAAAAAATGAATTCGTCGCAGTTCGCGACCAGCAGGTCCGACGTCGACTTCTTCACGCCGACGCCGATCACCTTCTTCGCGTTCTCGCGCAGCTTCGACACGAGCGGCGAAAAATCCGAGTCGCCGCTGATGATCACGAACGTGTCGACGTGCGACTTCGTGTAGCAGAGATCGAGCGCGTCGACGACGAGCCGGATGTCCGCGGAATTCTTGCCCGACTGGCGCACGTGCGGAATCTCGATCAGCTCGAAGCTCGCCTCGTGCATCGCCGCCTTGAATCCCTTGTAGCGATCCCAGTCGCAATAGGCCTTCTTCACGACGATGCTGCCCTTCAGCAGCAGCCGCTCGAGCACGGGCTTGATGTCGAACTTCTCGTACTTCGCGTCGCGCACGCCGAGCGCGACGTTCTCGAAGTCGCAGAACACGGCCATGCTGACGTTGTCCAGGGGTAATGCCATGTGTACTCCAACCGGTTGGCCGCCGCGTTGTTGTTGCGCAGCGGCGAAAAATGCATCGCGCACATGATAGCCGGTCGGCGGGCCGATCCCGCAATCGGCGCATGCGGCAACGCGGCCGACGGGGCCTCGCGCCCCGCGCCGGCGGCCGCGCAGCGGTACAGCCCCAATTACCTGCGCGCCGCCGGCTCAAATCGACATACACTTGAGTATCGGTCGTCCGTCCCTATCTGGATGGATGACGCATCGAGCGAGGAGCGGTTTCATGACGACGAAGGTACTGCTGATTGGCGCGACCGGCCGCACGGGCCTGGCCTGCGCGGATCTGCTGCTCAAGCAGCCGGAATTCGAGGTCACTGCGCTGGTGCGCCGGCGCGGCTATGCGCTGCCGGGCGCGAAGGTCGTCGAGGCCGATCTGACGGGCGATTTCTCGCACGCGTTCCAGGGCATCACGCACGTGATCTACGCGGCCGGCTCGGCCGAATCGGAAGGCGCGACCGAAGAGGAGCAGATCGATCGCGACGCGGTCGCGCGCACGGCCGAGCACGCGCTCGCCTACAACGTGCAGAAGCTGGTCGTGATCAGCTCGCTGACCGCGTACTGGCCGGAGCGCAGCGGCGCGCTGCGCCATTATTCGCAGATGAAGCGCGAAGGCGACGAGCGCGTGATCGCGTCGGGCATCGACTACGTGATCCTGCGCCCCGGCCCGCTCGCGGACGGCCCGGGCGTCGGCAAGATCGCGCTGACCGAGGAGCCGCTCGACGCAGCGCCGCCGGTATCGCGCCAGGATGTCGCATGGGCCGCGATCGAAGCGATCAAGCTCGGCATTTCGCGCAAGGTCATCGGCTTCGTCGGCGGCAGCGTGCCGATCGAACAGGCGTTGCGCGCGTAACGGATGCGCGCGCCGCGTTGGCGGCGCGTTTCGTCGAGCCGGCGGCCCGCGATGCGGGCCGCTTTACTGTGGGCTTACTGCCCGCGGCTCACTGCTTCGGATGCGCGTCGGCCCACGCCTTCACCGCGGCGAGCGTGTTCTCGACGTGCTTGTCCGGCGACAGGCTCGTGTATTCGTACAGCACCTTCCGTTCCGGCGAGATCACGTACGACACGCGATTCGCACGATCGACCGCGGGCAGCTTCGCGTCGTATTCGCGGATGATCTTCGCGTCCGGATCGGCCGCGACCGGAAACTTGCTGCGGCACTCGCTCACCGAGAACTTCGTCAGCGTGTCGATGTTGTCGGCCGATACGCCGATCACGGTCGCGCCGTACGCGGCATAACGATCGACCGCATCCGCGAACGCGTGCGCCTCGATCGTGCACCCCTTCGTGAACGCCGCCGGGTAGAAATACAGCACGACGGGCCCGCGCTTCAGCGCATCGGCGAGCGAGTACGTGTAGGTCTTGCCGCCCAGCGACGCCTGCGTCGTGAAGACCGGGGCCGCATCGCCCGGCTTCAGTTGAGCCTGCGCGACCAGCGCATGACCGGCGACCAGCAGCGCCGCCGTGGCGCCCACCCATAGTTTTCGCTTCATCTGCGTCCTCATTTCTTATAAAGTCAGCCCGAAGTAGGCCCCCACCGGCGTTCGCGTGTCGAACGCCGCGATGCACGACCCGACCGGCAGCGCGCGGCGCTGCCGGCCGGTCGGTTAAAGATTCCGCGCAAGCTGCCGTTAATCTTTCCGGACAACCGGTTCCAGCCCTAATCGTCAGCGAGAAACATGGAAGCCAACAGGAAACAGACGCCACGCAAGGGCTCCTGGCGCAGCGCCTTGCATACGCTGCGCCGCTTCGCCCGGTCGGGCGGCGCGCTGATGCCTGCGCGCGCCGGCGCGCCGCGTCGCGACGACACCGTGCGCAGCTGGCTGGAACAGACGGTCGGCACGGTGGACTTCCTCGCCCATGTCGACCGCGAACTGCGCTTCCTGTACGTGTCCGATGCAAGCCTGCGCTTCATCGGCTACCACCGCGACTACCTGCATACGCTGACGCTGCGCGATCTGATCGCCGAACAGGATACCGCGGCGCTCGAAGGCCTGCTTGCACGCGCTGCGCGCTCGGGCCAGGTCGAGAAAGCGACGCTGTGCATCGTCAAGTCGCTCACGTACCCGCTCGACGTCGAGATCCGTGCGTTCAAGAGCCGCCATCACGGCGTCGACGGCTTCGCGATCGCCGCGTTCGACGTGTCGGCGTGGCGCGCGCTCGAGGCGCGGCTGACGTACGAGATGCACCACGATCCGATGACGGGGCTCGACAACCTGTCCGCGCTCGTGCCCGCGCTGATGCGCGCGCAGCAGGCCGCCGACGCGGCCGGCACCTGCGCGGCGCTGTTGCTGCTCGACCTCGACGATTACCAGCGCATCAACCGCGCGCTCGGCTACGACGCCGGCGATGCGCTGCTGCGCCAGACCGCGCAGCGGCTGCAGGCGCTCGTCGCGCCCGACGAGCAGCTCGCGCGTGTCGCGAGCGACAAGTTCGCGATCGTGTTCACCGCGCCCGACCGCGCGCGCGCAAGCGACGCCGCGGATGCGCTCGCGCGCCGGCTGCAGGCCGCGGTGCGAGAACCCTACGTGTACCAGGGGCAGACCGTCCACTTGTCCGCGAGCATCGGCATCGCGCTGTACCCGGACGAACGCGCGGCGCCGCACCGCGCGCAGCATCACAGCCCGCTGCTGCGCCGCGCGGACCATGCGCTCGCGCAGGCGAAGGCGTCGGGCGGCAATGCGCTCGCGTTTCATGCGCCCGTCGACGATCCGGCCGACGCCGAACTTCTGAAGCTCGAAGCCGACCTGTACGACGGCGTGCGCAACGGCGAATTCTCGCTGCACTTCCAGCCGATCACGCGCAGCCAGTCGGGCGCGGTGGTCGGCGTCGAGGCGCTGATCCGCTGGCGCCATCCGGTGCACGGCCTCGTGCCGCCGGCAACCTTTATCCCGCTCGCCGAATCGATCGGCCTGATCAACTACCTCGGCAACTGGGTGCTCAAGGCCGCGTGCATGCAGCTCGTCGCGTGGGACCGGCAGGGGCTCGCGCTGCAGTACGTGGCGGTCAACGTGTCGCCGCAGCAGTTCCGCGACCCGCGCTTCACGCAGAGCGTGCGCGAGGCGATCACGCTGACGGGCATCGACCCGCGCCGCATCGTGCTCGAAATCACCGAAAGCCTGCTGATGCACGATCCCGCGCAGGCGAAGGCGCTGCTGGAGGAACTGACCGAGCTCGGCATCCGCTTCGCGATCGACGATTTCGGCACCGGCTATTCGAGCCTCGCGTATCTGCAGCGCTTCCCGCTCGCGAAGCTGAAGATCGACCGCAGCTTCGTCGAGAACCTGCTGACGTCGCGCAACGACCGCGCGATCGTGTCGGCCGTGGTCGGCCTCGCGCAGACGCTCGATCTCGAGCTCGTCGCGGAAGGCGTCGAGACGGAAGCACAACGCGAACTGCTGACCGAAATGGGCTGCAATCACATCCAGGGCTGGCTCGTCTGCCAGGCGCTGCCGTCCGAAGAGCTCGCACGGCGCTTCGAGGCGCAGCAGCTGCGCCTGCACGCCGCCTGACGCGCACGGCGCACCGGACGAATCCGTATGTCAATCACCGCACACCTGCCCCGCACGGCACTGCTCGACAAGCTGTGGGCCCGGATGAACGAACGGGGCGACTTCCCGCTGCTGTCCGAGTCGCTGCGCGCGACGATGGCCGCGATGAAGAACGACGATCTCGACTTCACCGCGCTCGTGCGCGTCGTGCTGTCGGATTTCGCGCTCACGCAGAAAGTGCTGCGGCTCGCGAACTCCGCGATGTACATGGCGTTCGGCGGCAACATCACGACCGTCACGCGGGCGCTGATGGTGCTCGGCATGGACACCGTCGGCCATCTCGTCGTCGGGCTGAAGCTCGTCGACCACTTCCATCACAGCACGCCGCGCCGCATCGACGCGAAGCTCGAGCTGAACCGCGCGCTGCTGTCCGGCTGCGTCGCGCGCAAGCTGACCGAGCACGCCGAGCTGCGCGGCGGCGAAGAGGCCGTCGTCTGCACGCTGATGCGCCAGGTCGGCAAGCTGCTCGTCGTCTGCTATCTCGACAGCGAATGGGACCGGATCCGCCGCCGCGCCGCCGAACTGGACGGCGACGATGCGGCCGCGTGCGTCGACGTGCTCGGTGTCGGCTTCGACGAGATCGGCCTCGAGGCCGCCGCGAGCTGGCGGCTGCCCGACGTGATCCGCGCGGGGATGTCCAACGGCGACGGCCGCGCCGCAAAGGCCGGCGGCGCCGCGGGCGCGGACGACGACGATGGCGACGACTGCCTGCGGCTCCACGACGCGTGCGCCGACGACAGCTCCGAGCGCGTGCGCTGGCTGCGCGCGGTGAGCCGCTGCTCGACCGATGTCGCCGGCGCGCTCGCGATGCCGGCGAGCCCGCAGCGCGACGCGCACATCGCGGCGCTCGCGCAGCATTACGGCGCCGAGCTGGAGATCGAGTCCGACGCGCTCGTCGAAATCGCCGAGCGGCTCGCGCGCGAGGAAGCGAGCGACACCGTGATGCGCGAGATCGTCGAGCTGCGCGCGAACGCGGACGCGATCGCGCGCGCGCAGACCGAACCCGAAGCGTGCCTCGAAGCCGGTCTTGCCGACCTGCGCGCGCTGCCGTCCGAGCACGTGCTGACGCCGGTGCTCGCGCTCGCGTCGGAGAGCCTGCTCGCGGGCCTCGCGTTCACGCGCACCGTGATGTTCGTACGCCGCGGCGACGGCACGTTCGCCGCGCGTCTCGGCTTCGGCCCGGACGTCGATGCGGCGCTCGACCGGCTCGCGTTCGACGAGCGCTTCGAGCCGGACGTGTTCCATCTCGCGATCACGAACTCGGTCGGCATCTTCATCGAGCAGGCACAGGATCCGAAAATGGTGAAGCGGCTCCCCGCGTGGTACGTCGATGCGCTGCCCGACACGCGCGCGTTCGTGCTGCTGCCGGTGCGGGTCGGCACGACGACCGTCGCGCTGCTGTACGGCGACTGGGCCGGCGCGCAACCCGCGCGCAAGATCACGCAGCAGGAGATGAGCGTGCTCAACGAGCTCGCGCGCGAACTCGGGCGGTTCTTTCCCGCGCAATCGGCATAATGCGCGACGGCCCGCCGGCCGGCGCACGAAATCCGCTGCCCAAAAGCAAACCGGCCGCGAACGCGGCCGGCTGCATCGTACGACGGATCGAAGCGCTTACTTGAGCGTGACCGGCACGCTGAAGTACTTCTTCGCGAGCGCGTCGATCGTGCCGTCCGCCTTCAGTTCCTTCAGCGCCTGATCGAGCGCGGTCTTCAGAGGCGCGTCGTTCTTGCGCAGGCCGAAGCCGACGCCCGAGCCGAGGATCTCGGCATCGCTGACGGTGCCGCCGGCGAAGCCGAAGCCCTGGCCTTGCGGCTTCGTCAGGAAGCCCTTCGAGCCCGCTTCCGAATCCTGGAACGTCGCGTCGAGACGGCCCGACTTCAGGTCGGCATACGCCAGATCCTGCGTCTGGTACGGCACGACGTCGACGCCGGCCGGCGCCCATTTCTTCTTCGCATACGCTTCCTGGATCGTGCCCTGCAGCACGCCGACGCGCTTGCCCTTCAGCGATTGCGGCGTCGGCAGCAGGCCGCTGCCCTGCTTCGCGATCAGCTGGTTCGGGATCGTGTAGATCGGATCGGTGAACGCGATCGCGTGCTTGCGCTGGTCGGTGATCGTCATGTCCGAGTTGATCGCGTCGAACTTGCGCGCCTGCAGCGCGGGAATCAGGCCGTCGAAGTCGTTCTCGACCCACACGCACTTCGTCTTCAGCTTCGCGCACACCGCGTTGCCGATGTCGATGTCGAAGCCGGTCAGCTTGCCGTCGGGCGTCTTGTATTCGAACGGCGCGTACGAGGCCTCGACGCCAAAACGGATCTCTTTCAGATCCGCGGCCATCACGCTGCCTGCCGCCACCGCCGATGCCGCCACTACCGCGTGCGCGGCCACTTTACGCCAATCCAACTTCATCAGGTGTTCTCCTCGATACTCGAATGTTCCGGAACGACCGGCGCACGCATCATTGCAGGGTCGAATGACCCCGGCAATGCCGACGCCGCGCCGTGATGCGGCGCAACAGCCGCAAGGCCGCGATTGTACCAACCCGCGCGGCCCGACACGCCAAAGCGGCGGCCGGCACGCGATGGTGCGCTGCGGGGCGCGGGCCGCCGCCGCGCCGCTCGTGGAACTTGCAAGACGATGTCGCAAATACGCAAGCGCGACGCACGCGCCGTCTGCGCGGCATGCGCGTGTCAGCGCGAAAATGAACGGACTGCGGGACGATGCGCGGGCCGCGAGCTGCCGCGGCCCGCGCGATGGCTCATCGGTCAGGCGAGCGCGGCGAGCGTGTCGCGCGTCGTATCCACGACCAGCAAGCCGGCGCGCAAACCCGGCTTCACGGTCGGATTCGGAAACACGATGCGCTCCTCGTCGTGCTTGACCGTGTAGCGGTAGTCGCCGTCCTGCGCGAGCACGGTGCCGCGCGGGAACGCGGTGAAGTTCGCGACGTCGGCGGCGACGAACAGCTCGAGCGCGTCGCTCTGCTTCGTGATCTGGTCGATTACCGTGAACACGCGCGGCAGCGGCGCGTCGGTATCTGCCGATGCACCGGACAACAGCTTGCGCACCGCGCGATCGGCCGGCGCGAACCGGCTGAGGTCGTTCTGGCCGAACGGCCGCACCTTGCCGAGTTCGAGCGTGCACGCGAGCGCGCCGCACTGCTCGGCCGTGAAGTGCGAATACGTGTTGCCCTTCGCGGTATGCAGCAGCACGGCCGCGATGCGCGCATCGCCGAGCCACTCGACCATCGCGCGCGTAGGCGGCGTGCCCGTGTGCGGCAGCAACGCGAACTGCTCGAATACCGATGCGCGGATCGCCGTGTGCATGTCGATGTGCCAGCGCGCGCCGCCCGCCGGCGCAGCCGCGAAGAACGCGGCGGCCGCGGCTTCGAGCTGCGCGGCGCGCGGCGCTTCGCGGCTCGTCGGCACCTGCGCGTGACGGCCGCTGAACAGCCGGTTCAGGTCGTCGTCGAGATAGCGTTCGCCCGCACGCATCGCCGGCACGTTGCCGAGCACGACGAGCAGCCGGCACGCGAGCGGCAGCGTCCGCGCGGCGACATCGCGCACGAGCATCGACAGCAGCTCGATCGGCGCGGTCTCGTCGCCGTGCACGCCGGCCGACACGAGCACGCTCGCGCGCGCTGCGTCATCGGCGTCGCCCGCTGCCGGCTCGAGCGCGAGCAGCCCGTCGCCGAGCCATTGCCAGCGCACCGCGCCGTTCGCACACGCGCCCGCTCTCACCGCCGGCGCGTCGCCCGCGAGCGTGAACGCGAGGAAGTCGTCGAGCAGCGCGGCGGCCGGCATGCGCGACTCAGCGCTGGAAGTCATACAGCGACCCGACGCGCAGGATCTGCGTGAGCGCGTCGAGCGCGGTGCGCGATTCGTCGAGCAGCGCCGGATCGGCGAGATCTTCCGGCGCGAGACGATCGCGGTAATGCTTGTCGATCCACGCGTCGAGCGACGCGAACAGCGTGTCGTCGATCCACACGTTCGACGTGACGGCCGCGCGCTCCGCGTCGGTCAGCACGACGCGCAGGCGCAGGCACGCGGGGCCGCCGCCGTTCTTCATGCTTTCGCGCAGGTCGAACACGAGCACGTCGCGAATCGGCCCGTTGCCGGCCGCGAGCCGGTCGAGATAGGCGGCGACGTTCGCGTTCTCGCGGCACTCCTGCGGCACGACGAGCACCTGCGAGCCGTCCGCGCGCGACAGCAGCTGGCTGTTGAACAGGTACGACGTGACGGCGTCGTTCACGCTCACCGCCGCATCGGGCACCTCGATCACGTTCAGCCGCGCGCCGCGCGCGTCGAGCGCGGCGGTCAGCGTGTCGTAGATCGCCTGCTTGTTGACGAACGCGCGCTCGTGCGTGAACAGCGTGTCGCGATTGCCGACCGAGATCACGTCGTTGTGGAACACGCCCGCATCGATCACGTCCGGATCCTGCTGCGCATAGACCGTCGCTTCTTCCGCGAGCCCGTGGCGATGCGCGACCGCGCGGCTCGCCTCGAACGTCTGGCGCGCCGGGAAGCGCTTCGGCTCCGGCCCGCGGCGGTATTCCGCGCGGCCGTACACGAAGAACTCGACGCCCGGCTTGCCGTATTCGGCGCAGAAGCGCGTGTGGTTCGCCGCGCCTTCGTCGCCGAGCGCCGGCGTGCCCGTCAGCGCGTCGTGCACCGCGAAGTGCGCGGGGTCCGCAAACAGCGTCGACAGCGTGCGGCGCGTCGCTTCGTGCTCGATCGCACGATGCAGCTTGCTGCACAGGTTGGCCGGCGTGAAATGCACGCGGCCGTCGCTCGTGTCGGCCGACGGGCTGACGGTCGCCGCGTTCGCGGTCCACATCGCCGACGCCGAGCTCGCCGCGGCGAGCAGCTCGGGCGCCTGCTTCGCGGCCTTCGCGATCACGTCCGCGTCCTTGCCGGAGAAGCCGAGCTCGCGCAGCAGGCGCAGCGACGGCCGCTCCTGCGGCGGCAGCACGCCTTGCGCGAAGCCGAGATCCGCGAGCTGCTTCATCTTGCGCAGCCCCTGCTTCGCGGCCGCCTTCGGATTCGCGGCCGACTTCTCGTTGTTCAGCGACGCCACGTTGCCGAACGACAGCCCGGCGTAGTTGTGGGTCGGGCCGACGAGTCCGTCGAAATTGGCTTCTTGTGCGTTCATCGTCGCTCCCTCGATCAGAAATGCAGGCCCGGCGACAGGCTCGCGGGCAAGGTCAGTTGCGTGCTTTCCACCGACGCCATCGGATACGCGCAGTAGTCGGCCGCGTAGTACGCGCTCGGCCGATGGTTGCCCGAGCGGCCCGTGCCGCCGAACGGCGCGGCCGACGATGCGCCGTTGGTCGGGCGGTTCCAGTTGACGATCCCCGCGCGGATCGTGCGGCGGAAGTGCGCCCAAGCGTTCGCGTCGTCGGCGAGCAGGCCGGCGGACAGGCCGAACGCCGTATCGTTCGCACGCTCGATCGCCTCGTCGAACGTCGCGTAGCGGACGATCTGCGCGAGCGGGCCGAAGTGCTCTTCGTCCGGCAGGTTCGCGACGCCGGTCACGTCGATGATCGACGCGTTCACGAAGCCGAGGCGCGGATCGCGCTGCGTCATCGCGATGATCGGCTTCGCGCCCTGCTCGATCAGGCGCGCCTGCGCATCGACGAGCTTCGCCGCCGCGCGCGCCGAGATCACCGCGCCCATGAACGGCTGCGGATCGGCGTCGAACACGTCGGCCGTGATCTTCGACGTGACGTCGGCGAAGCGCGCGACGAAGCGATCGCCGAACGCGCCCTGCGGCACGAAGATGCGGCGTGCGCACGTGCAGCGCTGGCCGGCCGACAGGAACGCCGACTGGATCGTGTGGTGCACGGCCGCGTCGATGTCCTCGACTTCGCCGATCACGAGCGGGTTGTTGCCGCCCATCTCGAGCGCGAGCACGATTTCCGGACGGCCGCCGAACTGCTTGTGCAGCAGCGTGCCCGTATCGGAGCTGCCGGTGAAGAACAGCCCGTCGATCTGCCGGTGATTCGCGAGCGCGATGCCGGTGTCCTTCTCGCCCTGCACGAGGTTCAGCACGCCGGCCGGCAGCCCGGCTTCGTGCCAGACCTCGACCGTTGCGCGCGCGACGCCCGGCGCAAGTTCGGACGGCTTGAACACGACCGTGTTGCCCGCGATCAGCGCCGGCACGATATGCCCGTTCGGCAAATGGCCGGGGAAGTTGTACGGGCCGAACACCGCGACGACGCCGTGCGGGCGATGGCGCAGCACCGCGACGCCGTCGGCCATGTCCTGACGCTTCTCGCCGGTGCGCTCCTGGTACGCCTGGATCGAGATGCCGACCTTCGCGGCCATCGCCGCGACTTCGGTGCGCGCTTCCCACAGCGGCTTGCCCGTTTCGCGGCCGATGGCGGTCGCGATCGCTTCCTTGCGTTCGGTGAGCAACGCGGCAAAGCGCTTGACGATTTCGCAGCGCGCTTCGAAGTCGAGCGCCGACCAGCCGGCGAACGCGCGGCGCGCGCTCGCGACCGCGCGGTCGACGTCGGCCGCCGACGCGCTCGCGCCCTGCCAGGCGACGGCGTCGGTGCCCGGGTTACGCGAAGCGAAGACGGGGCCCGAGCCTGCGACCCAGGCGCCGTCGATGAAGAGTTCCGTCATGATTCGTTTATCCCTGTTTGACTTTGAGCGGCAGCACGCGGACCGGATCGCCGGCCTTCACGTCGAGCGCGGCGGCATCGTCGGCCGACAGCACGAACGAACCGTTCGCGACCACGCCCGGCGCGACGCCGACGCGGAAATCGTCGAGCGACGTGTTCGACACGAGCGACTTCGGTGTACCTTCCGTCGCATCGGGCACACCGATCGCGACCGGCACGACGACGCTCTCGCGCACCGTGCGCAGGTCGTTGATGTGGCATTCGAGCACCGGGCCCGCGTCGAATATGTCGACGTGGTTCTGGTAGCGCAGCCCTTCGGCTTCGAGCATCTTGCGGGCCGGCAGCGTGTCGCGATGCGTGAGGCCGACCGCGTCCTGCGCGTCCTGCGGCAGCAGGTCGACGTACACCGGATAGCGCGGCATCAGTTCCGCGAGGAACGACTTGCGGCCGTGCGAGCTCAGGTAGTCCGCCGCATTGAAATCGATCTGATAGAAGTGCGAACCGACTGCGCGCCAGAACGGCGACGTGCCGTCCTCGTCGAAGTGGCCGCGCAGTTCCGCGCAGATGCGTTCCGGGAAGCGGTCGCGGAACTGCGCGATGAACATGAACCGCGAGCGCGACAGCAGGCCGCCGACGCCGCCCGTGCGATAGCGCGGGCTCAGGAACAGCGAGCACACTTCCGCGTAGCCCGTCAGGTCGTGCGAGATGTTCAGCGCATGCATCCGCGTCCACACGCCGAGTTCCTGGCTCGCGTGCACGACCGTGCTCACGCGATAGTTGTAGAACGGCTGCTCGAGGCCGACCTGCGTCTCGATTCCGCACACGCCGGCGATGTCGCCCGTCTTCGAATCTTCCATCACGAAGAAGTAGCCGGCTTCGCCCGGCGCCGCGTTGCCTTCGAGCGTGCGGCGCGAGCGTTCGATGCGCGCGGCGAGCGCGTCGCGGTCGGGCTTGAACGTGGTCAGGCCCGGCCCGGTTTCCTGCGCGAGCGACACGAGCGCGTCGACGTCGCCCGTTTGTACGACCCGAACGACGATCATGCTGCGTCCCCCTTCAATTCTTCATCGTCGCGGCGATGCAGCGGCACGCAGCGCACGACATCGCCATCCTTCACGTCGAGTGCCGCGCGCACGTCGCCGGCGAGCGGCGCATCGGTGCTGTCGCCCGGCAGGTCGGCCAGCACGCAGCGGAACGACTCGCCGCTGCCCGCCGACACCATGTACGCGACGTCGCCGTGCTGGTGCGCCGCTTCGCGCACCGTGCGCTCCGCGCCGTGCTTCACGCATGCGGTGCGGTCGACCTGCGCGGTCAGCACCGGGCCTGCGTCGAAGATGTCGACGAAGCGGTCCGGCTCGAAGCCTTCCTCGAGGTGGATGTCGTACGCGAGCAGCGCCGTTTCGTTCGGCTCGCCGAGCACGCGCTGCGCGGCTTCCGGCAACAGCGGCACGTAGAGCGGATACGCGGGCATCACTTCCGCGATGAACGTACGGCTGCGGCCGCCCGACGCGATGTCGACGTCGGTGAAATCGCGGCCGAAGAACTTGCGGCCCACTGCTTCCCAGAACGGCGACGCGCCCGTGCCGTCGCTTACGCCGAGCAGCAGCGTGAACACTTCCGGCGTGAAGCGGCGGCGGTTCGCGGCGATGTACATCATCCGCGCGCGCGAGATCAGGTGCGCGGCCGCGTCGCCGCGCAGCGACGGATCGACGTAGAAGCCGGCCAGCCGGCTCTTGCCGGTCAGCTCGTGCGACATCGTGAGCGCGTGGATCTTGCGGTTCACGTGCAACTCGCGCGACGCGTGGATCAGCGCGTCGTTGCGGAACGCGTAGAACGGTTCCGAGTAGCCGGCCGCGGCCACGATGCTCGCCGTGCCGAGCAGCTTGCCCGTCGACGAATCCTCGAGCACGAAGAGATAGAACTCTTCGCCGGCGAAGTCGACGTCCGCGCGAAATGAATCCTCGGAGAGCGCCACGCGCGCTTCGAGCGCCGCGCGGTCGTGCGGCAGCGAGTGCAGGACCGGCTGCGCGGTGCGCGCCATGTGCGCGAGCGCATCGAGATCCGTGAGTTTGCCGGGGCGAACAAATAGCATCGTCGTTCCTGTCTGCGATGGGGTGCGCCGATCAGCGCGCGGTGGCTTCCTGGGCCGCGAGCACCTGCTCGACCGCCTTCTCGAAGCGCTTCACGCCTTCGTCGAGCAGGTCGAACGGGATCACGAGCGACGGGACGAAGCGCAGCACGTTCGGGCCGGCGATCAGCATGATCAGGCCGTTTTCGGCGGCGGCCGTGACGAAGTCCTTCGCGCGGCCGTCGAATGCGGCGGTGAGTTCCGCGCCGACCAGCAGGCCCTTGCCGCGGACGTCCTTGAAGATGCCGAAGCGTGCGTTGATGCGTTCGAGCGCGCCCTTCAGCCGCACGCTGCGTTCGCGCACGCCTTCGAGCAGTGCCGGGTCGGCGATCAGTTCGACGACCTTGTCCGCGATCGCCGACGCGAGCGGGTTGCCGCCGTAGGTCGTGCCGTGCACGCCGACCTTGAAGTGCGCGGCCAGTTCGTTCGTCGTCAGCATCGCGCCGATCGGGAAGCCGTTGCCGAGCGCCTTCGCGGTCGTCAGGATGTCGGGCGTGACGCCCGTGTCCATGTACGCGTAGAACTGGCCGGTGCGGCCGACGCCCGTTTGCACTTCGTCGAAGATCAGCAGTGCGTCGTTTGCGTCGCAGGCTTCGCGCAGTGCCTTCAGGAACGCCGGATCGGCCGGGATCACGCCGCCTTCGCCTTGCACCGGCTCGACGATCACCGCGCAGGTTTTCGGGCCAATCGCGGCTTTCGCGGCTTCGATGTCGTTGAACGGCAGGTGCTTGATGCCTTCCGGCACCGGGCCGAAGCCTTCCGAGTACTTCGGCTGACCGCCGACGCTGACCGTGAAGAACGTGCGGCCGTGGAACGACTGGACGAACGACACGATTTCGTATTTGTCGGCGCCGTGGCGGTCGAAGGCGACGCGGCGCGCGAGCTTCAGTGCGGCTTCGTTCGCTTCCGCGCCCGAGTTCGCGAAGAATGCGCGGTCGGCGAAGGTCAGCGATTCGAGGCGCTTCGCGAGGCGCAGCACCGGCTCGTTCGTGTAGCCGTTGCCGATGTGCCAGAGCTTGCGGCCTTGTTCGTCCAGGACCTTCAGCAGTTCCGGGTGGCCGTGGCCCAGCGACGTGACCGCGATGCCGCACGCGAAATCGACGTACTCGCGGCCGGCCGTGTCCCACACGCGGGAGCCCTCTGCACGGTCCGGCACGAACGGCGCGGGAGAAAATACCGGCACCATCACTTCGTCGAATGTCTGGCGGGTCACGGTCGAGGTCGTCATGGTCGTTCCTTTCGGTTTCGTAAGAGGGTTCAACAGGATCAAGTTTAGGTAAGGGTGACGCAAGCGTCTTGCGGATTTGCGACGGGTTCTATCGGAAGCGGCTGCTTCAGGTATTTTGCCCTCCAGGCGGGGTTCGTTTTTGCTGTGGTCCGGTTTTGTTGGTTTTTTTTGGGGTCTGTTTGGGTGGTGCGCTTTCGGTGGGCGTGAAGCACCTGTCATCGTGTCGGTCTATTAGCGTCGCCCCTCCGCGGGGCAGCGGTCACTTTTCTTTGTCTTGCCAAAGAAAAGTAACCAAAAGAAAGGCGCTGTGAAAACGCAAGACCTCCCGGTGCCATGGTCAACAGAGTGGCCACCGCCTAAGTGTCCGCGCCAGTTCGGAACCCGGAGTGGTGCGAGCAATGGTTCTGACACCTACCACTACCCAACAGAGCGGTATACCGCCCGCTAGCTCCGTCCTCGCTTCGCTCGGCCGCAAGGTGCGCCCACCCCTCCAGTCGAGGCCCATGCCCCCGCAGAATTCCCGGGTACTCAGCTCCCCAAGCAGTGGCGGGCGCCGCGACGCCACGACGGACGGTCTCGATCGATTGCATCCATTCGCCAGACGGCACGATCGCACTCCCAATTGAGCGGCCGGAAAAATAAGGGCGGTGGGTTGTGGGATGTGCCTGTCGGCCGAGCGAAGCGAGGACGGAGCTAGCGGGTGGTATACCGCTCTGTTGGGTGGTGAGTGATGTCAGAACCATTGCTCGAACCACTCCGGGTTCCTGACTGGCGCGGACACTTAGGCGGTGGCCACTCTGTCGACCATGGCACCGGGAGGTCTTGCGTTTTCACAGCGCCTTTCTTTTGGTTACTTTTCTTTGGCAAGACAAAGAAAAGTAACCGCCGCCCCGCGCAGGGGCGACGCTAATAGACCGACACGATGACAGGTACTTCACGCCCACCGAAATCGCACGACCAAAACGAAAGCGCACCGCAAAAAGAACCTCAATCTTTCCCGCGCTCGACGAGCGCCCCGCCGCGCGGCTCGCTGCCGCCGCCGGTCTGTTTCTCGAGCCAGGCCCGCCGATCTTCCCGCGGCGTGACCCCGAACCTTTCGCGGTAAGCATTGGAAAAATGCGCTGCAGAGGAGAACCCACAGGCAAGCGAAACCTGAACGACCGACTTGCTGGTCCGCTGCAACTGAGTCCGGGCCTTGAGCAGTCGAAGATTGAGGTAATACTTGGAGGGCATCGCCCCGAGATACTGCCGAAAGAGCCGCTCCAACTGCCGCCGCGAAACGCCGACGAGCCCGGCGATCTCATCGGTGGTCAGAGGATCCTCGACATTGGCCTCCATCAAGAGCAACGCATCATTGAGCCGAGGATGCCGCTCGCCCGGCGCGGTAACGAACGGAATCCTCTGCCGCTCCTCGCCGCTGCGCAGCGTGCCGGCCCCGAGCGCATCGGCAATCCGCTCGGCAAGATCGGCCCCATGTTCGCGGCCAATCATGGCCAGCATGAAATCGACGGTCGCCTGCCCGCCGGCACAGGTCGCCCGATCGCGATCGATCTCGAAGATCTGCTGCGTGACGATCGACCGCTCGAACTGCTCGGCGAACTGCTGATACGTCTCCCAGTTCACGCTCACGCGATACCCGGAAAGCTGCCCGGCCATCGCGAGCCACCACACGCCGTGGTGAATCCCGGTCACGACCGGCGTGCGCTGCCCGACCCGCGCAAGACTCGCGAGAAACAACCGATAGTCGGCAAACTGCTGAAACCGCTCCGACACGACGATCAGCCAGTCGCACGCGATCGCATCGTTGAACGCCGCATCCGCATGCCACTGCGCGCCGCCGGCAAGCGGCACCGGCCGCCCATCCCACGAACACACCTGCCACCGATACAGCAAGCGCCCGTCGATCTCGTTCGCAAGATTCAGCGCATCGACGATCGGACCCACGCCCGACATCGACACGGGCGGCAATGCAACGATCGCCACCTGCGTCGTGCGGGTGGCGCCTGCGGGACGAGACACCGGTACCACGTATGACACCCGCCCTTCGCGTTACTTCAGACTACCCGACAGGAACTGCTTCAGACGCTCGCTCTGCGGTCGCACCAGCACCTCCTTCGGATCGCCCTCTTCCTCGGTCCGCCCCTGATGCAGGAACATCACGTGGTTCGACACGTTGCGCGCAAAACCCATCTCGTGCGTGACGACGATCATCGTCCGGCCTTCCTCGGCCAGCTTCTGCATCACCTTCAACACTTCACCGACGAGCTCAGGGTCGAGCGCGGACGTCGGCTCGTCGAACAGCATCACGTCCGGATGCATCGCGAGCGCCCGCGCAATCGCGACGCGCTGCTGCTGCCCGCCCGACAGGTGCGACGGATACTGCTTCTCGACGCGCGGCGGCAAGCCGACCTTCTCCAGGTACTCGCGCGCCCGCTCCTCGGCTTCCTTCTTCGAAATGCCGAGCACGTGCACCGGCGCCTCCATCACGTTCTCGAGCACGTTCATGTGCGCCCACAGATTGAAGTGCTGGAACACCATCGCAAGCTTCGTGCGAATGCGCTGCAACTGCTTGTGATCGGCAACCTCGAGCGCGCCGGCGCGGTCCGTCTTCGTACGCACGGCCTCGCCGTCGACGACGATCTGCCCCGCATTCGGCCGCTCGAGAAAATTGATGCAGCGCAGGAACGTGCTCTTGCCCGACCCGCTCGCGCCGATGATGCTGATGACGTCGCCGGCCTTCGCGTTCAGCGACACGCCCTTGAGCACCTCGTTATCGCCATAGCGCTTGTGAATGTCGACCGCGGCAAGCTTGACGGAAGCGGACGCGCTCGTTTGAGTGATCTCGGCCAACTGGCTCTCCTCGAAGTGAAATCAATGACGGCCGGCCGCGAGATACGCGAGCCAGTGGCGCTCCGCCCGGCGAAACGCCGCGACGAGTGCGAACGATACCGCAAGATAGATCAGCGCGGCGATCCCGAACGACTGGAACGCCATGTAGGTCGCGGAATTGGCGTCGCGCGCGACCTTCAGGATGTCGGGCACGGTCGCCGTGAACGCGACGGTGGTCGCGTGCAGCATCAGGATCACCTCGTTGCTGTACAGCGGCAACGCGCGGCGCAGCGCCGACGGCAGGATCACGCGGCGGTACATCGTGAACGGCGACATCCCGTACGCCCGCGCAGCCTCGACCTCGCCGTGCGGAATCGCGCGGATCGCGCCCGCGAAGATCTCGGTCGTGTACGCGCAGGTGTTCAGCGCGAACGCGAGAATCGCGCAGTTGAAGCCGCTGCGGAAAAACGCGTCGAGCAGCGAATGCGAGCGCACGAACTCGAGGCTGTACATGCCCGTGTACATCAGCAGCAGCTGCACGTAGAGCGGCGTGCCGCGGAACACGTACGTGTAGAACCGCACCGGCATCGACAGCCATCTCTTCTTCGACACGCGCGCGACCGCGAGCGGCACCGCGCACACGAAGCCGAGCGAAATCGACGCGACGAGCAGCCACAGCGTCACCGCGAGGCCGGACAGGCGCTGGCCGTCCCAGAAAAGGAACGCCTTGCCGAATTCCTGGAGGATCTCGATCATAGTTCTGCGTGACGCACGCCCATGGAGTAACGCTTCTCGAGCTGGATCAGCACGAGGTTGGAAACGGTCGTGATCGCGAGGTAGATCAGCGCCGCGACGAGGATGAAAAAGAACATGTTGAACGTGCTCTTGCCGGCGTCCTGCGCGGCCTTCACGACGTCCGCGAGGCCGATGATCGACACCAGCGCGGTCGCCTTCACGAGCACCTGCCAGTTGTTGCCGATGCCCGGCAGCGCGAAACGCATCATCTGCGGAAACATGATCCGCACGAACACGCGCATCCCGCTCATGCCGTACGCCGCGCCGGCCTCGAGCTGGCCGCGCGGCACCGACAGGAACGCGCCGCGGAACGTCTCGGTGAAATACGCGCCGTAGATGAAGCCGAGCGTCAGCACGCCGGCCACGAACGGGTCGATGTCGATCTGGTCCCAGCCGACGAGGTCGGTGAACTGGTTCAGCCAGATCTGGATGCTGTAGAACAGCAGCAGCATCAGGACGAGATCGGGCACCGAGCGGATCAGCGTCGTATAACCGGTCGCGATCGCTCGCAGCACCCGGTTGTGCGACAGCTTCGCCACCGCGCCGATCAGCCCCAGCGCCACCGCAGTGGCGAGCGACAGCACCGACAGCTCGATGGTCTGCACGGTGCCGGCCCACAGGACGGGACCAAAGCCGTAAAGGAACACGCGCGTCTCCAGTGTTGATAGAAACACCGGCGCGCATCACTGTCCGGCGCCGGGCTGACGCGGATAGTCGCAAGCGAAATTGATTGCCTCAAATCACCGCATCTGCCGATGCTGCGTTGCAACAATTCGTCGCATCATTTCCGCGTGGGCCCTACGCTGCTGTTTCAAAAGGAAAAAACCCGCTTCCTGACGGTCCGTTGACACGCCGGGAAGCGGGTTTTTTGCAATTTTCCGGTCGCTTTTTCGATATAGCGCCGGCGGCCGGCTTACCGCCCTTTCAGGATGTCGGAGCGCGAAGTCGTATAGACAAGCCCGTCCGGGCCGAAATGGACGTTGAAGAACGCGTCGGTGTTGACGCCGTCCTCGAGCCAGCGCCAGCTCCAGACCGTCTCGGGCTTCAGCGGATACTGCGCGATGTCGCCGGGCTTGCCGAGCAGGCGCCGCACCTCGTCCTCGTCCATCCCCGGGCGCACTTTCGCGAAATTCTCGGCGGTCAGCACCTGCGTCGCGCCCATGTAGTGCCCGCTCGCGTCGAGATCGACGAACCATGTCTGATTGCCCATCGGGCCGCGCGGATATTCGAGACGCTTCGAGCCGTCGGTGAAGATGCGCTCGGTCTCGGGCTTGCCCATCGTGTCGCGCACGTCGGCCTCGGTCGAGACGCCGGCCTTCAGCCCCTTGAGGAGCAGCGGCGCCGGCTTGATCGCGGTAAAGAAGTCCTTGATGCGTTGCACGTCGAGATGGCCTTGGTCGTCGCAGCCGGTCAGCGCCAGCGCGGCGGCCAGCATCGTCACGGGAAGCAGCCGGAAACGAAAAATCATCGGAAGGAATGCGCGTCGAGAAAACACGCGGCAAGGATACCCGCGCCACGCCAAAAGCGCGAGAACGACGGCAGGACCGCGCAGCCTGCCTCGTGTTCAATGCGTCGTTTCGGTCTGCTGCTCGGCGTCGCGGCTCGCCGGGTCCGCGCGGCGCACGCGCGATACGGCCGGGGCCGCGCCGATCCTGCTGCGCGTGCGCACGAGTTCGGCAAGCTGCCACGAACCGAGCGCGAGACATCCGAACAGCACCTCGCGGCCGCGCTTGACCAGCGCGAGCGACAGCGCCGTGTCGCGATCGACGCCGAACATCTGCGCGAGCAGCACGACGGTCGCCTCCTGCACGCCGAGGCCGCCCGGCACCATGAACGCCGCATGCCGCACGGCCTGCGTCATCGCCTCGATCGCGATCGCGCCGCCGATCGACACCGGATGGCCGAGCAGCGCGAGCGCCCAGTAGATTTCGAGCGCGCCGAGCACGTAGCCGGCCAGCTGCCAGAAAAACGCGCTGAACAGCAGGCCCGTGCGCGACATCAGCGCGTCGATGTCGGCATCGAGCCGCCGGCCGTCGACACCCTGCAGCAACCGGTGCGAATCGCCGAGCAGACGCCCCGCGAACCGCTCGATCGCATGGAAGATCCCGCCGCGCCGCATCAGCACGACGCCGAGCACGGGCAACGGCAGCGTCAGCAGCAGCGCGACGCCGATCGTGCCGCCGCCCATGTCGTGCGTGGTCGCGAGCAGCAGCACGAGGCCGAGCGCCGCGAACGCATACTGGACGACGATCGTCACCAGCACCTCGACGATCACCGACGCGGTCACGCGGCTCGCGTCGGGCACTTGCCAGCGCGCCATCCGGATCCCGACCAGCTCGCCGCCGATGCCGACGACCGGCAGCAGCCGGTTCACGGCCTCGCGCACGGTCGCGATCCACCACAGGAACGACAGCGACGCGCGCCGGTCGAGCAGCTGGTGCCACGCATACGCGTCGAGCAGCAGCGGCAATGCGTGGAACGGCACGAGCCACAGCAGCGCGAAGCCGGCGCGCTCGAGCATCTGCGTCACGTCGCCGATGCCTTCGTGCAGCCCCAGCGCGAGCAGGATCCCGATGCCGATCGGCCAGCCGAGCCACTTGATCCACTTCGTCATGACGGCTGCGCCCCCGTTTCTTGCGACGGGCGCACGCCGCGGGGCGCCGCACGCTGGCCGAATACGTCCGCGAACCCGCCGGTCGCGACGCCGGCCGCCTTCAGCGCGGCCGCGACGCGGGGCGACAGCAGCGCGTCGAGTTCATCGACCGGCCGGTAGCCGGCCATCGTCGGCGTGATCGGGCCGTCGCCGGCCTCGGCCGGATGACAGTAGATCTCGCCGACGCCGGCCGGCAGCGTAGCGAGCGCGTCGAGCAGCACGGCCTCGTCCATCGCGCCCGTATGCTCGATCCCGACCACGTAGTCGTTGTGCGCGAGCCCCGCGCGATCGAGCCGCGCGCGCACCAGCGCGATCCACGGCTTGAGCAGTGCGGGCGCGCTCGCTTCGTAAGGCAGCCGCACCGCGCGCAGCCCGTAATCGCGGCCGATCTCGATGATCATCGACAGCACGGTCGGATGCAGATGGAAATGCTTGTGCGCATTCACGTGATCGAGCGGCAAGCCGCTCGCCGCGAACGCGTCGAACTGCGCGCGAATCTCGCGGCGCAGCTGCGCACGCACGTGCGGCAGGAAGAAGAAGCGGCAGCCGTCCTTCGCCATCGCGTCGCCGAAGCGGCCGTCGCGGCCGACGAGCGCGGGAATCTCATGCGCGGGCAGCGTGGCCGGCCCGTCCGCGAGCACCAGGTGCAGGCCCACCGCGAGCGACGGCAGCCGCCGCGCGCGTTCGATCGCATCGTGCGCGGCGCTCGCCCCGACCATCAGGCTCGCGGCGTTCAGCACGCCGTCGCGATGCGCGCGCTCGACGGCCGCATTGACGCGCGGGTGCAGCCCGAAGTCGTCCGCGGTGAAGATCAGCGCCCGCGCCGCCCGCTGCGTCGCCACGGATCAGGCCTCGTGCGCGCGCAGGAAGCGGAAGAACTCGACGCCTTCGCGCAGGCGACGCTTCATCATGTCCCAGCTCGTCAGCATCTCGCGGACGATCTCCCAGATCTTCGACGGACGGAAGTAGAACTCCCGATAGAACTGCTCGAGATGGTGATAGATCTCGTCGCGCGACAGGTGCGGATAGCCGATCGCCGCGAGCTGCACGCCTTCCTTGCTGACCAGGTTGATCGTCTTGTTCTCTTCCATCCAGCCGTTCTCGATCGCCTGCTTGTACAGCGTCGTGCCCGGATACGGCGCGGCGAGCGACACCTGGATCGTGTGCGGATTGATTTCCTTCGCGTACTCGATCGTCTTCTTGATGGTTTCCTGCGTCTCGCCCGGCAGGCCGAGGATGAAGGTGCCGTGGATCTTGATGCCGAGCTTCTTGCAGTCCGCGCTGAAGCGGCGCGCGAAATCGGTGCGCACGCCCTTCTTGATGTTCACGAGGATCTGGTCGTCGCCGGATTCGAAGCCGACCAGCAGCAAACGCAGGCCGTTTTCCTTCATCACCTTCAGCGTCTTGTACGGCACGTTCGCCTTCGCATTGCACGACCACGTGATGCCGAGCTTGCCGAGCCCGATGGCGATGGCTTCGGCGCGCGGCAGATCGTCGGTGAAGGTGTCGTCGTCGAACATCAGTTCCTTCACCTCCGGCATGTTGTCGCGGATCCACTTCGCTTCGGCGAGCACGTTCTCGACCGAGCGCGTGCGGTAGCGATGGCCGCTGACCGTCTGCGGCCACAGGCAGAACGTGCAGCGCGACTTGCAGCCGCGGCCCGTATAGATCGACACGTACGGATAGTTCAGGTAGCCGATGAAGTAGTTGTCGATCTTCAGGTCGCGCTTGTAGACGGGCGCGACGAACGGCAGTTCGTCCATGTTCTCGAGGATCGGACGCGCTTCGTTGTGCTCGATCGAGCCGTCCTTCGCGCGCCAGCTCAAGCCCTTGATCTCCGCGAACGGCTTGCCTTCGGCGAGTTCCTTGCACGTGTAGTCGAATTCCTCGCGGCACACGAAGTCGATGGCGTCGCTCGCGGTCAGCGAGTTGTGCGGATCGACCATCACCTTCGCGCCGACCATGCCGACCAGCATCGACGGCTTCATCTTCTTCAGATCCTGCGCGAACATCGCATCGGTCGGAAACGACGGCGTGCTCGTATGGATGATCACGAGGTCGTAGTCGTTCGCGATCTTCAGCGTTTCGTCGACCGACAGCCCGTCGGCCGGCGCATCGACGACGCGGCTGCCCGGCACGAGCGCGGCCGGCTGCGCGAGCCACGTCGGATACCAGAAGGAACGGATTTCGCGCTTCGCCTGATAGCGCGAGCCGGCTCCGCCGTCGAAGCCGTCATACGAAGGGGCCTGCAAGAACAGCGTTTTCATGAATGCTCCGGTAGCCTGCATAGTTCGATTCGTTTCAACGATTCAGTCAATCAACCGCGGGCCGCCGTATCGGCGCCCGCCTCTTTGTCATGTCGCGTCGCACGGCAGTGCCGCGCGGCGCGTTTCGGCCCGCGGGCCGGATTCGTCCGGTAACGCGCGCGTGCCGGCCGCCGTGGTGCGCACGCCGGTACGCTAGCGGCCGTCCGCGCCTTCCACCGCCGCCGCCGCGCGCTCGCCGCCGACGACCGTCATCCGCGCGCCGCGCCACACGACGTGCGTGCCGAACGCGGCCGCGAGCCATTCGAGCGCGAGCAGCGTGTCGCGCACCGCGACGAGCGGCAGGTCGCGCCAGAACGCGCGCCAGCCGTCCTCGCCGCGCGCGTGCAGCACGAGCCGGCCGAACGCGCCCGCGATGGCCGCGCCGCCCGCGAGCGTGCCGGCGGCGGTGCCGTCCAGGCGCAGCGCGAGCACCGCGCCGATGGCAAGCCACGGCGCGGTAAACGTGATGAACAGGAACGCGAAGCCGGCCGGGTTCAGCGAGCGGATCGTGCGCAGCCAGCGCGTCTCGCGGTGCCAGAGCGGCCCGAACGACGGCTCGATCACGTCGGTCGCGACCTCGACTTCGGACAGCACCGTGTGGCGCCCGAGGCGCCGCGGCAGCTCGGCCAGCCAGTAATCGTCGGCCAGCTCGTCCTTCAGCGCGAGCAAGCCGCCGATCCGGTCGAGCGTGTCGCGCGTCAGCGCGAGCGTCGCGCCGAAGCCGAAGCGGCTCGAGCGGCCGAGGTGCGCGATCCGCACCGACGGCGCGAACCACGCGTCGACGAACTGCGCACCGATCCGCGTCCAGAAGCCGCCGACGCTGCGCGCATGATACAGGCACGTGACGACGCCGACCGACGCGTCGGCGAGCGGCGCCGTCACGCGCTCCAGATAGTCGGCCTTCACCGCGATGTCGCTGTCCGCGATCACGATGCGGCCGTACTTCGCGCGCTCGGCGAGATTGATCAGGTTGCTGACCTTCAGGTTCTTGCCATGCACGCGCGCGTCGATCACGAGCGTGATGTCGCAGTCCGGATAGTCGGCGCGCAGCCGCTCGACGACGGCGACGGCCGGATCGGACGCCGACGCGACCCCGAACAGCACTTCATAGCGGGGATGGCGCTGCCCGCAGAACGTCGCGAGGTTCTCGTACAGGTGCGGCTCCGCGCCGCACAGCGGTTTGAGCACGCTGACCGGCTCGAAGCCGTCGCGCGCGGCGGTGCGCGGCATGCGCGGTCGCGGCGCGAACGCGGCGGCGAGCGCATAGCCGGCCGCGGCGAGCGTGAACGCGATCAGCAGCCAGTCGAGCAACGTGACGGTCGGCGTCATGCGCGACGCCCCCCGGCGATGCGGGCGCCACGCCGAGCCAGCGAACCTGGCTGAACGTGATGGGAAATTCCGGCAGCGACGAACGCGGGCACGACCCGACTCCTTGTTCCAGCAGCGTCTGTGTAGAGAGGCATGGCTCGTTCGCAGAAGCGACCATGCCCGGATTCGCGTGGCACATCCTCGCGCGCGGCCCGAACGGGATGCGGGAAGATTCGAATGGCGACCATCGGCACAAGATGGGCGAGCGCCGGATTTTAGCAGTCCGCGCCTACCCGCGCTCGACGCCGCATGAAACGGACTGGTGCGATTTCGGCAAAGCTGCGAGACCGGCAAACCATTCGGGTGCCACCGCGTTCACGTTAGCGTAAGCACTTTGCAGGCGTATTGCAGTCTTGAAAATCAAACGTTTCGTGCAAATTTGTACGTCGATGCGAAGACGCGCCCAATCGCCGTAAACGACGGTAATTATTCGGCGATTATGGCGATTTCTGCAACGATCAAGAAGACCCGCGTTGCACCCCTGAAAGGCGCATGGGTATCCGTGCGTCGCCAGCGCGTTCCGGAACCCTTTGGCAAAATCGTCGGCATCTGTTGCGCATGCGCATCACCGCGCCCCTCCCTTTCGAAGGCCTCCCGATGATTCCGTTTTCCGTACTCGATCTCGCCCCCATTCCCGCCGGCGCCGATGCCGCGCAGGCGTTCCGCAACACCGTCGACCTCGCGCAGCACGCGGAACGCCTCGGCTACCGGCGCTACTGGCTCGCCGAGCATCACAACATGCCGGGCATCGCGAGCGCGGCCACCGCGGTCGTGATCGGCCACGTCGCGGGCGCGACGAAGACGATCCGCGTCGGCTCGGGCGGAATCATGCTGCCGAACCACGCGCCGCTCGTGGTCGCCGAACAGTTCGGCACGCTCGCGTCGCTGTATCCGGGGCGCATCGACCTCGGGCTCGGCCGCGCGCCGGGCACCGACCAGACCACGTCGCGCGCGCTGCGCCGCGACCTGATCGGCAGCGCCGATTCGTTCCCGGACGACGTCGCCGAGCTGCAGCGCTATTTCGCGGAACCGGTGCCCGGGCAGCGCGTGCGCGCCGTGCCCGGCGCGGGGCTCGACGTGCCCGTATGGCTGCTGGGTTCGAGCCTCTTCAGCGCGCAGCTGGCCGCGATGCTCGGGCTGCCGTTCGCGTTCGCGTCGCACTTCGCGCCCGACTACCTGATGCGCGCGCTCGAGATCTACCGCGCGCAATACCGGCCGTCGGCCGCGTGGCCGAAGCCGCATGCGATGGTCGGCGTCAACGTGTTCGCGGCCGATACGGACGACGAGGCGCGGCGGCTGTTCACGTCGCTGCAGCAGCAGTTCATCAACCTGCGCCGCGGCACGCCCGGCAAGCTGCCGCCGCCCGTCGACGTGCTGGAGGCAAGTGAATTCGAACTCGCGAACGTCGCGCACGCGCTGTCGTTCGCGGCCGTCGGCTCGCGCGACACCGTGCGCGACAAGCTACGCGACCGGATCGCGCAGACGGGCGCCGACGAGCTGATCATCACCGCGCAGATCTACGATCACGCGGCACGCGTGCGCTCGTTCGAGCTGGCCGCGCAAATCCGCGACGAACTCGCGAACGAAGCCCGCTGAGCGGGCGACGCGCGCCGCCGCGTTACTGCGGGTGTGCGGCGCCCATTCCGTCGAGCAGCGCCTTGTGGAACGCGTCCGGATCCTGGATCTGCGGCGCATGGCCGAGCGCCGGAAACTCGACGAGCTGCGCGCCGGGAATCGCCGCCTGCGTGCGCTTCGCGAGTTCCGGGTAACGGCCGAGTTTCGCGTGCACGTCGGGCGGCGCGGCGTCCTTGCCGATCGCGGTCGTGTCCTTGTCGCCGATCAGCAGCAGCGTCGGCACGCGGATCGCGCCGAGCTCGTACACCACCGGCTGCGTGAAGATCATGTCGTAGAGCAGCGCGGAATTCCACGCGACCGCGTCGCGGCCCGGGCCGCGATACATGCCGGCGAGCATCTGCACCCAGCGCTCGTACGACGGCGCCCACTTGCCCGCGTAGTAGGTCGCCTGCTCGTAGCGGCGGATGCCGTCGGCGCTGGTCTTCAGCTCGCGCGCATACCAGTAGTCGACGGACAGCGGCGGCACGCCGAGCGCCTTCCAGTCTTCCAGGCCGATCGGGTTCACCAGCACCAGCTGGTCGGTCGCCTTCGGATACATCAGCGCGTAGCGCATCGCGAGCATTCCGCCCGTCGAATGGCCGACGAGCGTCGCCGACTTCACGCCGATCGACTCGAGCAGCGCATGCGTGTTGCGCGCCAGTTGCTGAAAGCTGTACTGATAGCGCTCCGGCTTCGACGACTTGCAGAAGCCGATCTGGTCCGGCGCGATTACGCGATAGCCGGCACGGCTCAGCACGCCGATCGTGTCCTCCCACGTCGCTGCGCAGAAGTTCTTCCCGTGCAGCAGCACGACCGTGCGGCCGTTCGGGTGCGCCGGCTGCACGTCGACGTAGACCATCTCGAGCGTTTCACGCTGCGACACGAACGCATAGCGGTGCTCCGGCTCCGGATACGCGAAGCCTTCCAGGCGCGGGCCGTAAGCGGGCCCGTCGTTGCCGGCGGGCGCCTGGGCGGCGGCGGCCGGTGTCGCGCAGGCTGCGGCGACGGCCGCGCCGAGCACGGCGGCGCGGGCCAGTGACAACATCTTGCAAATCGAAGGCATGGCGATCACGGTAAGGGGAAACGCATACGGGCAGCCGGCATAGGAGCAGCCGGCATACGGCAGCCGGCGGCCTCGCGCCCCCGCGATTCTACGCGGTCGGGCTGACGACGGCGCGCAACAGTCGCCCGCCGCACGACTTTCGCGCCCGCGACGATCTCGGGTATCGTGTGACGTGACCCTGAAACGCCTGCAGGCGGATATCCATGAAAAACGTCCTCAGCATTCAGTCGCACGTCATCTACGGCCACGCGGGCAACAGCGCGGCCGTGTTCCCGATGCAGCGCCTCGGCGTCAACGTCTGGCCGCTCAATACGGTCCAGCTATCGAATCACATGCAGTACGGCCACTGGGCCGGCAGCGCGATCGATGCCGCGAAGATGGAGCAGCTCGTCGACGGCATCGCCGCGATCGGCGCGCTCAAGCGCTGCGATGCGGTGCTGTCCGGCTTCGTCGGCTCGCCCGCGCAGGCGCGCGCGACCGTCGAGATCGTGCGCGCGGTGAAGGCGATGAACCCGAACGCGTGGTACTTCTGCGATCCGGCGCTGGGCCAGACGGGCGGGATCCGGCCCGAGCCCGGCGTCGAGGAGTTCATCGTCCAGGAAATGCCGGCGCTCGCGGACGGCATGTCGCCGAACCATACCGAGCTGCAGAAGCTCGCCGGGCGGCGCATCGAGTCCGTCGCCGAAGCCGTCGACGCGTGCCGCGCGCTGATCCGCCGCGGCCCGAAGATCATCCTCGTCAAGCACCTGCACGACCGCAACAGCCCGGCCGACCGCTTCAACATGCTCGCGGTCACCGAAACCGAGGCGTGGATCGGCCAGCGGCCGCTGTATGCGTTTCCGCGCCATCCGGTCGGGGTCGGCGACCTCACCAGCGCGATCTTCGTCGCGCGCCGGCTGCGCGGCGACTCGGTGCGCGCCGCGTTCGAGCACACGCTCGCGGCCGTGCACGCGGTCGTGAAGGCGACCTACGATGCGCGCCGCTATGAGCTCGAGCTCGTCGCCGCGCAGGATGAAATCGCGCGGCCGAGCGAATGGTTCGGCGCGTGGGTGACCGACGCGTGATGCGTGCGCATCGCCATCTTCGCCGTTGCTCCGCTCTGCTCCCCGCTGTTCTCCGCTGTTCTCCGCTGTTCTCCGCTCCTCCGGCCCGCCATGCGCCGCCCGCTTCGCTCGTCGGCTCGCCTCTCGCGCGCCGCGTTGCCTCACCCGTTGTCCCGTGTGTCGTCTCGCCCGTCTCGTCGCCTCCTGCTTCCCCCGTCCCCCGCTTGTCGCGTCATCCCGCAGCTCGTTGATGCACGCACCGCTGGCCCCGTGCAATCCGCTCCACGCGTGCAAACGTTTCCGGACTTCACGGGAATGACACCGAATCCCGGCTATGCTCGCGGCGGCACGACCGTCGCAGCCGCATCCTGCGATCCGGGCGCGGCCGCTTTTCCCGCATGTCCCGCCAACCGGCTCCCCCTTTACGCACGATAACGACCATGACCCGATCGAACCGTCGTGATTTCCTGCGCGTCGCCGCCGGCACTGCCGGCGCCGCCGCGCTGAACCTGTTCCCGCCCGTGATCCGCGATGCGCTCGCCATTCCCGCGAACCGCCGTACCGGCACGATCCGCGATATCGAACACATCGTGATCCTGATGCAGGAGAACCGCTCGTTCGACCATTACTTCGGCACGATGCGCGGTGTCCGCGGCTTCGGCGACCCGCGTCCGCTGCGGCTCGCGAACGGCAAGTCGGTGTTTCATCAGCCGGTCGGCCCGGCCGAGCTGCTGCCGTTCCACCCCGGCGCCGACAAGCTCGGCATGCAGTTCCTGCAGGATCTGCCGCACGGCTGGCAGGACATGCATGCCGCATGGAACAAGGGCCGCTACGACCAGTGGGTGCCGAACAAGGGCACCACGACGATGGCGTACCTGAAGCGCGACGACATCCCGTTCCACTACCAGCTCGCCGACGCGTTCACGATCTGCGACGCGTACCACTGCGCGATCCCGAGCTCGACCGACCCGAACCGCTACTACATGTGGACCGGCTACGTCGGCAACGACGGCACGGGCGGCGGCCCGGTGCTCGGCAACGAGGAAAAGGGCTACGGCTGGACGACCTATCCGGAAGTGCTGGAGCAGGCCGGCGTGTCGTGGAAGATCTATCAGGACGTCGGCACCGGCCTCGACGCGAACGGCTCGTGGGGCTGGACGCAGAACCCGTACATCGGCAACTACGGCGACAACGCGCTGCTCTACTTCAACCAGTACCGCACCGCGCTGCCCGGCACGCCGCTGTACGACAAGGCGCGCACCGGCACCAACATCAGCGCCGGCGGCACGCTGTTCGACGTGCTGCAGCAGGACGTGAAGAACGGCACGCTGCCGCAGGTGTCGTGGATCTGCGCGCCGGAGGCGTATTCCGAGCATCCGAACTGGCCGGCCAACTACGGCGCGTGGTACATCGAGCAGGTGCTGAAGGTGCTCGTGTCGAACCCGGACGTGTGGAGCAAGACCGCGCTCTTCATCACCTACGATGAGAACGACGGCTTCTTCGACCACGTGCCGCCGCCGTTCGCGCCGCAGTCGCGCGACAACGGGCTGTCCACGGTCGCGACGACCAACGAGGTGTTCGCCGGCGACGCGTCGCACATGGCCGGCCCGTACGGGCTCGGCCCGCGCGTGCCGATGCTCGTCGTGTCGCCGTGGACGAAGGGCGGCTGGGTGTGCTCGCAGACCTTCGATCACACGTCGCTGCTGCAGTTCATCGAAGCGCGCTTCGGCGCGCAGTATCCGTTGACGGCCGCCAACGTGTCGCCGTGGCGTCGCGCGGTATGCGGCGACCTGACGTCGGCGTTCGACTTCGCGACCGCCGACGCCGCATGGCCGGCGCTGCCCGACACGAGCGGCTACGCGCCGCCCGACCGCCTGCGCCACCCCGACTACATCCCGGTGCCGCCAGTCGCGCAGCAACTGCCGAAACAGGAGCCGGGGCTGCGTCCGGCGCGCGCGCTGCCGTACGAGCTGTTCGTGCACGGCCGCGTCGAAGCCGCGAACGGGCAGTTCCGGCTGACCTTCGCGAACACGGGCCGCGCAGGCGCGGCGTTCCAGGTGCAGTCGCGCAACCGCGTCGACGGCCCGTGGACGTACACGGTCGAAGCCGGCAAGCGGATCGCCGACACGTGGAGCGCCGCCGCGTCGCTGGGCCTGTACGACCTCGACGTATATGGCCCGAACGGCTTCTACTGCCATTTCCGCGGCCCGTTCGCGACCGGCGCCGGCAGCGCGAACGCGAACCCCGAGGTGATCTACGGCTACGACGTCGCGAACGGCAACATCACGCTGCGCCTGATGAACCGCGGCCACAAGGCGGTGCGGCTCAAGGTCACGAACGCGTACGGCCACGGCGGCGCGCGCACGTTCGAGCTCGCGCCGGGCGCGCACGTCGACGACTACTGGGATCTGCGCGGCAGCCACGGCTGGTACGACCTGACCGTCAGCGACGGCCGCCTGCTCGGCTTCGTGCGCCGCTTCGCGGGCCACGTCGAGACCGGCCGCCCGAGCACCAGCGACCCGGCGATCCGCACGAGCGCGTCGCATGACGCCGCTGACGCCACCGAAGCCGCGTCGGACGCCCTGTCCGACTGACGACGGCACACGGCGGCGCGGCCTCCGTGCGGGGCCGCGCCGCCCGCCCTTCCCCGCATCCCGTCCGTTCGTGACGGGAAACTCCCGATACCGGCCAGCCGTGCTCGCGCGGAAGCTGTGCGCAAATCCGCATCGAATGCGCGGCAAATTGCCAAGACCCGTGCATATCGGCGACCTATATATCGAGGCGATCGGGGCTCCTCGCCGAGCCTGACGGGAGATTGTTCCGGGAATCATCTGCATGCCGAGCTCCCCGCCCGATTACGAGAAGCGGTCGAACCGCCCGCCCGTCGCACGTGTCCGGCCTGCCGGCCGCGTGCGGTACCCACCCGCTGGTGTAGAACAAGAGGAACGAACATGAAATTCCGTCATTCCCTGTTGTCGGTATCGGTCGTATCCGCGGTAGCTCTCCTCTCGCAACAGGCCGCCCAGGCCGCCGACGCGACCGACGTGAAGGTCGGCTTCGCCGCGCCGCTCACCGGCGTGAACGCCGGCTACGGCAAGGATCTGCAGAACGGCGTGCAGCTCGCGCTCGACGATGCCGCCGCGCAGAAGGTGCAGATCGCCGGCAAGCCCGCGCACTTCAACCTCGTCGTGCAGGACGACCAGGCCGACCCGCGGATCGGCGTGCAGGCCGCACAGGCGCTCGTCGATCAGAACGTGTCGGTGGTGGTCGGCCACTTCAACTCGGGCACGACGATTCCGGCGTCGGTGGTCTACGACAAGGCCGGCATTCCGGTCATCGACCCGGCGGCCACCAACCCGACGCTCACGTCGCGCGGGCTCGCGAACATGTTCATGGTGATCGCGACCGACGGCCAGAACGCGGGCAACGCGGGCAAGTACGCGGTCGACGTGACCAAGGCCAAGCGCATCGCGATCATCGACGACCGCACCGCGTTCGGCCAGGGCGAGGCGGACGAGTTCGAGAAGGCCGTGAAGGCGGCGGGCGGCAACATCATCGGCCGCGAGTTCACCAACAATCAGGCGGTCGATTTCCGCGCGCAGATCACGAGCCTGAAGGCGAGGAATCCCGACCTGATCTTCTTCGGCGGCCTCGATTCGCTCGCCGCGAACTTCATCAAGCAGATGCGCCAGCTCGGGCTGAACGCGCAGTTCGTCGGCGGCGGCGGCGTGAAGGACAACGAGTTCATCAAGATCGCCGGCCCGGCCGCCGAAGGCGCGATGGCGTGGGAATACGGGCGTCCGCTCGACGAGCTGCCGCAGGGCAAGGACTTCGAGCAGCGCTTCAAGAAGCGCTTCGGCGTCGACGTGCTGTCGTACGCGCAGTTCGGCTACGACGCCGCGTGGGCCGCGATCAAGGCGATGCAGGCGGCCAACTCGACCGATCCGAAGGTCTATCGGCCGGCGCTGAAGAAGATCGACTTCGAAGGCGTCACCGGCCGCATCTCGTTCGCGAACGACGGCTCGCTGAAGAGCGGGATGTCCACGCTGTATCAGGTGAAGAACGGCGCGTGGAAGACGATCGTGACGAAGGGCGGTTGATCGGGCGGAGCCGGCGGCCCGCGGAAGCGGGCCGGCCGGCGCGGGCGTCAGCGCAGGCTCCGCCCGCCGCTATGGGGCGATCCGGGAACGGCCGGAAGACGGCGCCGGATCGCGATGAACCGCAGCCATCGCACAGCATATCGTACGATGACTGATGTTAAGGCGTGAGACGCCGGGCCTAACGTCATGCCCCGACGCGGGCCGTGCCGACAGCCGGTGCTCCGGTCCGCGGCACTTGCTATCCGTTGTTCGTCCGGTCAGCCGGCCTGCGTATCGCGTTCCGCTTCGGCCGCCTCGTGCGCGCGGCGCAGCCGCTCGCGGCTGTTGGTCAGGTGCGTGCGCATCGCGGCGCGCGCGGCTTCCGGGTCGTGACGCGCGATCGCCTCGTAGATGTCCTCGTGCTCGTGATTGAGCCGGCCGACGTAGCACTCGAGGTCGTCGCCGGCGAAGCGCGCCGAATTCACGCGCGTGCGCGGAATGATCGACGCGCCGAGCTGCGTCATGATGTCGACGAAATAGCGGTTACCGGTGGACTGCGCGATCTGCAGGTGGAACTGGAAGTCGAGCTGCGCGGTATCGCGGCCGCCGCCCGCCCCCGACGCGATCGCATCGAGCGCGCGCCGCAGCGCCGCGAGATCGGTGTCGCTCGCGCGCTGCGCGGCAAGGCTCGCGCATTCGCTTTCGAGGCTGATCCGCAATTCGAGCACCGCGAGCACGTCGCGCAGCGTCGTGATGGTCGCGGGATCGATGCCGAGCGTCTGGCGGCGCGACGGCTCGAGCACGAAGCTGCCAATGCCGTGACGCGTCTCGATGAGGCCGCTCGCCTGCATTCGCGAGATCGCTTCGCGCACGACCGTGCGGCTGACGCCCTGCGCCGCCATCACTTCGGTTTCGGTCGGCAGCTTGTCGCCGGGACGCAGCGTGCCGTTTTCGATCTGCGCGGTCAGCGCGTCGACGACATCTTGTGCGAGGCTGCGTGCGCGACGGCGCGGCGCTGCGGGAAGCGTGGGCACGGACATGAGGCCGGTTCCTTTTGAATGATCGTAATGTGAGCCGAGGGTTTACGCGGGGTTTGAGCGAACGCCGATGATTCATTATACTGCGTCACAAGTCATCCGACGACTGATGATCGCGACACGGATCTCCTGTCGACCGCGGCAAGCGCACTGCGCATGCCCGGTCCCGTGGTCGCGATCGGCCGGCGGTCGTGCTTCAGCACGCGCGCCGGCATCCGGTTTCACGGTCGATCGAAGCGCGCCTGCGCGCTGGCTCCTGACCGCCGCGGCGCCGGCATCGAGCGGGTCGCCCTACCCTTGCGGGTTGCTGTCGACATGCGGGGCTTGCGCGCCGCGCACGTCGGTTGTCGAATGATCGCACCTCCCGCCGCGCGCGGCAAAACTTTTGCCGCACGGCATCGCTCCACTCTTTCGCCATCGCCGCCATGAACGCCGTCACTGCCTCGCCTTCCCACGACACGCCGCGCATCGTCGACCTGCAAGCCATTCCGGTCGCCGGCCACGACAGCATGCTGCTCAACCTGAGCGGCGCGCACGGCCCGTTCTTCACCCGCAATCTCGTGATCCTGAAGGACAGCGCGGGCCGGACGGGCGTCGGTGAAGTGCCGGGCGGCGAAAGCATCCGCCGCACCCTCGACGACGCGCGCGCGCTCGTCGTCGGCCAGCCCGTCGGCAACTACCATGCGGTACTCAACGACGTGCGGCGCACGTTCGCCGACCGCGATGCGAGCGGCCGCGGACTGCAGACGTTCGACCTGCGCACGACGATCCATGCAGTCACCGCGCTCGAAGCCGCGTTGCTCGACCTGCTCGGCCAGCACCTCGGCGTGCCCGTGGCGGCCCTCCTCGGCGAAGGACAGCAGCGCGAGCGCGTCGAGATGCTCGGCTACCTGTTCTACGTCGGCGACCGCACGAAGACTGCGCTGCCGTATCGCGACGGCCGTGGCGCAACCGACGACTGGACCCGCGTGCGCGACGAAGCCGCGCTGACGCCCGAGCAGGTCGTGCGGCTCGCCGAAGCCGCGCATGCGCGCTATGGCTTCAACGATTTCAAGCTGAAGGGCGGCGTGTTCGAAGGCGCGCGCGAGGTCGAGGCGGTGACGGCACTGGCCGAGCGCTTCCCGGACGCCCGCGTGACGCTCGATCCGAACGGCGCGTGGTCGCTCGACGAGGCCGTGCGGCTGTGCCGCGACCTGCATCACGTGCTCGCGTATGCGGAAGATCCGTGCGGCGCGGAAAACGGCTACTCGGGCCGCGAAGTGATGGCCGAATTCCGCCGCGCGACCGGGCTGCCGACGGCGACCAACATGATCGCGACCGACTGGCGCCAGATGGGCCACGCCGTGCAGTTGCAGGCCGTCGACATCCCGCTCGCCGACCCGCACTTCTGGACGATGCAGGGCTCGGTGCGCGTCGCGCAGATGTGCCGCGACTGGGGCCTCACGTGGGGTTCGCATTCGAACAACCACTTCGACGTGTCGCTCGCGATGTTCACGCACGTTGCCGCCGCGGCACCCGGTCAGGTCACGGCGATCGACACGCACTGGATCTGGCAGGACGGCGAACGTCTGACGCGCGAGCCGCTGAAGATCGAGAACGGGCTCGTGGAAGTGCCGAAGCGGCCGGGGCTCGGCATCGACATCGACATGGAAGCGGTCGCGCTCGCGCACGAGCTGTACAAGCAGCACGGGCTCGGCGCGCGCGACGACGCGGCGGCGATGCAGTACCTGATCCCGGGGTGGACGTTCGACAACAAGCGCCCGTGTCTCGTGCGCTGAGCGCGGCACGCATCGGGCGCTGGCCGGTGCGGGCGGCCGGCAGCCGATGCGCCGCGTTCGCCCGCGCATCGGCGGGTGCCGCGCGGCGAAAGCGTGGTGAGCCCTGGGTCGGGCTGACGCGGGCCGCCTGCGTCGGCACGGCCGGAGCTGGCCGCCCGCACCTGCCCGGCCAGGCCTAGCCGGCCACCCCAATCCCCCGCGCCATCCCCGACGCGGCGAACACGATGACCATCACGAGCAGCGCCTGCCAGTGGCCGATCCGCACATAGGTTCGCGCGCGAGCGAGATCGGGCATCTGCTGTTTGCGCGCGGCGATGCGCCAGCGGATCAGCCCGAGCATCGGCACGATCTCGAGCAGCAGGATCAACACCAGCGCGGTCATCTTCACGTGAAAGAGCGGCTCGTGAAGGTAATACGCCGAGCCTTTCTCGAAGCCGCCGAACGCGCGCGCGAGCCCCGTCGCGATCAGCACCAGCGCGGACAATCCCCACACCGCGTCGGCCTTGAACACGCCGGGCAGATCGGCGGCCTGTGCGGATGCGATGACCCGCCGCAGCGCGCGGTTGCGCCCCGCGATCGCGGCGAACGCGACGCCGAACGCCATCAAATGAACAGCTGCGAGCAACCAACGGACGATCATTGCGCCTCCTTGTCGCCCGCGCGCTGCGCAGGCGTTGTCAGACGATCTGCTTGAGCGCCGCGTCGAGCGCGAGCACCGCGACCCGGTCGCCCTCGGTCGCGAGCGGCGCGCGCATCACGATCTGCCGGTTATGGCCGACGGCCGCCGGCGAATCCCACAGCAGCTCCACCTTCGGCCGCCGGAACAGGCTGCCGCGCGGCGGCGGCACGGCGGCGGCCGGCTGCCCGCCGTCCACGCCGGCGGCCGGCGCGACGCGGCCGGGCCAACGCACCGACAGTTCGCGCGCGTCGTACTGCCCGACCTTGCGGCTTTCCATCCAGACGATCGCGGTGCGCGTGAGCGTATCGAGCGAAATCGCGTAACGGCCGACCGCGAACCGGCGGGCGGCCACGTTGGTGCGCCACAGCGGCCGCGGGCGGCACATCCACACGATCGCCGCATACAGCGCCGGCGCGGCGACGAGCCAGCCGTTGGTGGCCGTCACCGCGTGCAACGCGCGGCGCCAGCCGGCGGCCCACACGAACGCGCCGATCGACCACACGGCAAACAGGAAACCGATCAGCGCGAACACGCGCAGCGCCTGGCGCAGCCACTGCGGCAGCGGATGGAACGGCCGCTCGGCGCGCGCGGCGGCGCCCGGCAGCGCGAGCAGCAGGAAGATCAGGACGAGATAGACGAACGCCCACGGCGACGACACCATCGCCGACAGCGACGCGCGATAGCCCATCTGGGACATCGAGAAGAGCCAGCGCGCGAGCAGCACGAGACCGATCGCGCGCAATGCGAAGATCACGCCGGCGCCGGGGGCCGGCGCTGCACGCGTGGTTTTCGTTCTCGCCAAGACTGCTCTCCTCTCGATGATCGTGCGGGGCCGGATTTCACGGCACGGCCATTATAGGGACATTACCGGCTGGACAGACGTCAGGATCGTGTGCCGGACCGCTTCCGGGGCCGTTCGCGGCGCCGGGCGCGGCGAGAATACAACAGATCGGCGCCGCAGACGTGACAACGCCCCGCCGGGAACCCGGGCGGGGCGTCGATGACGGCCTCGGCCGCAATGCGGCCGGCGGCCCGGCATCAGCCTGCGTTGACTTCGCGCAGCACGGTGCGGCGCTTCTGGCGCAGCAGTTCCTCGTAGGCCTTCACGTAGTTCTGCGCCATCACCTTCGACGAGAACCGTGCTTCGAACGCGGCGCGCACCTTCTCGCGCGGCAGCGTATCGAGGCGCTTGAGCGCCGCGACGGCCGACAGTTCGTCTTCGACGACGAAGCCCGACACGCCGTTCTCGATCACTTCCGGCACCGAGCCGCGCTTGAACGCGATCACCGGCGTGCCGCAAGCCATCGCCTCGATCATCACCAGGCCGAACGGCTCCGGCCAGTCGATCGGGAACAGCAGCGCGTGCGCGTTGCCGAGGAATTCGGTCTTTTCCGATTCGCTGATTTCACCGATGTACTCGACGTGCGGCAGCGCGAACAGCGGCTTGATCTTCTCTTCGTAGTAAGCGCGGTCGGCCTTGTCGAGCTTCGCGGCGATCTTGATCGGCAGGCCGGCCTGCTCGGCGATGCGGATCGCGGTGTCGACGCGCTTTTCCGGCGAGATGCGGCCGAGGAATGCGAGGTAGCTCGGCTTCACGTTCGGGATCGGCGTCAGCAGGTTTTCCGGCAGGCCGTGATACACGGTCGACAGCCAGTTCGCCTGCGGCAGCGGGATGCGCTGGTTGTCGGAGATCGACACGACCGGCACGTCGCTGAACGCGTTGAAGATCGGCTGCAGTTCCGGCAGGTCGAGACGGCCGTGCATCGTCGTCAGATGCGGGACCGGCTGGCGCGAGAACAGCGAGAACGGGTAGTAGTCGATGTGGCAGTGGAGCACGTCGAACTCTTCCGCGCGGCGGCGCACCTGCTCGAGGAGCAGCATGTGCGGGGCCATCACGTCGCGGATCGTCGGGTCGAGGCGCAGCGCCTGCGGCCAGCACGCTTCGAGCTTCGCGGACGTTTGCGAATCGCCGCTCGCGAACAGCGTGACGTCATGCCCCATCTCGACGAGCGCTTCGGTCAGATAGGACACCACTCGCTCGGTCCCGCCGTAAAGCTTCGGGGGAACCGCTTCATGCAACGGAGCGATTTGGGCGATTCGCATGCGTAACTCCTAAAAAATCGGCTAAAAACCAGGTATGGGTCGGCAACCTGCCGGCGGTCCGGGCGGATGCAGTCGTCCGATGGTCGGACGAATCACCTGCCGGGAGCGTCGAAACCCGCGCTGCTCAAGGAGCGTCGGCGACGTGACAGGCATAGAACGTTTGAAACGAAGACCCGTTGACAGGGGTTCGTAAAAACCTGGAATCGAACCCGGAGCCGATTATCTAGGGTTAATCCCGATACGGCGCACGACATTTCAAACTCTTTACTTTGTTACAAAGGCGCAACACTTTGCAACCCGCGGACTTGGGCGTCCGTTCTAGAGTGGAAGGCCCTTTTGGCGCTCCGGGTCATCTCGTCGCCGCCGGCATCGCGACTCCGGCGCATGCGGGAGGACGGGATGCCGGATTTTATCTCAAAATTGGCCGCGCGCCTGCCTGATCCAGGCAAGATTCGCGCAGCGCAATGCACGGCGTTGTTTACAATGTCAGATTGTTCATTCAGTCCGGGCGACGCGCCGGCCGCGAGCCAGCCGACTCGCCCAATCACCGACTCACCGCACGCATATTTTGGAATCTCTCACCCCCGCCCAGCGCAACGCCCACAACGCGAAGCTGTCGAGCTACGCGCATCGGCCGATCGCGTTCCTGTTCCGCTACATCCGCCTGCATCCTGTCGCGCACCTGGTCGTGCTCTGCAGTGTGCTGGCCGCCGTCGGCTGCGCGCTCGGCTCGCAATACGCGATCAAGCACCTGATCGACGTGCTTGCGACCGGACGCCATCATCCGGGCCCGCTGTGGGGCGCGTTCGCACTGCTGGTCGGACTGATCGCGGCCGACAACCTGCTGTGGCGCGTCGGCGGCTGGTTCGCCGCGCATACGTTCGTCGCGGTCACGGGCGACCTGCGGCGCGACCTGTTCCAGTACCTGATCGGCCATTCGCCGACGTACTACTCGGAAAAGCAGCCGGGCACGCTCGCCAGCCGCATCACCGCGACGTCGAACGCCGTCTATACGTCGGAGAACACGATGGCGTGGAACGTGCTGCCGCCGTGCATCGCGGTGTTGGGCGCGATCCTGATGATCATCGTCGTGAACCCGCTGATGGCCGCCGGCCTGCTCGGCTGCTCGGCCGTGCTCGCGATCGTGCTGTTCAAGCTCGCCGGGCGCGGCTCCGCACGCCATCACGCGTTCGCGGCGAAGGCCGCCGCGGTCGACGGCGAGCTCGTCGACGTGATCGGCAACATGGGCCTCGTGCGCGCGTTCGGGATGACGCTGCGCGAGCAGAAGCGCTTCAGCGCGACGGTAAAGGCCGAGATGGACGCACGCCAGCAAAGCCTGCTCTATCTCGAAAAGCTGCGCCTGCTGCATGCGGTGATCACGGCGATGCTGTCCGCGGGGCTGCTCGGCTGGGCGCTGTGGCTGTGGGACCAGGGCCGCGCGACCTCCGGCGACATCGTGCTCGTCAGCTCGCTCGGCTTCACGATCCTGCACGGCACGCGCGATCTCGCGGTCGCGCTCGTCGACGTCACGCAGCACGTCGCGCGCCTGTCCGAAGCGGTGAAGACCCTGCTCGAGCCGCACGGGATGCCGGACCGCTCCGACGCGCAGCCGCTGTCGACCAAGGGCGGACGCGTCGATTTCGAACGCGTGACGTTCGCGTATCCGCACCGCCGCGCGATCCTCGACCACTTCGATCTGCATATCGAGCCGGGCCAGCGCGTCGGCCTGATCGGCAAGTCGGGCGCCGGCAAGTCGACCGTGCTCGCGCTGCTGCAACGCTTCTACGACACGCAGGACGGCGCCGTGATGGTCGACGGCCAGGACGTGAAGTCGATCACGCAGGACAGCCTGCGCCAGGCGATCGCGCTCGTGCCGCAGGATATCTCGCTGCTGCACCGGACAATCTACGACAACATCGCGTACGGCCGCCCCGACGCGACCCGCGAAGAAGTGCTCGCCGCCGCGCGCGACGCGCGCTGCGCGGAGTTCATCGAGGCGATGCCGGAAGGCTATGACACGATCGTCGGCGACCGCGGCGTGAAACTGTCGGGCGGCCAGCGCCAACGCATCGCGATCGCGCGCGCGATCCTGAAGAACGCGCCAATCCTGCTGCTCGACGAAGCGACGTCGGCGCTCGACAGCGCGTCCGAGGAAGCGATCCAGAGCGCGCTCGACCGGCTGATGGTCGGCCGCACGGTGATCGCGATCGCGCACCGGCTGTCGACGCTGCGCAACTTCGACCGGATCATCGTGATGAGCAACGGCAAGGTGATCGACGACGGCAGCCCCGACGTGCTGCGCAACCGTCCGGGCCTGTACCGCGACCTGCTCGCGAAGCAGCACGGTCGTCATCACGCCCCCGACGGCACCGCGCCGACCGGTGAACGCGTGGCCTGACGCGCGAGCCGCTTGAGCGTCGCGCGCGGCCTTTTCTCCGCCCGCTCCAAGCCGCAACGCATCGTTCGTTGCGGCTTTTTTACGTATGTCTTACGTGTGCACGATAACCGACACGGCCTCGTCGACGCGCACTTTTTTGAGATTTCAGATTCTGCGCATGTGATACCGTCATTCGGAATTTTCTCTGGAATTGCGAATAGGATCGGTATGCGAAACTGCAAGTTCTCATTGAACGACGAACCGATGAGCGCCTTCGAAATCGACGGGCGAAAATTCCCCGCGTTTTCGGGATTAACTCCTCATATCAACAAACGATCGCAACAGTGCCTGAAAGCCTATGGACCCATTCCGCTCGGCACGTACTACATCGTGGACCGCCAATCCGGGGGCCGTTTGGGCCGATTTCATGATCTCGGCTCGGGCAAATCGAACTGGTTCGCACTATACGCAGTTGACGACTGAATTGACGATGAGACATTTTGCAACGGTGTGCGACGAGGGGAATTCAGGCTGCACCCCAAAAGTGGCTTTGGAATCAGTCGAGGATGCATCACATTAAACGACGAAGCCGATTTTCATATCGTTCGTGGCCTGTTAAAAAATTCAAGCGCTTCGTTCATCCCTGGCACGAACATCCGCACGTACGGAAAGGTCGTTGTTTCATGAAGATGATCATCAAGTACGTGGCGCTATTGATTTGGCTGACATTGGCGACGCTTCTCTATTGCTGCATCTGGACTCGACACCCCAGCTATTTCCCAACTTATCCAGACTGGCTTGGGCTATTCATCGGCGATGTCTATGGGCTGAACACCGAAGGAAGCATGGAGGATTTCTGGATGGCTCTGTGGCTCACCATATCGTTCTTCAATGTCGCGTTATTCACCGCCGTTGGCTGGCTCGCCTGGCGGTTTCGACATCGATTGAGCGGGCTATGGCGGCGTCTGGTGCATCGTCAAAGCGGCACCTGAAGCACGCGCCGCGTCCCACTAACGAACAAGCCGCGACGTTTCGAGTGTCGCGGCTTGTTCGTCGTCACCCGGCACGCTGCAAATCGCGCAGAAAATTATCACGCCACACCGACACGTTGTTCTCGCGCAGTTGCGCGATCATGTCCGCATACCGCGCGCGCCGCTCGGCGAGCGGCATCGTCAGCGCCTGCGACAGCGCGTCGGCCATTCCGTCGATGTCGATCGGATTGACGATCAGCGCGCCCGTCAGTTCGCGCGCGGCGCCAGCGAAACGCGACAGCACCAGCACGCCCGGATCGTCCGGATCCTGCGCGGACACGTACTCCTTCGCGACGAGATTCATCCCGTCGCGCAGCGGCGTCACGAAGCCGACGCGCGCGAGGCGATACAGCGCGGCCAGCACCTGCCGGTCGTACTGCCGGTGAATGTAGAGGATCGGCGCCCAGTCGAGCTCCGCGTAGCGGCCGTTGATGCGCCCCGACTCCGCTTCGAGCTGCACGCGGATGTCCTGGTACGCGCGCAGGTCCGCGCGCGTCGACGGCGCGATCTGCAGGAACGACACGCGATTGCGGATGGACGCCTGATGCTCGAGCAGCTTCTCGAACGCGCGGAAACGCTCGACGAGCCCCTTCGAGTAATCGAGCCGGTCGACGCTCATGATCAGCTGGCGCCCGCGCAGCGACGTCGCCAGCGTGCGCACGGCCTTGCCGGTCTCGCCCGCTTGCGCGAGCGACGCGATCTCGTCCGGATACACGCCGATCGGATAGGCGGCCGCGCGCAGCGAATGGCCGAACGCGTTCACGCGCACCGTGCGCCCTTCGCGCGCGACTTCGCCGCCGGCCTCGAACTCGACGTAGTCGCAGAACGCGCGCAGGTCGGGCTCGGTCTGGAAGCCGAGCAGGTCGAACGCGCACAGCGACTCGACGAGTTCGCGATGCGGCGGCACGTTGACGAGCACCTGCGCGGCCGGAAACGGGATGTGCAGGAAAAAGCCGATGCGGTTCTTCACGCCGGCCGCACGCAGCGCGCGCGCGAACGGGATCAGGTGATAGTCGTGCACCCAGATCACGTCGTCGTCCTGCAACAGCGGCACGAGTTGCTGCGCGAGCCACACGTTCACGCGGCGGTAGCCGTCGAACTCGTGGCGGTCGTACTGGATCAGGTCCGCGCGGTAATGGAACGCGGGCCACAACGTCGCGTTCGAGAAACCGCGGTAGTACTGGTCGTAATCGCGGCGCGACAGCCCGATCGTCGCGAACGTGACGGGGCCGTGCTCCTCGACGCGAATCTGCGGCGCACCGGATGCGACGACTTCGCCGCTCCAGCCGAACCACATGCCGCCCGTCTCCTTCAGCGCGTCGTAGACGCCGATCGCGAGGCCGCCCGCCGCCGGTTCGCCTTCCGAAATCGGCGCGACGCGGTTTGAAACGATGATGAGTCGGCTCATGCGCCCGGCTGCTCCACACCGAGCCAGCGGGCGATCTGCGCGTGCAGCGCGTCGACCGAATCGAGCCGCATGCGCGCCGACGTCTCGCCCGCGCCGACCTTGATCGACAGGCCGCCACGCGCGTTGACCACCGCGAAGCCCTTCTCGTCGGTCAGGTCGTCGCCGGCGAACAGCGGCACGCGGCCCGCGAACGGCGGCTCGTCGAGGAACGCGGCCAGCGCGCGCCCCTTGTCGACGCCCTTCGGCTTGATCTCGAACACCATCTTGCCGGGCTGCAGCACGTACGCGTCCGCGTATTCGGCGACGAGGCGCTCGGCCGCTTCGCGCGCGGCCGGCTCGCGCTCCGGCGCGTTGCGATAGTGCAGCGCAACGGCCGCGCCCTTGATTTCGAGCAGCATGCCCGGATGGCGGTCGACGACGGCCGCGAGCTCGCGCTCGATGCGCAGCAGCCGTTCGTCGTTGAACCCGATGCGCTGCGTGTCGCCGTTCGCGTCGCGGCGCTCGGCGCCGTGCAGGCCTGCGATCGGCAGGTCCGGCATGTTCAGGAACGTGTCGAGGTTGTCGATCCCGCGCCCCGACACGACGGCGACCGCGCCGTGCGAGCGGCGCCGCAGTTCGTCGAGCAGCGTCAGCAGCGACGGCGGCACGTGAATGCTGTCGGGCGTCGGCGCAAGCTCGACGAGCGTGCCGTCGAAGTCGAAAAAGAACGCGGTATCGGTCAGGGACAAGGAAGCCGGAACGGATTGCATCGATTCGATGGTCTGAGGAGCGGCCTGCGGGCGCAGGCTGCGGCTGCGAGAATGGAATTGTGCGCATCTTACCGCGCCTGCGTACCGAGATGGGCGAATCCGGCGCCGGGCGCACCGCGCGCGATCGCGTCGGCCGACTGCGACATATTGCCCCGCTCGCCCGTGCCGTACGGGTTTCGAAAGGACGCAGGCGCGCGAATTGCGCTACAGTCGGCAACCGCCGGACGCGCGACGCATCGCGCCGCGCCGGCCGGCGACCGTTCCGTCCGATCGAGCCCCAGGATGTCGTCTGCCCGTCCCGCGCCGCACCGGCGCTTCCCCAGCCTCACCCGGTTAGTCCGCGCGGCTGCCGCGCTCGGCGCCGCCGCCGCGCTCGCCGCGTGCACGCACGACGAGCCGAACTGGCACCTGACCAACGTCACGGGCCACCTGCCCGACCTGTCGTTCACGCTGACCGGCGGCGACGGCCGGCCGATCGATGCGAATGCGTTTCGCGGCCGCGTCGCGCTCGTCTACTTCGGCTACACGCACTGCCCGGACGTGTGCCCGGAAACGATGGCGCGGCTGATGGACGTGCTCGCGAAGCTCGGCACGCACGCGAACGACGTGCGCATCCTGTTCGTATCGGTCGATCCCGCGCGCGACACGCCGCAGGCGATGCAGTCGTACGTCGCAGCGTTCGACGCCGCGCATGCGCGCGGCCTGACCGGCACCGACGGCCAGATCGAATCGCTCGCGAAACGCTATCGCGTCGCCTACCAGATGGAACGGCGCGATCCGTCCGGCGGCTACGAGGTCACGCACAGCTCGGCCGTCTACATCTTCGACGCAAACGGCCGCGCACGCCTGCTCGCCACCGACGGCGACTCGCCTGACGCGATCGCCGCCGACGTACGCCGAATCATCGACACCCCCTCCGCCACCTCCTGAATGCCGAACATCGACATGAAGACGACCCTCAAGTCATTCGCCCTCCTCGCCGCGCTGTGCAGCGGTGCACACGCGTACGCCGCCGGCGCGATCACCGCGCAGAACGGATGGGTGCGCTGGCTGCCGAACCAGTTGCCCGCCGGCGGCTACGTGACCATCGTCAACACGGGCGACAAGCCGGTCGATCTCGTCGACGCCGACAGCCCCGACTACGGGATGGCGATGCTGCACCAGACGGTATCGAACGGCTCGACGCAGAAGATGGAAATGGTCGACAAGCTGACGATCCCCGCGCGCGGCAAGGTGGACATCGCGCCGGGCGGCTATCACTTCATGCTCGAGGAGCCGAAGCGCGCGATCAAGCCCGGCGACACCGTGCGCGTGCGCCTGAAGTTCTCCGACGGCGAAACGGTCGACGCGCCGTTCGCCGTGAAATCGCCGGCCCGGGCGAAGTGATGCGCGCGCGATGAACGTTCTGTACTGGCTCGATCCGTGGGAACCGTCGCCGACCGTGGTCGTCGCGGTGCTGGCGGCCGCCGTGCTGTTCGCGCGCGGCGTGAAGAAGGCGAAGGTATCGCCGCTGCGGCAGTTCTCGTTCTGGTTCGGGCTGACGGCGCTCTACATCGCGCTGCATACGCGGCTCGACTACTTCTTCGAGCACGAATTCTTCATGCATCGCGCGCAGCACCTCGTGCTGCATCATCTCGGGCCGTTCTTCATCGCGCTCGCCTACCCGGGCGCGGCGATCCGCGCGGGCATTCCGTTTCGCTGGCGGCAACGCTTCGTGCGCCCCGCGCTCGCGTGGTCGCCCGTGCGCAAGACGCTCGACGTGGTGTTCCATCCGGTCGTCGCGGTCGTGCTGTTCGTCGGGCTGATCTATTTCTGGCTGCTGTCGCCGATCCACTTCATCGCGATGCTCGACTGGCGTCTGTATCGCGTGATGAACTGGAGCATGGTGATCGACGGGCTGCTGTTCTGGTGGCTCGTCGTCGATCCGCGGCCCGCGCCGCCCGCGCGGCTGTCGCCGGGACGCCGGATCCTGGTCGTCGTCGCGGCGATCCCGCCGCAGATCGCGCTCGGCGCGCTGATCTTCTTCACGCCGCACGAGCTGTATCCGATCTATTCGATCTGCGGGCGAGCATTCACGTGGCTGAGCCCGCTGCGCGACCAGCAGATCGGCGGGCTGCTGCTGTGGATTCCTGGTTCGATGATGAGCGTGATCGGCGCGCTGATCGCGCTGCGGCACTGGCTGCGGCTGTCCGCGCGCGGCCGCCTGATCGACGAACGGGCCGCCGCGCGGCGCACCGAACGCCCGCCGGCGACGCGCGCCGCCCACTGACTCCTTGCCGCGCCGCGGGTCAGCCGCGCGCGCGGGTCATCCACACGTGCGGGATGCCATCCTCGTCGTGCACGTCCGAGCTCGGCGTGAAGCCGAACGCCCCATAGAAACGCTGCAGATGGGCCTGCGCATGCAGGCTGACCTGCGCACCCGGCCACTGCGCGCCGATGTGCTCGAGTGCGCGCGAAATCAGCGTGTTGCCGAGGCCCGCGCCACGGAACGGCGCCGTCGTCAGCACGCGGCCGATGCGCACGTCGGCGTGCTGCGCATCCGGCAGCAGCACGCGCAGATAGCCGGCAAGACGCCCCGCCGGATCGTATGCGGCCAGGTGCCACGCGGTCTGATCCGCATCGTCGATGTCGCGATACACGCAGTTCTGCTCGACCACGAACACGGCGCTGCGCGCGTCGAGGATCGTGTAGAGTTCGCGCGTCGTCAGCGCGTCGAAGAATTTCCAGCGCCAGTCCAGATCGGCGGCGCGCGGGGATGGGGCGAGTGCGGAAGCGTTCATGTGCGGTCCTGATTCGGGCGCGCCGGCCGGCGCGCGGCAACCGTCGATTATGCTCGAAGCGCACCCGGCACGCGACCGCCGTTGCGCACATGAAAAAAAGGCCCCGCAACGCGCGGGGCCTGTCGATCAGGCCGGCATCCGGCCGAAGCGGCCATTGTTGAAATCGTCGATCGCGGTCCGGATTTCCTCTTGCGAGTTCATCACGAACGGGCCGTAACCGACGACCGGCTCATCGATCGGCTCGCCGCTCAGGATCAGCAGCTTCGCGTCGCCGTTCGCTTCGAGCTCGACGTCGCGGCCGTCGCGGCTCAGCTGCACGAACTGCGCTTCGCGGGCGATCGTCTCGCCGTTCACCAGCAGCGTACCGCTCAGCACGACTACCGCCAGCGTGCGCCCTTCGGCGATCGGGAACCGCGCGCGTCCGCCAGCGGCGAGCCGCACGTCCCACACGTCGATCGGCGTATGCGTGCGAGCCGGCCCGCGCCGCCCGTCGAGTTCGCCCGCGATGATCCGCGCGCGGCCTGCGCCGTCCGGCAGTTCGACTACCGGGATGTCGGCGTCGAGAATCGTCTGATAGCCGGGCTCGCCCATCTTGTCGGCGGCAGGCAGATTCACCCACAGCTGCACCATTTCGAGCGGCCCGCCACGCTTCGTGAAGGCCTCCGAGTGGAACTCCTCGTGCAGGATCCCGCTCGCAGCCGTCATCCACTGCACGTCGCCGGGGCCGATCGTGCCGCCCGCGCCGGTCGAGTCGCGGTGAGCGACTTCGCCGTCATAGACGATCGTCACCGTTTCGAACCCGCGATGCGGGTGCTGGCCGACGCCGCGCGGCGCCGAAGCCGGCTCGAAGTTCGCGGGCCCCGCGTAGTCGAGCAGCAGGAACGGGCTCAGGTGAGTACCGTGAGACTGATAGCTGAACAGCGAACGCACCGGGAAGCCGTCGCCCACCCAATGACCGCGCGGCGCACTGTACACACCCTTGATCTTCTTCACTTGCCTTCTCCAGATTGCGGCGAAACACGTGTTTCGCATCCTGACTACGAATATAGAGGTGGAACGATCGATCCGGTAGACTGCGGAAATCGCACTCAGCGTTCTATTTGATGAACGATAACGAACGGGATCTGAACGATCTCTATTACTTCGTGCAGGTGGTCGAGCACGGCGGCTTCGCGCCGGCCGGGCGCGCGCTGAACATGCCGAAATCGAAACTGAGCCGCCGCATCGCGCTGCTCGAGGCGCGGCTCGGGATGCGGCTGATCCAGCGCTCGACGCGCCGTTTCACCGTCACCGACGTCGGCCACACGTATTACGCGCATTGCCGCGCGATGCTCGTCGAAGCCGACGCCGCCGACGAGGCGATCGCGCTGCTGCACGAGGAGCCGCGCGGCATCGTGCGCGTCAGCTGCCCGGTCGCGCTGCTCGATTCGCTGGTCGGCACGATGATCGCCGCGTTCATGGCCGCGTGCCCGCGCGTCGAGATTCACCTGGAGGCGACCAACCGGCGCGTCGACGTGGTCGGCGAAGGGATCGACGTCGCGATCCGCGTGCGTCCGCCGCCGCTCGAAGACAGCGACCTCGCGCTACGCGTGCTGGCCGAGCGCGGCCAGTGCCTCGTTGCGAGCCCCGCGCTGCTGCACGCGCATGGCGTGCCGGCCGTTCCGGCCGATCTCACGCGCCTGCCGAGCCTCGATCATGGCGTGCCGCAGGCCGCGCACGTGTGGCGGCTGCGCGGCCCGGACGGCGCGCAAGCGGAGATCCACCACCAGCCGCGGCTCGTGACGGGCGGCATGCTCGCGCTGCGCGCGGCGGCCGTCGCGGGGGTCGGCGTCGTGCAGTTGCCGACGATGATGGTGCGCGACGAAGTCGCGCGCGGCGAACTGATCGCCGTGCTGCCGGCCTGGGCGCCGCGCCGCGAGATCGTGCACGCGGTGTTCGCGTCGCGGCGCGGGCTGCTGCCGGCCGTGCGCGCGCTGCTGGATTTCCTGGCCGAACGGTTCGCCGAGCTCGAACCCGATTGAGCGATGTCGATCGCGCCGTTGCCGCGCTTTCGGCGCCGTGCCTCCCGAATCGGACGCTGCACACCGGCCGCGCGTGCCGTAGACTGCGGGACGCGCATCGCGCGTTTCGCAATCCGCTGTTCACCATTCTTTTTGCCATCCAGCCATGTTCACGCTGTCCACCGACCCTCACGCCTCCAAGGCCGAACTCTATGCGACGCTCGTCGAGCAGGCGCGCGCCCTCGCCGAATCGGAGCGCGACCTGATCGCAAACGCCGCGAACTTCTCGGCGCTCGTCTATCACTCGCTCGACCGCCTGAACTGGGCCGGCTTCTATTTCTTCGACGGGACGGAACTCGTCGTCGGGCCGTTCCAGGGCAAGCCTGCGTGCGTGCGTATCGCGCTCGGCAAGGGCGTGTGCGGCACGGCCGCGCAGACCCGCGAGACGCAGGTCGTGCGCGACGTGCATGAATTCCCGGGCCATATCGCGTGCGACGCCGCGTCGGAATCGGAGATCGTCGTGCCGCTGGTGGCCGCCGACGGCACGCTGATCGGCGTGTGGGACGTCGACAGCCCCGTCGCCGCGCGTTTCGACGACGAAGACCGCAACGGGATGGAAGCGCTGTGCCGCGTGTTCGTCGAACATGCTTGGGAAAAGGCGCGCGGCCGATAAGCGCCGCGCGGCCGGTCAGGGCGGCAGAGGCGCCCGCCTGCCGATCGCATGGCCTGAGGGCCAATGACACGGGCCCCTGACGGGGCCCGTTTTTCGTTGCGCCGACGGTGCGTGCGCCTTGCGCACCCGTCAGGCCACGTGCGTGCCCGACAGCGCCGCGGACGCTTGCGGCTTCGCGTCGTCCGACAGGATCTCGACGCCCTGCTCCGTCACCACGACCATGTGCTCCCATTGCGCGGACAGCGAATGATCCTTCGTGACGACCGTCCAGCCGTCCGCGAGCACGCGCGTATCGCGCTTGCCCGCATTCAGCATCGGCTCGATCGTGAAGATCATTCCGGGGCGCAGCGGCACGCCGGTGCCCGGACGGCCATAGTGCAGCACCTGCGGCTCGTCGTGATACACGTCGCCGATCCCGTGCCCGCAGTACTCGCGAACCACGCTGAACCCTTCGCGATGCGCGACCTGCTGGATCGCGTAACCGACGTCGCCGAGCGTCGCGCCCGGACGCACTGCACGGATCCCCGCATGCATCGCCTCGTACGTCACTGCGACGAGGCGCCGCGCCAGTTCGCCGGGCTCGCCGACGAAGTACATGCGGCTCGTGTCGCCGAACCAGCCGTCCTTGATCACCGCGATGTCGAGGTTCACGATGTCGCCGTCTCGCATCGGCCGCGACGACGGAATGCCGTGACAGACCACGTGATTGACCGACGTGCACAGCGTTTTCGGATAGCCGTGGTAGCCGATGTTCGCCGGAATCGCACCGAGTTCGTCGACGATGTATTCACGGCAGCGCGCATCGAGTTCGTCGGTCGTGACGCCCGGCTTCACGTGCTCGGTGATCATCGCCAGTACGCGCGACGCGAGCTTCGCGGCCTCGCGCGACTTGGCGATTTCCGCGGCGCCGCGGATCGGGATTTCGCGTCTCGCCATTACGCCACCTGCTCGATGCGGTGGGCCACCGGCTCCGCCGCGCCGGCGTCACCGCCGCGGCCTTCGGTTTCGATCAGCATCCGGCAGATATCGCCGTAGGACAGCGACGGATTGAGTTCCGACAGCATCCCGACGCGCAGCCAGTGCTCCGCCTGCGCATTGATCGAGCGGCTCAGCGCGGTGCTGGTCGAGCGCAGCCGTTCGTGCATGTGCTCGGAGATCTTGATGATTCCCATATGTCTCTAATTAAACGAAGTGTAGTCGTTTTGTATATTACGCGCGCATCGGCGGGTGGGCAAGCGGTGATCGTTGGCGGCGCATCGGGCGGCTACAAGATCCGTTGACTTTCGATTCCAGTTCGCTGGAAAATTCATCCATCATGCAAGAATTCACCGGCACGCCCGCCGACGACACCGGCATCAACGACCGCATCGCGCGGCGCGTGCGCGAGCTGCGCACGCTACGAGGCTACACGCTCGATGCGCTCGCCGCGCGTTCCGGCGTCAGCCGTTCGATGATCTCGCTCATCGAACGCGCGTCGGCGAGCCCGACGGCCGTCGTGCTCGACAAGCTCGCGGCGGGCCTCGGCGTGTCGCTGGCCGGGCTGTTCGGCGGCGATCGCGACGACACGCCCGCGCAACCGCTCGTGCGACGCGCGCAGCAGACGGAATGGCGCGACCCGGCTTCCGGTTACGTGCGCCGCAACCTGTCGCCGCCCGGCTGGCCGTCGCCGATCCAGCTCGTCGAAGTGGATTTCCCGTCCGGCGCGCGCGTCGCGTACGACTCCGGCGGGCGCGAGCGCGCGTTGCATCAACAGGTGTGGGTCGTCCGCGGCCGCGTCGACGTCACGTTGGGCGATCAGCGTCACGAACTTCACCAAGGCGACTGTCTGGCCATGCGGCTCGATCAGCCGTTGATTTTCAGCAACCCGTCGTCGCACGCCGCGCGCTATGTCGTCGCGATCTGCGACGCATCGGCCGCCGTCGGCGCACGCAGCATGTCGTCCGTTCAAAGCCGGCCGCCGCAGGAGCCCCTATGAATTCCCCGACACCGCGCAACGACGTGCGCCTGATCGATTGCAGCGAGGCCGAGCACGCCGCGGCCATCCTCGAGATCCTGAACGATGCGATCGTGAACTCGACCGCGCTTTACGATTACCGGCCGCGTCCGCCGGAGGCGATGGTCACGTGGTTCGCGACGAAGCGCGCGGGCGGCTTTCCGGTCGTCGGCGCGGTGGACGAAGCAGGCACGCTGGTCGGCTTCGCGAGCTGGGGTACGTTCCGCGCGTTCCCGGCGTTCAAGTACACGGCCGAACACAGCGTGTACGTGCATCGCGACCATCGCGGCCGCGGGCTTGGCGAACTGCTGCTGCGCGAGCTGATCCGGCGGGCGCGCGAAGCGCAGGTGCACGTGCTGGTCGGCTGCATCGACGCGGCGAACGGCGGCAGCGTCGCGCTGCATACGCGGCTCGGCTTCGTGCACTCGGGCACGATCACCGAAGCGGGCTTCAAATTCGGGCGCTGGCTCGATGCGGCGTTCTATCAACTCACGCTCGATACGCCGGCGCAGCCGGTGGATGGGTGATCGGGTATCGCAGAGGATGATGCGGGTGGCGTAAATGGCCACCCGGCCGCTTGGCGTCCTGCGCGCCGCGACGAGGCCCACGATGATGAGCGAGACGAGCCGGGATCCGCGCGCGCAAAAAGAAAAGCCCCGCAGTCGCAGGAATGCCGTTCAGTTAAGGTCTTTCCGTAGATATCGAACGGCATAACGAGCCGACCGGGATTTGACGGCCCGATCGCATTTGCGATAGGGCCGTTTTACGTTGATGAGCAGTTTGATGTGCTCACGTAGTCGTGTCAGAACGGCGGGAAACTCCGCCACTGCTGGCGTACGCCCGGCCCACATCATCTCAAATCCGCCGCCTTGAAACGACGTCGATCGGTCAGCGAAGTCAGCAGCACCCGCTCACAGCCTGCCGCATCAAGCACACGAATCGAGCGAGCCATCCACCGTTCCAGCAATTGCTTGGCATACAGCATCTCATTCGTTTCGTAGCGATCAAACGCAATGTTTGCAACGAGGTGCGTTGGAAGCGAGGTCAGGGTCGCAGCTCGCACCTGCGGATAGCTCGCCACCTTGCCGCTGGCATAGCCCTGAGCGCCGAAGTGTTCACGATTCGCCGGACTGTCTGGCGTGCGTAGCGTGATGCCATCTATAGCCCACAAGCTCAACCCGTTGAAGGCGTGGCGTGCCGCGTCTTGCTGGCACCAGGCTTGCACGGTTCGCTCGAACAACCACACCATGGGCGCATCACCCAATCGCTGCCGAGCCCCTCCGGAGAAACGGCGAGCGTTTCAGGGCAATCTTCCCTGAAACTAGTCACGTGGATTGCAGGAGATTCAGCAGGGAAAAGCGCATGAGCAACTCAAATCCCTCTAGCACACAGCAGCCAGCCAGTCCTGCAGCGCCTGCCAGTGCTCCAGCGGCCGCACCGCCTATCGATGCCCAGACAAAGCAACTTGCAGCGATGGCTTACGGAGAAGCATCTTTGCAGAGAAGAAAGACAAAAAGACTAAAAAAGTGGAGACCGAAAAGGTGGAAATAGGACGGCACGATCACGTTTACGATTCAACCGCATGTATTGGCGGCCCAATTTTTTGTAAATACAATCAGCAGTATCTAGACGTTACGCGCCGGAGCGAATACCGATGAAGATGAGTATTTTCGCTGCATTGATCATGGTCATCGCCAGTATCGGATGGGCCGCCCCTCCGAGCGAAAGCGTGGTTAAAAGCTGCCTTCTCGCGCAGTCTGCTGCATCCTCCGTCGCCATCCAAAACATCGATGTGGATGAGGTTCTACAACAGGATGATTACGCAGACGGATTCAACGCCAGATACCTATTCAAATACAAAGATATCGATATTGGATACGCCGACGGAAAATCCGATCAAGCATTGATTTATTCCGGGAATATTTACCCATTTTCCAGATCCATATCCGTTGGGAATAACGGTGAAATTAAACCTGCTTCATTTAACCCAACACTGGCACAATGGAGCATTGCAAAAGACGGCCGCCAGCGATATGTCTGCGTTAGCTTTAATTTTGATGGGCTCGGGCAGAGTGGCTCGTTTCAAAGTGTACACGGCGGGTATCTCTTGAATTCAAAAACAAAAAAACTATATTTTGCTGTCCGCGACGTTAAGTAGCGTTCCTGACATGGTCGTCTGCTTAAGCGCCTCCTATCCCGCCTTCGCCTATCCGTGGGTATGATGCCGGCGCGATTGCACGCATCGGCATCATCGGTTAGAACAATCCAACCGGCTGGGCCGCATCATCCAAACTGAAGATGATTGAGCGGCCCCCAGTAAACAGTGCCATGATGTAAGCGAGTTTTCGGCGGACTGAACGGTCCCGGACGGAAGATCACAACGCATCGTTTCTCATCGTCGGGCTTGTGCATGCGGGACATGGCGGGATGTCGGTCGGCGTTCAAGGCTCGCTGCAACGCCTGCGGCACCTGCTGAGGGACGTGAAGCAGCGTGCGACCATGCTTTAGCCCGGTTGACACAATTTGAAGGACCGCACGGCCAGCTGCGGTCGGCCGCTCTCTTGGAAGTGGTAAATTCATACGTCATACGAAAACCACACCTACGAGAGAACCCATGGCCCGATCCATGATCTGCGTCGGCGACACGACGACGCACGGCGGGCGCGTGCTGGAGGGCACCGCGACCGCAACTATTGACGGGAAACCCATTGCCGGCGTCGGGCACAAGGTACTTTGCCCGCAGTGCAAAGGCGTCTTCCCAATCCTGCCCGCCACCGGGCGACGCTACTCGCACCAAATCGCGGGCCGGGAAACGGCCATCGAGGGCATGAAGACCGCGTGCGGCGCGACGCTGATTGCGTCGCAGTCTTCCGCGACACTTGATGACGTCGGAGCCGGCGAAGCCACGACCGGCGGCGCAGTGGCCGCCGCGGCTACAGCGTTGGCGCCTTCTCCGACGCTCTGCCTCGAATGCCTTAAGTCCGCCGCCGAGAACGCGGCGACGATGATCGCGCGCGGTTAAGCCCATGACCGCCGTCTCGATCGAAGCATTCTTCGTCAAACGCCAACAGCAGCTGGCGATGCAGGTGCATCTGTACGCGCTGGTCGACGGTCTGTTGTTCGCTGACTCAGGCGCAGGATCTTCGCCGCAGCGATCGCAAGCGGCCATCGCCCTGTTCGACGGCACACCAGACGCATCACTCGCCGACGCCGGACCGTGGCTGCTCGATTGGGAACGGACGTCCGCTGGTGTTCGACACACACTTTCGGCGATGGCCGGCGGCTCGACGGGCGTGTCGTGGCTCATCAGCGCGTATCCGATCGAATCGCTCGCGCACGAGCTGCGCCGCCGCCTCGACGTGCGCCTGCCGGACGGGCGCATCGCCCTCCTCCGGTTCTACGACGCCCGCATCATGGCCGACATGGCATCGTTGATGGAACTCACACAGCGCATGCAGTTCTTCGTCCCGACATTTAACTGGCTCGTGGAGGTGAACGGGAAATTGAAGGGAGTGCACCCGCATGCTTGAACTGACAGCCGAACAGGTCGTCGGCCTTGCCGAGATCGATGCGCGCCGATATGTCGAGCGGACGCGGTTAGATCTCGTCAAAGCGGATCCAAAGCTGGCCGACGACAGTACGTTGCCTACGCGCCTCTGGAACGCATACGTCGCGGCTCGCCAACTCGGCATTCAGTCCGACGAGAATGTCGCAGCGTTCCTCCGAATCGAGGCATACGCCCCGAAGTTTTACGAGAAACCTGCGACGCGTGCATGGATAACGCGCCCCGGACGCTCGGCCGACGAACGCTTTCACGATTACCTTCGCGTCATCAAGTGGCGCATCGAACATCAGCAACAAAACGGGGAGTCTCGAAATGGCGGGATTGGTAGTACCGGTGATCGAAGCGGCGGCAGTGGAGCTTGGACCGCTATTGGCGCGCGCTGGCGTAGCCTTATTGGGCGGGGCGGCAGTAGCGGGAACGGGGAGTCTGTCGGGTGATACCGCAAAGGACGAAAGCAAGGCAAAACCGGATGTCCGCGCGATTCCGCGCACGGGCGAGAGCTGCAAGAAGTGTCCACCGGAACTTGGCACCAAGGTTCGACGCAATCACGGTGTGAACTGGAACGCTTATCGCTATCAGGCTCGCATTACCGGTTTCGCATTCGATACCGAGACCTGTCGCTGGAGTGAAGAATGGCTGTGGGAAGGCACAACCTTCGATGGGTTTCAACCGAGCGCGTGCATGCTGCAAGAGGCGAAGGGAAACTACGATCAGTTTCTTGACGGCTCGATCCCCGGCGCAGAGGACTTTTTTGGCGGGTTCGACAAAATGGAACAGCAACTCACTGAGCAGGCGATGCACGTTCGGGCAAATCCGCCTGCCGCGTTGACGTGGTATTTTCAGACACCGCTTACGCAGCGGCGAATGGCACCGATCGCTGCAGCCTTTGGCGTACTCGCGATCTACCAACCATAACCGACCATGAACATTACCGCATTGTTTCGCGACCCTACTCTCGCATCGAGCGATTTCCGCGAAATGTTGACGCGCGAATCCAAGATCGTTGCGACGCTGATGCCTGCGAGTCCGGCAATGGAATTCACAAACTGGCGACTCAAGGGCAATTCACTTGAGGAGGCAACTCTGTATCCGGCGTTCGAGTCGGATGGCTCTCCAACGACGGCGGCGATTGCAGTCTTGACGGAAGAAGCAAGCGGGCGCAAGCGTGGGATCTCCAATGCCTCCATCTGGAACGGCACGACCCAGCCTAACGAGGGTGCGTCGATGTCCTGCCACGTGACGGACGCAAAAATCCTCCCAGATCGCTTCGCGATGCGAGTTGGTAATCCCGCTTGCTTTCCAACCTTCCAGAATTTCGCGAAGATTATCGAGGGAATCGTCACTACATTTGGACCGGATACGATCGAAGCGGCTCCTAACGGATACTTCGACAAGCAAGTCTTCAATGACAAGCCCGGCGTCGGTTGGATGCTGTACCTACCGGAAGTCATCACGCAACAACAGGTGCCCGAGGCCCGCGCGTTGATTCCCGTTCCCGCAGACGGCAAGCAAACCGGCACGATCATCGTCAGCGTTACGGACGCGCCGTTCTCGATCGACAATCGCGAGCACGTCGAAGCAGCGAATAGGATCGAGATCCGCCTCGTCGATGAAGACCTGTTGCCACGATACGCGGATATCTGACCAAGCTGGCGCCGTGGGCTGCGTCAGCGGCAATCGCTAGAACAGTCCAACAGGCTGCGCTGCGACGTCCCGGCTATAGATAACCGTGCCAGACTTCACCGCCAATCGAAACAGGGAGCGAGCGCGCCCACATTGTGGCGAATTGTCGACAGTGACACATAATGCTCGCGCTTCATCGCTGTCACCCATCGCTTCGCCCAATCGTAGTCGACAGTAGAGAGCGATTTCGATGGCAGACGCCCGCAGAGCAACGTGTTGACGATCTGGGCGTCGGAATCAGGCACCGAAACGCGACGCAGATACTCCCGAACCGCATCGAGCGTCGTCGCGATTGCTTGCGTTGCTCGACTACGTCGGCCGGCACAATCCCAGCGTCGAGCAGCTGCTCAAGTTGCGCGACATATGCATCGCCCTCTTCTTCGGATCGAAACGTCAGGGAAAGCGGCTTTGGGAGGAACTTCGAACGTCGGATGATGCATTTCCACATTCCGGAGGGTCGCAATCGCTTCGTCGCCATACGCTACTCGCCTATACGGCCAAAGAGCCGACTTAGGAGTGGTTACGCGTGTTTCAAGAGTGGTTAGAGGCGACTTTGTACCACTCTAGGCGACTTTCTTACAAGGATGAAAGCGGGGCCGAAAAAAGAAAAAGCCCTGATTTCTCAGGGCTTTTTCTCTTCCTACCTGGAGGCGCGAGCCGGAGTCGAACCGGCCTAAACGGCTTTGCAGGCCGCTGCATAACCGCTTTGCTATCGCGCCAAAAGCGGACTGTCCGGATGCCGTGCGGCAAGCGACAGATTCTTTATTCGAGGACCATCCGTCCATCAAATAAAAAGGGAAGCGTGGCTTCCCCATGACCTGGAGCGGGAGACGAGTCTCGAACTCGCGACCTCAACCTTGGCAAGGTTGCGCTCTACCAACTGAGCTACTCCCGCATTGTCCTGCACCTGCAGCGCTTTGCCATTCAACACGCTGCCAGAAAAATCTGGAGCGGGAGACGAGTCTCGAACTCGCGACCTCAACCTTGGCAAGGTTGCGCTCTACCAACTGAGCTAC
>NZ_CABVPL010000033.1 GCF_902499045.1 Burkholderia latens | reverse complement strand
CGCACCGGCGTCGAGCCACGACGCGAAGCGCACGACCGACGCCGCCGCACGCGCGCCGAAGGAAGCCCCGGCCGCCGGCGGTTACGGCCCGCGTCTCGCGAAGGCGGCGGCCGCGCCGACCCACAAGCCGGCCGAGAAGGCCGCACTGGTGCGCCCGGCGCTGAACGGCGAGAAGCCGGCGCTGGCCGCGGCCGGCGGCTCCGACGACGACTGGGAGACCTTCTAAGCCATGCCGTCCGCGCGCGCACCGTTTCGATCCGATGCACCGGAAGCCTCGCCCCGCGCGGGCGAGCCGGGGCGCGACTTCGCGTTCACGGGCGCGGATTTCGCGCGCATCCGCGCGCTGATACATCAACGCGCCGGAATCTCGCTGTCCGAGCACAAGCGCGACATGGCGTACAGCCGGCTGGCCCGCCGGCTGCGGGCCCGCGGCCTCGACACGTTTCGCGATTACCTGGACCTGCTCGAGCAGGAAGACGATCCGCTCGAGTGGGAAGCGTTCACCAACTCGCTGACGACGAACCTGACCGCGTTCTTCCGCGAGTCGCATCATTTCCCGATCCTCGCCGAGTTCGTGAAGACGCGGCCGGCGCCGGTCTCGGTGTGGTGCTCGGCGGCGTCGACCGGCGAGGAGCCGTACTCGATCGCGATCACGCTGATCGAGGCGCTCGGCGAGTCGGCCGCGCGCGGCGCGTCGATTCTCGCGACCGACCTCGACACGCAGGTGCTCGCGAAGGCCGAGGCCGGCATCTACACGTACGACCAGGTCAAGCACCTGAGCCCCGAGCGGCTCAAGCGCTTCTTCCTGAAAGGCACCGGCGCGCAGGCCGGCCGCGTGAAGGTGCGCCCCGAACTGCGCGCGATGATCCGCTTCGAGCAGCTGAACCTGACCGATGCCGACTACGGGATCGGCAAGCCGTTCGACGCGATCTTCTGCCGCAACGTGATGATCTATTTCGACAAGCCGACGCAAGGGCAGGTGCTGTCGCGCTTCGAGCCGCTCGTGAAGCCGGGCGGGCTGCTGTTCGCCGGGCATTCGGAGAATTTCACGTACGTCACGCAGGCGTTCCGGCTGCGCGGGCAGACCGTGTACGAACTGACGCGCGATGCCGCGCAGGGCATGCGTGGGCGCGGTGCGGCCGCGCCGGCCGCGGTGCCGCCGCGCATGGCCGCACGCGTCGCGGGCGGCGCGCCCGCTTACGGAGAACGCGGATGAGCGCCCTGCCGATCGCGACCAATCGCTACTTCGACAATCACTTCGAACGCCCGGGCGTGAAGCTGCTGCCGAACGAGTTCTACATGACGTCCGAGGACATGGTGCTGATGACCGTGCTCGGCTCGTGCGTCGCCGCGTGTCTGCACGATCCGCTCGCCGGCATCGGCGGGATGAACCACTTCATGCTGCCCGACGACGGCGCGGACGCCGGCGCGGCCGCGTCCGACGCGATGCGCTACGGCGCGTACGCGATGGAAGTGCTGATCAACGAACTGATCAAGGCCGGCGGGCGCCGCGAGCGCATCGAGGCGAAGGTGTTCGGCGGCGCCGCCGTGCTGGCCGGGATGACGACGATCAACATCGGCGACCGCAACGCGGATTTCGTGCGCCGCTATCTGGCGCTCGAACGTATCCGGATCACCGCGGAGGATCTGCAGGGCGTGCATCCGCGCAAGGTCGCGTTCATGCCGCGCTCCGGCCGCGCGATGGTGAAGAAGCTGCGGCTGCAGGTGCCGGGCGTGACCGAGCGCGAAGCCGCGCTCGCGCGCGAGGCCGAGCGCCTGCGCGCCGCACGGCCGCGCGTGCACGTCGAGCTGTTCGCCGCGAAGCGGCCGGCCGCGCCGCCGCCGGCGCGCCCGCGCATCGAGCTGTTCGGCGCGCGCGGCGGCGCAGGCGCGCCCGCGGCCGGCGCGAAGACCGGCAGCCCTTATGCGGCCAACCTTTCGAGAAAGCAGGAGGCATGACCGCAGTGCAGAAGATCAAAGTGTTGTGCGTCGACGATTCGGCGCTGATCCGCAGCCTGATGACGGAGATCATCAACAGCCAGCCCGACATGACGGTGTGCGCGACCGCGCCCGATCCGCTCGTCGCGCGCGAACTCATCAAGCAGCACAACCCCGACGTGCTGACGCTGGACGTCGAAATGCCGCGCATGGACGGGCTCGACTTCCTCGAGAAGCTGATGCGCCTGCGGCCGATGCCGGTCGTGATGGTGTCGTCGCTGACCGAGCGCGGCTCGGAAATCACGCTGCGCGCGCTCGAACTCGGCGCGGTGGATTTCGTCACGAAGCCGCGCGTCGGCATTCGCGACGGCATGCTCGACTACGCGGAAAAGCTCGCGGACAAGATCCGCGCAGCGTCGCGCGCACGCGTGCGCCAGGCGCCGCAGCCGCAGGCCGCCGCGCGCACGGCGGGCGGCCAGCCGGCCGCGCCGATGGTCAACAACCCGCTCGTCAGTACCGAGAAGCTGATCATCATCGGCGCGTCGACGGGCGGCACCGAGGCGATCCGCGAGGTGCTGACGCCGCTGCCGCCGGATGCGCCGGCGGTGCTGATCGCGCAGCACATGCCGCCCGGCTTCACGAAATCGTTCGCGCAACGGTTGAACGGCCTGTGCCGGATCGCGGTGAAGGAAGCCGAGCACGGCGAGCGCGTGCTGCCGGGCCATGCGTACATCGCGCCCGGCCACGCGCACCTGCTGCTCGCGAGGAGCGGCGCGAACTACATCGCGCAGCTGTCCGACGAGCCGCCGGTGAACCGTCACCGGCCGTCGGTCGACGTGCTGTTCCGCTCGGCGGCGCAGCACGCGGGCAAGAACGCGATCGGCGTGATCCTCACGGGGATGGGCCGCGACGGCGCGGCCGGCCTGCTGGACATGAAGCGCGCGGGCGCTCACACGTTCGCGCAGGACGAGGCGAGCTGCATCGTGTTCGGGATGCCGCGCGAGGCGATCGCGCTCGGCGGCGCGGACGAGATTGCGCCGCTCGCCGAGATGAGCCGGCGCGTGATGGCGCGACTGGCGACGATGGGCGACCGCGTGCAGCGCGTCTGAATGAAATGTCACCGGGCACGTGCGATGCTGCGTGCCCCGACGGTAACGAATCTGCAAAGGAACGACGATGGACAAGAGCATGAAAATCCTGGTGGTGGACGACTTCCCGACGATGCGCCGGATCGTCCGCAACCTGCTGAAGGAACTGGGCTACACGAACGTCGACGAAGCCGAGGACGGCGCGGCCGGCCTCGCGCGGCTGCGCGGCGGCGGCTTCGACTTCGTGATCTCGGACTGGAACATGCCGAACCTCGACGGCCTCGCGATGCTGAAGGAAATCCGCGCCGACGCGACGCTCGCGCACCTGCCGGTGCTGATGGTCACGGCCGAGTCGAAGAAGGAGAACATCATCGCGGCCGCGCAGGCGGGCGCGAGCGGCTACGTCGTGAAGCCGTTCACGGCCGCGACGCTCGACGAGAAGCTGAACAAGATCATCGACAAGATGGCCAAGGCCGGGAGCTGAACGTGAACGAGCCGATCCATGCGGCGCTTGCCGGCGCGGCGGTCAATGCCGACGGCCATGCCGAAGGCGCCGATTACGCGAGCGACCGGATCCTCGCGCGCATCGGCCACGTCACGCGCACGCTGCGCGATTCGATGCGTGAACTCGGGCTGGACAAGCACGTCGAGCGCGCGGCCGAAGCCGTGCCCGACGCGCGCGACCGGCTGCGCTACGTCGCGACGATGACCGAGCAGGCGGCCGAGCGCGTGCTGAACGCGATCGAGATCGCGAAGCCGATGCAGGAGCGCATCCACAACGAGGCCGAGGCGCTCGACGCGCGCTGGGCGCAGTGGTACGCGGCGCCGATCGAGCACGCGGAAGTGCGCGAGCTGATGCACGACACGCGCACGTTCCTGCACGCGCTGCCCGAAGCCGCCTCCGCGACCAGCGCGCAGCTGCTCGAGATCATGCTCGCGCAGGACTTCCAGGACCTGACCGGGCAGGTGATCAAGAAGATCATGGACATGGTCTACCTGATCGAGCAGCAGTTGCTGACCGTGCTGGTCGAGAACATCGCGCCCGAGCGGCGCGAACAGTTCGCGGCGACTGCCGCCGCGCTCGCGGCCGAGCAGAAGATCAGCTCGACCGGCAGCCCCGAGTCGCTGCTGAACGGGCCGCAGATCGCGCCGGAAGGCAAGTCCGACGTCGTGCAGGACCAGGCGCAGGTCGACGACCTGCTCGCGAGCCTCGGTTTCTGATCCTGCGCGGCTGCATCGCATGACATCGGCGCCGCTCCCGTCGCGGAGCGGCCCGCTGCGCAGGGTTTCCTGCCGTATTCTCCTTCCCCTTCCCGTGCCCCGCGGCGTGCGTTCCGCACGTCATATTGCGGCGCGTCATGCTGCGACGAATTGACACTCTGACACACTCCGCAGGCATACTACGCGTCAGCAGCAACGAAGCGTCATCATTCTTAACACTTTCATTTGTTGACTGGCGGTGCCAGATGTGATGGCGGGCCGCAGGCCAACGAAGCCAGTCCCTTGGGGGGAACGTGAAGCTGAAACGCTTGGGCTGGGCCGTCGCGCACGCGGCGGCTGCAACGGGTGTGCTGTGGTCGGTTCACGCACACGCCGAACTGGGCGGCGCGCCGATGTCGCCGCCGGCGGACGATCAGGCCGCCACCGTGCGCGCAATGCAGCGCGCGATGCGCTCGGCCGACGGCGCGCAGGCGAACGCCGCCGCGTACACCGTCCGCGAGATCACGCTCGGATCGGGCACCGTCATCCACGAATACACGACCGCCGGCGGCACCGTGTTCGGCCTCGCGTGGCGCGGGCCGAGCATGCCCGACCTCGAGTCGCTGCTCGGCAGCTATTTCCCGCAGTACACCGCCGGCGTCCAGGCCGCGCATGCGGCGCGCGGCTGGCGCGCGCCGGTGTCCGTCGATACGACCGGGCTGGTGATCCGCACCGGCGGGCACATGGGCGCGTTCGCCGGCCAGGCATGGCTGCCGAAGGCGCTGCCGGCCGGGCTGACCGGCACCGACATCCAGTGACAGCGGGAGAGCGATCTTGAACATTCCTCGTACCTTCAAGCGCTGGCTCGGCCTGCTGAGCGTCGCGGCCGCGACGGCCGTGCTCGTGACCGCGTGCGGCGGCGGAGACGACAACAACGGCGGGGGCGGCGGCAACAACGGCGGCGGCTCCAGCGTGTCGGACGGCAATACGGCGAACACGGCCGTGATCACGGTCGGCACCGGCGTCGCGCACGTGATCAACATTCCGACCGTCAACGTGAAGATCTGCGCGCCGGGCACGTCGAACTGCCAGGTGGTCAGCAACGTGCTGGTCGACACCGCGTCGTACGGGCTGCGGCTCGTCGGCAGCGCCGTGTCGAGCGTGCTGAACAACCTGCCGCAGGTGACGAGCGGCGGTGCGCCGGTCGCCGAGTGCGGGAAGTTCGTGTCGAGCTACACGTGGGGCTCGGTGCGCACCGTCGATTTGTCGATCGGTACCGAGCAGGCGAATTCGCTGCCGGTGCAGATCATCGGTGATCTGGGTACGTCCAACGTGCCGGGCTCGTGCTCGAACAACGGCGCGAGAACGTCGGCCAATACCGCGAACGACCTCGGCGCAAACGGCATCCTCGGCATCGGGCCGGCGCCGCTCGATTGCGGCACGACCTGCGCGACGTCGACGTCGCCGACGTACAACAACTACTACGCGTGTCCGAACGGCAATTCGAGCTGCACGGTCGCGCTGGTGTCGGTCGCGCAGCAGGTCGCCAACCCGGTCCATCGCTTCGCGACCGACAACAACGGCGTGATCGTGCAGATGCCGAACATCTCGAACAGCGGGCAGGGCAGCGCGACGGGCCTGCTGACGTTCGGGATCGGCACGCAGAGCAACAACGCGCTCGCCGCGTCGACGGTGTTGACGTCGACGACGACCGGCGACGTGAACGCGACGTTCCTCGGCAACAGCGTGACCGCGTTTTTCGACACCGGCTCGAACGCGTACTTCTTCAACGATCAGGCGCAGACGAAGTGCTCGACCAACTCGCAGTTCTACTGCCCGTCGTCGCCGACCACCTATACGGCGACGCTGACTGGCAAGAACGGCACGTCCGGCAGCGTCTCGATGCCGGTCGTGAATGCCGATTCGGTGTTCGCGAATTCGTCGACGTTCGCGTTCAACGACATCGCAGGCCCGTTCGGCGCCGACGGCTGGCTCGATCTCGGGATGCCGCATTTCTACGGCAAGACGATCTACTTCGGAATGGACAAGACGTCGAGCGGCGGCGCGCAGCCTTACGTCGCGTTCTGAGCGTGCGCGAACCGTAGTGGCACGAAGGGGGCGAGCGATCGCCCCCTTTTTTCGCTTGCGGTTACGGACTACGGGCCGCCGCCGCGCGCCATCCCGTTACAGCGCCTACGATAGAAGACCGGCACCGGTGCCGGCACGACATCGAGGAGACAGCGCCATGAGCCAGCGTATTCAACGCATCACGCCGTTCCTGTGGTTCGACCGCGACGCCGAGGCGGCCGCGAACTTCTACGTGTCGGTGTTCGACGATGCGCGCATCGTGCACGTCGCTCGCTACGGCAAGTCCGGCGCGCAGGCGTCGGGGCAGGCCGAGGGCACGGTGATGACGGTGTCGTTCGAACTGGACGGACAGGCGTTTCTCGCGCTGAACGGCGGCCCGGCGTTTCCGCTCACGCCGGCCGTGTCGTTCGTCGTCAACTGCCGCGACCAGCACGAGATCGACCGCTACTGGGCCGCGCTGGCCGAAGGCGGCGACGAGCGCGCGCAGCAATGCGGGTGGCTGCGCGACCGCTTCGGCGTGTCGTGGCAGGTCGTGCCCGTGCAGATGCCCGAACTGATGGCCGGCGACCCGGCACGCGCCGAGCGCGTGATGGCGCAGGTGATGAAGATGAAGAAGCTCGATCTGCGCGTGCTGGAGCTGGCGGCGGCCGGTTAGCGCGGCATGCGGGGCGATTTCCGCGCCTGTTCTCCGCCGCCCGGTAAATCGCATGGCGAACGTTCGCGGCGATTATCGATCGCAACGCGTTTCATTCGCATGTAATCGAGCGATGGATTATCGCGCTGTTTATTTTGTCACGACCGGATGATTATTAAAATGACGTGACATGCCGGGCGGCGTCGCGGCATCCGGCCGTGGCAACAGGCTGTGCGCGCGATGTCGAAACGTGCGAAGCGCCCGGTGCGCGAAAACGTATGCAATGGGCTTGAATTCGAATTTATAATGCCCGCGTCGTTTTCGGGGTCGCCGATATAAAACATGAGGGCAATAACATGAATTTCACCGAAGCCATTCGTTCCGTATTCAATCAGTACGCGAAATTCGAAGGCCGCGCGCGCCGCGCGGAATACTGGTATTTCGCGCTGCTCACCGGCATCGTGTCGATCGCGTGCCAGGTGCTCGCCGCCGTCGGCCAGCAAACCGGCGCGATTTCGCTGCTGCTGGCAGTCGTCGCGCTGGTCGTGTCGCTTGCGCTGGTGCTGCCGAGCCTCGCGGTCACCGTCCGCCGGCTGCACGATACGGGCCGCTCGGGCTGGTTCCTGCTGATCGCGTTCATTCCGATCGTCGGCGGGATTCTGCTGCTTGTGTGGATGTGTTCGCGCGGCACCAACGGCCCGAACCGTTACGGCTCCGATCCGATTCCGGCGATCTGAGCGGCGGCCGTCCCCGCGCGCGACGGCGTCGCGCCCGGGGGCGGCACGATCCGCGTCGTGCGCTTCCCGCTTCAGCGCGCCATCGATTCACCGATTCCTCGCTTCACCGCCTCGCGCTTCATCCGCTTCGTCGCGTCGCTGCGCCACCGCGCCACCCGCGCCACCCGCGCCACCCGCGCCACCGCCTCCGCGACGACGTTTCCCACCCGCCGCCGCCGCCATTCCTGCGCGTTGCCACCCCCGCCGCACCGTCCCGCCCGATTCTCCGAAATACCCCCCTTTCCCGGCTTTGCTCGACCGATCGGCGTTTGACGCGCGCATGAATAATCGGTGTCACTGGAAAACGGCATTTCGCCGTACCCGACTGGAGGCCCCGTGGCAGACGAGAGCGATCTCGACAGAACCGAAGCCGCCACTCCGAGGCGCCGCGAGAAGGCGCGCGAGGAGGGGCAGGTCGCGCGTTCGCGCGAACTCGCTTCGTTCGCGCTGCTCGCGGCCGGGTTCTACGGCGCGTGGCTGCTCGCGGGTCCGTCGGGCGCTCATCTGCAGGCAATGCTGCGCGGCGCGTTCGCGTTCGATCGCGCGACCGCGTTCGACACGCACCGGATGCTGTCGGCGGCCGGCAGTGCGAGCGCCGAGGGTCTCGCCGCGCTGCTGCCGGTCCTCGCGCTCACCGGCCTCGCCGCGCTGCTCGCGCCGATGGCGCTCGGCGGCTGGCTGATCTCGCAGAAGACCTTCGAGCTGAAGTTCGACCGCCTGAACCCGATCGCCGGCCTCGGCCGGATGTTCTCGATCCAGGGGCCGATCCAGCTCGGGATGTCGCTCGCGAAGACGCTGGTCGTCGGCGGAATCGGCGGGATCGCGATCTGGCGCAGCAAGGACGAACTGCTCGGCCTCGCGACCCAGCCGCTCGGCTCCGCGCTTGCGGACGCGATGCATCTGGTCGCCGTGTGCTGCGGCACGACGGTCGCCGGGATGCTGGTGGTCGCCGCGCTCGACGTGCCTTACCAACTCTGGCAGTACAACAAGAAGTTGCGCATGACGAAGGAAGAAGTGAAGCGCGAGCATCGCGAGAACGAAGGCGATCCGCACGTGAAGGGCCGCATCCGCCAGCAGCAGCGCGCGATCGCGCGGCGCCGGATGATGGCCGCCGTGCCGAAGGCCGACGTGGTCGTCACGAACCCGACGCACTTCGCCGTCGCGCTGCAATACACGGACGGCGAGATGCGCGCGCCGAAGGTGGTCGCGAAGGGCGTGAACCTCGTCGCTGCGCGCATCCGCGAACTCGCGGCCGAACACAACGTGCCGCTGCTCGAAGCGCCGCCGCTCGCGCGGGCGCTGTATCACAACGTCGAACTCGAACGCGAGATTCCCGGCTCGCTGTACTCGGCCGTCGCCGAAGTGCTCGCGTGGGTCTACCAGCTGCGGCGCTTCCGCTCGGAAGGCGGCGCGTTCCCGGCTGCGCCGATCGATCTCGACGTGCCGGCCGACCTCGACAAGGGCGCGTCGGTGTCGGCCGACGACGAGCGTGAAGAAGCCGAAGACACGCTCGGCAAGCAAGGAAACGCAGCATGAGCACCCCGACCACCGGCCTGTTCGCGAAGCGCGCGAACCCGTTCGCGGGCACCAACCTGCGCGCGCTCGCGGGCCCGATCCTCATCTGCATGATCCTGGGGATGATGATCCTGCCGCTGCCGCCGCTGCTGCTGGATCTGCTGTTCACGTTCAACATCGCGCTGTCGGTGATGGTGCTGCTCGTCAGCATGTACACGATGAAGCCGCTCGACTTTGCCGCGTTCCCGAGCGTGCTGCTGTTCTCGACGCTCTTGCGCCTGTCGCTGAACGTCGCATCCACGCGCGTCGTGCTGCTCGAAGGCCATACCGGCCCCGACGCGGCCGGCCAGGTGATCGAGGCGTTCGGCCACTTCCTCGTCGGCGGCAACTTCGCGGTCGGCATCGTCGTGTTCGTGATCCTGATGATCATCAACTTCATGGTGATCACGAAGGGCGCGGGACGGATCGCCGAAGTGTCCGCGCGCTTCACGCTCGACGCGATGCCCGGCAAGCAGATGGCGATCGACGCCGACCTGAACGCGGGCCTCATCAACGAAGAACAGGCGCGCAAGCGGCGCCTCGCCGTATCGCAGGAAGCCGAGTTCTACGGGTCGATGGACGGCGCGTCGAAGTTCGTGCGCGGCGACGCGATCGCCGGGCTGATCATCATGGCGATCAACGTGATCGGCGGGCTGATCGTCGGGATGGTCCAGCACGACATGAGCTTCGCCGCGGCCGGCACCAACTACACGCTGCTGACGATCGGCGACGGCCTCGTCGCGCAGATCCCGTCGCTCGTGATTTCGACGGCTGCCGGCGTGATCGTGTCGCGCGTCGCGACCGACGAGGACATCGGCACGCAGATCACCGGCCAGCTGTTCACGAACCCGCGCGTGCTGACGATCACCGGCGCGATCATCGTGCTGATGGGGCTGATCCCGGGCATGCCGCACTTCGCGTTCCTGCTGCTCGGCGGCGGCGCGATCTGGCTGGCCCGCACGCAGACGCGCCGCGCGGCCGCCCGCGTCGCGGCCGGCGACGTGACCGAGATCGCGCCGCCCGCCGCGCTGCCGGGCGACAGCCACGAGGCGACCTGGGACGACGTGCAGCTGATCGACCCGCTCGGCCTCGAAGTCGGCTACCGGCTGATTCCGCTCGTCGACAAGAACAGCGACGGCGAGCTGCTCAAGCGCATCAAGAGCATCCGTAAGAAATTCGCGCAGGAAATCGGCTTCCTGCCGCCGGTGATCCACATCCGCGACAACCTCGAGCTGCGGCCGAACGCGTACCGGATCGCGCTGAAGGGCGTCGAGATCGGCGCGGGCGAAGTGTTTCCCGGCCAGTGGCTCGCGATCAACCCCGGCCAGGTGACGGCCGCGCTGCCGGGCGCCGCGACGCAGGATCCGGCGTTCGGGCTGCCGGCCGTGTGGATCGACGTCGCGCTGCGCGAGCAGGCGCAGGTGTACGGCTACACGGTCGTCGATGCGAGCACGGTCGTCGCGACGCACCTGAACCATCTGGTCGTCCAGCACGCGGCCGAACTGCTCGGCCGCCAGGAGGTGCAGTCGCTCGTCGAGCGCACCGGCAAGGATGCGCCGTCGCTCGTCGAGGACCTCGTGCCGAAGACGATCTCGCTCACCACGCTGCAGAAGGTGCTGCAGAACCTGCTCGAGGAAGGCGTGCCGATCCGCGACATGCGCACGATCCTCGAGGCCGTGTCCGAACACGCGGGCCGCGGCGACGCGTACGAGATCACCGCCGCGGTGCGGCTGGCGCTCGGCCGCGCGATCACGCAGCAGTGGTATCCGGGCGCGGGCGAGATGCAGGTGATGGGCCTCGATTCGAATCTCGAGCGCGTGCTGTCGCAGGCGCTCGCGACCGGCGCGAACCCGGGCCTCGAGCCCGGCCTTGCGCACAACCTTCTGACCGGCACGCAACAGGCGATGCTGCGTCAACAGAATCTCGGGCTGCCGCCGGTGCTGCTGGTGCAGCACGCGCTGCGCGCGATGCTCGCGCGTTTCCTGCGCCGCAGCCTGCCGCAACTGAAAGTGCTGTCGTATGCCGAAGTGCCGGACACACGCACGATCAAAGTCGTTAACGTCATCGGGGGTTCCGCTTGAACATTCGCAAATTCACCGGCGCGACGAGCCGCGACGCGCTTCGTCTCGTGCGAGAGGCATTGGGCGCCGACGCCGTCGTGCTGTCGAACCGCACGCTCGATGACGGCAGTGTCGAAATCGTCGCGCTCGCCGACTCCGATCTCGCCGCGGTCGCGCCGCCGGCCGCCGCGCGTCCGCGCACCATCGCGCCGCGCGGCACGGATTCCGTGCCGGCCGCCGCGGTGCCGGGCATCGTGTCGCGTCCGTCCGCCGCGCTCGCGCGCCCGGCCGTCAATCCATATGCGGCCGGCGAAGGCGGGCTGCCGGACGTGTTCTCGTCGGTGTTCGGCGCGAGCGCCGACACCGCGCAGCCGGCCGCGGAACCGGCTTCGTTCGACACCGGCGCCGACGCGCACACGCATGTAGCGGACCACGCAGCGGCGTCGTCCGCCGCGCTTGCGCCCGGTGCCGCCGCAGCGGCGGCCACGCCGCCCGCGGCGGCTTCCGAACCCGCGCCGTGGCTCGTCGAGCACGCGAAGCGCCTGACGCAGCAGCGCGAAGCGCTGATCGCCCGCGCGCAGGCCGCGTCGGCCGCGCCGCAGGCGCCGGTTCGCGCGCAGCAGGATGCCGCGTCCGCGACGCCGCCGAGCTGGGCGCGCGACATCGTGCGCGACGCCGAGCGCCGGATGCCGTCCGCGGCCCGCGCGACCGAAGCGAGCACCGCGAAGCCGGGCGACCGCGCGGCCGAGCGCACGCGCCTGTCCGCCGAAGCCGCCGCCGCGGTGGCCGACGCGGTGAACGCGCGAATCGAGCGCATCGTCAACAGCACGGTGATGCACGAGCTCGGCGCGATGCGCGGCATGATGGAGGAGCAGTTCGACAGCCTGATGTGGCACGACCGCCAGCGCCGCAGCCCCGTGCACGGCGCGCTGAGCAAGCACCTGTTCTCGGCGGGCTTTTCCGCGCAGCTGGTGCGCATGCTGGTCGACAACCTGCCGTCCGGCGACGGCGCGCAGACTTTCGAGCAGGCCGCCGAGTGGGCGCAGTCGGTGCTCGCGGCGAACCTGCCGGTGCTCGAAAGCGAGGACGCGCTGATGGAGCGCGGCGGGGTGTTCGCGCTGATGGGGCCGACCGGCGTCGGCAAGACGACCACGACCGCGAAGCTCGCCGCGCGCTGCGTGATGCGCTTCGGCGCGAGCAAGGTCGCGCTGCTGACCACCGACAGCTACCGGATCGGCGGCCACGAGCAGCTGCGCATCTTCGGCAAGATCCTCGGCGTGCCCGTGCACGCGGTGAAGGATGCGGGCGATCTCGAGCTCGCGCTGTCCGAGCTGCGCAACAAGCACATCGTGCTGATCGACACGATCGGCATGAGCCAGCGCGACCGCGCGCTGTCCGACCAGATCGCGATGCTGCATGGCGCGAACGCGCCGGTGCAGCGCCTGCTGCTGCTCAACGCGACGAGCCACGGCGACACGCTCAACGAGGTCGTCCAGGCGTACCGCAGCGCGGCCGAGTTTCCCGATCTCGCCGGCTGCATCCTGACCAAGCTCGACGAGGCGACCCACCTGGGCGGCGTGCTCGACACGGTGATCCGCTACAAGCTGCCGGTCCACTACGTGTCGACCGGCCAGAAGGTGCCGGAGAACCTGTACGTCGCTTCGACCCGATTCCTGCTGAAAAGCGCGTTCTGTGTGCCGCGCGACGGCTCGCCCTTCGTGCCGCAAGACGAGGACCTGCCGACGCTGCTCTCCGCACTGACCGCACGTTCCACCGCCGAGCTGCACGAGGTGCGATTTGGATAAACGGATCATCGACCAGGCCGAAGGGCTGCGGCGCCTGCTGGCCGGGCGCGCGTCGCGCATCGTCGCGGTGACGGGCGGGCCGGCCGGCGTCGGCTGCACGTCGACCGTCGTCAACGTCGCGGCCGCGCTGGCCGCGCTCGGCAAGGACGTGCTCGTCGTCGACGAGCGCGCGGACGTGCAGTCGGCCGCGGCGACGCTCGGCGGCGCGTGGCTGCGCGACGGCGAACGCACGCGCGTCGCGGCCGGCTTCGGGCTGTGCGCGGCCGCGCGGCTCGCGCGCGACGGCTACAGCGACACGCAACTGAGCGACTTCATCGACGGGCAGGCCGACATCGTGCTGGTCGACGCGCAGCTCGGCGCGGACGGCGGATTCTCGGCGCTTGCGCGCGAGGCGCACGACGTGCTGATCGTCACGCGGGTCGCCGCGCAGGCGATCACCGAGGCGTACGCGTGCATGAAGCGGCTGCATTTCGCGCATGCGGTCGCGCAGTTCCGCGTGCTCACCAATCAGGTCGGCAGCCACGCGGATGCGAAGACCGCGTTCGACAACCTCGCGGGCGTCGCGAGCCGCTACCTGGCGGTGTCGATTGCCGACGCCGGCTGCGTCAGCGCCGATCCGCTCGTCGAGCATGCGCGCGACCTGATGCACACCGCGGTCGACGCGTTTCCGTCGTCCGCGGCCGCGCGCGATTACCGGCAGATTGCCGCCGACCTGCTGTACTGGCCGATGCGCCCGGGCTCGGGCGCCGGCCGCGCGATGCACGCGGGCGGCAAGCCGTCTTACGAGGCGGGTGCGGCGCACGCCGCGTGAGCGCCACCGGAAGGAGAGAGCCATGATGTACAACGCTCAGGGAAAGATGACGCAGGCCGACGTGCTCGCGCAATACGCGCCGCTCGTGCGCCGCCTGGGGCTGCAACTCGTCGCGAAGATGCCGGCGAGTGTCGATCTCGACGACCTGATCCAGGCCGGCATGATCGGCCTGATGGACGCGGCCGGCCGCTACAAGGAAGACCAGGGCGCGCAGTTCGAGACCTACGCGACGCAGCGTATTCGCGGCGCCATGCTCGACGAGCTGCGCAGCAACGACTGGCTGCCGCGCAGCCTGCGCAAGACGTCGCGCGAGGTCGAGTACGCGGTGCACCAGGTCGAGCAGCAGCTCGGCCGTTCGGCGAGCGAGGCCGAGATCGCGGAGCATCTGAAGATGCCGCTCGACGAATACCAGGGGATGCTGCAGGACCTGCACGGCAGCCAGCTCATCTACTACGAGGATTTCGACCGCGCGGCCGACGACGAGCCGTTCCTCGACCGCTATCGCGTCGATCACGCCGATCCGTTGTCGGCGCTGCTCGACGAGCATCTGCGCGAGGCGCTCGTCGACGCGATCGACCGGCTGCCCGAGCGCGAGAAGCTGCTGATGTCGCTGTACTACGAGCGCGGGCTGAACCTGCGCGAGATCGGCGCGGTGCTCGAGGTCAGCGAGTCGCGCGTGTGCCAGTTGCACAGCCAGGCGGTTGCGCGCCTGCGTGCGCGGCTGCGCGAGCAGGCCTGGGTCGGCGCGGAGGACTGACCCTTTCATCGCCCCCACGCGCGCCGGCGCCGCGCGTGGCGCGTGGTGCGTGGTGCGTGGTGCGCACGGCGCACAATTCCCGCGCCGATTTGCTACAATCCCACCCGTTTTCCGAGGAGCGTTGCGACGGACCTTCTGCGTCCGCCAGGCTCGGAGAGCTTCACCAAGCAGCCGTGCGGCGAGATTCGCGCCCGGCCCCGCTTCCTGAACGGCGCTCACGTCACCAATTTCTAGAACTTTTTTAGAAAGGAGGGCGTGATGAACGCCATTATCGATTCCAAGGCTTCCAACGATTACGTCGTCGCCGACATGGCGCTTGCAGGCTGGGGCCGCAAGGAACTCAACATCGCCGAGACCGAAATGCCGGGCCTCGTGCAGATCCGCGACGAATACAAGGCCCAGCAGCCGCTGAAGGGCGCGCGCATCGCAGGTTCGCTGCACATGACGATCCAGACCGGCGTGCTGATCGAGACGCTGAAGGCGCTCGGCGCCGACGTCCGCTGGGCGTCGTGCAACATCTTCTCGACGCAGGACCACGCTGCTGCCGCGATCGTCGAAGCCGGCACGCCGGTGTTCGCGTTCAAGGGCGAATCGCTCGACGAATACTGGGAGTTCTCGCACCGCATCTTCGAATGGCCGAACGGCGAATTCGCGAACATGATCCTGGACGACGGCGGCGACGCAACGCTGCTGCTGATCCTCGGCTCGAAGGCCGAGAAGGACCGTTCGGTCATCGCGAAGCCGACCAACGAGGAAGAAGTCGCGCTGTACAAGTCGATCGCGAAGCATCTCGACATCGACGCGAACTGGTACTCGAAGCGCCTCGCGCACATCAAGGGCGTGACCGAAGAGACCACGACCGGCGTGCACCGCCTGTACCAGATGGAAAAGGACGGCCGCCTGCCGTTCCCGGCGTTCAACGTGAACGATTCGGTCACGAAGTCGAAGTTCGACAACCTGTACGGCTGCCGCGAGTCGCTCGTCGACGGCATCAAGCGCGCGACCGACGTGATGATCGCGGGCAAGGTTGCGGTCGTCGCCGGCTACGGCGACGTGGGCAAGGGCTGCGCGCAATCGCTGCGCGGCCTGGGCGCGACCGTGTGGGTCACCGAAATCGATCCGATCTGCGCGCTGCAGGCGGCGATGGAAGGCTACCGCGTCGTGACGATGGAATACGCGGCCGACAAGGCCGACATCTTCGTGACGGCGACCGGCAACTACCACGTGATCAACCACGATCACATGAAGGCGATGCGCCACAACGCGATCGTCTGCAACATCGGCCACTTCGACTCGGAAATCGACGTCGCGTCGACGCGCCAGTACCAGTGGGAAAACATCAAGCCGCAGGTCGACCACATCATCTTCCCGGACGGCAAGCGCATCATCCTGCTGGCCGAAGGCCGTCTCGTGAACCTCGGCTGCGCGACGGGCCACCCGTCGTTCGTGATGTCGAACTCGTTCGCGAACCAGACGCTCGCGCAGATCGAGCTCTTCACGCGCGGCGACCAGTACGAGAACAAGGTGTACGTGCTGCCGAAGCATCTCGACGAAAAGGTCGCGCGCCTGCACCTCGCGCGCATCGGCGCGAACCTGTCCGTGCTGTCGGACGAACAGGCTGCGTACATCGGCGTGCAGAAGGACGGCCCGTTCAAGCCGAACCACTACCGCTATTGATGTGCCGCCGCCGCACCGCGCATGCCGGCGTCGGATGCGCGGTGCGGCGGCACGGTGCCGGATCGCCTGCCGTCGCGCCGTGCCCGCGGGCACGCACGGCGGCAGGCGGCGGCCGAACGCATTGACCGACCAGATCGACAACCGAACCGGAGCCCTCCATGAGCGTCATTCTCACCTGGGTCATCAACGCCCTCGCGCTGCTGATCATCACGTACCTCGTGCCGTCGATCCACATCAAGAGCTTCGGCACCGCGCTGATCATCGCGGTCGTGCTCGGCCTGATCAACACGGTGATCCGTCCGGTGCTGATCCTGCTGACGCTGCCGGTCACGATCGTCACGCTCGGCGTATTCATCCTCGTCGTGAACGCGCTGTGCTTCTGGTTCGCGTCGTCGCTGCTGAAGGGTTTCGAGGTGTCGGGTTTCTGGTCCGCGTTCTTCGGTTCGATCCTGTACAGCATCGTGTCGTGGCTGCTGTCCGCGCTGATCTTCGGGCAGCGCGACATCGGCTGACGGCCGCGCCCACTCTTGCGAATCATGAAACCGATCGAACTTTCGTTTGAATTCTTCCCGCCGAAGACGGCGGACGGCGTCGAGAAGCTGCGCGCGACGCGTGCGCAGCTGCTGCCGCTGAAGCCGAAATTCGTCTCCGTGACGTTCGGCGCCGGCGGCTCGACGCAGCAAGGCACGCTCGACACCGTGCTCGACATGCAGAAGGACGGCCTCGAGGCCGCACCGCACCTGTCGTGCATCGGCTCGTCGCGCGACAGCCTGCGCGCGATCCTCGACCAGTACCGCTCGCACGGCATCCGGCACATCGTCGCGCTGCGCGGCGACCTGCCGTCGGGGATGGGCGAGGTCGGCGAGCTGCGCTATGCGTCCGAGCTCGTCAGCTTCATCCGCGCGCAGCATGGCGACTGGTTCCACATCGAAGTCGCCGGCTATCCGGAGTACCACCCGCAATCGCGTTCGCCGAAGGCCGATCTGGAGAACTTCGCGCGCAAGGTGAAAGCCGGCGCGAATTCCGCGATCACGCAGTATTTCTTCAATGCGGACGCGTATTTCCGCTTCGTCGACGATGCGCGCAAGCTCGGCGTGGACGTGCCGATCGTGCCGGGCATCATGCCGATCACGAACTTCTCGCAGCTGATGCGGTTCTCCGACATGTGCGGCGCGGAAGTGCCGCGCTGGGTCGCGCGCCGGCTCGAGAGCTTCGGCGACGATCGCGACGCGATCCGCGCGTTCGGCGCGGACGTCGTCACGAGCCTGTGCCAGCGCCTGATCGACGCGGGCGTGCCGGGGCTGCACTTCTATACGCTGAACGCGGCGTCCGCGACGCGGACCATCTGCGAACGGCTGTCGATGTAAGCGTCATCACGCGGTTGCATGCGCGAAAGCCCCGCCGACGGCAAGCCGGCGGGGCTTTTTTCGCCGCGGTGGCGGCGCCGACGGCGCCCGCGTCAGCGCTGCGCCTGCATCAGCGGCGGACGCCGGTCGAACCACGGCCGCGCCTGCTCGAGCTGGCGCGCGAGCTTCAGCAGCAACGCATCGTCGGCGTGCCGCGCGACGAACTGCACGCCGATCGGCAGCCCGCGCGCGTTCCAGTAGAGCGGCACCGACATCGCCGGCTGGCCCGTCAGGTTGAACAGCTCGGTGCAGCCGGCCCATGCGAACGCCTTCTCCGACGATCTCGCGAGCATTTCCCGCAGCAGCGGCTTCACCGGCAGCGCGCCGAGCAATTTCATCTGCGCGGCTTCGAGTGCGCTCGGCTGCAGCTCGCCGATCTTCACCGGCGGCCCCGCGAGCGTCGCGCACAGGATCGCGTCGTAGCGCGACACGACGCCCGCGACCTGCACGGTCAGCTGGCGCTGCCATTCGAGCACGTCCGCGAGCCGCGCGCGGGCGACACGCCGGCCGACCACCGCCATCGCCCATGTCGCCGGTTCGAATTCGGCGCGCTTCGGCGTGCGTCCGGTCAGCGCGCGCGCGCCGAGCACCATCTCCTCGGCGATCGTTGCCCACAGCGTGAGAAAGGTCTCCGCCGTGCGTGCGCGGTCGATGTGCAGCGTCGCGGGTTCGACGTGATGGCCGAGCGATTCGACCAATGCGGCGGCATCGTCGAGCGCCGCGCGCGTGTCGTCGTCGAGCGCCGGCGCGAGCATCGGGTCGGTGACGAGGCCGATCCGCAGCGGCCCCGGCGGCGTATCGAGCGCGCCGACAAAGGTGCCGGGCGCGCCGGGCGGCAACGTCTGGCCGGTCGTCACGTCGAGCAGCAGCGCGCTGTCGCGCACGCTGCGCGACACCGCATGCTGGACGACCAGCTCGCCGTTCGACGGCAGATCGACCAGCAGCGGATTGCGGCTCGGCTTCAGCCCGAACAGCCCGCAGCACGACGCAGGGATCCGGATCGAGCCGCCGCCGTCGGACGCATGCGCGAGCGGCACGATGCCGGCCGCGACGGCCGCGGCCGCGCCGCCGCTCGAGCCGCCGGGCGTGTGATCGAGATTCCACGGATTGCGGCACGCGCCGAACAGCTCGGGTTCGGTGTACGGCATCTGGCCGATTTCCGACGTGTTCGTCTTGCCGAACACGTTGAGGCCTGCCGCGCGGCTGCGCGCGATCACCGGCGAGTCGTCGGCGGGGACGAAGTAGCGGTAGTGCCGGCTGCCCATCGACAGCGGCAGCCCGGCGACGGCCGCGCCGAGATCCTTGACGAGATACGGGACGCCCGCGAATGGCGCGTCGGGGGCGGCGGCGTGTGCCGAGTCCGTGCGCTTGCGCGCGGCATCGTAGTCCTGCAGCACGATCGCGTTGACCGCGCCGTTGACCGCTTCGGCCTGCCCGATCGCGGCGTCGAGCAGTTCGCGCGGGCTTGCCTTGCGCTCGCGCACGAGTGCGGCGAGGCCGATCGCGTCGTGCGCGAGATAGTCCGAGTGCATCGCTGTCACCCCCGTTGTGACTCGTGGCGATGAGGGGAGGATAACGCGGGACCGGCGCACCGGGCCCGCTGCCGGGCTTTTACAGGTGCTCGGCGAGGAACGTCAGCGTGCGGCCGTGCGCGAGCGCCGACGCGCGCTGGTTGTACGACGCGCGGTCCGTGCAGTTGAAGCCGTGCTCGGCGCCCGGATACAGGTGGAACGATGCGTTGCCGCGGCCCGCGAACGCGCCCTTCACCTGCTCGACCGCGTCGGGCGGAATGCCGTGGTCGTTCTCCGCGTAGTGGAACAGGATCGGCTGCGTGACCTTGGCGGCGAGGTCGAGCGCGTTCTGGATGCCGCCGCCGTAATACGCGACCGCCGCATCGACGTGACCGGCCGCCGCTGCGCGATAAGCGAGCTGCCCGCCGAAGCAGTAGCCGATCGCCGCGACCTTGCCGGCGACATCGGCGCGTGCGCGCAGGACATCGGCGGCCGCGCCGATGTCCGCGACCGCGAGGCCGATGTCGGTCTTCTTCATCAGCTCGATGCCCTTGTCGCGATCGGCGCCTTCGTAGGTCAGCTCGACGCGCGGCTGCGTGCGCCAGAACACGTCCGGCGCGAGCGCGACGAAGCCGTCGGCCGCGTATTGATCGGCGACCGCGCGGATGTGCGAGTTCACGCCGAAGATTTCCTGGATGATGATGACGGCGGGGCCCTTGCCGCGCTTGGGCAGCGCGAGATAGCCGCCGAAGCTGTCGTTACCGGTCGGGATGTCGATCCATTGGGCAGTCACGTTTGAACTCCTGGCGAACGGGCGCGCGACGCGCGCCGCGGATGGTAAAAGAGGCGGCCTAGTGTGCCATCGATTGCGCGGCGCTGCAGCACGCCCGCCCGCGTGCGCGGCGCGCCGCGCACGCTTCTCGCGCAGCGATCGTTTCGATCTCGATTATTCATTTTTCGGCGGCGCGCCGCTTCGATAGAGTCGATGTGTCGGCCTTTACAAAGCGCTTTCGCGCATCGTCATCGAAGGATTCGCCATGTCCGCCCGTTCGTTTTCCACGCCGTTTTCCGAACGCTTCGGCCTGCGCCTGCCGCTCGTGCAGGCGCCGATGGTCGGCGCGAGCACGGCCGCGATGGCCGCAGCCGCGTCCAATGCCGGCGCGCTCGGCAGCATTGGCGCCGGCGCGTTCGCGCCGGACCGTATCGAAACCGAAGTCGCCGCGATTCGTGCGGCTACCGCGCGCCCGTTCGCCGTGAACCTGTTCGTGTTGCCCGATGAAGCCGCGCCCGACGCGGCGACCGTCGCACGCGCGCTCGCCGCGATCGATCCGCTGAACGCGGCGCTCGGGCTGCCGCCCGGCACCGCGCCGGCGCGCTACGCGCCCGACTTCCGCGCGCAGCTCGATACGCTCGTCGCGCTGCGCGTGCCGGTCGCGAGTTTCACGTTCGGCGTGCTCGATGCAGCCGACGTCGCGCGGCTGAAGGCCGCCGGCACGTACGTGATCGGCACCGCGACGCACGTCGCCGAAGGGCTCGCGTGGCAGGCGGCCGGCGCCGACGCGATCTCCGCCCAGGGCGCCGAAGCCGGCGGCCATCGCGGCACCTTCATCGGCGCGGCCGACGATGCGCTGATCGGCACGCTCGCGCTGGTGCCGCAGCTCGTCGATGCAACCGGCCTGCCGGTGCTCGCCGCGGGCGGCATCATGGACGGCCGCGGGATGGCGGCCGCGCTCGCGCTCGGCGCGCAGGCCGCGCAACTCGGCACCGCGTTCCTCCCGTGCGCGGAAAGCGCGATCGCGGCCGACTGGAAGGCGCGCCTCCTCGCGAGCACCGACACGTCTACGCAGGTCACGCGCGCGATCACCGGGCGTCATGCGCGCGGCTTGCGCAACACGCTGATGGCGCGGCTCGGCGAGCGCGTGGCCGATGTCGCGCCGTATCCGGTGCAGAACGCGCTGACTCAACCGCTGCGCCAGGCGGCCGCGCGCGCGAACGATGGCGACTACCTGTCGCTGTGGGCCGGGCAGGGCGCGCCGCTCGCACGGCGGCGCGACGCGGCGTTGACCACGTCGCAGCTCGTCGACGCGCTCGACGCCGAATGGCGCGCGGCGGCTGCATGAGCGGTTGCATGAGCGGCGCGCATCGAGGCTCGAAACGCGCGTGCTGTCACGCGCGTTTCATTCAACGATCGCGCGCACAAAATACCGAAGCGAAATGACGCGCGAATGCATTAAATCGACCTTTCGCGCGGTACGTCCGTGATTAGCGGAAACCCTTATCCGGCGGGGCTTGCAACGATATTCGAGTCGTCGTTCCAGAGCAGGCGTATCGGTAGTGTTACCACTACCCCAAAAAAGTCCCACAAATTAATTTGATCACCTACACTTGCGCGCAAGTACGGGCGGGCAGCTGCTAAAAGCGGCCGTTTCCCCACGTGCTTGAGGCCAAGTGCATGAAGGATGCAACCGGCGAATCGTCCAGTGAATGCAAACACAGGGATGGCAGCGGGGCACCGGGCGATGGCGTTTTTTGGGACCGAACTGGAGACTTACATGAATATCAAGATGCAAAAGCTGTTGCCGATCACCGCAGCGGCGATGCTGTGTGCTGCAGCTGCAAGCAACGCGTCCGCCGATCAAGTCGTCAAGATCGGCCACGTCGCGCCGTTGACGGGCGGCATTGCACACCTGGGCAAGGACAACGAAAACGGTGCACGTCTCGCAGTCGAGGAGATCAACGCCAAGGGTCTCACGATCGGCGGCCAGAAGATCACGCTGCAACTGGATCCGCAGGATGACGCGGCCGACCCGCGCCAGGCGACGCAGGTTGCGCAGAAGCTCGTCGACGACAAGGTCGTTGCGGTGGTCGGCCACCTGAACTCGGGCACGTCGATCCCGGCATCGAAGATCTACAGCGACGCGGGCATCGTGCAGATCTCGCCGTCGGCGACCAACCCGGCCTACACGCAGCAGGGCTTCAAGACCACGTACCGCGTGGTCGCGACCGATGCGCAGCAAGGCCCGGCACTCGCGGACTACGCGCATTCGAAGGGCATCAAGAGCGTCGCGGTGGTCGACGATTCGACCGCTTACGGCCAGGGCCTCGCGAACGAGTTCGAGAAGAAGGCGAAGGCGCTCGGCCTGAAGGTGATGTCGCACGACGCGACCAACGACAAGGCGGTCGACTTCCGCGCGATTCTGACCAAGATCAAGGGCGAGAACCCGGACGCGATCATGTACGGCGGCATGGACGCCACCGGCGGCCCGTTCGCGAAACAGGCGAAGCAGCTCGGCCTGCGCGCGAAGATCTTCGCGGGCGACGGCGTGTGCACGGAAAAGCTGGCCGACCTGGCCGGCGACGCGACCGACAACATCGTGTGCTCGGAAGCCGGTGCTTCGCTCGAGAAGATGCCGGGCGGCGGCGCGTTCAAGGCGAAGTACGAGAAGCGCTTCGGCCAGCCGATCCAGATCTACGCACCGTTCACGTATGACGCCGTGTACATCATCGCCGACGCGATGAAGCGCGCGAACTCGACGGACCCGGCGAAGATCCTCGCGGCGATGCCGGCGACGAAGTACACGGGCGTGATCGGCACGACGACCTTCGACTCGAAGGGCGACCTGCAGCACGGCGTGATCTCGCTGTACAACTACAAGAGCGGCAAGAAGACGCTGCTCGACGAAGTGAAGATGTAAGCTGACAAGCGGTCGACAGAAGGGGTGAAGGCGCGCCTGCGGTAACGCAGGCGCGCCTTTGTTTTTGCGCGGCGCGGTTCGGCGCGGCAGCAGGCTGCACTCGCGCCATAGTCAGATCTTCAGGCGCGCGAGCACCTTTGGCGCGACAACGGCGACGAGCGCAGCGCACAGCGCGACCACCGACAGGCCGACCGTCAGGCCGGCGGTTTGCGCGACCCCGCCGATCACGACCGGACCGAACAGCAGCCCGAAGTACGCGAGCCCGGCCACGTGCGCGAGGCCTTCGGCCGCGTGAATGCCTTTCACGCGCGCGGCGGCGGCGAACAGCACGGGCATCATGTTCGCGAGGCCGAGGCCCATCAGCGTGAAACCGGTGAGCACGGCCACCGCATTCGGCAGCAGCAGCGCGCCGATCATCCCGGCGCAGGCCAGCGACGCGCTCGCGAACACGAGTTGCGGCGCACCGAAGCGTGCGCGCACCGCGTCGCCCGCTAACCGCGCGATCGCCATTCCACCGGAGAACGCCGCATACGCGGCGCTCGCGAGCGCGGGGCTCGCCGCGACGACGTCGCGCATGTAGACCGTCGCCCAGTCGTACATCGCGCCTTCGGCGATCAGCGCGACCAGCGCGATGCCGCCGAGCATCCACAGCGCGGCCGAGCGCCAGCGGTTGCCGCCCCCGTGCGCGTGGTCGTGGTGCGGCACGTGCGGCAGCACGGCCGGGCTCGCGGCAAGCAGCACCGCCGCGTTGAGCGCGGCCGCGAGCGCGAGGTGCACGGCCGGCGCCATGCCCGCCGACAGCAGCGCGCCGCCGGCGGCGGCGCCCGACATCCCGCCGATGCTGAACATCCCGTGCAGCGACGACATGATCGGCTTGCCGAGCGCGAGCTCGACCGCGCTTGCCTCGGCGTTCATCGCGACGTCGAGCGTCGCCATCGAGAACCCGAACAGCGCGAGCACGACGAGCAGCATCCAGTAGTCGGGCACGACGAGTATCGCCGCCGCGCACGCGGACATCACGAGGCCGCCGGCGACGCATGCGGTGCGCGAGCCGACCCGGGCGATCCAGCGCGCGATCGTCAGCATCGCGGCGATCGAGCCGCCGGCGACCGCGAACAGCGCGATCGACAGCAGCCCGGGGCTCAGCGCGAACTTGTCGCGCACGGTGGGCACGTGCACGCCCCACGACGCGTACATCATGCCGGCGACGAAGAACAGCGCCATCGTCGCCGTGCGGGCGCGCTGGCGGACGGGCAGCGCGAGCATGCGATGCGCGTCGGGCGGTGCGGCGAAGTCGGACGAGGATCGGGACGAGGATTCGGACACGGAAGGCTCTTCAATGAAAAATGCGCGGGCGCGGCGCCCGTCGGGATTCGTCCGATTCTATCGAAGCGCTTACGGTCTTGCCTGCGCGCTGGCCGTTCGGCCGACCGAGAGCGCCGGCGCATCGCGCGTGCGCGATTCGCATCGGCCATCCGGCCTATGCGCGGCGGGCCGCCGCCGCGGGTAACATCGATGCGCAGGCGGCATGCCCGAGGCCCTGGCGCCGCGCGCTTCCACCGCCGCCGATTTACCGAACGCAGGAGTGACCTTGAACATCGATCCCGACCTTGCCCTGCATCTGCTGCACCGCTGCGCGCTCGGCACGCTCGCGACCCACGCGCGCGACCCGCACGGCTTTCCGTACCCGACGGTCGTGCCGTTCGCACCCGATCCAACGCATCGGCCGGTGATTCTCGTGAGCCGTCTTGCCGAGCACACGCGCAACCTCGCGGCCGATCCGCGCGCGGGCTTCCTCGTCGTCGATGCGCCGGACGGCGACGTGCTGAACGCCGAGCGCGCGACGCTCGTGGGTCGTTTCGTGCCGCTTGCCGACGATCCGCATGTCGCCGCGCGCTATACGCGCTACGAACCGGATGCCGCGCGCTATCTCGCGCTCGGCGATTTCGCGTTCTGGGCGCTCGACATCGAGCGGCTGCGCTATATCGGCGGGTTCGGCCGGATGGGCTGGGTGGACGGCACGGCGCTCGACGCGCTGCCGCCACTCGGGTTCGACGACGAACGGGCGCTGTGGGCCGCGTACGACGGAAGCGATGCGCGTCGCGACGGGCTCGAACTGCTCGGCGTCGACCGCCACGGCGCCGACTGGCGCTGCGACGGCCGGCGCGTGCGCACGCCGTTCGACCCGGTGCCGGGCGACGCCGGCGCGCTACGCGAGCGGCTGATCGCATCCGCGCGCGATGTGACGTGACGCCGCGGGGGCATCGGCGATTCAGCGCGATGCGCCCGCGTGATTTTCGCGAACTTGTCGCGGGATGAAAGCTTCGATTTTCCCGGATACAGGGTAATTGCGTATGTTGATAGGCCGAATACCGGATCGGTAATGTCCTAATCTCTATGCAGCAGCGTAAAAATTTGAGAAAAGGCCGCGGCCGGTCAAAATGACATGCGTGAATTACAATTGATCTCGGGATTTTCGTGAATCACGGCTTGTATCAAATCTTTTTTGTGCTAATCTCTGCCTTCGAAAATCCGAGGCACAAATATTCCATGAATGGCGAGCCGGCTGCAGATCGGTGCCATTGATCATATCGAAAGGGAAACTATGTCTTCTTACAAGGACCTGCTGGCCCAGCGGGAGAAGCTGGAGAAGCAAATCGAAGAAGCGAAGTCGCGCGAATACGCCGAAGTGCTGAATGACGTGAAGCAGAAAATTGCCGACTACGGCTTTTCGCTCGCCGAACTCGGCCTCAGCCGCGCGAAGGCAGGCAAGGTCGGTCGCCCGCGCGCAGGCGTGGCCGCCAAGTACCGCGATCCGGAAACGGGTGCGACGTGGTCGGGCCGCGGCAAGCCGCCGCGCTGGATCGCCGGCAAGAACCGCGACCAGTTCACGATTTAAACGCTCGTTTAAATCGCCTGCCAGAAGAGCCGCGTATCCGTGCAGGAGCGCGGCTTTTTGTATGGCGCAACGAAACGTGCGCGCGTTGTCATGGAAATGTCAGAATCGGTGCGTGAATGAAAATGCGACCCGTTCGCATAAGCGGTTGATTTAAATGGAAAATTTGAGGTTATCGGAATGCCCCGCGGGCTACGTTTGATAGAATTCCGTATCCCAACCGATATCTCGTATTTCATGTCCACGTTTTCTGGCGACGCGCAAAGCGCGGATAAGCACGCGGTCGCACGCAAGAGCACGCTCGTCAGTATCGTGCTGAATGTCGTGCTTGCGACGTTTCAGATCGCCGTGGGCGCGGTTGCGCATTCGCAGGCATTGATTGCCGATGGCGTCCATTCGATTTCCGATTTGATCTCGGATTTTGTCGTACTGGTTGCGAATCGCCACAGTGGTGCATCGCCGGATGCCGATCACAATTACGGCCACAGCCGCTACGAGACGGTCGCGTCGCTGTTTCTCGGCGCGATCCTGATCGCGGTCGGCATCGGCATGCTCTGGCGCGCCGGCAACCGTCTCGTCAATCTCGAAAACATTCCGGCCGTCCATTTTTCCGCATTGGTCGTCGCGCTGACCGTGCTCGTGTCGAAAGAGGGGCTGTTTCGCTACATGCTGCGCGAGGCGCGGCGCGTGCGTTCCGCGATGCTCGTCGCGAACGCGTGGCATGCGCGCTCCGACGCCGCGTCGTCGCTCGTCGTCGCGATCGGCATCGTCGGCAGCCTGGCCGGCGTGCGGCTGCTCGATCCGATCGCCGCGGCGATCGTCGGCTTCATGGTCGCGCGCATGGGCTGGACGTTCGGCTATGACGCGCTGCAGGACCTGTCGGATCGCGCGCTCGACGCGACCGCGTCGGCCGAGATCCGCGCGCTGCTCGCCGCGACGCCGGGCGTGCGCGACGTGCACGACCTGCGCACGCGCAAGATGGGCGATGCGGCGCTCGTCGACGCGCACATCCTCGTCGATCCGATGATCTCGGTGTCGGAAGGGCACTACATCGCGGAAACCGCGCGTGCGCGCGTGCTGCGCGATCCGCGCGTGCTCGACGCGCTGATCCACGTCGATCCGGAGAACGACGCGGCGCGCCGTCCGGCGCTCGCGCTGCCGCCGCGCGACGAGATCGCGGCGCGGCTCGAGGCCGCGCTCGCGCAACGCGGGCTGCATCCGGCCGCGATCAACCTTCACTACCTGAGCACGGGGCTCGAGATCGACGTGACGCTCGACGCCGCCGCGGGTGATACCGACGCGGCGCTGGCCGGCCGGCTCGACGTCGAGACGTTGAAGCGCGAGTTCGGCGCGCGCCGGATCGGCTTCACGCGCGGGCTGCCTGCGCAGGCGTAAGCGCGTGCGCGAAAGCGCGCGCAGGGCGAGCGCGGCATGTGCGTTACAGCGGCAATTGCGTGTCGAACTTGATTTCGCGCAGCACGACGCTCGTGCGCACCTGCGACACGGCCGGAATCTTGAAGATCCGTTCGTGCAGGAACACGTCGTAGGCCTTGATGTCGGGCGCGACGATCTTGAGGATGTAATCGGCTTCGCCGGTCGTGCTGTAGCACTCGGTGACTTCCGGGCAGGTCGCGATCTCGCGCTCGAACTGCTCGACGCCGCCTTCGTTGTGGCGGGTCAGGTGCACGTGCGCGAGCGCGCACACGTGCAGGCCGAGCTTCTCGCGATCGAGCAGCGCGGTGTAGCGCTGGATCACGCCGGACTGTTCCATGTCCTTGATGCGGCGCCAGCACGGCGTGCTCGACAGCCCGACCTGGTCGGAGATTTCCTGCACGGAACGGCGCGCGTCGAGCTGCAACAGGCGAAGGATTTTTTGCGAAAAGGAATCGAGCGTCACCTGCGCCTCCATGCGGCAGCTACAACACGCTGAATGTTAGAGGGCCGGAAAAAGAAAGGCAATCTTGCGGCGTGCCGGTGAGCGAGATTCGCTAATTTGCGCGCGGATCTGTAGGGTTTTGTCCCGCCCCCGCCTGTTCGGACCGATCGGTGTCGGATACCGCGAGGCCGGCGAGCGCCGCCTGCTGACGGCGCAGGTCCGCGAGCATGTTGCAGAACAGCGCGCCTTGCTCGATCGCGTCGTCGAGCGCGACGTGCGTGTGCGGGTAGTCGTCGAACCAGTGCTTCGGAAAGCGCGGCTTGATCGCCTTGCGGTACGGCAGGCCCGTCATCGCGAACGCGAGCGTCTTGATGTCGAGCGCCGACCACGAGAACGGGCAGCGTCCCGCGAAGCGCATCATGTACCAGAACATGAACGTGAAATCGAAGCCGGCCGGCATCGCGACAAACACCGGCTTGCCCGGCAGCGCCTCGACCCACTCGACGTACGCGACGAGCGCCGCCTCCGGCGCCTGCAGGTCGCGTCGGCACGCGGCCCACGCGTCCGGTTCCGTCTTCCACCACGCCTCCTGCACCGGATGCGCGCTCGCGCCCGGCAGCGTTTCGAGGTTCGCCGAGAACGTCGCGATCAGCTGCTTGTCCTCGGTATAGGCGGCCGACGCGAAGCTCAGCATCGAGTGCGGGCCGGGAATCGGGCCGTCGGCCTCGACGTCGGTGCTGACGTAGATTTCGGGGATCGCGGTCTGGTTCATCCGAACACCTTGTCGGACACGAACGGATTCGTGCGGCGCTCGTCGCCGAAGGTCGACACGGGGCCGTGGCCGGGCACGAACGTGACGTCGTCGCCGAGCGGCCACAGCTTCTCCTTGATCGAACGCACGAGGTCCGCGTGGTTGCCGCGCGGGAAGTCGGTGCGGCCGATCGAGCCGGCGAACAGCACGTCGCCGACGATCGCGACGCGATGCGCGCGGCTGAAGAACACCACGTGGCCGGGCGTATGGCCCGGGCAGTGATAGACCTCGAGCGTCTCGTCGCCGAACTGCACGGTGTCGCCGTCGTTCAGCCAGTGGTCCGGCTCGAACGCGTCGGCGGCCGGAAAGCCGAAGCGCTGGCTCTGCATCGGCAACTGCTCGATCCAGAAGCGCTCGTCTTCCTGCGGCCCGACGATCGGCACGCCGTAGTGCGTCGCGAGCGCCTTCGCGCCCGCGCAATGATCGACGTGGCCGTGCGTGAGCAGCACCTTTTCGACCTGCACGTTCTGCCGCGCGATTTCCTGTTCGATCCGTTCGATGTCGCCGCCCGGATCGACGACGGCGGCGCGGCCGGTCGTTTCGCAGACGAGCAGCGAGCAGTTCTGCTGGAACGGCGTGACCGGGATGAGCGTGACTTTCATGGATGCACCGGCGGCTAAAAGGATCGATTGTACCGGTCGCGCCCGCGGCCCGCCGCCCCTGCGACACAACGCATCGCGGGCGTCTGCGGGCAATCCCGGAGCATCCCGATTGTTACCGCCATAGACAGAATCAATGGTCCGCCGGGGGTGCTTTTCGAGACAGCGTTTTGATTTATGTATAATGCGCCCCATTGCGCGTGAATTTCACGCAATTCGCTGGTGTTTCGGCCCCGTTAAAGGAGGGGCATCGGAAGCACCGTCAAGCATCGGCCGCCGGGGAGTCCGGCGGTGTATCCAGCACCGAGCGTTCGGTGCTCACGTCTTGTCCGGCCGGGTGCTGCGCGCCCGTCTGCGGCCTTGCTGCCGCGCCGCCGGATGAGGCCTGTGCCGCCGTTCCTGTGCGTTGGCTGTACGCGACGCGCGCGAACGTGAGAGCCATGTTCGATGGCGGCATGTGGGGTCTGGTCAGGCTGCCGGGGACAGGTTGCGCCAGACGTGAAAACTAATCAGGACGGTTGCGGCACAGACGAAAGCCGCGCCCATGCTAGCCGCCTGCTCGCATCCGAGCGGGGCGTGCACGCATTTGCCGTCCGGGCCGCGTATCTGCGTTGTTCAGCAGCGTTGTATCGGTGCGGCCCGAACCAGAAGGCGACACGTCGATGAACTTTCGATTTCCGACTCGATTCGGGACCATTGCATTATTTCTCGCGCTGACGGGCTGTGCGGTGCCATCCAGCCAGACCACCGGCAGCGCCACGCAGAAGAGCGCGGTCAACAAGACGGCCGCTGCCGCGAAAGCGGACGACGACAAGCAGCAACTGAATTTCGATTCCGCGCTGGCATCGATGCCGGCCGCCGACAGCCACGACGCGAAGAAGTCGTCGCTGGCCGACGCCGAGCCGATCGAAGGCTCGGACGTATCCGACTTCCGCCAGACGGGCCGCGCATCGTGGTACGGCAAGGGCTTCCACGGCCGCCGCACCGCGAACGGCGAGCGCTTCAACATGAACGCGCTGACCGCCGCGCACCGCACGCTGCCGCTGTCGTCGTACATCAAGGTGACGAATCCGTCGACCGGCAAGTGGGTCGTCGTGAAGGTCAACGATCGCGGGCCGTACAAGCGCGGTCGCGTGCTCGACCTGTCGTATGCGGCTGCGAAGATGATCGGCCTCGTGCATGCCGGCACCGGCCGCGTGAAGATCGAAGGGCTGTCGCCGCAGGAAGCGCGCGAGGCGCGCGACGAGATGCTCGCGTCGCTGTCGTCGAAGTAACCGACGTCACGCGGCGGTTCGTTCCGCACGATGCAAAAGGGCTGCCTTCCGGCAGCCCTTTTTCGTTTCCGCTCGCGTGGCGGCGCTGCTGCCCGTGCTCGCTCGTCAGCCGTCCTTCAGCGCCAGCGCACGCGCGTACAGCGCGTTGCGCGACGCGCCCGTCAGCGCGGCCGCGAGCTTCGCCGCACTCTTCACCGGCACTTCTTCCAGCAGCAGCTTGAGCAACGCATCGTGCGCGGTGTCGTCGGCTTCGCCGACGTCGGCGGGCGCGCCTTCGACGACCAGCACGAATTCGCCGCGCTGGCGGTTCGCGTCGCCGTCGAGCCAGCTCTGTCCTTCGGCCAGGGTGCCCTGGAACAGTTGCTCGTGTAATTTGGTGAGCTCGCGCGCGATCAGCAGCCGGCGCGCGGGGCCAAATGCGTCGGCGAGCGCGGCGACGGTTTCTGCGATCCGGTGCGGCGCTTCGTAGAACACCAGCGCGTACGGGTGCCGCACGAGCGCTTGCAGCGCGCTCGCGCGCTGCTTCGCCTTCGGCGGCAGGAAGCCCGCGAACGTGAACGCGCCGGCCCAGTCGCCGGCCACGCTCAGCGCGGTAACGGCCGCGCTCGCGCCCGGCAGCGGAACCACCGCGAAGCCGGCCGCGCGTACCGCGTCGACGAGCCGTGCGCCGGGGTCGGAAATGCCGGGCGTGCCGGCGTCCGACACGTACGCGACGCGTTCCCCCGCGCGCAGCAGTTCGATCACGCGCAGCGCCGCTTCGCGTTCGTTGTGCTCGTGCACGGCGACGAGCGGTTTCGAGATCCCGTAGCGGGCCAGCAGCTGGCCCGTGTTGCGGGTGTCTTCGGCCGCGATGCGGTCGGCGAGGCCGAGCACGTGCAGCGCGCGCAGCGTGATGTCGGCGGTGTTGCCGATCGGCGTCGCGACCACGTAGAGCGCGGCGTCCGGATAGTGCTGCGTTTGCGCGAGTTCGAGGAGGGCAGTCATGGCAGGCAATGCGCGCAGGGGCGGCGCAAGCGGAACAAGGACGGCATTGTGCCACGCGGCGGCGCGCGGGCCGGATGGCGGGGGCGGTTTGCCGCGCGGCGGCGGCAATTTTTCCGGCACGGTGCGATCCAGAGCGGTAGGCGCGACGTTCGAACAGCGCGCGCGGCAATTCCTCGAGCGCCGCGGCCTCGCGTTCGTCGCGGCGAACGTCACGGTGCGCGGCGGCGAGCTCGATCTCGTGATGCGCGCGCCCGACGGCACGCTCGTATTCGTCGAGGTGCGCGCACGCCGCAGCACGCGGCACGGCGGCGCGGCCGCGAGCGTCGGCTGGCGCAAGCGCCGGCGCGTGGTTGCGGCCGCGCTCCATTTCTGGGTGCGGCACGGTGCGGGTGCCGCGTGCCGTTTCGACGTCGTCGCGTTCGAGGCCGGCCGGCTCGAATGGCTGCGCGATGCATTTCGTGCCGACGACGCGTAGCCGCGAGCTGTGACGAGATGTAAAGAGTTCTTGCCATACCCCCGGAGAGCGCGCCGGAGTGCGGTAAACTCGCCGCACTCATGACGTTGCGCGCGGGGTGCCCACGCGCCCAGTTCACCAGGAATCGATGTCAGTCGAACGTATTCAGCAACATTTCCGCGACACCGCCGCGCTTCATGCCGAAGCGGCCGACGCGCTGTCGCTGCCGATCGCAGCCGCGGTCGATGCGATGTTCGCCGCGCTGGCGAACGGCAACAAGATCGTCGCGTGCGGCGACGGCCCGTCGGCCGCCGCCGCGCACTACCTCGCCGTGTCGCTCGTCGGCGGCTTCGAGCGCGAGCGTCCGGGCCTGCCGGCGATCGCGCTGGCCACCGATGCGTCGCAGGGCGGCCTCGCCGGAGCGACGGCCGCCGATCAGCTGTTCGCGCAGCAGGTGCGCGTGCTCGGGCAGACCGGCGACATCCTGCTGGTGCTCGATGCGAGCGGCGCGTCGCCGCGCGTGCTGGCCGCGATCGGCGAAGCGCACGAGCGCGAGATGACCGTCGTCGCGCTGACGGGCGGCGATGGCCACGCGGTCGCGGCCGCGTTGTCCGACACCGATATTCCGATCAGCGTGCCCGCCTCTCGCGCGGCGCGCGTCCACGAAGTCCATCTGCTGACCATCCACTGCCTGTGCGACGGCATCGATGCGATGCTGCTGGGTGAGGATTGAACGAAGGAGAGCCGTCGATGAATCAAAGCCGCGTCAAACAGACGCTCGTCAGAACCACGTTGCTCGCCGCGCTGATGGCGGGCCTCGCGATGTCGCTGCAGGGCTGCGTGCTCGGCGTGCTCGGTGCGGCGGCCGGCGGCGGCGCGCTGATCGCGACCGATCGCCGCACGCTCGGCGCGCAGACCGAAGATCGCGAGATCCAGGTGAAGGCGCTCACGCAGATCAACAACGGGCTGCCGGACCAGTCGCACGTGAACGTGACCGTGTTCAACCGCCGCGTGCTGCTGACGGGCGAAGTGCCGAACGACGCGTCGAAGCAGCGTGCCGAGGAAATCGTGCGCGGCATCAACAACGTGAACGGCATCGTCAACGAGCTGTCGGTCGAGCCGGCGTCGTCGCTGTCGTCGCGCGCGAACGACTCGTACCTCGAAGGGCGCGTGAAGTCCGAGTTCATCGCGACGAAGGGGCTTTCGGCGAACTACTACAAGGTCGTCAGCGAGCGCGGCAACATCTACCTGATGGGCCTCGTGACCGTCGACGAAGGCAATCGCGGCGCGGATGCCGCGAGCCAGGTGCCGGGCGTCGAGAAGGTCGTGAAGGTGTTCCAGTACATCCGGCCGCAGGACGCACAGGCGTTGCAGGCCGCCTCGCCGGGCAGCGCGTCCGGTGCGCAGCCCGCGGCCGCGCCGGCGGATGCCGCGACGGTCGGCGCGGTGCCGGATGCGTCGGTCCAGTCGACGCCGCTGCAACCGCCCGCGCCGATCTCGAATTCGTCGAGCGTGCACCCCGGCAATCCGAAGGCGACGCCGCAATGAAGCCGACGCAAATCAGGATCGCGCAACGGATCATGCAGGGCGCCGCGGCCGTCGTGCTGGCGGCCGGTGCGCTCGGGTCCGCGCACGCGGACGTCGGCGACGGCCTGAAGGTCGCGCGCGGCAACGCGTGCATGGGCTGCCACGCGGTGGACCGCAAGCTCGTCGGCCCGTCGTTCAAGGACATCGCGGCCCGCTACAAGTCCGATCCGCAGGCCGTCGCGAAGCTGTCGAAGAAGGTGAAGGACGGCGGCTCGGGCGTGTGGGGCGCGATTCCGATGCCCGCGCACCCGCGGATGAGCGACGCCGATCTGCGTGCCGTGGTCGAATGGGTGCTGGCCGGCGCGCCGTCGAAGTGACGCGCCGGGGTGCGCAACCCCTATTGCCAAGCGCGGAAATGCCTGTGTATGATGGACGACTGTTGGGGCGGTAGCTCAGCTGGGAGAGCGTCGCGTTCGCAATGCGAAGGTCGGGAGTTCGATCCTCCTCCGCTCCACCAACGGAATCCGAAGGGCTCGGTCGCAAGACCGGGCCCTTTTTGCTTTCCGGCATGTCGCACGCGACGCCGGCGGTTCGCGCACTAACCTTGAACCCGGCCTGCGGCTAGTCGGCGCGGTCGCGATCGCGTGCGGGCCCGTGCCTCGTCGCGCGGTAGTGCCGTCGCGCCTTCGCGACGTTGCCGCAGGTTGCCATGTCGCACCACTTGCGCCGCCCGGTCTTCGAACTGTCGATGAACACCCATGCGCAATTGGGCCCCGCGCACATCCGGAGCCGATCGACCGGTATCGCTTCCAGAAGCTTCACGGCGTCGAGCGCAATCTGGTCGGTGGGCATCTGCAGGTTCGCGCCGTCGTGCGCATCCGGCGCGTCGCCGAATTGCACGCGCCCGTCCGTCGCGATCAAACGCTGGCCGCTGACGGCCCGCCGCCACGCGTGCTCCAGCGTCGCGAGATCCGCTGCATCCGGCGATGCGCGGTGCGCCAGCGCATCCAAGATACCGAACAACGCTTCACGCAGGCGCCTCGCATCGCGCAGCGCGCGCTCGGCTGCCGCCGGCGCTTGCGCCGCGCGCGTCGCGAGCCGCTTCAGGTCTGAAGCCGGGAGCCGCGCCGACGCTGCCAGCCACGCCAGATACGCGGGGTAATCGGGCAGCCAGTCGCGCGGCGTCTCGTCGCGGCCGGTCACCGTGTTGACGAAGTCGAGAACGGCGTGACCGCCGATGAAATCGCGCACCTCGAACGTGTGCGCTTCCATAACCGGTGAAACCTTTGACATGGGTTAAATTGATGCTAACCTTCGATGACCTTTTGACAGGTTATCACGCACGATGACCGCGATTGCGCGAGGAGAAGTCATGACGGCGACATCCGCTTCAGCCGATCGGCAGGCCAACGATTCGTCAGCGAGGGTTGCGCGACCCGTCGAGCTCATTGCCGCGCCGAGCAGCCTCGGCCTCAAGCCGAACGGCGCCGGCCGCGAGCCCGACACGTGGCGCGGCCCGGAAACGCTGCTTGCGACCGGGCTCGCCGCCCGTCTCGGCGCGCGCGTTTCGTGGCTCGCACATCCGCGCTATGCGTTCGAGCCGCAACCGGGCACGCGCATCCGCAACGGCGCGTCGATCCGCGCGTTCTCGCTCGAACTCGCGTCGCACGTCGCCGGCGCGCTCGAGCGGCGCGCGTTTCCGATCGTGCTCGGCGGCGATTGCAGCATTCTGCTCGGCTGCCTGCTGGGAAACCGGCGGGCCGGCGGCAGCGGACTCATTCATGTCGACGGACACAGCGACTTCTTCCATCCGGGCAACTACGACACGTCCACGCGGCTCGGCTCCGCGGCGGGGATGGACCTCGCGCTGGCCACCGGCCGCGGAGAGCCGCTGCTGACGCGCTGGCCGGATCTGGACGGCCCGCTCGTCGACGATCGCGACGCCTGCCAGATCGGCGAGCGCGACGCCGGCACAGCCGCGTTCGAGGCGGCGTACGGCGATATCGTACGGACCGCGATCACGCGTACGACGATCCAGCAACTGCTGGCGCGCGGGCCTGCCGCCGTTGCCGGCGAACTCGTCGGCTGGCTGCGCATGCGCGCGCTTCGGCGCGTGTGGTTGCACGTCGATCTCGACGTGCTCGATCAGTCGGCGCTCCCGGCCGTGGATTCGCCGGGCTCGCCGGGGCTCGATTTCGCCGGGCTCGACGCATTGCTGGGGCCGCTCGTCGCGTCGGGCCGCGTAGCAGGGATCGACTTCACGATCTACGATCCAGCGCTCGATCCCGGGCTCGCGCATGCGGACCGGATCGCGCGCACCATCGCGCGGACCGCCGCTGCGTTGCCGGCCGCGTGCACGCAATAACGCGATCCGCCGCGCGGACGACAGCCGTCGCGGTGCGAACGCGAGCTTATTGGCGACGCCCGAAGCTCGGCCGCTTCGGATCGTACGTCCACCCCGGCACCAGATACCGCATCGCCATCGCATCGTCGCGCGCCGTGCCGCCGACTTCCCGATACAGCGCGTGTGCGGCCTCCACCTGCGCGATGTCGAGCTCGATCCCGAGCCCCGGCCGTTCCGGCACCGCGACCTGCCCGCCGAGGATCTCGAGCGGCTCGTGCGTGAGCCGCGCGTCGCCTTCCTGCCAGATCCAGTGCGTGTCGATCGCGGTGATCGTGCCCGGCGCGGCCGCCGCCGCATGCGTGAACATCGCGAGCGACACGTCGAAGTGGTTGTTCGAATGCGAGCCCCACGTGAGTCCCCAGTCGCGGCACAGCTGCGCGAGCCGCACCGAGCCCTGCATCGTCCAGAAGTGAGGGTCGGCGAGCGGAATGTCGACGGCCTGCAGCCGCACCGCGTGATCCATCTGCCGCCAGTCGGTCGCGATCATGTTCGTCGCGGTCGGAATGCCGGTCGCGCGCCGGAATTCGGCCATCACCTCGCGGCCCGAGTAGCCGGCTTCGGGCCCGCACGGATCCTCCGCATACGCGAGCAGGTGCCCCTGCCCGCGGCACAGCGCGATCGCTTCGTCGAGCGACCACGCGCCGTTCGGGTCGAGCGTCGCGCGGGCGTCCGGAAAGCGCGCCTTGATCGCCGCGATCGCTTCCATTTCTTCCGCGCCGGCCATCACGCCACCCTTCAGCTTGAAATCGGCGAAGCCGTAGCGTTCGACCGCGGCCTCGGCCTGCCGCGCGATCGCGGCCGGCGTGAGCGCCGCCTCGTTGCGCAGCCGGAACCACGGATCGGCCGCCTGCGTCTCGTCGCGATACGGCAGGTCGGTGCGGCGGCGCTCGCCGATGTAGAACAGATACGCGAGCATCGGCACCGCGTCGCGCTGCTGGCCTTCGCCGAGCAGCGCCGCGACCGGCACGTCGAGATGCTGGCCGAGCAGGTCGAGCAGCGCGGCCTCGATCGCGGTGATCACGTTGTCGAGCCGCAGGTTGATCTCGTGCGGCTGGCGCAGCACGGCCGCCTCGCCGGCCGACGTCACTTCGTGGCGGATCGTGCGTCCGGGCCCGGCGCCCGCGCCGGACAGCGCCGCGCGCACCGCGTTCAGCGTCGCCTGGTAACGCCCGATCGACTGGCCGACGACGAGGCCGGTCATTCGTTCGAGCGCCTGGCGGATGCCTTCGCCGCCGGGCACTTCGCCGACGCCCGTGTGGCCGCTGTCGTCGTCGAGGATCACGAGGTTGCGCGTGAAATACGGCGCGTGCGCGCCGCACAGGTTCAGCAGCATGCTGTCGCGGCCGGCGACGGGGATCACCTGCATGCGCGTGACGCGCGGCGTGCCGGCGCGGCGGGATTCGGACATCGGTTTCGCTCCTGGTTCCGGTGAGGGGCGGGCGGCCGGACGCGCCGGCGCGGCCCGCGCCGTTCAGTTCAGTTCGACGCGGCGAATCTCGCCGACGACGAACAGATAGCAGACCACGGCGACGAGCGCGTGCGCGACGACGTACACCAGCGCGCCGTTGAACGAGCCGCTGCGGTCGACGATATAGCCGATCGCGATCGGCGTCGTGATGCTGGAAAGATTGCCGCACGTGTTGAGCAGCGCGCCGCTGAGCCCGGCGATCTGGCGCGGCGCGGTGTCGGCGTTGACGGCCCAGCCGAGTGCGCCGAGCCCCTTGCCGAAGAACGACAGCGCCATGAACACGACGACGACCACGTGCGAGTCGGTGTAGTTGCAGACGATCATCGACATCGACAGCAGCATGCCGATCACGATCGGCACCTTGCGCGCGACCGACAGCGACCGGCCCCGCTTGAGCAGCGCGTCGGACACGATGCCGCCGAGGATCCCGCCGAGGAAGCCGCACACGGCCGGGACCGACGCGACGAGCCCGGCGTTGAGGATCGACATCCCGCGCGCCTGCACGAGATAGACCGGAAACCACGTGATGAAGAAGTACGTGAGCGCGTTGATGCAGTACTGCGCGACGTACACGCCGACGAGCATCCGGTTCCTCAGCAGCGCCTTCACGTGACGCAGCGACGGGCCGCCGTCGCGCGCGCCCGTCGCCTGATCGATGTTGACGAGCGCGCCGCCTTCGCCGAGGTAGTCGAGTTCCGCACGGTTGATCCGCGGATGCACCTTCGGGTCGTACATCGTCCGGTTCCACACGAGCACGAACGCGAAGCCGAGCACGCCCATCACCGCGAACACTGATTGCCAGCCGAACGCGTGCACGAGCCAGCCCATCAACGGCGCGAACACGACGGTCGCCGCGTACTGCGCGGCGTTGAAGATCGCCGACGCGGTGCCGCGCTCCGCGGCCGGAAACCACGCGGACACGATCCGGCTGTTGGCGGGGAACGACGGCGCCTCGGCCGCGCCGACGAGAAAGCGCAGCGCGAACAGCAGCGCGAACGCGGCCGCCCCGCCGAAGAAGCCGATGCCGCCTTGCAGCAGCGTGAACAGAGACCAGAAGAAGATGCTGAACGCATAGACGATGCGCGACCCGAAGCGGTCGAGCAGCCAGCCGCCCGGCAGTTGCGCGACCACGTACGACCAGCCGAACGCCGAGAAGATGAAGCCCATCTGCACGTGCGTCAGGTGCATCGCACGGGCAAGCGACGGGCCGGCGATCGCGATCGCCGCGCGATCCGCGTAGTTGATCGTCGTGACCGCGAACAGCACGGTCAGCACGAGCCAGCGCACGCGCGTGCGCCGGGCCGTTGCCGACGCGGATGCCGGCAATGCGTGAAGCGGATTCATGACTGTCTCCTCCGAAGGGCGGAAGGTGCCGTCGTGCGGCTGCGCGTCGGTGTGTGCGTCTTCTGTGGTGATGTCGCGGGCCGGAGGCCGGGGCGCCGATGCACGGTGGCGGGGCGCGCGGATCATTCTGTCATGGTGAAACTTGCGTCTTCATGCCAATTGCTGACTTGATCGATTCAGGATTTGAATCGATGGGCGGCGAGCGCCGGCGGATTCGTTCAGGTCCGCGCGTCGTCCGGGCTTGCGCCGTGATGAGCCGCCACGTGTTGCGCGAGAAACGCGACGGCAGCGCGCACGCCGGGCAGCTGGCCGCGCCGGTGCGGCATCAGGAGCGTCGTGGTGACGGTGCCGGCCCGCCAGCCTGGCAGCACGCGCACGAGCGCGCCCGACGCGAGCGCGGCGCCGGCGATCCAGTCGGGCAGGCACGCGATCCCGAGGCCGGCCGTCGCGGCCTGCAGCAGCAGCGTCGATTCGTCGGCCTGGAACCGGATGCGCGGCGCGACTTCGACGGTTTCGCCACCGCGCTGCAGCCGCCACGCCTGCTGGCCCGGATGCAGCCCGTCGTGCTGCGCGAGGTCGGCCGGCGCGTCCGGCGTGCCGGCACGCGCGAGATAGGCCGGCGACGCGACGGCGACGATCGGCGACGCGGCCAGCGGCCGTTGCACGAGCGTGGAATCGGGAAGCGGCGCGAAATGGCTGCGCACCGCGATGTCGAAGCCTTCCTGCGCAATGTCGACGAGCCGGTCGCTCGCATGAATCTGCAGCAGCAGCTTCGGATGCGCGATCGCCAGCGCCGGCAGGCACGGCGCGAGGATGTGCTGCGCCACCGGCACCGAACTCGTGATCCGGACGATGCCGGCCGGTTCGGCAGCCTGACGCAGCACCGCGTCGCGTGCGCTTTCGGCCTCGATCACCGCCGCGCGCGCATGCTCGAAGAACTCGGTGCCGACGGGCGTCAGCCGGAAGCTGCGTGAGGTCCGATGCACGAGCCGCGCGCCGAGCGTGTGCTCGAGCGCGGCCACGCGTTTGCTGACCGTCGATTTCGGCAGGTCGAGCCGGCGCGCGGCCGCCGACATGCTTCCCGCGTCGACCGCCTGCACGAAGAGATAGAGATCATTCAAGTTCACTGTCAGCGTCCACCAGGAGAAACGACGGGTTTCAATTCTAGCGGCTACCGCGCCATCGTTCGCCGTGGGAGCATGGTCGCTCGATCAACTTCAACGAAGCCCCCATGTCCCCGATCCTTCTCTACGGCATTCCGGCCGGCTGCTCGTTCGGCTCGATCGTCGCGCTCGAATGGGCCGGGCAGCCGTACCGGCTGTCACGCATCACGATGCCCGGCCTCGTGACGAGCGACGCGTTCGTCGTGCTGAATCCGGCCGCCGAGACGCCCGCGTTCGTGACCGCGAACGGCGACGTGCTGACCGAAAGCATCGCGATCCTCGGTCATATCGGCGCGCATGCGCGCGACAGCGGCCTCGCGTTCCGGCAGGGCAGCGCGGATTTCGACCAGCTGAACCGGATGCTCGCGTGGCTGAACACGACGTTCTTCAGTGCGTTCGGCGCGCTCTGGCACGTGTACGAGCACGGCGCCGAAGGCGCGGAGAAGGATGCGCTGCAGGCATACGGCCGCGGCAAGGTGCTCAAAGCGCATCGCCATCTCGAAGCGCTGCTCGCGCGCGGCGGCGGCCCGTGGCTGCTCGGCGCGCGGCGCACGCTCGCCGATGCGTATTTCGCGGGAATCGCGCGATGGGCCGACTATCACGCAGTGTTCGAGCGCGATGCGTTTCCGCGTATCGCCGCGCTACGCGCGCGGCTCGCGGACGACACTGGCGTGCAGTTCGCGCATGCGATCGAGGAAGACCTGCCGCTGCCGGCATCGCGGGTGTTCGAAGGGCAAGTGTCGCTCGACGAAGCGCTCGCCAGCGCACGCGTGACGGCGCTTCAGGCCTGAACCGGCGCGGACCACCGAGCGACCGGGCGGCGCGGCCGTCGGCAAAGGGCATCGAATCGGCGAATTTTATCCGGGTGATATTGACAATCAATTTATACCCGGATAAAAATAGCGCCATTCCGATTTCAGCCCATGGGCGGCCACGATGACGCTTTCCACCTTGCTTCCTTCCTATACGGCGTTCGACGGCCATCGGCGCGTCGCATCGGGCGCGCTCGCGACGGTGGCGGTCGCGATCCGGCGCGCGTACGGCGACACGATGTCCGGCTCGATCGTGATCTTCGACGACGCGACCGGCCGCGCGATCGATCTCGACCTGCGCGGCACCGCCGACGACATCCGCGCGCGTTACGCGCCCGCGCCGGCCGATCGGGCCACGCCGGCCGGTGATGCGGCGAGTGCCGGCGAACAGCGCGGCCGCGGCCGTCCGAAGCTCGGTGTCGTGTCGCGCGAGGTCACGCTGCTGCCGCGTCACTGGGACTGGCTCGCCGCGCAGCCGGGCGGCGCGTCGGTCGCGCTGCGCAAGCTCGTCGAGGACGCGCGGCGCACGCACGCGGCGGCCGACCGGCACCGCGACGCGCAAACACGTGCGTACCACTTCATGTCGGCGATCGCGGGCGATCTGCCGAATTTCGAGGAAGCGGCGCGTGCGCTGTATGCGGACGACCTCGCGCGGATGGCCGAGCTGATCGCCGGCTGGCCCGACGACGTGCGCGGTCATGCGCTGGCGCTCGCGCGCGGCGATCTGCCGCCGTCGGCCGACGAACGGTGAACGCTGATCGTTGAGCGCCGTGCGCGCGGCGCCCGCGCCCGTCACTGCGCACGCAGCGCGTCGACGATGTTCAGCCGCGCGGCGCGCATCGCCGGCAGGAACCCGCCGACGAGCCCCATCACGAGCGAGAACAGCAGCGTCTTCACGACGATCGCGGGCGTCAGCACGAAGCGGAACGACAGATCGGCGAAGGTCTGGAAGTTGGTGGTCGAGAACGACGCGAACTCCATCAGCGACGCGCACGCGAGCCCCATCACGCCGCCGACGAAGCCGAGCAGCAGCGCTTCGAGCAGGAACGCGGCGAGCACGTTCAGGCGCTTGAAGCCGAGCGCGCGCAGCGTGCCGATCTCGGCCGTGCGGTTCGCGACCGACGCGTACATCGTGATCATCGCGCCGATCATCGCGGCGATCGAGAAGATCGTCGACAGCGTGATGCCGAGGATGTTGATGAAGGTCGACAGCGCCTTCGACTGGTCGCCGTAGAACGTCTGCTCGCGCTTGGCCTCGTCGGTCAGGCGCGGGTCGACGTCGATGTCGGCCTTGAAGCGCGCGAAGCCGTCCGCGCTCGGGATGCGCAGCACCATCGACGAATAGCTGGTGCGCCGGAACGACTGCATCAGCTGATCGACGTCGCCCCAGATCTCCGAATCGAAGCCGCTGCCGCCCGCGTCGAACACACCGACCACCGTCCAGTCGCGCTGCGCGAAATGCAGCCGGTCGCCGAGCTGCGTGCCGCTGAAGCCTTTCGCGATCGCGCTGCCGACGACGATCTCCGACGAACCGGGCGCGAATGCGCGGCCGGCCACGAGCTTCACGCGGGGACGCAGCGCGAGGCCGGCCGGCGACACGCCGCGGATCACGACGTTCGACGGCTTGCCGCTCGACGTCTTCACGAGCGAGATCAGCACGACGGCTTCCTTCGACACCAGCGGCCGGCCGTCGGGCCCGAGCGCGACGGCCGGGTGCATCTCGAGCGCGTTCGCCTGCTGGTGGTCGATCGCGCTCTGGATTTCCGTTTCCGCACCCTTGCGGATCACCACCGCGTTGTCCGCTTCGCCGGTCGACACGAGCGTCTGCGTGAGCCCGGCGTCGAGCATCTGCACCGTCGCGAACACGAAGATCACGAGCGCCATTCCGCCCGCGGTGAGCGCGGTCGTGAGCCGCCGGGTCCACAGGTTGCGCGCGATGTAGGTGAGCGGAATCGCCATGCGCCTATCCGATCGCCCGCAGGCCTTCGACCACGCGCACGCGCGCCGCCTGCCACGCGGGCACGAGCGCGGCCGCGATGCCGACCGCCACCGAGCACACGGTCTGCAGCGCCATCGTCGCGGTCGACACCTTGAATACCGGGAAGATGCCGCCCGCGGCCTGCTTGAAGAGGCTCGCGGCCGGCGGCGTCGCGAGCATGCCGAGCGCGCCGCCGGCCACCGCGATCACGAGCGATTCGCCGAACACGATCAGCGCGATGAAGCCGTGGCCGAAGCCGAGCGCCTTCAGCGTCGCGTATTCGGCGGTGCGCTCGCGCGCGCTCATCGCCATCGCGTTGGCCATCACGGCCATGATGATCAGGATCACCACGTACGACACGACGCGGATCGCCGCGATGATCTGGTTCGACATCGCGACGAAGCCGAGCTGGAACGCCTGCTCGGTCTCGGTCAGCGTTTCGGCGAGCGAGTTCTTGAAGACGGCGTCGACGTTGCGCGCGATCGCGGCGCCGTCGTCCGGGTTCGCGACGCCGAGCACGAACACGCCGACCTGATCGGCCTGCTTCGGCGTGCGCTTGCGCACCGTCTCGTTCAGGTAGTCCCAGTGGAACACGAGCTGGCGCGTGATCGTCGAGTCGTCGCGGCCGTCGAGGATGCCGCGCACGACGAAATCCCACGTGCCCGGATAGATCGTGCCCTTCAGCGGGATCACGTCGCCGACCTTGAACCCGAACTGCGTCGCGAGCTGGCGCCCGACGAGGCAGCCGCGCCGGTCGCGGTCGTAGTCGGCGCGCTGCTGCGCCGGCAGGAGGAATTCCGGATACAGGTCGAGGTAGTTCTCCGACACCGCGAAGCTCGCGAAGAAGTTCTTCGGATCGCGGTACACGCCGCCGAACCAGTTCGAGCGCACCACCGCCGTCACGCCGTCGACGCCGCGGATCCGGTTCTCGTAGCTGACCGGCAGCGGGAACACGAGCGAGATCGCGTTGCGCGTGACGAGCCGGCCGCTCGACGCGGCCGCCGCGCCCGCGTACCACGCGTCGACCACCGTATGCAGCAGGCCGAACGCGAGCACGGCGATCGTCAGCCCGAGCACGGTCAGCAGCGTGCGCAGCCGGTGCCGCAGCGCGTTGCGCGCAATCAGCTTCAGCACGAACATCGCGCGCGCTCGCGTCGGTCAGGCCGCGTGCCCATCGATCAGCTCCCCTTTCTCCAGATGCACGAGCGCGCGCGCGGCGCCGGCCGCGTGCGCGTCGTGCGTCACCATGATGATCGTCTTGCCGAGTTCGGCGTTCATCCGCTGCAGCATCGCGAGCACGTCGGTGGCCGACGCGCGGTCGAGGTCGCCGGTCGGCTCGTCGGCGACGATCAGCGCTGGATCGGTGATCAGCGCGCGCGCGATCGCGACGCGCTGCTGCTGCCCGCCCGACAGCTCGGACGGATAGTGGCTCGTGCGATCGCCGAGATTCACCATGTCGAGCACCAGCTCGACGCGCTCGCGCCGCTCGCGGCGCGACAGGTTCGTGAGCATCAGCGGCAGCTCGACGTTCTCGAACGCGGTCAGCACCGGCATCAGGTTGTAGAACTGGAAGATGAAGCCGACGTTCGCCGCGCGCCATTCGGCCAGTTGCGCTTCGTCGAGCTGCGAGATGTCGAGGCCGCCCACGCGCAGCTCGCCGCTGTCGGCCCGGTCGATGCCGGCGACCAGATTGAGCAGCGTGCTCTTGCCGGAGCCGGACGGCCCCATCAACGCGACGAAGTCGCCTTCGGCGATGTCGAGCGTAATGTCGGTCAGCACCGGCACGACCTGGTTGCCGCGCCGGTACGACTTCGCGACGTGGCTGATCTCGACGAGCGGCGGCAGGGCGTCGTTCACGCGCGCCACGCTACTTCTTCGCGACGGTCACTTTCGCGCCGTCCTTCAGCTTCGGGCCCGGCGCGAGCACCACCGTGTCGCCCGGCTTCACGCCGCCGATCGCGACGAGCTCGCCGATCCGCGCGCCTTTCGTCACCGCGGTTGCGTGCACGGTGTCGTCCTTCACGACGAACACGACCGGCCGGCCGTCGCGCTCGACCACGGCGCTCGCCTGCACGGCCGTCACCGGCTTTCGGTCCTGCGGCGACGCCGGTTTCGACAGGAACGCGATCTTCGCGCTCATGTCGGGCAGCACGCGCTCGTCGCGATCGACGAAGCGCACCTTCACGAGCACGGTCGCCTTCGAGCGGTCGACCGTCGGGACGATGCGCGACACGCGGCCCGCGAAGCGCAGGTCCGGCAGTGCGTCGAGCTGGATCTCGCACGGCTGCTCCGCGTGGATCTTCGCGATGTTCGATTCGGCGACGTCGGCCTCGACCTCGAGCGTGTCCATGTCGGCGATCGTCACGACCGCGCCCTTGCTGTCCGACGCGGACGAGAACGGCGTGATGTTGTCGCCGACGTTCGCGTGCTTCGCGAGCACGATCCCGTCGAACGGCGCGCGGATCACCGTCTGGTCGACAGCGACCTGCGCGGCCTGCGCGTTCGCTTCCGCCGATACGATCGCGGCCTGGTCGCTGTTGACCGTCGCGCGCGCCTTGTTCACGCGCGCCGTGTCGATGTCGAGCTGCGCGGCAGGCACCGCGCCTTTCGGCGCGAGCGCGGCGGTGCGGCGCAGCGCGATCTCCGCGTCCCGCAGTTCGGCCTGCGCGACGCCGAGGTTCGCGCGCGAGACCTGCACCTGCGCGCGCGCCTGCGCGAGCGACGCCTGCACGTCGCGGCTTTCGAGCCGCGCGATGATCTCGTCCTGCTTCACGCGCGTGCCTTCGAGTACGCCGAGCCATTCGACGCGCCCCTGGCCCTTCGATGCGACCGCGGCCTTGCGCTGCGGCACGACGTAGCCGGTCGCGTTCAGCTGCGTGTCGTTCTGGTACGGGTAGGCGGACGTGACGGACGTCGTATCGACCGTCGGCCGGCCGGTGAGCGCGAGCGCGGCGCCGATCGCGGCGATGACGAGCGCGGCGGCGGCCGCGTAGCGGCCCCACCGCCGCCGGCGCGGCGCGGGCGCCGCCGGACGCCGGTCGATTTTCAGTTTGTCCAGATTGTGATCGGGCAATTTGGGCGCCTCGCGTCGACGGCCGTCGTGTGACCGGCCGCGATCCGGCTGGATCGGAAGGAGGCCAGTATAGCGTCGCCGCGGCGGGCGCGAGAGGCGGTTTGTCGGACGATTGACACGCGCGCCGGATGCCCGTCGCGCGGGCTTGAAAGCGGGGTCTCCGTGGAAACCCGAAGGATGCGCGGAACGTGTCAACTCGGCGCGCGGGCGGTGCGTTATGGAGCGAGTGCGTCAGTCATGGATCGAGGCGGAACGGTGCGAACCGGCCCGTCCGGCGGCGGCCGGCAACCCGGCGCGACTGGCGTTCCGATGCGGATGCCTCGCATCTTTTACCGGTACGTTTGACTTTTTCTCCGCTAAAGGAAGAACAATGAAGAAGACGCTCGCTTCGATCATGACCGCAGCATTCGCTCTCGCATCGGTTTCGGCATTCGCACAGGCGTCGGCGCCGGCAGCCGACGCGTCGGCTGCTGCATCGGCACCGGCCAAGAAGGATCACAGCAAGCCGAAGCACGCGCTGAAGCACCACGGCTCGAAGAAGGGCCAGGCGAAGGCTGCGGCTGCATCGGCGGCTGGCACGAACGACGCAGGCACGCAGAACTAAGCACGCTGCACCGGGGCCGGCACCGCCGGCCGCCCGTCGCGAAACCCCGCACGCCCCGGCCTGCGGGGTTTTGTTTTTTCCGGCGTCGGCTGGGCCGCTGTGTCGGTCGAGCCCGCCGAGCCCGTCGGTCCCGCACCGGGGGCGGCGCGCGCCTCGCGTCGCTCCGGCCCGAGGATTTTTTTCAGGCGTCGGCCGGGTCGGCGGGCGGCGCCGGGGCCGTTGGGCCTGTGCTGCGCGGCGGCGCGCGCATCGCGTCGACCACCGCACGCATCCGTTGCCAGTGCGACCCTTCCCAGAACACGCGCCGGCACACGTCGCACGCGGCAAAACGCCGATGCCGCTCGCGCACGCCGGGCGGCACGCGCGGTGCGGCGTCGGCGGCAGCGAGCGCGTGCAGCGGCGCGTTGCAGCGCAGGCATAGCCGGAACGGCCGCATGTGCGGCGCGAGATCGAGCCGCGTGAACAGCTCGCGCAATTGCGCATCCGGCTGCTGCGCGTGAAGGTAGCAGCCGCGCATGACCGCGCGGCGCTTGAGCAGTTCGCGGTCGCGAGTCAGCACGATCCGGCCTTCGCGCGCGGCGAGCGCGACGAGCGCGTCGTCGCGGTAATGGTTGTCGTAGCAGGTGTCGAAGCCGGCGAGGCGCAGCAGCTGCGCGAGACCGCCGAGGTGCGCGTCGGCGACGAAGCGCCAGCGCTCCGGCTGCGGCGGCACCGGGCCGGCCGCCGGCTCCGGCTGAGCGCGTTCCGGCCGGACGTCGACACGGTCGCCGTCGGCGAGCGGCCGATCGAGCGCGGCCGGCGCGCCGTTCACGCAAAGCCGGCCGATTTCCGTATGCGGGACGCCGAGCGCCTCGATCGCATGCTTGAGCGTCGCGTCGCGTGCAAACGCGTGCACGAATGCGCCACCGCGCTGCGCGGGCGCAAGAAACGCGTTCAGCTCGTCGTGGAAGCGGAAAATCGCGGTCGCCATCCGCGCAGTATCGCACCGCGCACGGCCGGCCGCCGGGCTGCAGGCCGCGTCCATCTGTGTTTAACTCCCCGCTTCACGAGTCGAAGGAGCGGGCAATGGATCTCGGATTTATCGGGCTGGGCGAAATGGGGCAGGCGATCGCGACGAACCTGCTGAAGGCGGGGCACACCGTGCGGGTATGGAACCGGTCGCGCGAGCGTGCCGAGCCGCTCGCGGCGCTCGGCGCACAGATCGTCGCGTCGCCGGCCGACGCGTTTCGCGGCGACGCCGTGTTCTCGATGCTCGCCGACGATGCGGCCGCGCGCGCGGTATTCGACGACGCGCTGCTCGCGCAGGCGCCGCGCGGGCTGATCCACGTGAACATGGCGACGGTGTCGGTCGCGCTCGCCGAATCGCTCGCGCATGCGCATGCGTCGCGCGGCGTCGACTACGTGGCCGCGCCGGTGATGGGCCGCCCGGACGTCGCGGCCGCCGCGCGTCTGACGATCATGGCCGCCGGCCCGGCCGAGGCGATCGACCGCGTGCAGCCGCTGTTCGACGCGATCGGCCAGAAGACCTGGCGCCTCGGCTCGCTGCCGCAGCACGCGAACGTCGCGAAGATCGCCGCGAACTTCACGCTCGCGTCGGCGATCGAGACGCTCGGCGAGGCGTCCGCGCTGCTCGGCGCGCACGGCGTCGCGATGCGCGACTTCCTCGACGTGATCACGAACAGCGTGTTTCCGGGGCCCGTCTACGCCGGCTACGGCGGGATGATCGCCGAGCGCAATTACGAACCCGCGCGCTTCAAGGCGCGCCTCGGGCTCAAGGACGTCCGGCTCGCGCTGGAGGCCGGCGACGCGGCGTCGGTGCCGCTGCCGGTCGCGAGCGTCGTGCGCGACAGCCTGCTCGACGCGCTCGCGCACGGCGGCGGTGAGCAGGACTTCGCGGTGCTCGGCGAAGTCGCGCTGCGCCGCGCGGGCCGCTGAGCCGGCGCGCGACAGAAGCGCCGCGCGCGCGGCATAATCGACGTTTCGTTTCTCTTTCGGCTGAGGCGCTCATGAATCTGCATACGTGGTGGCTTTTCGTGGCGACGGTATTCGTCGTGTCGGCGATTCCCGGCCCGAACATGCTGCTCGTGATGACGCACGGCGCGCGGCATGGGCTGCGCCGCTCGTCGGCGACGATGGCCGGCTGCCTGAGCGCGCTGGTGCTGATGCTCGCGGTGTCCGCGGCAGGGCTGGGCGCGGTGCTCGAGGCCTGGCCGGCGATGTTCAACACGTTGCGCTTCGCGGGCGCCGCGTACCTGATCTATCTCGGCGTGAAGGCGTGGCGCGCCCGCGTCGACGACGCGCCGGCCGCCGACGTCGATGCGGTGTCGCATGGCGTATCGGCATCGCGCTGGACGCTGTTCCGCAACGGTTTCCTGGTGGCCGGCAGCAACCCGAAGGCGATCCTGTTCGCGGCCGCGCTGCTGCCGCAGTTCATCAACGCGGCGGAGCCGACGCTGCCGCAGTTCGGCGTCCTCGTCGTCACGTTCGCGGCGATCGAGGTCAGCTGGTATCTCGTCTACGCGTCGTTCGGCACGCGCATCGGCGCGACGTTGAAGAGCCAGAGCGTCGCGAGGCTCTTCAACCGGCTGACGGGCGGCCTCTTCGTCGGTTTCGGCGCGATGATGGCACTGGTCCGTCACTGATTCCCGAGCCGCCGCGGCCTGCCGGACGCCCCGTGCCTCGTCAGAGGGCGGGGCGTTTTCACGTCCGGCTGCGGTCGCGCTCCGATCACTCGCGCGCGGCCCGTTAGCGGGCGAGGCGTTTTTCAGATCGCGCCACGATACGCCCCGACGATGCCCCGAGACGTTCCGAAGACACCCCGAAGACACCCCGGCGACGCCGCAATCACCGGCGCGCCCACGCGGTCGCACCGGTCCGCCGCCCAGCCGCCACGCCGAACGCGGCGGCTGCCCCCGCGAACGCGAAGCCCACGCCGCACACGGCGCTCCAGCCGCCCCACGCCCACGCGCTGCCAGCAAGCGCCGCGCCGAGCGCGCCGCCGACGAAGAACACCCCGACGAATAACCCGTTCAGCCGCCCGCGCGCGGCGGGGTTCAGCAGATTGATCTCGCGGCGGCCGATCGTCTGGTCGACGATCACGCCCGCATCGAGCGACGCCGCGCCGCCGGCCAGCAACGCCAGCGCGGCGCCGCGGTGCGCATGCGCATCGAAACCGAACCAGCCGGCGCCCGCGATGCCGAGCACCGTGAGTGCGGCGAGCATCGTCACGTGCGCGATGCGCTGCGCGAGCGGGCCGTCACCACGATCGCCGGCGCGGCCGGCCAGCGGCGTGACGATCGCACCGCTCGCGCCGGCAAACGCGAACAGTGCGATCCCGTGCAGGTCGAGGCCGAACGGCGGCTGCGCGAGCCGCAGCCCGACGGCGGTCCAGAACGCGCTGAACGCGGCCATCGCGAGCGCGGCAGACACGGCATGGCGGCGCAGCACCGGCTCGTCAGCCAGCAGCCGGCCCATCGACGCGAGCAGCGCGCGATAGCCGGCCGTCGCCGCCGGCACGCGCGGCGGCAGGCGCAGCGCGAGCACCGCCGCGATCGCCGCGTTCGCGATGGCGGCCAGCGCATAGAACGCGCGCCAGCCGGCGGTGCCCGCGATCAGGCTTGCGAGCGGCCGCGACAGCAGGATGCCGAGCATCAGCCCGCTCATCACGTTGCCGACCGCGCGGCCACGCTGCGCTTCGGGCGCCATCGACGCGGCCATCGGCACCAGCATCTGGATCACGCTCGACGCGGCGCCGGCCGCCAGCGTCGCGACGAGGAACACGGCGCCGGACCGCGTGAACGCCGGCAGTGCGAGCGCGGCCGCGCACGCGACCTGCGTCGCGACGATCAGCCGGCGGTTCTCGAGCAGGTCGACGAGCGGCACCAGCAGCACGAGGCCGGCCGCGTAACCGAGCTGCGGCAGCATCGCGACGAGGCCCGTGAGGCCGGACGGCAGATGCAGGTCGGCGGTGATCGGGCCTGTCAGCGGCTGCGCGGCGAACAGGTCCATCACGATCACGCCGACGGTCGCGGCGAAGAAGAGCGTCATGCCCGCGCTCAGCGCGGGCGCTGCGCCGCGCGCGGTCCGGCCGGCGGCAGGGCGGGAATCGGCAGAATGGGCAGAATCGGCAGGGCAGTTCATCGGGAAACCCGGCAGGTTGATCGCAGGAATCCCCATCGTAGGCCCCCGATGTTTATGCGACAATTGAAATATGTCTAACAAGATTATGCGAGTTTGATTTGAATACGCGTGATCTCCAGGCGTTCGTCGCGGTGGTCGACAGCGGGTCGATGGTGGCCGCGGCCGCGAAGCTGCATCTGACGCAGCCGGGCCTCACCCGGCGCGTGCAGAACCTCGAAACGCTGCTCGGCATGCCGCTGCTCGATCGGCAGAGCAAGCCGCTGAAGCCGACCGCGGCCGGGCGCGACGTCTACGGGCTCGCGCGCAACGTGCTCGGTGCGGTCGACGAATTGATGGCGGCCGGCGCGCCCGACAGCGAGCCGTCCGGCGAGCTGCGCATCGGCGTGCCGCCGTTCCTGTCGGAGCTGGCGCTCGAGCGGCCGATCGACCGGCTGCGCGACGCGTTTCCGCGGCTCACGCTGCGCGTGACGGCCGGCTGGTCGCCGGCGCTCGTGCAGGCGATCGAGCGCGGCACGCTGGACGTCGCGACGGTGATGGTGCCGGCGAGCGCGGCGCTGCCCGACACGCTGACGGCGACGCTGCTCGGCACGCAGCCGACGGTGCTCGTCGCGGCGCGCGACTTCCCGCTGCCGGACGGCCCGCTGTCGCTCGACGTGCTGTCGGGTTTCCCGTGGGTGCTGAGCCAGGACGGCTGCGGGATGCGTTCGGCGCTGAGCCGTGCGCTCGGCGCGGCCGGGCTGCCGTTCGACGTCGCGGTCGAGGCGTTCGGCTCCGAGCTGCAACTGTCGCTCGTCGCGCGCGGCGCCGGCATCGGCATCGCGCCGCCGAACGCGCTGGCGCGCAGCGCCCATCGCGATGCGCTGCGGGTGGTGGAAACGGCGGGGCTGGAAACGCGAATCAACGTGTGGATCGTGCACGGTTCGCTGCCGGGCCGCCTGACGCGGCCGGTCGCGCTGCTGCGCGACGCGCTTGGCGAGGTGCTGGAGCGTGAGACCTTCAAGGGGTCGAATGACGACTAGCAATCTAGAGCATGCAGTCGAGGGAAAATCCTTATTTTCTCTACGGAAATGTTGCAATGCAGAAATCGATTCGCTATAGTTACACCTGTCTCCTCCATGTCTCCTCTGATATGGATTCAGCCCGCCTCTTAGGCGGGCTTTTTTTTGCCCGCGTTTTTGGCGCGGGTTGTCCATTCGTCCTTCGTCCGGCTTCGTCTTCGTTCGTCCGCGTCAGAACTTGTAGGTCATCCCGACGTAGCTGATGATCGGGTCCGCCTTCAGGTCCGATTTCGATTCGGACAGCACCGTGCCGTCGGCTGCCTTGATCGTCACCGTCGACGTCGTCTTCAACGGGATGTAGGTCACCGACGCGACCAGCCCGAAATGCTCGGTCATGTTGTATTGCAGGCCTGCGTTGAACACCGGCTGCCACGACGACGACGCCTTCGCCTCCACCGATGTCGTACCCGGCTTGCCCGCGCCCGCCGCGAGAATCGCGCCGAGGTTGTCCTGCGTCTGCTTGATGAAGTTCGTGTTGAGCTGCAGGTCGCTGAACCAGTTGTACGACACGCCGAGACCGAGGAACGGCCGGAACTTCGCGTTCGCTGCCCCGAAGTAGTACTGCAGGATCGCCGCCGGGCTCCATTGCCGCACGCTCTTCACGATCGGGTTCACCGACGCGAGCCCGATGTTCTGCGTGCCGAGCGCGCCGGCCGGGCCCGGCGGCCTGATCGTGCCCTGGCCGGACACCTTGAACACCGGCGGCACGCCGGCCACCGACGTCACCGCGATGTGGTCGGTCAGGAAGTGGCTGACCGTCAGGCCGACCGTGTCCGCGCCGCTCGTATGCAGCCCGGTGCCCGGCGACGTGAACGACGGCGGCAGCCGCAGCGGCGTGTTGATCGGCGTCGGCGCGACGTTGGTCGTCATCGGCGTGCTGCTCTGCTGCGGCATGATATGGAACCAGCCGAGCGTGACGACGTTGCTGCCGGCGCTCTGCGCGTGCGCCGCGAGCGGCGCCAGGGCGGCGGCTCCGGCCGCCGCGCAGAGAAGAGTCTTCTTCATCACGGCTTGCCTCCGCTTACTGGACGAACGCGCCGATCGTGAAATACGGCGTCGATCCCGCGTTGTCGAGGAAACCGAACACGCCGCCCGTGAAGATGAACTTGCCGGTCGGCGACGTGCTGCCCGAACCCGTGTGGATCGTCGTGACCGTGCCCGGCACCTTCTGCGTGTAGTCGAGATCGAGCGCGGTCGCGAGCGACGCCTGCGACGGCTGGAACGGATCGAGCAGCGTGGCCTGCTTGTCGATCAGCGCGGTGGTCCGGTAGTCGAACTGGCTGTCGACGCCGATGTATTCGCCGTTCTGCGAGCCTGCCGCGATCGCGGTCTGCGGCGCGAGGATCGAGATGCTCGATTCGTCGTCGGCGGTCAGGCCCGGCACGCCGTTGCTGTCGGGCGTCGGGTTCGGGTTCGCGACGCCCGTGCGCACGAGGATCGGCACCAGCTGGTTGCGCAGCTTGCCGACGATCATGAAGCCCTTGCCCTGCGGCGTCGCCGACAGCGTCGGCTTCAGCTGGCTCGCGTAGTTGTTCGACTGGAACGCGCCGCTGCCGTCGGCCGACTGCACGAAGTTCGTGCCCTGCTGCACGCACGCACCGCCCGCGAACTGGCCGGTCGTGTCGCACTTCGTCCACGTGCCGTCCGCGTTGATCGTCACCTTCGCGTCGATCGACGCCGGCGCAAACTTCTGCGACGGCACTTCGCCGAAGCCGATGTGGCTGTACGTGCCCGCGACCTTCGTGATGTCGGTCTCGATCGACGAGAAGCCGATGAACGGGTAGTACGGGAATTTCGTGTCGGGCACCGCCGCCTGGCCGAGCACGCCGTCGAACTGGATCTCCTTGCCGGGAATCGTGCCGCCCGCGACGCCGAAGCCGACGAAGATCCGCGCCGGCCGCGACGCGTCGAGGCTCGCGCCGTTCAGCCGGAACGCGCACTGGTTCAGCTTGTTGGTCGGCAGCAGCGTTTCCTGCGTAAGCGTGCCGCTGTCGACGGTGCCCGCGCGGGTCGGCGTGACGGTGCCGGTCTTTTGCGGCACCGCCGATTCGATATAGGTGACCTGCCAGGTCATCTTCGTCGTGTCGAGCTGGACCTTCGCGAGTTCGCCGCTGCCGGCGCCGCCGGTGAACACGGTGTTGTAGTCGAGCGATGCCGGGCACAGCCGCTCTTCGACGAGCGGCGGCGGATTGTCGCCGCCGCCGCCGCATGCGGAAAGAAGGGGGGCGGCAAAGGCCGCCGCCAGAACGAGGTTGCGCTTCATGTTGCTCCTCCAGTTTTGTCTTGTCCGGCGGCCAGCTCCCTGTCGGCCGCTTCTGTTGCTTGTGCTCGTGCTGCCCGTGCCGTGCCGGGCGCCGTCGTTTCGTGCGTTCCGTGCATTGCGCGGCGGCGGCGCTCAGCCGCCGCCGCGTCCCCGATCGCTACTTGCTGATTTGCGCGCCCACGCCGAAGTACGGCGACGACGACGTGCTCGAGTTCGCCGACGTCGGCGTGACGCCGCCGTTCACCGTGCCCTGGATCAGCGCCGCGTAGAGGCCGCCCGTCGCGATCACGACGCCCGATGCGGCCGAGCCGCTCTTCGGAATCGTCGTCGTGTTCAGCAGGCCCGGCGTCGTCTGGCCGTAGTCGAGCGTGAAGCCGTCTTCCTCGGCCTGCGTGGTCGGGTTGATGAACGACGCGTTGCCGCCGCGGATCAGTGCGGCCGTGTACTTGAAGTTCGAATCCGCGCCCGCGTAGCCGCCGTCGATCGCGCCGGACTGGATCGCGGTCGCGTTGGCGAGCACTGCGATGCCCGATTCGTCGTCGACCTTCGCGTCCGCATGTAGCGGCGCCGTGCCGAGATTCACGTCGCCCGTGCGCACGATCACCGGCACCGTCGCGCCGTTGAGCTGACCGATCACCATGTGCGCGGTCGCCGACTTGCCGGTCGCGCCGATCAGCGGCAGCGACGTTTGCGGCAGGATCTGCGGCGCCTGCGTGCTGTTGAGGTAGCCGCCGCTGGCGTTCGCCGTCCACGGATTGCCCGTCGTCTGGCAACTCCCGGAGCTCGACGTGCACGCGCCGTTGGCGTCGAACGTCTCGCTCGAGTTGATGCCCTTCGTCGCGTAGTTGCCCGACGGCACGAGGTGGTAGATCAGCGCGTTGTAGGTGCCGGGCAGCTTCGACAGATCGGTCGTCGTGCTCGCGAAGCCGAGGAACGGATAGAAGTCGAAGTGGCGGTTCGGCACCTGGCCGACGTTCTGGATCACACCTGGAATGATCGTCAGCCCGTCGAACTGAACCGTCGCACCGGGAATCCCGCCGCCCGCGACGCCCATGCCGACCAGCAGCATCGGCGGGTTCGCCTGGTTGAAGTCGGCGGCCGTCGAATAGGTCGAGCCGTTCGGCGCCGTGCCCGAGCCCGGCGTGAGGACAAACGCGCACCGCGTCTGTTCCGCGGTCGGCAGCGTGCCCGTCGGCGGATGAACGACCTTGCCGGTGATCGTGGTGCCGGCGCGGCTCGGCGTGACCGTGCCGGTCGCGAGCGGGATCGGCGACTCGAGCCACTTCAGCGTGTACGTCATCGCGACCGCGTCGATGTTGACGCTGACGATCTCGCCGCTACCGGCACCGCCGAGGTACGTGCTCTTCACGATGTCGGCGTCGGCCGGACACAGCGCACCGTTGATGGGCTGCGACGGCGGCGGCCCTTGCGTGCCGCAACTCGATCCGGAACATTGAGGGCTGTTGATCGGCGCGAGCGATCCACCGGAATCCCCTCCACCACAGGCAACCAGGAAAGGGGCGATGGCAAAGGCCGTTGCCACCCCCTTCGATAAGGCGTGCGACATGCCGCTGTCTCCAATCGTTTAATTGTGCGAGCTAATGTCGCCGCGCGGATTTTTGCTGTCAATTGATGAACTCGTCTAAAAAAGACGATTGAAACAAAAGGCGCGTCATACAGCCTTGCAGGATCGGGCTTTCAGTAAGAATTAAAACGAGTAGAGGGCGCTAGAGTCCCGCTTGAGCAGGGTCCCCGCGACGCCGGGGCGAGCTGCCGAGCCTTCCCGCGTATAGCGGCACTGTTTAAAGCGGCGGTATCCGGTTTATCCCTATGCGGGATCGACTGGAGAAAAGAAGGCGAAATTAATTTGCCGGTAATCGCGCAACGGAAAGCTTGTAAATAATTGTAAATACGTAAACCGGATTTAATCTATTGCCTCGCACGGGCAAATAAAAAGCCGGCCAGCGGCCGGCTTTGCATCGGATGCAAGCGGGATCAGCGCTTGAGGCCGGTATCCTCGGCGGCGCCGATGTTGAGGTTCATGCACTGGATCGCCGCGCCCGACGCACCCTTGCCGAGGTTGTCGAGCCGCGCGACCGTGACGAAGCGCTCTTCGTTGCCGAACACGAACAGGTCGACGCGATTCGTGTCGTTGTTCGCCTGCACGTCGAAGAAGCCGCTGTCGAGATTCTCGTCCGCGTTGAACGGCGCGACGCGCACGAACGGTTCGTCCGCGTAGTACTCGGCGAACACGCGCTGCACGTCCTGCGGCGTCGCGCGCTTCGCGAGCTGTTCCGGCGAAAAGTACGTCGTCACCGCGAGACCCTTCAGGAACGGCCCGACGATCGGCGTGAAGATCGGCGCGTGCGCGAGGCCCGTGTGCGCGGCCATTTCGGGCAGGTGCTTGTGCGCGAGCGCGAGCGCGTACGGCCGCGGGCTCGCGAGCTTGCCGCCCGGCGCCGCGTTTTCGTATTCGGCGATCATCGACTTGCCGCCGCCGCTGTAGCCGGTGATCGAGTAGCTGTGCGCGGCGAAGGTCGGTGCGACGATGCCCGCATCGACGAGCGGGCGCATCGCGAGCACGAATGCCGACGCGTGGCAGCCCGGCACCGCGATGCGCTTCGACGTGCGAATCTTTTCGCGCTGCGCGCGCGTCAGTTCCGGCAGCCCGTACGCCCAGTCGGCGTTCGTGCGGAACGCGGTGCTCGCATCGATCAGCGTCGTGCCCGGGTTCTCGACCAGCGATGCGGATTCGCGCGACGCGACGTCCGGCAGGCACAGGAACGTGACGTCCGACGCATTGATCAGCCGGCGGCGCTCGTCGACGTCCTTGCGCTTCGCTTCCTCGATGCGCAGGATCTCGATGTCGTTGCGCGCCGACAGGTATTCGAAGATCTTGAGGCCGGTCGTGCCTTCCTGGCCGTCGACAAAAACTTTGGTGCTCATTTCGTTCTCGCTGAATGAAACGGGAGCCGCGGCGCCCTGAAACCGCCATTTTAAGACGTCATCCGGCCGGCCTGCACCGCATGGGCCGAAAAAAGACGGCGCGCCGGCCGTCTCGTGTCCCTTTGGCGCGCCCACGCCGCGCAGCAGCCTGCGGCGGCGCGGGCGGGCCGCGTGGCGCGCGAACGCGTTCAGCGGCCGCCGGCCACCCAACGCGCGGTCGCTTCGGCGACGCGCCGGCCGAACGCCTTCGCGGTCTCGAGGTCGCCGGGCAGCGGGCCCTCGTCGGGCGTCGCGTCCGCCGGCGACTGCGCGAGCAGGCCCGTGAAGCCGCCGACGTAGTTGATGTCGTTGCGCGTGGCCGCCTTCGAGTTGGCCGGCATCATGCCCGTGCCGACCCACACCATCCCATGCTGCATCGCCAGCGTGACGAAATATTGAATCGTCGAGAACTTGTCGCCGTTCATCGTCGCGGAGTTCGTGAAGCCCGCGGCGATCTTGTCCTTCCATTTCTGCGTGAACCACGGTTTCGACGTGGCATCGGCGAACTGCTTGAACTGCGCGGACGGGCCGCCCATGTAGGTCGGCGCGCCGAAGACGATCGCGTCCGCCGCGTCGAGCGCGGCCCATCCCGCGTCGTCGAGTTCGCCGACGGCGATCAGGCGTGCGGTGGCGCCGGCATCCTGCGCGCCTGCGTGGACGGCGTCGGCCAGTTTCTGCGTGTGACCGTAGCCGCTGTGATACACGATGACGATGTTCGACATGAAACGTTCTCCGGAAAAGGGGGCGACACGGCGGACGCCGCCGCCTGCCGCGTCACGCGCCGCCCGCGGGCGGCGCGACGGATGCGCGGCGGGATGCCGCGACCGGTGCTGCCGAGTCTAGCAAGCCGAAATGACGGGGGAAAAGCACGCGGGCCGCGTACTGAAATTCGCGGGCGCGAGCAATCGCGACATGGACGCTCGCGCGGCGGTGCGCAATCGCTTATTGCCCGTAAGTGACGGTAAGTTGCGCGGTGCCGATCGTCAGCGTGCCGATCTCGTGCTCGAACATCGGCGCGGGGCGCCCCTGCGCGACGCGCAGGTCCGTGCCCTTCAGCGCGTAGACGGTGATCACATAGCGGTGCGGCTTGCCGGGCGGCGGGCACGGGCCGCCGTAGCCGTCGATCCCGAAGTCGTTGCGCGCTTCGGTCGCGCCGATGCGGCGCAGGAAGCCCGACGCGCTCGCGTCGGCGGGCAGGCTCGTGACGGTGGCCGGGATGCCGGCGACGGCCCAGTGCCACCAGCCGTGGCCGGGCGCGTCGGGATCGAAGATCGTGATCGCGTACGCACGCGTGCCGGCCGGCGGATTGCGCCAGCTGAGCTGCGGCGAACGGTTTTCGCCCTTGCAGTCGCCGCGGTCGAACACGTTCGCTGTGCGCACGCGGCCGCCGGGCGTGAGTTCGGTGCTCGACAGGATGAACGGACCGTCCGCGCGTGCTGGCAGCGAAGCGAGCGCGGCGCATGCGGCGGCGCAGAGAAGGACGGCGACGAACGGAGACGGACGACCCGGAGACGCAGGCGAAGTGATCCGGCGATCCACACGCATATGGCGCTTCTCCCGTCACGTGGGCCGGGCCGAGGCTCCCGGCATTGTTGGCGTTGTACGTTGCCCGCGCAGCTGATGGCGGCGATGGATCAAGTCTAGCATTAGGGTTCGATGAGGACGCATGCCGCGGCCCGCGATTCGGCCCGACCGTGATCCCGATCGACCGACGAAAAAAAACCGCTCGCGGTCACGCGAGCGGTTTTTGAGCCACTTTCAGGCCGGGGGCCGGCCTGCAAGCCGGCGCGGCCTCATTCCTTCGGCGCCGTTGCGCCGCCGTGCGCGGCCGACCATTCGGCCGGCGCGTGCAGGAATTTCTCGACTTCGTCGAGCGTCTTCGTCTCGAAGTAGCCCGATGCCTTCGCGACCCGCAGCACGTCCCACCAGGTCGCGAGCGCGTGCAGGTCGACGTCGATGTCCTTCAGGACCGACACGCTTTCCTTGAAGATGTTGTAGTGGAACAGCACGAAGCAGTGGTTCACCGTCGCGCCCGCAGTGCGCAGCGCGTTGACGAAGTTGATCTTGCTGCGGCTGTCGGTCGTCAGGTCTTCCACCAGCAGCACGCGCGAGCCTTCTTCCAGATGACCCTCGATCTGCGCGTTGCGGCCGAAACCCTTCGGCTTCTTGCGCACGTACTGCATCGGCACCATCATGCGATCCGCGAGCCAGGCCGCGAACGGAATGCCGGCCGTCTCGCCGCCCGCCACCGAATCGATCTGCTCGAAGCCGACGTCGCGCATGATCGTCGTTTCCGCCATTTCCATCAGTGCACGACGCACGCGCGGATACGAGATCAGCTTGCGGCAGTCGATGTAGACGGGGCTTGCCCAGCCGGACGTGAAAATGAACGGTTTTTCGGCATTGAAGTGCACCGCCTGCACTTCGAGCAGAATTTTGGCGGTCGTATCCGAGATCGACTGACGATCGTAGCCTGTCATGGGCATTCCTTGGGTGATGAGCGAAGAGCGGGCGCGGGCCCGGTGGCGCAGCAAGGGGAACCTGCCCGAAGGGCCGGGGTGCGATCGGCGGGCCGATCGCATCGCTGCGCGCGTAGCCGGCTATTTTACCCGATTCAGGCCAGTTTTCGGCGGAATTCGCGCAGATTCGGCACGCGGCTCGCCACCCGCGAAACAACTGGGGCGATCGTCCGATGCTGATCCGCGGCATGCGGCGTTGCACCAACGGAGGTCATTTAGGGGGTGTACACTAGGCGACCCTTAGAAATCGTTCAGTACTTTGTACTTTCCTCTTGCCACCCGCCAAGGTTCGATGGCGTGCCGACCCGGCGCGTCGCGCGCCGTCTCGCAGTCGACCACCCCCTCGATTCAGGCAGACGCGGCCCAAGGTGCTGTGTACTGAACCGTCAAAATTCCGCATGTCTCTCGCAGGTCAATCATGGACGAACAACTGAAGCAGGCCGCACTCGCTTATCACCTGAACCCGAAGCCCGGCAAGATTTCGGTCACGCCGACCAAGCCGCTGTCGAACCAGCTGGATCTGTCGCTCGCGTATTCGCCGGGCGTTGCCGCGGCGTGCGAGGCGATCCACGCCGATCCGCTCGACGCGCAGAAGTACACGTCGCGCGGCAACCTCGTCGGCGTCGTGACGAACGGCACCGCCGTGCTCGGTCTCGGCAACATCGGCCCGCTGGCCGCGAAGCCGGTGATGGAAGGCAAGGGTTGCCTGTTCAAGAAGTTCGCGGGCATCGACGTGTTCGACATCGAACTGTCCGAGTCCGACCCCGACAAGCTCGTCGACGCGATCGCGATGCTCGAGCCGACGCTCGGCGGCATCAACCTCGAGGACATCAAGGCGCCCGAGTGCTTCTACATCGAGCAGAAGCTGCGCGAGCGCATGAAGATTCCCGTCTTCCACGACGACCAGCACGGCACCGCGATCATCGCGTCGGCCGCGATCCTGAACGGCCTGAAGGTCGTCGGCAAGAAGCTCGCCGACGTGAAGCTCGTGTGCTCCGGCGCGGGCGCGGCCGCGATCGCGTGTCTGGACCTGCTGGTGAACCTCGGTCTCACGAAGTCGAACATCCTCGTCGCCGATTCGAAGGGCGTGATCTACGAAGGCCGCGGCAACCTCGATCCGTCGAAGCAGCGCTATGCGGCGACCACGGATGCGCGCACGCTTGCCGACGCGATCGTCGGCGCGGACGTGTTCCTCGGCTGCTCGAGCGCGGGCGTGCTGAAGCAGGACATGGTCAAGACGATGGGCGACCGCCCGCTGATCCTGGCGCTCGCGAACCCGGAACCGGAAATCCGCCCGGAAGACGCGAAGGCCGTGCGCCCGGACGCGATCGTCGCGACCGGCCGTTCGGACTACCCGAACCAGGTCAACAACGTGCTGTGCTTCCCGTTCATCTTCCGCGGCGCGCTCGACGTCGGCGCGACGACGATCACGGAAGAAATGAAGCTCGCGTGCGTGCGCGCGATCGCCGAGCTCGCCGAGGAAACCGACCAGAGCGAGGAAGTCGCGAAGGCGTATGAAGGCCATTCGCTCGAGTTCGGGCCGGACTACCTGATTCCGAAGCCGTTCGATCCGCGCCTGATCATCAAGATCGCGCCGGCCGTCGCGCAAGCCGCGATGGACTCGGGCGTCGCGACGCGCCCGATCCAGGACATGGACGCCTACCGCGAGCAGCTCGGCGCGACCGTCTACCGCACCGGCATGGTGATGCGTCCGGTGTTCGCGACCGCGAAGAAGAAGGAAGCGCGCATCGTGTTCGCCGAAGGTGAAGACGAGCGCGTGCTGCGTGCCGCGCAGTTCGTGCTGCTGGAGAAGATCGCGAAGCCGATCATCATCGGCCGTCCGTCGGTCGTCGAGATGCGCCTCGCGAAGATCGGCTCGAAGCTGAAGGCCGGCGTCGATTTCGAGATCGTGAATCCGGAAGACGACACGCGCTACCACCGCTACTGGCAGGCGTACCACGAGATCGGCGCGCGCGACGGCGTCACGCCGGAAGTCGCGAAGGCCGCGCTGCGCAAGTTCAATACGCTGATCGGCGCGATGCTCGTGCACCTGGGCGATGCGGACGGGATGATCTGCGGGATGATCGACACGTACCACACGCACCTGAAGTTCATCGAGCAGGTGCTGGGCCGTGCGCAGGGTGCCGAGCATTACGCGGCGATGAACCTGCTGATGCTGCCGGGCCGCAACCTGTTCCTGTGCGACACGTACGTGAACGAGCTGCCGAGCGCCGAACAGCTCGCCGACATGACGATCCAGGCCGCCGCCGAGATCGAGCGCTTCGGCATCACGCCGAAGGCTGCGCTGCTGTCGAACTCGAACTTCGGCAGCGCGCCGTCGGCGTCGTCGCGCCGGATGGCCGAAGCCCGCAAGCTGATCAGCGAGCGTGCACCGAACCTCGAAGTCGACGGCGAAATGCACGGCGACGCGGCGCTGTCCGAAGCGGTCCGCAAGGCCGCGTTCCCGGGCACGACGCTGTCGGGCGAAGCGAACCTGCTGATCATGCCGAACGTCGAAGCGGCGAACATCGCGTACAACCTGCTGAAGATGGTCGGCGGTGAAGGCGTGACGGTCGGCCCGTTCCTGCTCGGCGCGGCGAAGCCGGTCCACATCCTGACGCCGGCCGCGACCGTGCGCCGGATCATCAACATGACGGCCGTTGCTGCCGCGAACGCGAACACGAAGTAAGTTCGCGCGCTGCGTGTGCCGCGCGCGATGCGCGGCGCAAATGAAAACGCCACGGAACCAGCGTTCCGTGGCGTTTTTTTTGTGGAACTCGCCGAGCGTCGAGCGCTGAGCGCCGACACCGGCCGTGCGGCGGCGGGCGTTCAGACCGCGAACGCCCGCCGCGCTCCGCTACGCGACCTGCTGATTTGACTGCCCGCCCGTCGGCGAACGCCACTTCGCGAGCAGCGTGTCCCACTTCTGGCGCACCGCGCGCAGGTTGTTCTCCTTCACGTGGCCGTAGCCGCGAATGCCGTCCGGCAACGCCGCCAGCTCCAGTGCAAGCGGGCGATTGGCTGCGTTCAGCCCTGCCAGCACTTCGCCGATCAGCGCTTCGTACTCGCCGATCAGCGCGCGCTCGGTCCGGCGTTCCGCGGTGTGGCCGAACGGATCGAGCGCGGTGCCGCGCAGGAATTTCCCCTTCGCGAGCAGCCGGAACGCCGACAGCATCCACGGGCCGTACGCCTTCTTCACGAGATGGCCGTGTGCATCCGTCTTCGCGAACAGCGGCGGCGCGAGGTGGAATTTCAGCTTCCAGTCGCCTTCGAACTGCGACGACAGACGCGCGAGGAACGCCGGATCGGACTGCAGCCGCGCGACCTCGTATTCGTCCTTGTACGCCATCAGCTTGAACAGGTTGCGCGCGACCGCTTCGGTCAGCGGCTCCTGCGTCGCGTCGCCGTCCGCGAGCGCGCGTTCGGTTGCCCGCACCTTGTCGACGAACGCCGCATAGCGCGATGCGTACGCGGCGTTCTGGTACGCGGTCAGAAACTCGACGCGCTTCGCGATCAGCGCATCGACCGCCTTCTTCGTGTGCAGCGCGATCACCGTCGCGCCCTGCGCGGGGCGCGCGTCGCCGGCCGCGGCCTGCTTCACGCTCGCGAGATCGTACGCAGCGCGCCGGCCCCAGTCGAACGCCGCGCGGTTCTTCTCGACCGACACCGCGTTCAGCTCGATCGCGCGTTCGAGCGACGCGAGCGTCAACGGCAGCCAGCCCTTTTGCCACGCATAGCCGAGCACGAACGGGTTCGTGTAGATCGCGTCGCCGAGCAGCGCAACCGCGAAACGGTTCGCGTCGATGAAGTCGACCGATTCGCCGGCCGCCGCGCGGATGTCGTTCTCGGCGGACAGCCCGGGGAACGCCCAGTTCGGGTTCTTGATGAACTCGGCCGTCGGCGTCTGCGAACTGTTGACCACCACGCGCGTCGCGTCGTGCCGCATCCGCGACGTGCATTCGTCGCCGGCCGTGACGATCGCGTCGCAGCCGATCACGAGGTCGGCTTCGCCCATCGCGATCCGCGTCGCATGGATGTCGGTCGGCGCGTGCGAGATCTGCACATGGCTCATCACGGCGCCGCCCTTCTGCGCGAGGCCCGTGACGTCGAGCACGGTCACGCCCTTGTTCTCCAGGTGCGCGGCCATCCCGAGCAGCGCGCCGATCGTGACGACGCCCGTGCCGCCCACGCCCGTGACGAGCACGCCGTACGCGCGGTCGATCGCCGGCAGCGTCGGCTCCGGAATCGGCGGCAGCGCCCCGCCGTCGACCGACACGGCTTTCGGCTTCTTTAACTGGCCGCCTTCGACCGTGACGAAGCTCGGGCAGAAGCCCTTTACGCACGAGAAATCCTTGTTGCAGCTCGACTGGTTGATCTGTCGCTTCGTGCCGAATTCGGTTTCGAGCGGCTCGACCGACAGGCAGTTCGACTGCACCGAGCAGTCGCCGCAGCCTTCGCACACCGCATCGTTGATCACGACGCGCTTCGCCGGATCCGGATACGTGCCGCGCTTGCGGCGGCGGCGCTTCTCGGTCGCGCAGGTCTGGTCGTAGATCAGGATCGTCGTGCCCTCGATCTCGCGCAGCTCGCGCTGCACGTCGTCGAGCTGATCGCGGTGATGGACCGTCACGCCGGGCGCGAGCAACGCCTTCTGGCTGTCGTACTTCTCCGGCTCGTCGGTGACGATCACGATCTTCTTCGCGCCTTCGGACGCGAGCTGATGCGTGATCTGCGGCACCGTCAGCACGCCGTCGACCGGCTGGCCGCCCGTCATCGCGACCGCGTCGTTGTAGAGGATCTTGTAGGTGATGTTCGCCTTCGACGAGATCGCCGCGCGCACCGCGAGCAGCCCCGAATGGAAATAGGTGCCGTCGCCGAGGTTCGCGAACACGTGCTTCTCGTCGGTGAACGGTGCCTGGCCGATCCACGGCACGCCTTCGCCGCCCATCTGGCTGAAGGTGCTCGTGTTGCGGTCCATCCACACGGTCATGTAGTGGCAGCCGATCCCGGCGATCGCGCGAGAGCCTTCCGGCACGTTGGTCGACGTGTTGTGCGGGCAGCCGGAGCAGAACCACGGCTTGCGCTCGGTTTGCACGTGCGGCTTCGCGAGCGCCATTTCCTTCGCGTTGATCACCGCGAGCCGTGCGGCGATGCGCGCACGCACGTCGGACGGCAGCTCGAACTTGTCTAGGCGCGTCGCGATCGCCTTCGCGATGATCGCCGGCGACAGCTCGTAGTGCGCGGGCAGCAGCCAGTTGCCCATCGGCACCGACCATTCGCCGCCGGCGCCGTCCTTTTCGTCGAACTTGCCGAATACGCGCGGGCGCTGCGCATCGGGCCAGTTGTACAGCTCTTCCTTGATCGCGTATTCGAGAATCTGGCGCTTTTCCTCGACGACCAGGATTTCATCGAGGCCGCGCGCGAACGCCTGCGCGCCCTGCGCCTCGAGCGGCCACACGCAGCCGACCTTGTACAGGCGGATGCCGATCCGCGCGCAGGTTTCGTCGTCGAGCCCGAGGTCGATCAGCGCCTGGCGCACGTCGAGATACGCCTTGCCGCCCGTCATGATTCCGAAGCGCGCGTTCGGCGAGTCGATCTCGATCCGGTCGAGCTTGTTCGCACGCACGTACGCGAGCGCCGCGTACCACTTGTAGTCGAGCAGCCGCGCTTCCTGCACGAGCGGCGGGTCCGGCCAGCGGATGTTCAGCCCGCCTTCCGGTAGGATGAAGTCGGTGGGGAGCACGATCTCCGTGCGATGCGGGTCGATGTCGACCGATGCCGACGATTCGACCACGTCCGTCACGCACTTGAGTGCGACCCACAGGCCCGAATAGCGGCTCATCGCCCAGCCGTGCAGCCCGAAGTCCAGATATTCCTGCACGTTCGACGGGAACAGCACCGGCAGCCCGCACGCCTTGAAGATGTGTTCGGACTGGTGCGCGAGCGTCGACGATTTCGCCGCATGATCGTCGCCGGCGAGCACGAGCACGCCGCCGTGCTTCGACGAGCCGGCCGAGTTCGCGTGCTTGAACACGTCGCCGGTGCGGTCGACGCCCGGGCCCTTGCCGTACCACATGCCGAACACGCCGTCGTATTTCGCGCCGGGATACAGGTTCACCTGCTGAGAGCCCCACACGGCGGTGGCGGCGAGATCTTCGTTGAGACCGGGCTGGAAGACGATCTGGTGGGCGGCGAGGTGCTGCTTGGCCTTCCACAGCGACAGGTCGAGGCCGCCGAGCGGCGAGCCGCGATAACCGGAGATGAAGCCGGCGGTGTTGAGGCCGGCGGCGCGGTCGCGTTCCTGCTGGAGCATCGGCAGGCGCACGAGCGCCTGGATGCCGCTCATGTACGCGCGGCCGCGTTCGAGCGTGTATTTGTCGTCAAGCGTGACGGACTTCAGCGCGGCTTCGAGCGACGCGCGTTGGTCTGCGTCTAGCGGGGCATTCATTAACAGTCTCCTCCACCCAGTTTGGGATCACCAAAACTTCGATTGCGTCGACGTCTTGTGAACGTGTCGGCAGTGGCCGGCATATTGGCCGGTTTCAGGTGATGGTAGCACTGGGATAAACCCGCCGCCCACCGGCCTGCGTGCCGCGGCGCGTCAATGAAATTGCGCGGAAGGATGCGTTACATCATGTAAAAGCATGTAAAGCCGGTCCCTTCGTCGTTCAAATGCCGTTAATCTTGTCGGCCTGCCGGAGGTGCCCGGTCGTGTCGGCTCGTTTCGACGCGCCGGGGAGGCGCCGGCAGTTTTAAAGGAGGTGCAATGAACACACGTCATATCCAGAGTTTTCTGATCGTGTCCGCCGCGTTTTTCGCGATGACCGGCCCGGCGCACGCGCGAGGCGCGAGCGCGCTGGCAGCAGCCGGCGCGCAGATGCGCCAGCTCGCGCCGGTGCAGGAGGTGGACGCGCAGCCGGCGGCCACGCGCGCCGTCGCGCCGAAGGCGGCCGTGCGTTGATCCGTTCGCGCGGCTGCCGGGCCGCGCCGGAACGGGAAAACGAAAAAGGGCGGGAATCTCGCGATTCCCGCCCTTTTTCTTCGTGTCACCGGTTGCCGCCGATTGCTCTCGGTGGCTGCCGGCTGCCGCGGGTTCGCACGGCCAGCCGGCTTCCCGGCCGCTCGCGTCAGGCCTTGTCCTGCACGACGCCGCGGCGGATCTGATCGAGCTCGATCGATTCGAACAGCGCCTTGAAGTTGCCTTCGCCGAAGCCCTGGTTGCCCTTGCGCTGGATGATCTCGAAGAAGATCGGGCCGATCTGGTTCTCGGTGAAGATCTGCAGCAGCAGATCGTCGCGCGCGCCGTCGATCAGGATCTTGCGCTTCTTCAGCTCGTCGAGCGATTCGCCGTGGTTCGGCACGCGGCGGTCGACCAGCTCGTAATACGTGTCGATCGTGTCGAGCAGCTTCACTTCCTTGCTGCGTAGGCCGTCGACCGCGCCGTAGATGTCGTTCGTGCCGAGCGCGATGTGCTGGATGCCTTCGCCGTGATACGCGTCGAGGTATTCCTGGATCTGGCCGGCCGTGTCCGAGCCTTCCTCGTTGATCGGAATGCGGATCTTGCCGCACGGTGACGTCATCGCCTTCGATTTCACGCCTGTCACCTTGCCTTCGATGTCGAAGTAGCGCACTTCGCGGAAGTTGAACAGCCGCTCATAGAACTCGGCCCATTCCTGCATGCGGCCGCGATGCACGTTGTGCGTCAAGTGGTCGATGTACGTGAGGCCGTGGCCGACCGGGTTCGGATTTGCCCCGGCGATCGGCTCGAAGTCGACGTCGTAGATGCTGATGTCGCCGATCGCGCCCGGCTGCGCGCCATTCTTGCCGCGCCAGCGGTCGACGAAATAGATCAGCGAGTCGCCGATGCCCTTGATCGCCGGGATGTTCAGCTCCATCGGGCCGGTCTTGTTGTCGAAGCCCCACGCGCCGAGGTCGAGCGCGTGCTTGTACGCCTTCGCGGCGTCCTGCACGCGAAACGCGATCGCGCAGATCGACGGGCCGTGCAGGCGCGCGAAGCGTTGTGCGAACGAATCGGGTTCGGCGTTGATGATGAAGTTGATGTCGCCCTGACGGTAGACGGTCACGTCCTTGTGGCGATGGCGCGCGATCGCGGTGAAACCCATCCGTTCGAACAGTTGTCCGAGCGCTTTCGGATCCGGCGCGGTGTATTCGATGAATTCGAAGCCGTCGGTGCCGACGGGGTTGTCCCAGTTGGGAATCTGCATGCCGTGTCTCCTGTCTGCTTTGCGATCGGCCGGGGCGCTCGGATGCTCGGGCCGGTGTCATGGGGAAGGCGATGCGTGCGGCGGTGCGCGCGCAGCATCGGTCCATGCGACAAAGTGTAGCGGGCGGCGCGGAGCGTAAACTTGCGAACTTAATTGTCCGTCCCTACGATGGCGCAATTTCCGGTCTCGAAATAATCATCGGAGGGCAGAAAATGGCGCAGGTCGAATTGGACGCCATCGACCGGCGAATTCTCGCGATTCTTCAGGAGAATGGCCGGTTGTCGAATCAGGAGATCGCCGAGCGGGTGAACCTGTCGCCGAGCCCGTGCCTGCGGCGGATCCGGCGGCTGGAGGAAATGGGCGTGATCACCGGCTACGTCGCGCTGCTCGATCCGCAGAAGCTCGGGCTCGATCTGCTCGCGTACGTGAGCGTGCGGCTCGAGAAGCGCGGCGGCGTCGCGCCGGGCCGGACGGACGAGACGGTCGCGCGGGCAGGGGCGACGCACGCGGAACTGTTCCGTGCGGCCGTGCAGACCTGGCCGGAAGTCGTCGCGTGTCACGCGATGACGGGCGACATGGATTACCTGCTGCGTGTGCAGGTCGAGGACATGGCACATTTTTCCCGCTTCGTCCAGGAGCATCTGCTGCACCATCCGTCGGTGATCGACGTGAAGACGAGCTTTTCGCTGGAGTGCTTCAAGGAGACGACGGCGTTGCCGATTCGTTGACGGGCGACGTGTGGCGTCTACGCCGCGCGGCGCGGATCGGGGCCGTAGCGGTTATCGGTGTTGCGTGGTGCGAGCCACAGCGACACGAGGATCACGATGGGGGCTGCGAACAGGAAGTAGCCGATGCATAGCAGGCCGGAGCGATTGCTGTGGTGCAGACGCCTGACGTTGTAGGCCAGGGTCGCGCATAGCGACGCAAGCCCGGCCATGAACAGCAGGAGTGAGGTCAGTGTCGGGTCGGCGGAAAGCCGGTTGTGTGACCATTTGCTCAGCGTGATCAGGAGGTAAAAAAGCGGGTAATGGCCTAGCAGGAAGCACAGGAAATCGCGGCGCCGCTCTCGGCCACGAAATGACAGCATGCGCCGATAGCCGTTCAGCCATGCATGCAGCGCGGTTTTCATCGTCATCTCCGATTTCGCCGATTGTATTGAGTCGGATGAGCTCTCGGGTCTGGCGATGGTATTTCGCCATTGCCGTGGCCGGAGACTGTCCGCCATGGCGCTGCATAAATACGGATTTTGCGTGCCGGTAGAGTTGGATGTCGGGTAGGGGATCGGTGCCGAAGATATAGGGAGAGCGGGTTTTACCATTGGGGCGCGTGACGACATCGATACCGAACGCTCCCTTGAGCATTTGCCACATGGTCATCTCGCCAGACAGGGCCCGTTGATTGTCGATGTAGATATCGGCAGTCTCTTACAGTTGGGCAACGGTCCGGTAGATTTGCAGATTGGACGAGCCAATCGTGTTGGCCAACGACGGCAGTCCGGATTTTGCGTGCAGTTGCTCGATCAACAGGTAGACGCCGGTGGGACCCCTGGTAGCCGGCCCCTCGCTTCCGATCTTTCGCCGAATGAAATAAGTAGCCGATCATCTGTCGACAGGCGGCGAAAGATCAACGGGACAGCTACGAAAGTGATTGCTCTTCTGCGGGAGTACCGTCCAGCGACAGACGGGCTTGACTGCGCTTTGTCGGCGATCGCTTAACCGGGCGCGCGGGAAACATACCAGGATGTGTACTGCGAAGGGGGCAGTATCCGTGCGGCGATGGAGTGCCGGCGATGTCGATATCCATCGAGCACGAAAGGCGGCGCGTCCCGTTCCCGCACGCTGCAGCGACAGCGTGCGAGGTACGTGAGACTGGCGAGTCAGGGCTGCGTCAAGCCGGCATCAGCGATTCGATGAACTTCGACGTGCGGTGCGCCTGGCGCTTGAGCGCATAGTCGAACACCGCCGCTTGCTCCTGCAGCATTTCGGCGAGGATCGTCGAGTGATCGGCTGGCGGCAGCGACAGGTACGCATCGGCTTCGCCGTATGCGTATTCGATGCGCATCCCCGACTTCTTCGCGATGTGCATCATCGTCGCGTTGCGCGACAGGCAATGTATGTAAAGCGTCGTCACGCGCGTATTGCGGCTGCGGATCGCCGCGCGCTCGAACAGCTTCGAGCCGACGCCGCGGCCGCGTGCGCTTTCGAGCACCGACACGCCGAATTCGGCCGTGCGCGTGTCGCCTTCCGCCGGCAGGTAGGCCAGATGGCCGACGCCGATCAGCTCGAGCGCGTGGTCGAACACGCCGAACACGGTGTCGCGACCGAAGTCGATCGTGCGGACATAGTTCTCGATCACATGATCGGGCACCATCTGGCCGAAGCGCAGAAGGCGGTCCTCTTCGTTGAGCGAGAGAAAGTGGGTGAGCATGCGCTCACGGTCTTTGGAAGCCAGTTCCCTGACGAGAACCGGCGCAGTACCGGCCTGGCCCACAGCAGCGGCACGGCGGTTCGATTGCGTGTTCATCGTGGGTTCCTCAGTGTGTTGCTGCACAAACGGCTTGTGCGACGCAACAGCATTCTACCCGAGCGGGGTTGGGGAAAACCCGTATTTGACGTTATTTGTGCTGAGGAGGAATTCTAAATCCGCTTAGTTCATTCTGTAAGTCGCTGATTTTATGGAGATTTAAAATTCGTCATATGAAATGCGCGGCAGCCCGTCGCAGTGTACCCGCCGCGCAACGCATGCTGCTGTGCGGCAATCACGCGCGGGGCGACAGCCCGTGTTCCATCAGGTCGATCACCTGTTCGGCGAAGTCGCGGTAGCCGAGGCGGCCGCCCGGCTTGAGCCACGTGAACGTCCAGTTGATCATCCCGAACACCATCATCGTGACCGACGTCTGGTTCTCCTTCGAGATCCGGTCCGGATACGCGCGGGCGAGCTGGCGCGCGAAGGCCGCGACGATGTCGCGCTGGCGATCGAGCACGATTTCGCGCTGCGCGTCCTCGAGATATTTCACGTCGTTGAGCAGCGCGACGTGGCGGCTGTGCGACGTCTCGTACTCGGCGAGGAACGCGCGAACGAGTTCGGCGAACGCGTCGCGCTCGCTGAGCCCGCGCCGCTGGCTCGCACCTTCGACCTCGGCGATGATCAGCATCAACCGCTTCGTGTAGCGGTCGAGCAGGTCGAACAGGATCGCTTCCTTGCTTTCGTAATAGTGATAGAGACGCGCCTTCGACGTGCCGCTCGCGGTTGCGAGATCGGACATCGACGTGCTCGGGTAGCTCGTCTGCGCGAATTTCTCGGCGGCGAGATCGAGGATCTGTTCGCGCTGGGATTCGTGGTCGGGCGCTCGGGTACGGGCCATGGTCGAATGCGGAAAGTTAGCGTTGGCGGGGCGCGGCCGGCGCGCGCACCTGCGTGGAAGAGAGGGCGGCGGGCGCGTCGTCCTGCAGCTCGAGCCGGCCCGCGGCCGCGAGTTCGCGGCAGCGCCACCATGCGATCGAGTCGCTGACGAACAGCCCGCCGCGATCGGCGCCGGCCATGATCGCGCCGACGAGATGCTGCGCGGGTTGCCAGCCGGATTCTGCGTGCGCGACGATCAGCGCGTCCAGATCGGCGTAGGAGCCGCTCTTGATCGTATTGCTGATCCAGTAGCGCAGTTCGGCGTTCAGGTGCTTCGCCTCCTGCCATTCGAGCGCGAGGCGGCCGATGCGCAGCACCGAGACCGGCGCGGCGGCTGGTCGTTTGCGGGCGAGCGCCGCCGGCGGGAACATCCCCGTCGCGCAGGCCTGGTCGGTGCGCGTCAGCGCCGCGCGCTGCGCCGCGTCGAGATCGGCCGCCGACAGCCGCACCTCGTTCAGCCGCTGCGGCACGTTGCGCAGGTGATAGGCGACGCGGCGCAGCAGCAGCTTGTCGCCGACGCTCGGCGCATGCCAGACCACCACCTGACCGGTGTCCATCGCGAGTTGGTCGAGGCGCGCGAATTCGGCTTCGATTTCAGCGTTCCAGTCGGGAATCTGGTCGCCGAGCACGCGCTGCCAGAACGAGGCACGCGTGTCGGGCGTCTCGTCCGCGCCCTTCAGCGGGCCGACCGCGAGATCGTCGAGCAATCCGACGACACGCTCGTCGCGTCCGGCCAGCTCGAGCGCCTCGCGCAGCGACGCGGCGGCAGTGCCGCCCTGAATCACGTGAATGGTACTCATCGGCCTGTCGTCAACAAAAGAAAACCGCCGGCCGGGCGGACGTTGCGATGTCCAGCCGGCCGGCGGCCCCTAGTGTAAGCGAGATGTGTGACGACGAGAAACCGGCGCCGCGCGCCGGTACGACGCCGCTCAACGCTCGTCGAAGCTCACGACGACCTTGTCGCTGATCGGGTGGCATTGGCACGTGAGCACGAAGCCATCCCTCACTTCGTGGTCCTCGAGCGTGTAGTTCTTTTCCATCCGGACCTCGCCTTCGATCACCTTCGCGCGGCACGTGCAGCACACGCCGCCCTTGCACGCATACGGCAGCGCAAGGCCCGCGCGCAGACCGACGTCGAGCAGGCTCGCGCCCTCGTAAGGCAGGCGCAGCTTGCGTTTCTTGCCGTCGAGCACGATTTCGAGATCGGCGGCCGGCGTCTCGTCGGTGATCTCGACGACGGGCGCGCCGGCCTGCGGCAGCGGCGTGCCGAAGCGCTCGACGTGCACCTTCGCCGGCGGCACGCCGGCCGCCTTCAGCGCGGCTTCGGCTGCGTCCATCATCGGCGCCGGGCCGCAGATGAACGCTTCGTCGATCGCGTCGGCCGGCACGAGCGTTGCGAGGAATTCCGCGCACTTCGCCTGATCGAGCACGCCGTTGAACAGCTCGACGTCCTGCTGGTCGTCCGACAGCACGTGATACAGCACGAAGCGGTTCATGTAGCGGTTCTTCAGATCCTCGAGTTCCTCCGCGAACATGATCGCGTCGACGCTGCGGTTGCCGTAGATCAGCGTGAACGTGCTGCGCGGCTCGAGTTCGAGCGTCGTCTTCACGATCGCGAGCACCGGCGTGATGCCGGAGCCGCCGGAGAACGCGACGTACTGCTTGCCGTGGTCGGCATTCAGGTGCGTGAAGAAGCGGCCGTCCGGCGTCATCACGTCGATCGTGTGGCCGGGCTTCAGCGAGTCGAACGCGAAGTTCGAGAAGCGGCCGCCGCGCACGCGCTTGATGCCGATGCGCAGTTCGCCGTCGCGGTCGTAGTCGGTCGTGCCGACGCAGATCGAGTACGACCGGCGCGTTTCCTCGCCGTCGATGTGGGTCTTCAGCGTGACGAACTGGCCCTGTGTGAAGCGATACGCGTCGCGCAGCTCCGGCGGCACGTCGAACGAAACGGTGACGGCGTCGGCGGTTTCGGGCCGCACGTCGCGGATACGCAGCGGGTGAAATTGCGGGGTCGCCATATTCAGTAGGGTTTGAAGTAGTCGAAGGGTTCGCGGCAGTCGACGCAGCGATACAGCGCCTTGCACGCCGTGGACGCGAATTGCGCGAGCCGCTCGGTGTTCGCGGAGCCGCAGCGCGGGCAAACCGGCGCGGCCGCCGGACGCGGCACGAAGCGCACGACGTTTTCCCGCGGCGCGGCGCTGCCGCACTGGCCGACGGGCGGCGCGATGCCGTACGCGCGCAGCTTGTCGCGCGCTTCCTGCGTGATCCAGTCGGTCGTCCACGCGGGCGCGAGCACCGTCTCGATCCGGTGAGGCGGCAGGTCGGCGGCCTGCAGCGCCGCGGCGATGTCCTCGGCGATCTGCGACATCGCCGGGCAGCCGGAGTAGGTCGGCGTGATCACGACCTCGAGCACGCCGTCGTCCGCGCGACGGACGTCGCGCAGGATGCCGAGCTCGCGGATCGACACGACCGGGATTTCTGGATCGGGCACCGCTTCGAGCACGTCCCACGCACGCGCGAGCAGCGGGTCGTTGCGGTGCGCGGCGGGGGCGGCATGTGCGGTGGCGGCAGTCTGAACGGACATCGTCGGGCTCCGTTGGGTCGGCCAGTTACCAGCTCGCGCCGGGGTGCTGGCGCGCGAGGCTCTGCATTTCCGCGAGCAGGTAGCCCATGTGCTCCGAGTGCTCGCCCTGCTTGCCGGTCGTGACGTGCTGCACGGGCGCCGGCAGCGTGAGCGTCGCTTCGGCGAGCGCATCGTCCACGTCCGCGCGCCATGCGGCTTCGAGTGCGGCCGGTGCGGGGCCGATGCGGTCCTCGGCGATTGCCGCGTCGATTGCGTCGGCCGCGAAAAATTCGCGCGTGTACGGAATCAGGTAGTCGAGCGCCGCCTGTGCGCGGCGATGCGATTCGTCGGTGCCGTCGCCGAGGCGCACCAGCCATTCGCGCGCGTGCTGCACGTGATAGCGGGTCTCCTTCACCGATTTCGCGGCGATCGCCGCGAGTTGCGCGTCGGTCGACGTTTCGAGCGCGGCCCATACGTGCAACATCAGCGTCGCGTAGAGGAAGTTGCGCACGATCGTCACCGCGTAGTCCTTGTCCGCGTGCGCGGTGCCGGCGAGCGGGCCGTAATGCGGCAGCTCGGCGAGCGTGAAGTTCGCGAACTCGCGCTCGGTGCGGAAATACGCGTAATCGTCTTCCGTCTTCGCGGTGCCGTTGAGCTGGCGTTCGAGCTCGGCGGCGAGCGTATACAGCATGCGGGCCTGGCCGATCAGGTCGAGGCTCATGTTGGTGAGCGCGATGTCTTCCTCGAGGATCGGGCCGTGGCCGCACCATTCGGCGTTGCGCTGACCGAGGATCAGCGCGTTGTCCGCGAGGCGCAGCACGTAGGAGAGGTGTTCGGGCGTGATGGTCATGGCGCGGGCGTTACATATGGTTGACTTCGTCGGGCAGCGTATAGAACGTCGGGTGACGGTAGATCTTGTCGCCCGCCGGTTCGAACAGCTCGGCTTTCTCGGCCGGATCCGACGCGGTGATCGCCGACGACGGCACTACCCAGATGCTCACGCCTTCCTGGCGGCGCGTGTAGACGTCGCGCGCCATGCGCAGCGCCATCGACGCATCGGCCGCGTGCAGGCTGCCGCAGTGCTTGTGATCGAGGCCCTGCTTGCTGCGCACGAACACTTCCCAGATCGGCCATTCCTTGTTCATCACTCTCTCCTGAATCCTGTATTCGGTGGTTGCCGCTCAGGCGGCGTGCTGTTCGGCGCGGGCGCGGCGCTTCGCTTCGTGCGCGAGCGCGGCTTCGCGCACCCATGCGCCGTCGTCGTGCGCCTTCACGCGGGTCGCGAGGCGCTCCTTGTTGCACGGGCCGTCGCCGTTCACGACGCGCCAGAATTCATCCCAGTCGATCGCGCCGTAGTCGTAGTGGCCGCGCGCGTCGTTCCATTTCAGATCGGGGTCGGGCAGCGTGACGCCGAGCACCTTCGCCTGCTCGACCGTCGCATCGACGAACTTCTGCCGCAGGTCGTCGTTCGAGATCCGCTTGATGCCCCATTTCGCGGACTGATTGCTGTGGACCGAATCCGCGTCGCTCGGGCCGAACATCATCAGCACGGGCCACCACCAGCGGTTCACGGCCTGCTGGACCATCGCGCGCTGCGCGTCGGTGCCTTTCATCATCGACAGCAGCGCATCGAAACCCTGGCGCTGATGAAACGACTCTTCCTTGCACACGCGGATCATCGCGCGCGCATAGGGGCCGTACGTGCAGCGGCACAGCGGGATCTGGTTCATGATCGCGGCGCCGTCGACGAGCCAGCCGATCACGCCGACGTCGGCCCAGGTCGGCGTCGGGTAGTTGAAGATGCTCGAGTATTTCGCCTTGCCGGCGTGCAGCGCGTCGATCAGCGAATCGCGCGACACGCCGAGCGTTTCCGCCGCGCTATATAGATAGAGGCCGTGGCCCGCTTCGTCCTGGACTTTCGCGAGCAGGATCGCCTTGCGCTTCAGGCTCGGCGCGCGCGAGATCCAGTTACCTTCCGGCAGCATGCCGACGACTTCCGAGTGCGCATGCTGCGAGATCTGACGGATCAGCGTCTTGCGATAGGCATCGGGCATCCAGTCCTGCGGTTCGATCTTGCCGTCCGCGGCCATGACCGCGTCGAACCGCGCTTGCTCGGGCGACTCGGCTGCGGCGTCGAGCGGCGCGACGTTGCCGGGGATGTCGAGGGATTGCGTGTACATGGCGGAGTTCTCGTCCGGTTGAATGTGAGCGAAGTATAAACCAACCGACCGGTCGGTTAATAAACTTCTTGCGGATTTTCGGGGATGACTCGGGTAAACGAGGGTCGCCGGGGCGTGATCCATGATTGGGATGCAGAGCGCGTGACGGTGGCGGCTTCTGCGGCACAATGCCCGCTTTCCGATGAGGATTTCGCCGATGTCATTTCGAAGCAGTTTCGTCGCGACCGTGTTGGGCGCGTCCGTTTTCCTGTCACCGCTCGGCGCTTCGGCGGCGGGGGCCACGCCAGTCGCGTCCGTCGGCTGGGTCGCCGCGTGGGCGACGGCGTTGCAGCCGATTCCCGACCTGGCTGCGCCGCCGCCGCTGTACCGCGCACCCGACGTGGCCGGGCGGACGGTCCGGCAGATCGTCTACCCGACGGTCTCGGGACGCGCCGCGCGGATTCGCGTGAGCAATGCGTACGGTCGCGCACCGCTGGTGATCGAGGCGGCAGGTCTCGCGCGCGCGGGCGAAGGCGCGGCGTTGGCCGATGCGGCGAGCGTTGCCGTGCGCTTCGGCGGCAACGCGTCGGTGACGCTCGCGCCGGGCCAGGAACTCGAAAGCGACCCGGTGGCGATCGACGTGGCGGCCGGGCGCCCATATGCGATCAGCCTGCGGATGGGGCCGAACCAGCGGATGACGGTATGGCACCGTGTGTCGAACCAGGTCAATTACGTGTCGGCGCCCGGCGATCACGTGAGCGATCCGGGCGCCGGCGCATTCCGCACGCGCTTTACCCAATATGCGTGGGTGACCGAACTTGCGGTCGAGGGCGGCCCGGCGCGGGCGACGGTCGCCGCGATCGGCGACTCGATCACTGACGGCCTGCGCTCGAGCCTGAACCGCAACCGCCGCTGGCCCGACGCGCTCGCGCGCCGGCTGGCCGAGTCCGGTTCGGCGTCGTTCGGCGTCGTGAATCTCGGGATCAGCGGCAACCGGCTGCTCAGCGACTCGGCGTGCTACGGCACGTCGCTGGCGTCGCGGTACCAGCGCGATGCGCTGTCGCGGGCAGGCGTGAAAGCGGCGATCGTGCTGATCGGCATCAACGACATCAACTTCGCGGCGATGCCGCCGCGAGCGGGGCTCGATTGCGACAGCCCGCACACGCAGGTTACGGCCGCGTCGCTGATCGACGGCTATCGCCGATTGATCGATGCCGCGCACCGCCGTGGCGTGAAGGTCTTCGGCGCGACGCTTACGCCGGCCGCGTTGCCGGCCGGGCGAGAGGCGATCCGGCTCGAGGTGAACCGGTGGATCCGCAGCGGCGGCGGCTTCGATGGGGTGGTCGATTTCGATGCGGTGCTGCGCGATCCTGTGCGACCGAGCGTGCTGCAGCGCCGGTACGACAGTGGCGACGGCATTCATCCGAGCGACGCTGGGTACGCTGCGATGGCCGACGCCGTGCCGGTGGAACAACTGCACGCGATGGTGCGCGGCGACTGATGGCGCCATATGTATAGAGGACGCGAGGAGTGGCGGACTGCTTGACGGGCTCCGACGATCGCTGTCCGCTCGGCCCAAAGCCGCCGTGCGCGGCAGCGCACGGGGGCTTTTTCAAAAATATTTTCACAAAGGGGTTGCGCGGGGTGGGATGGGTGCCTAG
>NZ_CABVPL010000032.1 GCF_902499045.1 Burkholderia latens | reverse complement strand
CGTCTGGCGAAGATCGCGAAGTCGGTGGGCGCGTACCTGATGGTCGACATGGCGCACTACGCGGGGCTGATCGCGGCCGGCGTGTATCCGAACCCGGTGCCGCACGCGGACTTCGTGACGACGACGACGCACAAGAGCCTGCGGGGCCCGCGCGGCGGCGTGATCCTGATGAAGGCCGAGTACGAGAAGCCGATCAACTCGGCGATCTTCCCGGGGATTCAGGGCGGCCCGCTGATGCACGTGATCGCGGCGAAGGCGGTGGCGTTCAAGGAAGCGCTGTCGCCGGAGTTCAAGGCATATCAGCAGAAGGTGGTGGAGAACGCACGCGTGCTGGCTGAAACGCTGGTCAAGCGCGGGCTGCGGATCGTGTCGGGCCGCACGGAAAGCCACGTGATGCTGGTGGACCTGCGCGCGAAGCAGATCACGGGCAAGGCAGCGGAAGCGGCGCTCGGTGCCGCGCACATCACGGTGAACAAGAACGCGATCCCGAACGATCCGGAAAAGCCGTTCGTGACGAGCGGCATCCGCCTGGGTTCGCCGGCGATGACGACGCGCGGCTTCGGCCCGGCGGAAGCCGAGCAGGTGGGCAACCTGATCGCCGACGTGCTCGAGAATCCGGAAGATGCAGCGACGATCGAGCGCGTGCGTGCGCAGGTGGCCGATCTGACCAGGCGTTTTCCGGTCTACGGCTGAGACGCGGCAACTGGTTCGGTCGGGTTCAACCGCGTGCACGGTTGAACCGTGTGAACGCCGAAGCGCGCCGGATCATCGCGCGGCGATATCCGGACTCGCTTCGCGAACGTGCGTTGCGATGCGGCATGTGCCACCGAAGGCACTGAAGCGTATGGCGCTTGACGATGCTGCCGCCCGCGCGGGCGCGGGCGGTGCGTCGTGACGTGCGGGCTGGACTCAGACCGTCTCGGCGCGCCGCGCCGTCAGCCGACTCCACAGCATCCCCGAGCGGCTTCCGCTTCGACAATACGCGAGCACCGGTTGCGGCAACGCGTCGATCAGCGCGCCGAACGCATCGACTTCCGCATCGCCGATCCGGTCGCGTTCGATCGGCAGATAACGCGCGTCGAGGCCAAGCTCCCGGGCAGCGGCCGCGATTTCGTCGAACGACGGCTGATCCGTGCTTTCGCCGTCCGGCCGATTGCAGATCACCGCGCGAAAGCCGGCGTTGCGAATCGCTTTCAGCTCCGCCGGCGTGATCTGCCGCGACGCGGTGAATCCGGTTGCGGCCGACGCGCGGCATTGCTCGAGTGCGCGCTCGAAGCACGCGATCGCGACATCGACGTCCTGCTCCGTCGTGAAGCGGCCCAAGCTGATGCGCACCGTGCGGCCGGCGGCTTCCGCATCGAGGCCGATCGCGGTCAGCACGTGCGACGGCGCGCCGCTCGTCGAATTGCATGCGGACGTCGACGACACGGCGAGCGAATCGCCGAGCATGAACGGGAAGAAGCCCGGCGCGTTCACCGTGACGCTCAGTGTGTGCGGAATGCGGCGTGCGCCTGCCGCGTTGTGCGTGATGTCGCCGAGCGCGAGCAGCGCGTTCTTCAGGCGCGCGCTCAGCGCCGCGATCCGCACGGTTTCGCGCTCGAGCTTGTCGGCGGCGAGTTCGCACGCGGCGCCCATCCCGACGATCTGATGCGTCGCGAGCGTGCCCGAGCGCAGCCCGCGCTCGTGGCCGCCGCCGTGAATCTGCGGCGCGATGCGATCGGCGATTTCCCGGCGGACGAACAGTGCACCGATGCCCTTCGGACCATAGACCTTGTGCGCGGACATCGACAGCAGATCGATGCCGAGCGCGCGCACGTCGATCGGTGTCTTGCCGAGCGCCTGCGCGGCGTCGACGTGCAGCAGCGCGCCGGCCGCATGCACGACGCGCGAGATTGCGCCGATGTCGGTCAGCGTGCCGAGTTCGTTGTTGACGAGCATCAGCGACACGAGCCCCGTATCGGGGCCGATCGCCGCGGCCACGGCATCGACGGTGATTTCGCCGTCAGCGGTCGGCGACAGGTAGGTCGCGGTCATCCCGCGCTTCGACAGGTTCGCCATCGTGTCGAGGATCGCCTTGTGTTCGATGCGGCTCGTGATCAGGTGGCGCTTGCCGGTCGCGGTTTCCGCATAGCCCTTCAGCGCGAGGTTGTTCGATTCGGTGGCGCCCGACGTCCAGACGATTTCATCGGCATCCGCGCCGATCAGCGCGGCGACCTGCGCGCGCGCGTGCTCGACCTTTTGCTTCGCGAGCCGGCCGGCGGCGTGCGAGCTCGAGGCCGGATTGCCGAAGATGCCGTCTGCGCCGAGGCAGGCGGTCATCGCTTCGATCACGTGGGGGTCTGCGGGCGTCGTGGCTGCGTAGTCGAGGTAGTGCAGCGCGGTGGTATCGCTCATGTCCTTTCTCTGGCTCTTCTCTTCGTGACGGGGGAAATGATACGAGGAGGCGCGGGGAAAAAGGATCCAAAGTTGGCTGGAAAAAGCACCTGATGTGGAATTACGTTTTATCGTTTTGGCATATTGGGGAATTTGATTTTAACGGCGGCGGAGCATCGCACATTGGTCATACGGAAGGCCGCATGGCCGGGGGTCACCGACGCGGTGTGGGCCCCGGCGTGGGGCGAGTCGATTCCGCGGGCGCGCCAACGGGCGAGCCGGTCACGGCCACTCGTTCCGGCCGGGCTGATTCGACAAGCGGTGCGCGTCCGCGACCCACGCGTGCAGCGCTCGTTCGTATTTCGCCGGGATCGTGATCGTCACCGTCGTGACGCGCGTGACGTTGCACGGGAGTTCCAGATACCGCTGCCATGCCTTGCGAACGAGCTGCGACATGGCCGAGCGGTTCATGCCCAGTTTCGCGGCCAACTCGCGCTGCGGGCGGCCCTTCACGAAAATCTCGTGCAGGGCCCACTGGTTCAACGGCTTGATCCGTGTGTCCTGAAGCCGCAGCAGTCGGAACTGCTCGGCGGTCATGCGGCGCGTCTTCGGCATTCAGGCTCGCACCGACGTCGGAACGGATGAAATCAGTGTGGCTCCGCATGACGTCACGTGACCGTCGAACGCGGCGGCTTGGCCTTCGATGTTGAAGGCCGCGTCGCCTGCGGCAATGGTGCAGGCACCGTGGATCGGACACGAACACGCGTCGCCGAAGCGGGCGACCGCGCGCCCCATGACCTTGCTGAATTCGGCGCCGGAATCGACGCGGCCGCCGTGCGTGTGTCTGTCGCCTACCCGGATGATTCCTTGCATATGACTTTTCCTTTCGAATGGGTTCGCGCGGCGGCGCGGTTCGTGTTCGTTGCGCACTGCCGCGCCGGTTCGCATTACCACGAATAGCCCTGCATGCCGTAATCGACATCGTGTCGGCGTCCCCACCACGGCAGGTACGCGTTGTTGCCGCCGCGTGCGCGGAACCAGTCCTGGGTTGGGTCGATCGGCGTGAGCTTCGGCGGTGGCCTGACGACGACGGCGACGGGGTGCTCGGGGTCGGTCGTGCCCGCTACCAATGCGTTGCCGCCGTAGTGGTTGATCCGGCCGATCGCGAGCGCGACGTCGGTCAATGCGCTGCCGGTTCCCATGTCGCCGAGCAGCGCGGCGGTGTTGAAGGTTTGCTTCCGGTGGTCGTATTCCCGCAGCGTTTCGGTCAAGGTCTGCGCGAGCGACGCAAGGCGTGACGACGATGCGTCACTGGGCGCGCCCGCGTCGTGGACAATGTAATTCAGATCCGTGACCGCGACGCCGGCGTTGCGTGCCGCTTCATCGATCGTCGCTTTCCATGCCAGCACCACGCGCGTCGTGCCGGCCTTCGGCGAAAACGCTTGTGTGTTGCCGGTTGCCGCCTTGCCGATCCACGCGAGCGGTTCGCGCTCGGTGTTGAAGTTCGGGCCGGCGAGGAACAGCACGACCAGGTTCTCGTTGATCTGCGCGTCGGTCGGCGGGAAGCTCGGGGCGTCCCAGTTCATGGCCCACACGGTCTTGTCGGGATTCTGCTGCAAGTAGTCCAGCGCATTGTTCAGCGACGTGAAGCCGGCGTTCGCGCCGCCTTGGGTGATCCGGACGTCGGGGGGCGTGGCGCGGCTCCACATCGTCGGGAAATGGGGATTGCCGATCGAGAACGTCTTTCGAATCCGGTCGCGCAAATAGCTCTGAGACTCGTCCGCATCGAGCCGGTTCGGGATCGCGGCTTCGACACGGATGCCCGCCAATTCACGCCAGTCCTTTTTGTTTGCCGGGCTCACCGTGTAGAAGTATTTGGGATTGGAGGCATAGCGCGAGCTAAGTAGCAACGGGAACTTGAACATATACTTGTGGTAAAAGCCCTTGAACGTTTCCGCCCCTCGGTTGCCGTATACGAGCGCACCGATCGATCGGAGAGACGAGAATTTCTCGGGGTTCGTGCGGACCATGTCGTCATTCTTGTTCGGTGTAACAAGCCCTTGCGTCCATAGCAGTTGCCATTCCGTCGGATAGTCCATACGCTGCAATGGGTTCAACCACATTAGTCCGACAACCTGGGCGAGAAACGGCTTGGCCGGCTCTTCGATTGACGTCGCGGGCTTCCCCGCTGGCTCCCGCGCAGACGCAGCTTGCGCGGAATGTATCGCCGCGGTGGCGAATGCGAAGACCATGAGCGCAGCCAGGCCCGGTACAACAACAAATCGTTTCATCCACTCTCCTATTTCCATATGCGCTGGATTGGGTTGCTCTCCGTGGACCGTCAGGACGGTCATCAGCACGGCTGCGATCAGCCATGCGGAGACGGCGAGCGCGACACGCCGCGGCCATGTAGCGATCAGCGTCTTCAAATCACGCCTCCGACTTTCAGATAAAGCTCACCTTCACGCTCATCCGCTATCGCGCCGGGTTTATTTCCTTCGCTTTTCTCGGCATGTACCCATTCGTGAATCGGCAGATCGTCGATTTCACCCTGCGCAAAATATTCGAAATACTTCTGGTTCGGGTGCCCATCGGGAATACCGCCTCCCATCCGCCAATCCGCCTCAATCCGCAAGTCGTAAAGTTGATCGGGCGTCAGGTAGCACAGGCCCACAGCGACGTCATATGCAAGCGCCTTCTCTGCGTGCTCGGGATTGGTCATCGTCGTCGAATGATTCGTCGGGCTGTTGATCGCTCCGCGATCGAGCCAATCGACAATCTGCTTGTCGCGCCATTCCTTGTAGCCGTCAGGCATAGCGCTTTTGCCGTCCTCGCCGATCACGTGGCCGTCGCTATCGATCCATTCCGTGTTCAGCGTTCGACGTGCTTCCATTCGCATCAATGCGCGATCCTCGTAGCGCTGTCCGGCCTCGGTGGCTGCCGTTCCTTGGGCGATGCCGTCCTTGTTCTTCGGCCGATACTGGTCGTATGGATCGTCGGCGCGCTTGTCGGCTTCGGTCTTGTTTGCGTCGCGCCACGCGGCCGGCGGATCGTTGCCTTCGTTGAAATCGCTTACCGCGTCGCCGTCCTTGGTTTCGACGGACTTGCCGAATCGCAGTGCCTTCGGCGGAAATGGTTCATCAAGCGCCGGCGCATCGGCCACCACCGTCCAGCCCTTCGGCGGATCGGCATTCACACGCAGCATGTTCAACGCAGAACTGATGCCCGTCACGACGAACATCAACGGCGCAGTCACGAGCGTCGCTGCCACGCCGAGAACCGACTCGTTTCCCTTGATCGCGCCGACCAGATTGAACTTGGCCGGCGGCGACGGCGGATACCAGAAGCCCGATTTCGTTCCTTGCTTGCCGTGACGCCAGTCGTCTTCCCAATACCGGTAGGGTTTCTTTATGCCGACTGGAAAGCCGGACGCGAACACGCGCTGCGTCAGGATGTCCGCCGCGCCGAGATCGTCCAGTTCATGCTTGCTGATCCCGCGCCAGCCGATGCCTTGGACGGTCACCGCCGAAATCACCTGATCGTGCGGACAGCAATATGCAGTGATGCGGCCATACGTCGATCCATTCAAGCCATGGCGCATGCGATCTTCTTGTGCCGCATAAGAGCGGTTGCTCGCTGGCGATACACGCTTGTTCGCCATGTCTTCATCGATCTTGTCCGCGGGCAGTTCGTATGCCTTGCGCGCGCCGATGATCGACAGAAATTTTCCGAACGTCTTCGTGCGCGCCGCATAGGTCTGCCGCCCGCGCTGGCCGCTCGCGTCCTTCGTTGCGCGTTGCGACCATGTATCCATGAACGTGTCGGATTTATACGGGCCCTCTGCGTTCGCAAGGCTATATGGCGCGTTCGCCAGCACGTAGGCATCTGCCACGCAATGGCCTTTACGTCCCCATGGATCTTCGACGTCGGCGAATGCATCGCCGAAGAATGCCGCAGTGAGGCCGACGATATTGCCCTGGCTATGACATACGACGGTAATCGGCACGTCGGCCTGCATGCTTCGAATCGACTCGATGAGCCGCGCCAAGCGCAACGCGGCGAGCACGCCATACGCGCGTGGCGGCGCGCGATACAGCGGCCGGTTGGTCGGGTTGATGCCTTGCACGGTCATCCAGGCCATCGTTCGGTCATCAAGGCCACCGTGCCACAGATCGGGCAGGCTTGAACAACCATTCGTGAACGGACCGCCGCCCCAATAGTCCTTCTCGTTCAGAAAGATCTTGTCGCCGTATTCCTTCAGCTCTGCCGCTGTCGCCCGATAGCCCCACCGGAAATGAATGACCGGTGAGAACGACGGATCGGGTTTGATGTAATTGTCTGCGAGCAAATCAGGGTTCAAGAACCCATCCGGCGTCACGCTTTCCGTGTACTTCGCGGGCGTCAACTGTCCGGCATCGATGCCGTGATACATCATCTGGTCGTCCAGCCGCCCGAGCCGCCGATTCAGCCCACGGCACAGCCCTTCCTCCGACGCCTCGAACCATTCGCCTTCGGAATTCACCCCATGCACGAAAATCACGATGCCGGGCAACGGCATCTGCTTCACGCAGATCAGGCGTATCCCCTTCGTGAACATCGTCACGCCTTCGCCGCGGCCGACGACGATCGGTGGCGGGGCAGGGCGCGGAGCAACCGCGCCGGCCGCATCGGATTTCGTAGCGTGCTCGCCGCTGGACGGGTCCGCTATCGGTTGTGGATCGAGATTCGAACTGGTCATCCGGACTCCTGCACATGCTTTAAGAATTGTTCTTGATGAACTGCACCGCCAGCCGCTCGAACTGGTCGGTATCGACTGCCGGCAGCTCACCCGCCGCGTCGGCCGTCAAACCCGACAGTGCACCGGAAGCCTTGTGAATCTGCCCGTCGAATCCTGGGGCTGCGTCGCCATCCGAAGCGCGAACCAGCCTGGGCACGCGCTCAAGCGTGTCCTGCCCGAACTTCGGCAGGTCCGCGTTCATGCTCGCCGGCCCATCCCACACATGCCCCGCCGACTTCACCGTGAATTTCCCCGGACACCCCAGTTCGATATCGCCGCCGCGCAGCTTGAGATACGCACCGCCGGACGTGACGAACACGACTTCATCGCTCGCCGTGCCGACGAGGTGTCCGCCACCCGCCGTCAATCGAATGTTCTTCGCCGACTCGACTTGCGTATCGTCGTTCTGCGACTGAATCTCCACCTTCCCCTGATTCGCGATCGCCGCAATGCCGTCGCTGTGCGCGAACATCGCGACGCCGCGCCCGGCATGAAGATTGATGCGTTCGCCGCTCGCGACCTGCACGTGCTGCTGCGCGATCTGATCGATGTTCTCGCCCGCATACGCGACGTGCGTTTTCGGCGTGACGTTCAGCGATCCTGACTGCGCGCCGAACGCGATCAACGCGGGCGCGGCGTCGGTTGAGCCGGGCCGAGCAGCGTCGGGTGTCCAGTTGCGGAAGGCGCCTGCAACGTTGTCCTGACCGGCGGAATCGGCGGATCGCCCGCCATGCTGACCGGCGTAATCGCCAAGCGATTTGAAGAGTTCGGTACATTGATCGAGCAGCCGGATCAGTTCGTCGCGGTCAAGCTGATCGCCGGTGGCCTGCGTACGCGCATAGGTCGACAACAGGATGCCCTGCGCCGCGCGCAACGCCATCGCCGCATCGGTGCGCAACTCCGCGCCTTCGCCGCGATCCTTCCCGTGTCCGTTTTCGCGCGGCTGCGTCAGATACCCGAGATTCAGTTGCGTATGCGCGTGTTCGCTCGCCAGCTGCGCCGAGATTTGCGACGGCGTGTCGTCGAGGCGAAGCTGGTTGTAACGCCGGCCTCGGATCTCCTTGGTCTTGATCCCCGACAGGAAGCGGTTGCCGGGAAGTGCGCCGGTATGGCTGAACGTCGCGGGCGGGTTCGCGCCGTTGCTCAACACGCCGATGATGACCAGCCTGTCCGGGTCGCCCGACAGGCATCCCAACAGCACTTCCATGCCGACGCGCGGCAGGAAAATCGCGCCGAAATTGCCGCCGGCCAGACTCGTCGCGACGCGAATCGGCGCGCTGTCGCCCGCCAGGCCGTTCGTTCCGGCGCCTTGCGCGTGCGCATGATCGTCCGGATCGTAGCCGTGGATCTGCACGCGCACGCGGCCGGCCTCGTCGCAAAACACTTCGTCGCCCTGCGCGCCGACGATCGTGCCGGTCAGCAGGTGAGCCGGCGGCAGATCGGTCTTCGGGTCGTATGCGGGCTTGAGCGGCACACCGCGACGCACGCACGTGAAGCGGTTCTCGTAGCGCGTGCCGGTTTGCTGCGATCGATACCCCGATGTCGGCGCAACGGTTTGCGCCAGATTCCGGCTCGCCGCGAACAGCTCATGAACGCGACCCGCGAGCGGCTTCGGCAGGTTGTTCCGGATATCGTGCCGAACCGACGTGACAACGAACCGGCGATGGTCGACCGGCTTCATGTCGAGTTCCGGGTCGCCCGTCAGCGTGAACCAGTGGCCGACCGGCATGTCGCGTACGCTGCCGATCCCGTCGTAACGCTCGGCTTCGAACTGATGCGCGAGTATCCGGTCGTGCGTGATGCGATGGTGATCGGTCCATGAGTCGCCGACGTGCGGGATATCGATCGCGACGTCGGTCAACAGGCGCGCAAGGTCGTTTCCGGATTCGCCCTGCTCGATGCCGGTGACGGCGCTGGAGTCGTCCGCACGGGCCTTCTTGTAGTCCCACGACGGGCGGCGCACTTCGCCGGGCGACAGGCGCTGCGCGTGCGCAAAGAGCGTGACCGTGTCGCGTGGTTCGGTTCCCGCATCGCGCGGGTGAAGGCGCAGCGTGCCGGCCGGCGCCTCGGTCAGGCGATGCGGATCGTCGCAGAACACGAGCGTATGAACCGGCGACGCGTCGGCCATGCCGCGCGCCGTGCCGGCCGGCTCGGCCTTCGCGAAGACCGTGATGCCTTCCCGGCGCAGCAGACGCCGGATGAAGCCGGCGTCCGACTCGTTGACCTGCCGCGTGAGTTCGCGCACCGGATAGCGATCGGCCTGCAATCCGGACAGGTCGAAATCGAAGGCGCGCGCGAGGGCTGGGCTGCGCAGCTTCCACTCGTGCATCAGCGTCGCCAGAATTTCGGGCACGCTGCGCGACCGGAATACACGGGCGTTGGTGCGGCGGTCCATCAACGACAGCGCGTCGCATACGTGCAGTTGATAGACGGTCAGTTCGCCGTCGGATTGACCGGTCCGCACTTCGCGCACGATCGCATTGATCGTTCTCGTGCCGCCGCGATCGGTCGTCAGCCAGACCGATACCGGCAGGCCGAGAAACAACGTCGGCGACAGATGGTCGTGGGGCGATACGCAGGTCAGCTGCCCGTCGATTCCGGACATCAGCCCTTCGCGGATATCGGCATGGTGGAGCGCAAGCAGGTGGCCGACCGCGCGTTGCGCGCGGCCGAAATGGAGATCGACGGGGCGCGTGCTTCCGTCGATCAGACCCGTCGCAAAATCGCGAAATGTTCTCGCTATCGACGTCGCCATAATCTCATTGACGTTCTTGTTAAATAAGATTTGTTTGAAATGGAATTGAAATTCGCTCGACTGGATTTTCCGTAAAATTCGTCTGGAGAATATCAAGCTTGTCGGGCGGGATAAATGATTTTTCGTTTTTATGCGATGCGGTGGCGTGCTGGAAACAGTATTTTAAATTTTGGCGTATCTGATTGATTCTGAATAATCTTATGTCGATGGCTGAATGCACTGCCCGTGCGGCTGTCGGGCCGGAATGTATGGGCTGTGATCGGGGGATTTTATTTAAAATAAATTGAGAAAAGATCGGTGTGAATAAGATCCGTCCGAAGCCGCCGTGAATAGCGGAATATTGCGCCGTCGAAAAATGTGTGAATCGATGGCTGTCGCGCTCCGGTTTCCCTCGTGACGAGCTCGTCGTGAGCGCTGCGCGGGCCAGCTGCGATGTCCATGAGGGATTTCCCCGTAGGCTCGCAATGAGCGCCGTTTCAACCCCGCGCGTGCCCGCGCAGCGCTTCTCCGCCGGCCTTTCCGCCCGCCGCGCCGATTATTTGCATTTCGCGAATGGCGCGTTCGCCGGTTGTTCCATACCCGATCCGCATCCGCGCACCTATCGTTCGGGCGTCGGCTGATTGAATTCGACGCCTGCAACCGGCAGGCGGCCGCCATTCCTCGCGACTCGCGTCGCATCGCACATCCAAGACAACGGGCCTGGCTCATGCACGGACGCTCCCGCGCGCGCGGGCTGACCAGCTCCACGGAGACAGACATGAAAGCAAACGAGTGGGATACCGCGTACGAGTGGAAGGCGGTCACGCTGCTGGCGCTCGGTTTCGGGCTGGTCGGCCTCGACCGCTGGCTCATCGCGCCGCTGTTCCCGTCGATCATGAAGGACCTCAACCTGACCGCGCAGGACGTCGGCAACTGCATCGGCGTGCTCGGCCTGTCGTGGGGCGTCTTCGCCGCGCTGATGGGCGGCATCTCGGACAAGATCGGCCGCCGCAAGGTGCTGATCCCCGCGATCGTCGCGTTCTCGTTGCTGTCGGGCTTCTCGGGGCTCGCGGGCGGGCTGCTCGGCCTGATCGCGATTCGCGGGCTGATGGGCGTCGCCGAAGGCTCGTTTTGTCCGACCAGCTTCGCGGCGACCGCTGACGCGTCGCATCCGCGGCGGCGCGGCCTGAACCTCGGGCTGCAGCAAAGCGGCTTCGCGCTGTTCGGGCTCGCGCTGTCGCCGATCATCGCGACGCAACTGCTCGAATACGTGTCGTGGCGCTGGGTGTTCGCGCTCGTCGCGATGCCCGGGCTGATTCTCGGCGCGATCATGTTCTTCGTGATCCGCGAGCCGAAACGCGCGAAGGACGTCGTGTCGGAACACGCGCCGGCTTCGCTCGGCCACGTGCTGAAGAGCCGCAACATTCTCGTCGCGATGGCCGCATTGTGTTGCGCGATGACGGGCGTGTTCGTGCTCGGCGCGCTGCTGCCGCTGTACCTGACGGACTACCTGTCGCTCGGCACGCAGAAGATGGGGCTCGTCGTGTCGGCGATCGGCTTCGGCGGCTTTCTCGGGCAATTCGGCCTGCCGGGGCTGTCCGATCTCGTGGGCCGACGCGCGGCGAGCATCGTCGGCTTTGCGGGCACGGCCGTGATGCTCTACATCTTCCGCGGCCTCGGCCCGCAGCCTGTCACGCTGTTCATCGTGCTGTTCGTCGCGTCGTTCTTCACGCTCGGACTCGTGTCGCTGCTGTCGGGGCCGGTCGCAACGGAAGCCGCGCCCGTGGGCCTCGTGTCGACGTCGATCGGCGTGGTGGTCGGCTGCGGCGAGATCTTCGGCGGCGGGATCGCGCCGGCGATGGGCGGCTACGTCGCCGCGCACTTCGGGATCCAGAACATTCTGTGGCTGCCGATGTGCGCGGTGCTGCTCGGCATCGTGATCAGCATGCTGCTGCGCGAAACCGCGCCGGCAGTGCTGCAGCGCCGCGTACGCATGCAGCCGGAGCTGTCGGCCGGCAAGCAGCCATAACGCGCCGGACGCGGCGGCGGCCGCCGCCGCGATTGACACCCGTCAGGTGACAGAGTGACGCCTTTCGCATGACCCAACCGGCGGGCGGCTGCGGTTAGACTGCCGGTTTCGCTTCCACCAAGGGCGCGGTATGGACCGGTTTCTGAGCATCGAGGCATTCGTCAGGGTTGCGGAGGCGAGCAGTTTCGCGGAAGCGGCCAGGCAGCTTGGAGTCACCAGTTCCGTCGTGACGAACCGTATCCAGCAACTGGAGAAGTTCGTCAACGCGCCGCTGTTCCATCGCAGCACGCGCCACGTTCGGTTGTCCGAAGTGGGCGAGACCTTCTACCGCGAATGCGCGGAGGTGGTCGGGCGCGTGAACGAGCTGACCGATCAGATGCGCGAGCTGCGCGCGACGCCCACCGGCCGGCTGCGCATCCAGATGCTGCCCGGTTTCGCGCTCGATCACTTCGGCGTGCCGCTCGCCGAATTCAATCGCCGCTACCCGGGCATCCAGCTCGACATCATCGTCAACGACCGTGTCGTGGACCCCGTCGAAGAAGGGTTCGACATCGCGTTCCAGATCTTCCCGCCGATTTCCGAGTCGCTGATCGAGCGCCGCCTGTTCGTCGTGCGGCGCCTGTTCTGCGCGTCGCCCGCGTACCTCGACGCGCATGGTGCGCCACAACATCCGCGCGAATTGCTGCAGCACACCACGGCGCTGTATTCAGGTTATCCATCACGCAATCGCTGGACGCTGACGCGCGGCGACGAAGTCGTCGAAATGGAGCTGCCCGGCATGATCCGCTCGAACTCCGTGCATCTGCTGCGCGAGTACGCGCTGACGGGCGGCGGCGTCGTCTGCCTGCCGACGCTGGTCGCGAGCGATGCGCTCGTCGCGGGCCGGCTGGTGCCGATTCTCACCGACTTCCAGATCGCGCCGCTGAGCTTCGCGGCCGTTTATCCCGCAACGCAGCGACAGGCGTTGAAGGTCAAGGCACTGGTCGAATTCCTTGCCGAATACATCGGCGACGAATCGCCGTGGGACCGCCCGCTGCTGGAGCGCGGCTGGGTCCGCTGAGCGCGGCGATTATTCGCGAAACGCAAATGCCGTAGTCGCGGTCCGTTGCCTTGTTGACGGGCGCGGCCGCCCCTAAAGTTGAATCCAACAAGCGGTTCAACTCAGGAGACAGCAATGACCGACACGGCATTCCACACCGTCTTCGGTTCGCTCGACGGCTACACCCGCGGCGAGATCGAAATCACCAGCGGCAGCGCGAAGCACTACGCGTTCTCGAACGTCTTCGACATCGCATCGAAGTCGGTTCCGTACGAGAAAGTCGTCGCCGGCAAGAACCTCGAATACGTGATCGAAGTGCTGCGGACTGACGGCGAGTCGCCGTGGTTCGTGTGCGCGCACGACGAGTTCGCGATCCAGATGGATGGCGAAGTCCGCATCGAATTCATCAAGCTCGACAACCCGCCGGCCACCGGCCGCGGCACCGTGAACGCCGGCCCGCATCCGGCGGGCCGCGAGATGGGCCACGTCGTGTTGCGCAGGGGGCACCAGGCCCTGCTGCCGGCCGGCTGCGCGTACCGGTTCGTCGCGAGCAAGCCGGGCGTCGCGCTCGTGCAGACCGTGCTCGGCGAGCTGTCCGTCGAGAAGTGGGCCGACATCTGCGTGCACTGATCCGTCCGCTCGAACCCGTTCAACTATTCCTGGAGACACGTCATGGCCACCCTCGAGACCCTCGATCCTTCCGCAGGCTTCGCCGCCGATCTGGTGCAGGCCACGGAAGCCGATGCCGCCACCGGCTACCGCCGCTTCCAGCTCGGCGAATTCGCGTTCCAGCGCGACGAGTATTTCGTGAAGATCAGCTGGCCCGCGAAAGGCCAGACCCGCACGCACGCGATCCCCGCGGACGCATTCCTGCGCGCGATGATGCGCGACGTCGCGTGGGGCTTCTTCTATGGCTGGGTCAACTTCGATCATGTGTTCGGCACGCGCAACCACTACGGCAAGGTCGACGTCTATGCGGGCACGTTCAACGGCATCCTGAAGGAAGCGGGCGTCGACTACACCGAGACGTTCGACACGCCGACGATCATGGCGACGTTCAAGGCGATGCTGCACGACTGGACCAACGAAGGGTTCGATCCGTTCGCCGCGCCGGAGGAAACGGGCAGCGCATTCGGCCGCAAGCATGGCGAAAACGTCGCGGCGATCGAGCGCACGCGCATCGCGACGCGCCGGATGCCGGGCCTTGAAGGCGACTCGCCGCTGCGCGATGCGCTGCCGATCAACCGCGCGTTTCTCGACGTCGATCAGGACGAGCCCGAAGTGCACGTGAAGCCGGGCTTCGAAGGCGAACTCCACGCGTTCAACCTGTTCAAGTACCTGTCGCGCTCGGACGTGACGTGGAACCCGTCGGTGACGTCCGTGTGCGGGCGCAGCCTGTTCTGCCCGACGACCGAGGAATTCATCCTGCCGGTGTTCCATGGCAACGACCGCGTCGAATGGTTCCTGCAACTGTCCGACGAAATCGTGTGGGACATCGGCGACAAGAACACCGGTGCGCCGCGCGCGCGGATCACGATGCGCGCCGGCGACATCTGCGCGATGCCCGCCGACATCCGGCATCAGGGCTACTCGACGAAGCGCTCGATGCTGCTCGTGTGGGAAAACGCGACGCCGGACCTGCCGCAGCGATACGAGCGCGGCGAGCTTGCGCCGTATCCGATCGAGTTCTAAGCCGCGCTCGCGCAACACATCGAGGACGATTCATGCAAACCCAACTCTTCATCGACGGGCGCTTCGTTGACGCCGTCGACTGCGGCACGATCGACGTGCTGAATCCGCACGACGGCTCGCTGATCACGAAGATCGCCGCCGCCACCGCGGCGGACGTGGACCTCGCGGTCGAAGCCGCGGCGCGTGCGTTTCCAAAATGGTCGGCGCTGCCGGCGGCCGAACGCGGCAGGCTGCTGCTGCGTCTCGCCGACGCGATCGAAACGAATGCCGAGGAACTCGCGCAGCTGGAATCGCTCGACACCGGCCACCCGATCCGCGATTCGCGCGCGCTCGACGTGCCGCGCACGGCCGCATGCTTCCGCTACTTCGGCGGGATGGCCGACAAGCTGCAAGGCTCGGTGATTCCCGTCGAAACCGGCTTCCTGAACTACGTGCAGCGCGCGCCGATCGGCGTCGTCGGCCAGATCGTGCCGTGGAATTTCCCGCTGATGTTCACCAGCTGGAAGATGGGCCCGGCGCTGGCGGCAGGCAACACGGTCGTGCTCAAGCCGTCGGAGATCACGCCGCTGTCGACGCTGCGCATCGTCGAACTGATGGCCGAGGTTGGGTTTCCCGCAGGTGTCGTCAATATCGTCGCTGGCTACGGGCATACGGCCGGCCAGCGGCTCGCCGAGCACCCCGGCGTCGGCAAGATCGCGTTCACCGGTTCGACCGCGACGGGCCGCCGGATCGTCGACGCCTCGCAGGGCAACCTGAAGCGCGTGCAGCTGGAACTGGGCGGCAAGGGCGCCAACATCGTGTTCGACGATGCGAACCTCGACGCCGCCGTCAACGGCGCCGCGTGGGCGATCTTCCACAACCAGGGGCAGGCGTGCATCGCCGGTTCGCGTCTCGTGCTGCATGAACGTATTGCGGACGAATTCCTCGAGCGCTTCGTGTCGCTGGCTTCGTCGATCCGCGTCGGCAATCCGCTGGACCCGGACACCGAGATGGGCCCGCTGACGTCGAAGCAGCACCTCGACCGCGTGCTGTCGTTCGTCGACGTCGCGCGCGAGCAGGGCGGCCGCGTGCTCGCGGGCGGCAGTGCGCCTCAGGATCCGGCGCTCGCCGATGGATATTACGTACGCCCGACCGTCATCGAAGCGAAAAGCGCGGCTGACCGCGTCGCGCAGGAGGAGGTGTTCGGCCCGTTCGTCACCGTGCTGCGCTTCGGCAGCGACGACGAAGCGCTGTCGATCGCCAACGCGACCGAATACGGGCTCGGCAGCGGTTTGTGGACCAACGATCTGTCCCGCGCGCACCGGATGGCGTCGAAGATCGACGCGGGCATGTGCTGGATCAACTGCTACAAGCGCGTGAACCCGGGCAGCCCGTTCGGCGGCATCGGCAAGTCGGGCTACGGCCGCGAGATGGGCTTCGAGGCAATGCACGACTACACGGAAGCGCGCTCGGTGTGGGTCAACGTCGACGGCAACGTGCCGCCGCACTTCAAGCGTTGAGGCCGAGATGGAGCGCTTCGTCTACCAGGGAACGCCTTCGCGCGTCGTGTTCGAATGGGGCGCGCTCGCACGGCTGCCGGACGAGCTGACCGCGCTCGGCGCGCGGCGGGCGCTGATCCTGTCGACACCCGAGCAGCGGCCGCTCGCCGAACGCGTCAGCGGCGTGCTCGGCGAGCGTGCGGCCGGCGTGTGCGCGCAGGCCGTGATGCACGTGCCAATCGAAGTCGCGCGTGCGGCGTGCGAAATGGCGGCCGAACTGGGCGCGGACTGCTGCATCGCGATCGGCGGCGGCTCGACGATCGGGCTCGGCAAGGCGATCGCGCTCGAATCGTCGCTGCCGATCCTTGCGGTGCCGACCACGTACGCGGGTTCGGAGATGACGCCGATCTACGGGCTCACCGAAGGCCGGTTGAAGCGCACCGGGCGCGATGCGCGCGTGCTGCCGCGTACGGTGCTCTACGACCCGTCGCTGACGCTGTCGCTGCCGCCGGGGATTTCGGCGGCGTCCGGCGTCAATGCGATCGCGCACGCGGTCGAGGCGCTCTACGCGGAAGATGCGAATCCGGTGATCAGCCTGATGGCAGAGGAGTCGATTCGTGCGCTCGGCGAGGCGTTGCCCGTGATCGTGCGCGCGCCCGACGACCGCGAGATGCGCAGTCGCGCGCTGTATGGCGCATGGCTCGCGGGCACGTGCCTCGGCGCGGTCGGCATGGCGCTGCACCACAAGCTCTGTCATACGCTCGGCGGCACCTTCAACCTGCCGCACGCGCAGACGCACGCGGCGATGTTGCCGCATACCGCGCACTACAACCATGCGGCGGCGCCCGACGCGCTGCGGCGTGTCGCGCGGGCGCTGGGCGGTAACGACGCGGCCGACGCCGGCCCGCTGTTGTTCGAACTGAACCGGCAACTCGGTTTGGCCGCGGCGCTTGCCGACCTCGGGATGCCCGAAGCAGGCCTCGACGAAGCCGCGGACCTCGCATGCCGCAATCCGTACGCGAACCCGCGCCCGGTCGAACGCGCACCGATCCGGGAATTGCTACAGCACGCGTGGGAAGGGCGCGAGCCGCGCTGAACGGCCGCCCGCATCAAAGGAGACGAACGTGACGAATGATGATCATGACGGCGATTCGCGGCTGACCGAGCAGGTCGTCGCCAGCTTCAACGGTACGCCGAACCCGCGCTTGCGCGTGCTGATGCAGAGCCTCGTGCGGCACCTGCATGCGTTCGTCCGGGAGACGGAGCTGACCGAGGCCGAGTGGATGGCCGCGATTCGCTTCCTGACCGAAACCGGGCAGATGTGCGACGACGTCGTGCGGCAGGAATTTATCCTGCTGTCGGACACGCTCGGCGTGTCGATGCTGGTCGATGCGATCAACCATCGCTTTGCGACCGGCGCGACGGAAACGACGGTGTTCGGCCCGTTCTACATCGAAGGCATGCCCGAGCGCGCGTATGGCGAGAACATGGCATTCACGCCCGGCACGCCGGCGGTCGTGCATGGCCGCGTGCTGACCACCGACGGTGCGCCGGTGCCGGACGCGGTGCTCGACGTGTGGCAGACCGCCGACAACGGCATGTATTCCGGACAGGACAAGGAACAACCGCACGCCAATCTGCGCGGCCGCTACCGGACCGATGCGGAAGGACGTTACGCGATCACGACGATTCTGCCGGTCAGCTATCCGATTCCGACCGACGGCCCGGTCGGCAAGATGCTCGACGTGACCGGACGGCATCCATGGCGGCCCGCGCATCTGCATTTCATGATCGACGCGCCGGGCCATCGCAAGCTCGTCACGCATTTGTTCGACGAGGAAGACGAATACCTGCAATCCGATGCCGTGTTCGGCGTGAAGCCGTCGCTGATGGTCGCCTATCGTCCGCGCGAGGCGGGCGATGAACTCGCGCGCCGGTTCGGGCTGAGCGGTGCGTACCGCGAAGCGACGTACGACTTCGTGCTCGACCGGAGCTGACCGACATGGCTCGATTCTTTGCGGTGTTCGCGACGGACCAGCCGGGGATGCGGGAAGTGCGCGAACGCGTGCGGTCCACGCATCGCAGCTATCTGCGCTCGGCGGCTCAGCATGGCGTGTACGTGCGGCTCGGCGGCCCGACGCTCGATCCGCAGGGCGACGCGATGAACGGCACGCTGCTCGTGATCGAGGCGGATGACATCGATGCGGTGATGCAGTTCGTCGGCAACGATCCGTATGTGAAGGAAGGGCTGTTTTCGCGGGTCGAGGTGCGTCCGTGGGACTGGAGCCTCGGGAATCCCGAGCGGAGAGTGTGAGCATGAGCGCGACGCAACTCTGCCGCTTCTCCGATGTGCCCGACGGCGGCGCACGAGTCGTCGACGAAGCGTGCGTCGGCCGGCCGGTGATCGTCGTGCGGCGCGGACAGCAGGTGTGGGCGTATGTGAACCGCTGCCCGCATTTCTCGGTTCCGCTCGATTTCGTGCCGGGCAACGTTTCCTGCTATCGGTCGCAGGTGCTGATGTGTGCACATCACAGCGCGCTGTTCCGGTTCGACGATGGCGTGTGTATCGACGGGCCGTGTTCGGGTGCAGGACTGGAAGCAGTGGCAGTCGAAGTGGATTCGGCGGCGTGGGTGGTTTGTCGAAGCGATTGAACCGGCCGATCGCGTAGTCGCGTCGGCTCGATGAAATCGGCGATTAACCGCTCGCCGGGATTTTCGCCGTGCCATTGAGTCAGTATTGCTAAGCAAATATCGATGTGCCGGCCTGAATCCGTGCTGATTCGGCCGGGGGAAGGTGTTGTTTCGAAAAAGTATCGGGCGAGTCTCCACGACGTAGCGGACGCTCGCTCAAATTTCAAAAAGTACGGAGACACGATGAAACTCAGGTTTGGCGTATTCGCGATGCTTGTCATCGCGCCGGGCGCGTATGCGCAAAGCAGCGTGACGCTGTTCGGTCTGATCGACAGCGGCATTTCGTATGTCAGCAACGAGGGCGGCGGGAAGAACGTCAAGTTCGACGACGGCATCTTTACGCCGAACCTGTTCGGCCTTCGTGGCACGGAGGATCTCGGCGGCGGCTATCGCGCGACGTTCATGCTCGTGAACCAGTTTTCGATGGCGAACGGCAGCATCGTCGGCACGGGCCTCTTCGCGCGCAACGCTTACGTGGGCATCGAGAGCGACCGGTTCGGCAGCGTCAGGCTCGGGAATCAGTACGACTTCATGGTCGATTCGCTGTTCGCGAAGGGGAACACTGTTGCGATGGACATCACCGGGCTGTACGGGTTCAGGAACGGGCCGTTTCAGCGGCTCGCGCTGCCGAACAACCCGACCGGCGCGTTCGACTGGGATCGTACGGCGGGCAGCAAGCCTGTTGCGAATGCCGTCAAATACAGTTCGCCGACGATTGCGGGGTTTTCCGGCGGCTTGATGTACGCATTCGGCGGCGTGGCCGGTTCCGTCGGTGCGAACAACACCGTGAGCGCCGGATTGAACTACGAAGCCGGCGCATTGGGTATCGGCGCGGCCTATACGAACGAGAAGTATGGTTCGACGCCGGGGACGCCATCGACCAGCGTGCGCAACTGGGGCGTCGGGATGCACTACGACTTCGGCGCGGTGATCGCGAAGGCGTTGCTGACTACCGTCCGCAATTCGTTCAACGACGCCGGCGTGTGGATGGCGGAAGCCGGCGGCGTCTGGCGCATCCGGCCGGACGTCTTTCTCGGCGCGAAGTACATGTACATGAAAGGCAACGAAGCCGTGAACGACAACCATGCGCATCAGGTCAGCGTCGCGCTGCAATATCTGTTGTCGAAGCGGACGATGGTGTATGTGTCCGCCGATTATCAACGCGCAAATCGCGGCGCGAACGCGCAGATCAACGGCGTGCTCGATCCGAACGGGGCGTCGAGTTCGGCTAGCCAGGCCGTCGCGCGGCTCGGCGTGCATACGATGTTCTGACGCGGCGGCGGGCAGACCGGGCATCCCGGGGCGCCCGCCAACGAACTACTTCGCCGCTGTTGCTTCTTTGGCTTTGTCCTGTTCGGCGGCCAGTGCCGCGTCTGCCGCCTGCGCGCGCTGGATCGCCGGGCGGGCAAGCACGCGGTCGATATACGCGCGAATGAGCGGTGTTTCGGGCACGAGCTTGAACATCGTCGTCCAGTTCAGCGCCGAGCCCCACAGCACATCGGCCGCCGTGAAGCGCTCGCCCAGCAGATAGGGCCCCTTCGCGAGTTGTGCGTCGATCGCATGGATGACTGCATCGAAGTCGCCATAGGGCGACGTCGAGTAAGCCGCGGGCGGGCGATTCATCGAACGATCGACGACGGCCGGCTCGAGGCAGGAACCGTAGAACGTCATCCAGCTCAGGTACGGTCCACGCAGCGCATCGTCCGGCGCCGGCGACAGGCCGGCTTCCGAGTACAGTTCCGCCGCGTACATGTAGACGGCCGCTTGTTCGGTCACGATCACGTCGCCGTGGCGCAGTGCGGGCACCTTGCCCATCGGATTGATCGCGAGGTAGTCGGCTTCGTGGTGTTTGCCGGCGGACAGGTCGAACGCGTGCAGTTCATAGTCGGCGCTCAGTTCCTCGAGCAGCATCCGCGCGCCGGCCGAGCGGCTGCGCGGGGAGTGGTACAGGGTCAGGTGACGGTCTTGCGGCATCGCGGGCTCCGGGGTGCGTTCGGGACAGGGTTTCCACTGTAGGACGGACGCCCGCCGTCGTCTTGGAAAAACCCGCTGTGGCGGTGCATCATCACGCAGTCACCCCAACGGTTCGTCACCATGACCGACTTGCGCAACGTGACCGACACGCCGAAAGGCGTCGTCGGCCCGAATGCCTTCAATCAGCGCTTCCGCCTGAATCGCTACTATCCGCGCGCCGAGCTGGCCGGCGTGCTCGACCACCACTGGATCGTCGAATGGGATCTGCGCGAGCAGCCGCCGTACGTGCAGCGCACGTTGCCGTATCCGTGCGTGAACCTCGTGTTCGATCGGCGGCAGACGGGAATCTTCGGTGTGGTGTCCGGCGCGTTCGAGACGACGCTGGCGGGCGCGGGGCGGGTGCTCGGGCTGCGGTTCCGGCCGGGCGCGTTTCGGGCGTTCTTCGGCAAGCCGGTGCATTGGATGACCGACAAGGTGCTGCCGGTGTCGACGCTGCTCGACCGTAGCGATGCCGAAGCCGAAGACGCCGTGCTCGGTGCGGAGGATGACGCCGGGATGGTGGCCGCCGCGGAGGCGCTGTTGATGCGCGTGCTGCCGCCGCCCGATCCGCAGGTCGAGCGCATTCATGCGATCTTGCAGATGCTGCAGCAGGATCTCGGGCTCACGCAGGTGCGTGATCTCGCCGAACGTGCGGGATTGAGCGAGCGCACGCTGCAGCAGCTTTTTTCGGACTATGTGGGCGTGACGCCGAAGTGGGTGATCTGTCGATATCGGCTGCATGAGGCCGCGGACAAGCTCGCGGCCGATGAGCCGATCGATCTCGCCGAGCTGGCTCAATCGTTGGGGTACTTCGATCAGGCGCATTTCACGCGCGATTTTCGGAAGCTGGTGGGGAAGGCGCCGGCCGAGTATCGGCGGGAGGATCGGCACGGGTGAGGGCGTGGAATCGTGGCGGGCGCCGGCGCGCCATCGGCGAATTTTGCACAGTGGATGCGTTGCCGATCGTTCCACCCTATAGTGCTCGTCGTTGACCGATCTACAAGAGAATCAGGAGTTCACCGTGTTGCACCGGAAATCCACGCTGCGTCGTCCGAAGTTCGTGTGCGCCGTCGCCCTGGCGGTAATGCTGGCGTCGTTCGCCGCGCATGCTCAGCAGGCTGGCGACGGCACGACGCACGTCGCGCCCGCCGTCGATCACGACACGTCACCTGCTGGGCCGATCGTCGGCGACGATCCGGTTGCCATTCGGGATGCGCTGAAGAAGCAACACATCAGCGCCAGCACACCTTCGTTGAGTGCACGGGTTCGTGGGCTGGTTTCCGGCGCTACCGTACGGCATCGACCGAATCCCGAGTTGGCGGCCGTCGGTCTGGATCGTGACGTGACGTTCGTGGTGCCGGTGCGGTACGGCGTGAGGTACCAGGCGAAGCGGCAGCTGTTGACCGTCGACGTCGACCTGTTCGACGCCGAGCGCGACGACCGGACGGGCATCCTGCTCAGAAAGGTCACGACCGGGCCGCGCGGGAGAGGGCTCGTGATTGCGCCCGAAGCGAAGGCGAAGGGGTATATCCAGCAGATCGACATCATCGAGCTCGAGCCGGGGCAGGGGAAGAAGACTACCGTTCGGAGCAACGTGCGGGTTTCGCCGGCGGTGTATGCGCAAACGCATGGCGACTTCGCGCTCGTTTTTTCCGGGCGGTTGGTCAGCCCTTATCTGACGGAAGAAACCGAGCATGCCGATCCGAGTATTGAGGAACCGACGGATATCACGACTCGGATCTCTACGTTGCATATGGAGGTCGACGGGATCTCGCTGGTGAGTCCGTCGAGCGGGGTTGTGGTGGCGAGGAAGTTGCGGTTGTCGAAGTAGGGGTTTTATGGATTGGGGAGGTGGCTCATCGGCCGTGCGGCGGGACCGCGATTTTCGCGAAATTTTGCGTCTTGGTCCCACCTAATCGCTGTTCGAGCGCCCTCACTCCACCGTCACCGACTTGGCCAGATTTCTGGGATTGTCAATATCCGTCCCCCGAGCCAACGCAGCGTGATAAGCGAGCAACTGCATCGGCACGGTATGCAGAATCGGCGACAGCGGCCCATAGTACTCGTTGAGCCGAATCACCTCGATTCCATCGCCGGGCGCCAACCCACAGTCCACATCCGCGAACACAAAGAGCCTGCCGTTCCGCGCGCTGACCTCATGCATGTTCGACTTGAGCTTTTCCAGAAGCACATCATTCGGCGCCACCGCAATAACCGGCATTTCATTACTGACCAACGCCAGCGGCCCATGCTTCAACTCCCCGGCGGGATATGCCTCCGCGTGAATATAGGAAATCTCCTTCATCTTCAACGCGCCTTCGAGTGCGATCGGATAATGCATCCCGCGCCCGAGAAACAGCATGTTGTCGCGTCGCGCGAGCATCTCCGACCACCCCATGATCTGCGGCTCCAGCGCGAGCACCTTGGACATCGCATCGGGCAGATGCCGCAGCGCACGCAAATGCGCCTTCTCGTCGTCATCGCTCAACCGTCCGCGCATCTGCGCCAGTGACAACGTCAACAAGAACAACGCAACGAGCTGCGTCGTAAAAGCCTTCGTCGACGCCACCCCGATCTCGATCCCCGCCCGCGTGACGAACTGCAGCGCGCATTCGCGCATCAGCGCACTCGTCGCGACGTTGCAGATCGCCAGCGTATGCCGCATCCCGCGCTGCTTCGCCACATGCACCGCACCGAGCACGTCAGCCGTCTCTCCACTCTGCGACACCGCGACGACCAGCGTGCGCGGATTCGGCACGCTGTCGCGATACCGGAACTCGCTCGCGATCTCGACGCTCGCCGGCAGCTTCGCGATGCTCTCGATCCAGTACTTCGCGGTCAGCGCCGCGTGATAGCTGCCGCCGCATGCGAGCAACAACACCGAATCGACGTCGTTGAACACGCGCCACGCGCCGTCGCCGAACAGCTCCGGCATGATCGACGCGACATCGAGCAGCGTGTCGGCCACCGCCTGCGGCTGCTCGAAGATCTCCTTCTGCATGTAGTAGCGATACGACCCGAGATCGGCCGCACCGCTATGTGCGGCCACCCGCTGCACCGCGCGCTCGACACGCTGGCCGGCCGCATCGACGATCCAGTAGCGATGCAGCTGGATGTCCGCGACGTCGCCGTTCTCGAGGTACGCGATGCGATCGGTGATGCCCGACAGCGCGATCGCATCCGATGCAAGGAAGTTCTCACCCTCGCCGACACCGACGACGAGCGGCATCCCGTCGCGCGCGCCGACGATCCGGTGCGGCTCGTCGCGGCACATCACCGCGATCGCGTAGCTGCCGCGCAATCGCGCGACCGCGCGGCGCACCGCGTCGAACAGGTCGCCGTCGTACAGATGGTCGATCAGGTGCGCGATCGCCTCGCTGTCGGTCTGGCTCGCAAACACGTAGCCGTGCGCCTGCAACTCTGCGCGCAATTGGTCGCAGTTCTCGATGATCCCGTTGTGCGACAGCGCGATGCGCGCGTTGTCGTCGCTCGGCGAGAAGTGCGGGTGCGCATTGAGCGTGACGGGCGCGCCGTGCGTCGCCCAGCGCGTATGCGCGATGCCGGTGTAGCCCGACAATCCGTGCTCGGCGATCTCGCGCTGCAGATTGGCGACGCGGTCGACGCTGCGCGCGCGTGCGAGCGCACGGTCACGATAGACCACCACGCCGCACGAGTCGTAGCCGCGGTATTCGAGCCGCTTCAGCCCGTCGACGAGGTTCGGCAGGATGTCCCGCTGGGCAACCGCTCCGACAATTCCACACATATCGCGCTCCGTAAAGGTCGTGTCCGAATCCGTGACAGCGATGGTAGAAGCGCGTGAATGGAATTAAATTTCAAAATATAGCGATAAATGAAACGGCGAAGCGATCGGCTATCATTTTGAAATTAAATTTCACGCATTGACCGGAAGGAGGCGCCGATGGCCGGCATTACCCTCGACGATCTCGACCTGCGCATTCTCGCGATCCTGCAGGACGACGCATCGGTGTCGAACCTGCAACTTGCCGAACGGGCGCTGTCGTCACCGCCGACCTGCATGCGCCGCGTGCGTCGGCTGACGGAAGCGGGCGTGATCCGCCGCCAGATCGCAGTGCTCGATCCGGTCGCGATCGGCACGGCCGTCACGGCGTTGATCGAGATCAGCCTCGATCGTCAGACGGCCGAAGACTACGACGCATTCGAAGCCTACGTGTGCACGGAGCCGTCGGTCACGCAGTGCTACCGCGTATCGCCGGGGCCGGATTTCGTGGTGGTGGCCGATCTGGCCGACGTCGCCGAATACGATGAATTCGCGCGGCGGCTGTTCACCGGCGCGTCGAACGTGCGCAACGTGCGGACGTTCTTCTCGACGCATCGCGCGAAATTCGACGCGAACGCGCGGGTCGCGCATGCGATGCGCAAGCGCGGCAGCTAGGCCGAACGACGCGCGCCGAACGGGCAAGCACGCGCGCGACATCAGACCCATCAGAAGGCAAGCGTCTGCTGCACCGGCTGACGTTCGCCACGCACGAATCCCGCGCCTTCGAGCGACAACAACGCGCGTTTCCGTTCGATGCCGCCCGCATACCCGGTCAAGCTGCCCGACGCGCCGATCACACGATGGCACGGCACCATGATCGACACCGGATTGCGGCCGACCGCGCCGCCGACGGCGCGCGCGGCGCTCATCGGCAGCCCGACGCGGGCGGTGATGTCGCCATACGACACGAGCTCGCCGAACGGAATCGCGAGCAGTTGCGCCCACACGCTGCGCTGAAACGGGGTGCCGCGCAGGTGAATCGGCACGGTGAATCGTTCACGCGCGCCCGTGAAATATTCGGCGACCTCGTCGGCGACCTTGCGCACGAGCGGCGATGCGTCGTGCACCTCAGCATCCGCGTCCGCATTCGCGTCCGGCGCGATCGCGAGCGGCGGGTAGTACTTCTGACCGACGAAGAACAGGCCCGTTAACGCATCGTCCTCGATGCGGATGGCGATGTCGCCGAGCGGGCTCGGAATCAGATGAGCGCGAGTCATCGCAACACTTCTCCATGAAGACGCCACACATGCAGTGCGGCATACGCGCGCCACGGCGCCCACCGTGCCGCGTGCGGCGCGGACGATGCGATGCGCGCGTTCTCGGCGTTGGCGGCGCGTCGGGCGAACCACGCGTCGTCGGCGGGAAACGCGTTCGGCCACGCCATCGCGCGCATCGCGACGTACTGCACCTCGCGCTCGTCGAAACCGGGCAGCGCGCGGAGCGCGGCGAGCGTCGCATCGAGCGGCGCCATCGGTTCGAGCGCGAGCGTGCCGTCGGCTACTGCGCGTGCGAGCGACACGATTGCGTGCGCCGCGTCGCGCGCGACGCCGACCGCTTCCAGCGCCGCCGGCGGCACACCCGCCAGCGTGTCGGCGGATGGCAGCGCATGCGTGAGTCCGCGCGGCCCGTGGTCTGCAGGCACCGGCGTCCCGAAGCGTTCGGCAATACGTGCGAGCACGGCAGCCGCTGGCGTCGCCGCCAGATGTTCACCCGCGATCGCACGGATCGCGATCTCGAGCCCGTCGAACGCGCCGGGCACGCGCAGGCCCGGCAAGCCGCGCGCGAGTTCGCCGAGATGCGCATCGATCACGTCGGGGCGGCTGTCTAGATCGAACAGGCGCCGCACGCGCGCGAGCACCGCCGGCACGACGGGCGTCAACGCAGGCGACACGGTGACGGCGAGCGCGAACCGCTGCGGCACGTGCGTGACGGACAGCCATCCGGCCACATGCCCGTTGCGCTGTCCGTTCGGTAGCGCGACGGCGCGCGCATAGCCGTGCGCATCGACCCGCTCGACGCCATCGATCTGGCGCTGCGCGAGAAAGCGCATCAGCTCGGCCCACGCGAACGGCGGCCGATATGGCAGCGGGAACGTCATGTCGCCGCCGGCGGATGCGCCGGCGCCTTTGCGCAGGCGCAGCGGATTGAGGCCGTAGCGTTGCCGGAACAGGTCGTTGAAGCGCCGCACGCTGCCGAACCCGGCGGTCGATGCGACGACGGCCACCGGCAGCGAGGTATCGGTCAGCAGCCGTTTCGCCATCAATAGCCGGTGCGTCTGCGCGAACTCGACCGGCGACACGCCGAACTGCGCGGCGAAGATTCGTCGCAGGTGGCGCTCGGTCACGCCGACCCGCTGCGCAAGCGCGTCGACGCCGTGCTCGTTCAGGAAACCGTTCTCGATCAGCGTCGCGGCCGCGTCGGCGAGATTGCCCGACAGGTCGAGCAAGCCGTGGCCGGGCGCGAGCTCGGGCCGGCAGCGCAGGCACGGCCGGAAGCCGGCCTTCTCCGCGGCGGCGGCGGTCGGGTAATAGCTGCAGTTCCGTGCCTTCGGCGGCTTCACCGGACAAACCGGGCGGCAATACACGCCCGTCGTCGAAACGCCGACGAAGAACCAGCCGTCGAAGCGGCGGTTCCGCGAAAGCAGGGCGTCGTAGCAGGTGTCGGGATCGAGGCGCATGCGACGACTGTAAACCATCCGCGCGACCCATTCTGGCTGGAATCGGACATGTGTATCGGTACGCAGGCGCCCGTCATGGCCCCGCTTCGCGGCGGGAAAATCGATGGAAAAACGGTTAATGCCATTCTGCGAAACAGTCGTCTCTTTTTGCGCGAGCCTTTTTGAGATGACTCATCGAAATCCCGGACTGACAAGGCGCCGCCCGGCGTCCTATTCTCTGAAAAACGTTTTCCAGAACGCGACGGGCCGGCGGCCGCGCCATCCAACGGCGTGGTCGCCACCCGCGCCGGCGCCCGTCGCCGGTCACGAATACGCATCGACATGCGGCGCGACGGGCGCGACCGCGCATCGGAGACATTCATGCAATCTGCCGTCGTCGGCGCCGTCCGCGCGGCCGCGAGCCGCTACCGCTGGACCGTCTGTGCGCTGCTGTTCTTCGCGACCGTGATCAACTACATGGATCGCCAGATCCTCGGCCTGCTCGCGCCGATGCTTCAGCACGACATCGGCTGGAGCCAAGTGCAGTACGGCCGCATCGTGATGGCGTTTTCGGCGTTCTATGCGATCGGGCTGCTCGGCTTCGGACGCATCGTCGACTGGCTCGGCACGCGCATCTCGTATACGGTCGCGATGCTCGTGTGGAGCATCGCCGCGATGCTGCACGCGGCGGTCGGATCGGTGACGGGCTTCGCGGCCGTGCGCGCGCTGCTCGGCATCGGCGAGGGCGGCAACTTCCCGGCCGCGATCAAGACGACGGCGGAGTGGTTTCCGCGCCGCGAACGCGCGCTCGCAACCGGCATCTTCAATTCGGGCGCGAACATCGGCGCGGTGTTCGCACCGGCGATCATCCCCGCGATCGCGGTGGCGTACGGGTGGCGCGCGGCGTTCGTGATCGTCGGCGCGATCGGCATCGTGTGGCTCGCGGTGTGGCTGGTGATGTACCGCACGGCCGACACGCGCGCGCTCGCCGCGGAATACGACGAGCCGCGCGACGAAGCCGAAGCGCTCGACGCGGCGAACGCGGACGCCGGCGCGCCGCGCTGGAGCGAGCTGATCCGCAAGCGCGAGACGTGGGCGTTCCTGATCGGCAAGTTCCTGACCGATCCGGTGTGGTGGTTCTACCTGTTCTGGCTGCCGAAGTGGCTGAACGAGTCGCGCGGGATGGACATGCAGCATATCGGCCTGCCGCTCGTATGCATCTACGCGCTGACGACGGTCGGCAGCATCGGCGGCGGCTGGCTGTCGTCGGTGCTGCTGCGCGCCGGCTGGAGCGTGAACGGCGCGCGCAAGACGGCGATGCTGATCTGCGCATGCTGCGTGCTGCCGATCGCGTTCGTGTCGCAGGTGCAGAGCCTGTGGGTCGCGGTGCTGATCGTCGGCCTTGCCGCCGCGGCGCACCAGGGCTGGTCGGCGAATCTGTTCACGACGGCGTCCGACCTGTTCCCGCGCCGCGCGGTCGCGTCGGTGGTCGGGATCGGCGGGATGGCCGGCTCCATCGGCGGCGTGCTGTTCTCGGAAGTGATCGGCCAGGTGCTGCAACGCACGGGCCACTACTGGGTGCTGTTCGCGATCGGCGCGCTGGCCTATTTGCTCGCGCTCGCGGTCATGCACGCGCTCACGCCGAAGATGAAGCCTGCGAAGCTCGACGCGTGATCGCGTCGCGGCAGACGAACGCGCCGCCCGCTGGCGGCGCGTTTTTGTTTGAAGCGCCCGGACGCGGTGCTCGCCAGCCGGAAGGGCTCGACGCGCTTCGACCGGCTCAACCGGCCGCGGCCGTCGATGCACGCATGATCAACCGCGGCTCGAACGTCGAGTAGCTCGCATCGGTGCGTCCGGCGAGCGCGTCGATCAGCTTCTGCATCGCGAGCTCGCCCATGTTCTCGCTCTGGATGTCGATGGTGGTGAGCGGCGGCGCCGCGTATTCGCCGTACGGCACGTTGTCGACGCCGGCAACGGACACGTCCTGCGGCAGCCTGAACCCGAGCGATGCGGCTTCCTTCATGAAGCCGAGCGCGATCAGGTCGTTGTAGCAGATCACGGCCTGCGGCCGCTGCGGTCCGAGCATCACGCGCGAGCATGCGCGCTCGCCGGCTTCGGCGGTCGGCGCGTGCGCGTCGTGCACGTCGAGCGTAAGCCCCGCTTCGGCGAGGCAGTCGCGCGCGCCCTGGATCCGTTCGTCGTTCACGCGTGCGGTGCCGAAGCCGAGGTACGCGATGCGGGTGTGGCCGAGATTGAGCAGGTGCCGCGCGAGCATGTAGGTGGCGAGCCTGTTGTCGATGCCGACGCTCGGAATCGGCAGGCCGGGGCTGCGCCGCAGCAGCACGAGCGGCTTGTGCAGGTCGAGCATCCAGCCGGCCTCGTCGTCGGGCATCCGCGTGCTGACGATCAGCCCGTCGACACGCTGCGCGAGCGCCTCGATCAGCGAGCGTTCGCGCGCCTGGTTCTCTTCGGTATCGACGAGCAGCAGCGTGTAGTCGTGCTGGAGCGCGACGCGGTTCGCGCCTTTGACGATGTTCGTGAAGTGCGGGTTGCTGATGTCGAGAATCACGACGCCGATGGTGCGCGTGCGCCCGGTGATCATCGAGCGCGCAAGCGGGTTCGAGCGGTAGCCGAGCCGCTCGATCGCTTCCTTGAGCCGCGCTTCGACGGTCGGCGAGAAGCGCTGCGTGCCGTTCACGTACTTGGATACCGTCGCGACCGACACGCCGGCTTCCGCGGCCACGTCGCGGATCGTCGGGGAAACTTTTTTCATCGGGAGGGTAACGTTTTCGTTCGATTGCGCCCGATTGTGGCAGAAAAAGCCGGCATCCGGCCAGCGGGCGATATCGGGAAAATGCGGATGGCCGCGAGCGGCTTCGGCCATTGACGGCCGGCTTTTGTCCCGCGTATAGTTGGAAAACGTTTTCCGATCTTCGCTATATTTTTGGTACATCCAGCCCAGTTTCAAGGAGACAGATTCGATGAACGCCACCTCCACCGGCGCACGCAAGCCGTTCAAACGCCTGCTGCTGACCGGCGCGGCCGGCAACCTCGGCCGCCAGCTGCGCGGCGCGCTGGCGAACTGGGCCGACATCGTGCGCGTGAGCGACATCGCCGCGCTGGGCGATGCGGCCACGCACGAAGAAACCCGTGTCGTCGATCTGGCCGACCGGCCGGCGGTGATGGACCTCGTCGACGGCGTCGACGCGATCGTCCACCTCGGGGGCATCTCGATCGATGCGCCGTTCGACGATCTCGTCGATGCGAACATCACCGGCACGTACAACCTGTACGAAGCCGCGCGCAAGCACGGCGTGAAGCGGGTCGTGTTCGCGAGTTCGAACCACGCGATCGGCTTCCATCCGGTCACGGAAGTGCTCGATGCGGACGCGCCGCTGCGTCCGGACAGCCTCTACGGCGTGACGAAATGCTTCGGCGAGTCGCTGTCGCGCTATTACTTCGACCGCTTCGGGATCGAAACGGTGTGCCTGCGGATCGGCTCGTCGTTCGAAGTCCCGAAGAACCCGCGCATGCTCGTGACGTACCTCAGCTATCGCGACTTCATCGAGCTCGTGCGCTGTTCGCTGCTGACGAACCGCGTCGGGCACGCGATCGTCTACGGCGCGTCGGACAACCCGGTGAAGTGGTGGGACAACACGAAGGTCGGCTTCCTCGGCTTCCGGCCGCAGGACAGCTCCGAGCAGTTCGCCGGGCTGTTCCCGGTGACGGCGCCGACCGCCGACTACGACGATCCGGCGCAGCGCTACCAGGGCGGCGGTTTCGTCGTCGGCGAGCCGATGGAGCGCAACGCGAAGTAAGCGCGGCGGCGGGCTCGCGCGCCGGCGCTCAGCGCAGGATGTCGGTCGCGTTGTGCCGCTCGCCGACACCGTCGATCAGGATCAGCGGGCCGCTCGCGTGCCGCGCGCGCAGCGGCTGGATCTGCTGGTACGCATCCGATTCGTACCATGCGCGCGCGGTCGCGAGATCCGGAAACGCGATCGCGATCAGGTCGCCGCGCCACACGCCTTCGCGCACGTCGGGCCGTGCGCCGTGAATGACGAAGTGGCCGTCGAACGGCGCGAGCGTGCCGTCGATGCGTTCCAGGTATTCGACGATGTCGTCGCACATTTCTACGTCGTGCAGGTGGGCGATCGCGTAGGCGGTCATGGCGGGCTCCAGCGTGTCGATGCAATGCGTTGATCGGTGAAGCCATGATCGGCGCGCCGGCGCCGCGCGTCGATTACCTGCGACGTAAGCAAATCCGCGCGGCCGCGCGCAAGGCCGGCCGCGCATCCGGAAGTCGATGAAGCAGCAGCGCTCGCGCATCGCACGCGCGACACGATCACGCGCGCTTGCGGACCGGCCTCAGCCGCGGGCGCGTCATGGGCTCGACCGCCGGCGCCACGTCGTCGGCTTCGTTGCCCAGCTTGTCGAGCATGCGCTGCGCGGCACCTGCGCAATCCTCGCCGGCGGGCTTGTTCGCGATTTCGTCGATCAGCACTTCGAGGTGTCGCCGGTTCTGCGCGAGCCGCTGTTCGAGCAGCAGGATTTCGTCGACCTTGTGCCGCAGCGCGGCCAGCAGTTCGTCGCGCGGCCACGCGCCGAGGTCCGGCGGTAGCACCGCGCGGATTTCGTCGAGCGCGAAGCCCGCGCGTTGCGCGCGATCGATGATCGCGAGCCGCGTCAGCGCTTCCGGCCCGTATTCGCGATAGCCGTTCGCCTGGCGGCGCGCCGGTTCGAGCAGGCCGCTCGCTTCGTAGAAGCGGATGCGCGACGCCGCGATGCCGCTGGCGCGTGCCAGCTCGCCGATCTTCATTTCGTGCTCCAGGGGGCTTGACCTTGAAGCTGACTTTAAAGTTATGGTTGGGCATCGTCAATCGAGGATGCCCACCACCATGAACCTGTTTGCGCCCCTCACTCTGCCCAACGGTGCGGTGATTCCGAACCGGCTCGCGAAGGCCGCGATGGAAGAGAACATGGCCGATGCGGATCACGCGCCGTCCGACGCGTTGCTGCGCCTGTACCAGGCGTGGGCCGACGGCGGGGCCGGGCTGATTCTGACCGGCAACGTGATGGTCGACGGCCGCGCGATGACGGGACCGAACGGCGTCGTGCTCGACAGCGACGCGCATCTCGGCCGCTTCCGGCGCTGGGCGCAGGTCGCGCGCTCCGGCGGCGCGCACGTATGGATGCAGATCAACCATCCGGGGCGGCAGATGCAGGCAGCGCTCGGCCAGCCGACGCTCGCGCCGTCGGCGGTGCCGCTCGCGCTCGGCGCGCTGTCGAAGCAGTTTCCGGTGCCGAAGGAGATGACCGAAGCCGACATCGCCGGCGTGCGGCAGCGCTTCGTGCGTGCCGCGCAGCTCGCGGAGCAAAGCGGCTTCACCGGCGTGCAGATCCACGCGGCGCACGGTTATCTGCTGAGCCAGTTTCTGTCGCCGCTGACGAACCGTCGGCAGGACGGGTGGGGCGGCGGCATCGAGCACCGCGCGCGTCTGCTGCTCGACATCGTGCGCGACGTGCGGGCGACGGTATCGCCGGCGTTCGCCGTGGCGGTGAAGCTGAATTCGGCCGATTTCCAGCGCGGGGGCTTCAGCGCGGACGATGCGAAGCGCGTCGTCGAGCTGCTGAATCCGCTCGGCGTCGACCTCGTCGAGCTGTCGGGCGGCAGCTACGAAGCACCGGCGATGCAGGGCGAGGCGCGCGACGGGCGCACGCTGGCCCGCGAAGCGTACTTCCTCGAGTTCGCGCGTGACATCACGGCCGTCGCGGCGATGCCGCTGATGGTCACGGGCGGAATCCGGCGCCGCGCGGTGGCCGAGCAGGTCGTCGCGAGCGGCGTCGCGATGGTCGGCATCGCGACCGCGCTGTCGATCTATCCGAACCTGCCGCGCGACTGGCGGGCCGGCAAGGACAGCGCGCCGGCGCTGCAGCCGATCCGCTGGAAGAACAAGACGCTGGGTTCGCTCGCGAACATGGCCGTCGTGAAGTTTCAGCTCGCGCGGTTGAGCGCCGGCCGGCGCACGCATCCGCGCGTGTCGCCGCTGCGCGCGCTGGTGTCGCAGCAGGTGGCCGCGAAGTGCCAGACGCGGCGTTACCGGAAGTGGATGGCGGGGCGGACGGCGGGCTGACGGTGAACGCGACGCGATGCGTGGCCTGATGCCGGCTCACACCGGATACGCATCGTCGACCTTCAGGTTCGCGAGCCGGAACAGCGTGCGCAGCGTCTGCGGATGAATGTCGCGGCGCGCGGCGAGCGACGTCAGCATGAAGTCGAGGACTTTCGCGTAGCGCAGCAGCACGAGGCAGCGCGCGAGGTCCGCGTTGCCGCCGCGCATGCCTTCCGCGTATTGAACCATCTGGGTCGACAGCGAGCGCGCCATCTCGAGTTCCATCTGCTGTTTTTCGGTCCATTCGGGCTGCGGCTGTTCGAGCAGTTTCGCGAGAAAGAGCTGGAACGACGTATCGGACGAGTTGGGCAGCGCATCCATGACGAGCCTCGTTGCTTGCGTGGGTCGTTCGGGCATCTCCGGTGGACGGATCCCGAGCCGGGTTCGTGGCCGCGCCGATCGGCGGCGCGGCAGTCACTGCAATGCGAATGCAGATTCCGTACCAGCGTCGGAACCAATTGTTGAGCAATGTTGACGCGGATCGCGGCAACGGCCACCGCGTCCCGCCGGGACTGGCTCGCACGGAAAATCGACGCGCGCATTCAAACGCCGCGCGCCGTCATGATCGGCCGCGCGGCAGACCGCGGACGATGAAATGCTTCAGCGATGTAACGTAACGCCGCGTCGAAACCGCGCGCGTGTTTCCGTTGCGGAACAGCCGGCGCGGCACCGCGCGCGAGGGCCGGCGGTGTCGCGTGCCTGTCCGCCGGGCGCCGGCTCGGTTCTGCATGGCAAGCGCCGCGGACATTGCCGCACGACGGAACGCCGCGATGCGTGTGCCGGATGTTTCATAACAGAGACGTTCGTGCTGGCCACGATTCGGATGCGTACGCAACGGACCGGCGTGCGCCGCTGAACTGGCCCAGCGAATACCCGGACAATTGTCCATGGGCAGCCGGGCGGGGATTGCGAACAATCGCGGCATCATCCCCGCGAGGTTCGACATGAGCGTCCACGCCTTCTTCTCGGCCAACCTGCTGCTGGCCTACACCGCTTACTTCATCGGCACGGCGAGCCCCGGCCCCAGCAACCTCGCGATCATGTCGGTCGCCGCGAACCATGGCCGCAAGGCCGCGCTCGCGTTCGCGCTGGGCGTGATCTCGGGTTCGATGTTCTGGGCGACGGTCGCCGCGCTCGGTGTGTCGGCGGCGCTGCTCGCATGGTCGAAGCTGCTGGTCGCGATCAAGCTGTTCGGCGGCGTGTACCTGCTGTGGCTCGCGTTCAAGTCGGGCCGCACCGCGTGGTCGGCTAGCGCGGCCGCCGCGCCGAAGGCCGCGGCCGAGCAACGACTGTCGCGCTTCTACGCGCGCGGCGCGATGCTGCATCTGACGAATCCGAAAGCAATCCTGGTGTGGGTGTCGATCGTCGCGCTGTCGTCGAACGGCGCGGGCGCGTCGCACGGGGCCGTCGTGCCGGGCTGCATCGCGATCGGATGCGCGGTGTTCGGTGGCTACGCGCTGGTGTTTTCGACGGAAGGCGCCCGCCGGCTGTACGTGCGCGGCCGGCGCGCGATGGAAGCGTGTCTGGCGGTGGTGTTCGGGCTCGCCGGCATCAGGCTGCTTGCGTCGAACGTATGAACGAACGATCCGCCGCGCGAACCTGCGGCGGATCGCCGATCGTATCGGCCGTGCGTCGGCGCTTCAGAAAATGAAGCCCGTGTTGATGAACTTCGAGTAGTGGTCCGACACGATCGAATCGAGCAACTGCTTGCTGCCTTCGGTCTGCTTCGCGGCGACCATCGACCGGATCGAGAACGCGCGCAGCGCATCCGTCACCGACAGCGTGCCTTCCGCCGAGTCCTTGCGCCCCGCGAACGGGAACACGTCGGGCCCGCGCTGACACTGGCAGTTGATGTTCACTCGGCACACCTGGTTCACGAGCGGATCGACGAGCGCGCCGATCTGCGCCGGGTCCGAACCGAAGATGCTGACCTGCTGGCCGTGCTCGGACGTCGTCACGTAGTCGAGCGCGGTTTCGACGTCGTCGAACGCCGCGACCGGAATGACCGGCCCGAACTGTTCCTCGCGGTACAGCTTCATCCCTTCGGTCACTGGATACACGATGGCCGGATAGAACAGTGTCTTGCTGAACTCGCCACCGTGATGATTGACGACCTGCGCGCCGCGCGCCTTCGCGTCGTCGATCGCTTCCGTCATGTACGCGGTGCGATGCATGCCCGGCAGCGGCGTGATGCTGACGCCCTTCTCCCACGGCATGCCGATCTTCAGCTGCTCGAGCGCGGCGGTGAAGCGCTTCAGGAACGCGTCGACGATCGAGCGGTGCACGAGCAGCATCTTCAGCGCGGTGCAGCGCTGGCCGTTGAACGACAGCGCGCCGAGCAGACACTCCTTCACGGTGAGGTCGAGATCGGCGTCGGGCAGCACGATCGCCGCGTTCTTCGCGTCGAGGCCGAGGATCGCGCGCAGCCGGTGCGACTTCGGATGCTGCTTCTTCAGATGATCGGCGACCTTGCTCGACCCGATCAGCGCGAGCACGTTGATCTTGCCCGACGCGAGCATGTGCGGCACGACCACCGCGCCCGGCGCGTAGATCGTGTTGATCACGCCTTTCGGGAACGCGTCGCGGAACGCTTCGAGCAGCGGCTCGAACAGCAGCGTGCCGTACTGCGGCGGCTTGAACACCACGGTATTGCCCATCAGCAGCGCGGGGATCAGCGTCGCGAACGTTTCGTTCAGCGGATAGTTGTACGGCCCCATGCACAGCACGACGCCGAGCGGCGTGCGGCGGATCTGGCCGATCGTGCCTTCGGCGATCACGAAGCGCGAGTTCGCGTTGTCGAGCTCCTTCAGCGCGTCGATCGTCTGCGTCATGTACGTGACGGTGCGGTCGAACTCCTTCTGCGAATCGGCGAGGCTCTTGCCGATCTCCCACATGATCAGGTTCACGACCAGCTCGCGCTGCGCGACCATCCGCTTGATGAAGTCCTGCATGCACGCGATGCGCTGCTCGACCTTCATCGTCGGCCATTCGCCGCGGCCCGAGTCGTACGCGCGCACCGCGGCATCGAGCGCCGCGTCGCTTTCCGTCTCGCCCATCACCGGATAGCTGCCGATCTCCATCTGCGCGACGCTGCCGTCCGGCTGGCGCACGCACACCGGCGACAGCACGGTCTTGGTCGCGCCGTCCCACGGGCGCAGCTCGCCGTCGACCAGCGACACGCGCTGGTGGATCGGCGCCGCGAGCCGGAACTCGGCGGGGATGTCTTGATAGGCGGGAAACAACTGCTGCAGGGAGGCGGAATCGGGCATGACGGTCTCGTTTGACGGGTGTCCGGGAAGGACGGGCGATGCGGAATCCTGAGCTGAACGTTCATCGATCCTGAATCGGCATGATGACGCGCGGACGCCGCCGCGTCACGCGACGGCGCTGGCCGAAACGGCGGATGGAACCAGTTCCATTAAAAAGGAACGCCGCGCCGATTGCAAGAATTGCCGAATGCGATCGCGCAGACCGTAAGGCATTCGTATGATTGTGTCCAAATGCCGGATATAAGCGGTTCGGTGCACGCGCAAACGTTTCACTTTGACCGGATTGCGCGGATAATGGCCGGGCGCGGTGAAGTAAAAAACGCCCCGGAACCTGAGAGATCACACGCAGTGAAGGAACAAGAGAAGGTCCGCCGCGCTGCCGATGCGAGGTCGGCTGCCCGGAGCGCCGGGTCGGGGTTCCCCGGCCCGGCGCGCACCGGACCCAGGAACGGTTCCCGTCTCCATCAGCGAGTCCGTCGCGATCCTCTTTCATCTTTTCGCCGTATCCCGACGCGGCTGCCGCTCTCGCGGTCATTGCGCGCGACGCTCGCCCCGTTTCTTTCTTTTCCATTACGAAATTCGCGTAACGACGCGCGAAACTGAAGGCTTTTCGTCAGGAATCCGCACTGTCGGCCGAATGTACGTTGCATGCAGGCGACATGTTGGAAATTGATTAATAACGCGAATCATTCTCGTTTATTATTCCGCTCCGTTACGAGCCGTGACAAGTCGTTACGGCTTTTTTGCGCCGGGCATGCCGGCCTGCGCGGCGGGGCGATCCTCGGTGCGCGGTTCGTCGTGTGCGGAAAGGCGTCCGCTCGCCGATTCGCCCGATGATTCGCGCGTCGGCCGGGCGCGTTGCCGCTTACCGTTTTCCTTCTGCCTTCACTTCAACGATGAAACTCAACAAGAGCGCGTGCCACGTCCTTCTGATTGCGTCGTCGCTTGCCGGTACACGCGCGGCTTGCGCGCAGGCAAGCGATACCGCGGCGACCTTGCCCGCGATTTCCGTCAACGCATCGGCGGAGCGTGCGTCGTACGACGGCGGCCATTCGCGCGCGGCGACCAAGACCGACATGTCGCTGATGGACGTGCCGCAGACGGTGAACGTCGTCCCGCACGCGGTGATCGAGGACCAGAACGCGACGTCGCTGCAGGACGCGCTGCGCAACGTGCCGGGCATCGGCTTCTCGGTGGGCGACGGCCAGCGCGACCAGATCACGATTCGCGGCTTCAACAGCATCACCGATCAGTACGTCGACGGCATTCGCGACGACGCGCTCTACTATCGCGACCTGTCGAACGTCGAGCGCGTCGAAGTGCTGAAAGGGCCGGCGGCCGTGCTGTACGGGCGCGGCTCGGCGGGCGGGATCGTGAACCGCGTGCTGAAGCGGCCGGAGGCGAATCCGGTGAACGACGTCGGCGTGACGCTCGGCACGCGCGGCGAGCGGCGCGGCGAATTCGACCTGGGCTGGAACGCGAACGACGCAGCGCGTTTTCGCATCACCGGCGCGGCCGAGAATTCGAACAGCTTCCGCGACCAGTTCCAGTTGAACCGCCAGGCGATCGCGCCGTCCGCGCAGTTCAAGCTCGACAGCGACACCGTGCTGAACGTCGAATTCGACTACCTGCACGACCGCCGTACGTCCGACCAAGGGCTGCCCGCGTATCGCGGCCGGCCGGTCGACGTGCCGATCAACACGTATTACGGGTCGGCCGACGGCGTGAACAGTTCGTACAACGACATCTCGGCGAAAAGCGCGACGGTGTCGCTCGATCACCGCTTCAACGATTCGCTGTCGTTCCACGGCGCGATCCGCGCGTACGATTTCTCGCTCGAGCGGAAGAACTACGTGACGTACGAGCCGATCAAGACCGCTGCGCATCCGGTCGTCACGCTCGATCAGTCGACGCGCCAGCGCGCCGATCACGGCATCGACGGGCTGTTCGAACTCACGCAGAAGACGTCGCTGTTCGGCATGCGCCACGAGCTGCTGTACGGGCTCGAGCTGTCGCAGCAGCAGAAGTTCGACACGGTCTACAACGTGACGAAGGTCGCGACCTACGATCTCTTCAATCCGCAGCCGGTCGTCCTGCCCGGCGTGCCGATCGGCGCGCGCGCGAAGACGAACGCGTCGACCGTCGTCGGCCTCGCGGGCGTCTACGCGCAAGACCTGATCTCGCTGACCGAACACTGGAAGGTGCTCGCCGGCCTGCGCTTCGACTACCTGAACCAGATTCGCCACGACTACACGTCGTCGAACGTCAATCTGGATCGCACCGATCATGCGTGGAGCCCGCGTGTCGGCCTGATGTACGAACCGCTCGACTGGCTGACGCTGTACGGTTCGTTCAGCCAGTCGTTCTCGCCGCTGGCCGACACGCTGATCAGTTCCGGCGCGTTCGCGAACGGCGCCGCGCTCGCGCCGCAAAAGACGACCGCATACGAAATCGGTTCGCGCTTCGACATCGGCGGCAAGGCGACGGCCAGCGTCGCGTTGTTCGACATGCGGCAGACGAACCAGCAGATCGGCGACCCGGCGAATCCCGGCTATGCGCTGCCGATCGGCACGCAGCACGTGCGCGGGGCGGAACTCGGCTTCACCGGGCAGATCGCGCCGAAATGGTCGGTGTATGCGGGTTACGCGTACCTGAACGGCACGGTCGACGGCTCGCCTCAGTCGACGGCGGCCGGCCTCGCGCTGTCGAGCAACACGCCCGGGCTGATGCCGCGGCACAGCGCGAGCCTGTGGCTCAAGCGCGAGCTGCCGTATGGTTTCTACGCGGCGGCGGGCATGCAGTTCCAGTCGGCGCGCTACACGTCGGCCAGCGATCTGGTCACGCTGCCGTCGTTCACGGTGTTCAATCTCGGCGCCGGCTATCGCAGCAAGAAGGTCGACGTGACGCTCACGCTCGACAACCTGTTCAACCGCAAGTACTTCATTTCCGCGCACGGCAATGCCGATCTGTACAACATGCCCGGCGATCCGCGCACGCTGACCGCCACGGTGAAGTGGCATATGTGACGCGCGCGGTGCGGGTCTTCTTCACGATGACCCGCGCCTGAGTGCCGGCGATCCGTCACGCGGCGGCGCGGCACGCATGCGGGGCGGCCGCGCCATGACGGCGGCGCCACGGCGCCGCTACTCGACGTCCTCGTCGTCTTCGTCATCGGCGTCGTGTGCGTCCTGCCCCGGCGCCGCATACGCGCTCGCCTGTTCCAGCAACCACGCGCGAAACAGCTCCAGCGGCTTGCTGTGGCTGAATTCCGTCGGATACACGAGGTAGTACGCGGAATCGCCGACGGTTGCCGCGTCGCACGGCACGACGAGGCCGAGCTGCTGCAACTGTTCCTCGACGAAGAATTTCGGCACGAGCGCGATGCCGAGGCCGGCCGCGGCCGCGCTGATCAGCATCGTGTGCAGCTCGTAGCGCACGCCCTGCATCGTGCGGATGTCGTCGACGCCGTGCGCGTCGAACCATTGCGCCCATGCGCCCGGGCGCGTGGTCGAGTGCAGCAGCGGATACGCGAGCAGGTCTTCCACGCGCTCGACGGGCCCGTTCAGCAGCGCGGGCGAGCAGATCGGCACGACTTCCTCGCCGAACAGATAGTCGGACGACGTGCCGGGCCAGGTCGGCTTGCCGTAGTGGATCGCGGCCTCGAAGTGCGTGTCCTCGAACGAGAACAGGTCGGTGCGGCTACCCATGTTCACGCGCACGTCCGGCGTGCGGTCGTAGAAGCTCTTGATGCGCGGGATCAGCCAATGCGACGCGAACGTCGGCAGCACCGCAAGCTCCAGATAGCCGCCGCCGCTGCCGTGCGCGATGATCGACAGCGTGTCGCGGTCGAGCGCCTCCAGCGCGCGCCGCACCTGCGTGCCGTACAGCTTGCCGGCGCGCGTCAGCACGACGCGCTGCTTCACGCGCGCGAACAGCCGCACGCCGAGGCTCGCCTCCAGCGTCGCGATCTGCCGCGACACCGCGCTTTCGGTCAGGAACAGCTCCTTCGCCGCGTGCGTGAAGCTCTCGTGGCGCGCCGCGGCTTCGAAGGCCACGAGCGCACCCATGTTGGGGATCTTGAATTTGCGCATATGCTCGTATCGTCTGACGAACGCGCCCGCGCGAAGCGGGCGGCGGGCGGGTGCGGGGACGTGAATAATTCCAAAAACTCATCACGTGTCAATTTAATCTCGCTTTACGCGCCGCTGCAACCCTTTGAATAATGCATCCCACGCAAGGCCACGCGCCCCGCACGGCGGGCCGGCCACCGAGTTGCCGGCAGGTTTTTCCGGCAGTCCCCCGAACACGAGAATCCTGATGCGCAATCCGAATATCGAGAGCTTGCTGACCAAGCTGCTGGGACAGGCGAAGACCGACGCCCTGTTCGCGACCCTGAACATGCCGGCCATCCTCGACGAATGGGAAGCCGACGTCGTCACGCGCGCGGAAATCGCGCAGGCGATGAACATGGCGCTGTTCGAAGGGCTGCTCGAGCGTTCGGCGAACGGCCGCGCGTACACGGCCGAGACCGTCGCGAACGGCGGGTCGGTGTACTTCGACCATGGCGCGCTGCGCACGGTGCGCTGGCCGCACACGGGCGCGCTGCCGCCGGGCGAAGCCGCGTTCACGCGGATCCTGCGTCCGCTCGGCTTTCGCCTGAACGGCCGCTATCCGCTCGACAAGCTCGGGATGACCGGCCGCGCATACGCGCACGAGGACGCGCCGGACGAGATCGCGCAGTTCTTCGTCAGCGAGCTGCATCCGGAGCGCTTCTCGAAGGAATTCCAGCAGGCGGTGACGAACGTCGTCGGCTCGTCGCGCGATCCGCTGTCGCCGGCGGCCGTCGCGCTGTTGTGGGAGATCGAGCGCGAAGGCTGGCTGCCGCTCGACGCCGCGCATGCGCTGCTGCCGGAAATCGTCGGCGCGTTCGCGCGCCAGCACGATGTGCCGAACGAGCTCGACTACGACACGCTGCTGCTCGAATCGGCCGAGATGGCGTGGATCGCGACCGAAGGCAACGCGTTCAATCATGCGACCGATCGCGTGGCCGACGTGTTCAAGCTGTCCGACGACGAGAAGGCGAAGGGCCGGCCGATGAAGCCGGAAGTCGAGCGCTCGCGTTCGGGCCGCGTGTTCCAGACCGCGTACCGCGCGGACATTGTCGAGCGGGAGTTCCGTACGCGCGACGGCGGCATGGTGAAGCGCAACGTGCCGGGCTCGTTCTACGAATTCATCACGCGGCGCCGTACGTTCGACCAGGCGGCGCGCCGCTGGGTCACGGACCTGCGTTTCGACGCGGGCAACGCGCAGGGCATCTTCAAGATGACGGCGAACGCGGCGAAGTAACGCGCGGCGCACGCGGGAAAAGAAACGGGCCGATGGCTGAAGCAGCCATTGGCCCGTTTGCGCTGAATCGGCGGCGCGATCGTCAGAATACGTGCATGATCAGATAGATCAACACCAGCACGCCGATCGGTACGCCGAGTATCCATGCGAGCAGATATTTGCCCATGTCGTTGTCCTCCACGTGGCCCGCGACGCGGGATGCGTCGCGGCGGGGTGAGACGACCGGCGCATCACAGCTCGCGATCGAAGTCCTTCAACTGGCGCTCGGCTTCGTCACGGGCGATCCCGTAACGTTCCTGGATCCTGCCGACCAGATAGTCGCGGTTGCCTTCGGCGACTGCGAGGTCGTCGTCGGTGAGCTTGCCCCACTTGGCCTTCAGCTTGCCGGTCAACTGCTTCCATTGACCCTTGATCTTGTCCTCGTTCATGGTGTGCTCCTGGAGTTCGGGGAGAAAAGCGCGGCGCTCGGCCGCGTGACGGCTCAGGCCTTCGCCTTCAGGCCGGACGAGTCGACGTGCTTCACGCCCTTGATCGAACGCGTCACGGCGACGGCCTTTTTCACGGCGACCTTCGACGGCAGCACGCCCGTCAGCGTGACGACGCCGTCCACGGTCTTCACTTCGATGTCGGTGCTTTTCACGCCTTTGGTCGTCGCGAGTTCGCTCTTCACCTTGGTCGTGATCCACGTGTCGGTCACGGGTTGGTCCGATTTGCTCGACATCGTGCTGTCGCTCGACGACGCCGATTGGGTCTGCGCCTGTACGTTCGTCAGCGGTGCGGCGGCGAGCAGGAAAGCCGCGCTCGCGGCGAGCAGCGTCGAAAGGTGCGAGGTCTTGTTCATTGATGTTCTCCTTCGATGGCTTGGTGAATGGATGAATCGGTGAACGCGAAGCACGCCGCGTTCCCGCCAAGTCAACGCGCGATCGGCGTGTCGTAGCCGGGCTCGCGCGGCGGCATGTCCGGGCGCGGCACGTCGGGCGGCAGCGGCACCGGCGGATCGGTGCCCGGCGAAGGTTCGGGCGGATTGTCCGGGGCCGGCTCGGGCCGCGTCGGATCGGGTGTCTGATGCAGTTTCATCAGGTGATCCTCCTCTGCGGTATGGATGGGCAGCGCATGAGCGCCGATGCAGTACCAGCGTACCGGGATGAATGCACGCGGACATCGCGCAAATTCACCGGATGAACTAGTGCGTTTGCACGGGGACGGAACGACGCGGCGGGAACGGCAGATGCGACGCGACGTGCGTGACGCGCGCGATAGCGGCGCGGGGCGCGCCGTGCGCGGCTTGGCGGGGTACCGCACGCAGGCGGCGCTGCACGCGAATGTACTATTGCGCATAGTGCATCCGCGCGTCGCCGCCATCGCCGCGGCGCGCATCCGCGCGGATGCGATCGGACCGGCAACCATGCAGACGACGTGACCCATCATCAATGGACGAACGAGTAAACGAACAGGTGCTGAAGTCGCATACCGACCGGCGCCAGCTGCACCAGATCATCGCGGGGCTCACGGAGGGCGTGATCCTGATCGAACCCGACCAGCGCATCGTGTGGGCGAACGAGGCTGCGCTCGCGATGCACGGCGTCACCGAGCTCGACGCGCTCGGCGCGGACGTCACCGAATATCGCGAGCGCTTCCGGCTGCGCTACCGGAACAACCATCCGGTGCGCGACGGCCACTATCCGATGGACCGCGTGATCGCCGGCGAGGAGTTCAGCGACGTGACGGTCGAAGTCGAATCGGCCGCCGACGAGAACGTGAGCTGGGTTCACCGGATCCGCAGCCTCGTGCTGACGAACGCGGCCGGCGAGCCCGACTGCCTCGCTCTCGTGCTGCACGACGCGACGGAATGGGCGAGCGCCGAGGACCGCTTCGAGCGCACGTTCAACGCGAACCCGGCGCCGGCCGTGATCTGCCGGCTCGACGACCTGCGTTACGTGAAAGTCAATCAAGGCTTCCTCGACATGACCGGCCACGCGCGCGACGACGTGCTCGGCCGCTCCGTCTACGAGATCGACGTGCTCGAACAGGCGGAGCGGCGCGAACTCGCGATCGAGCGGCTCGGCGACGGCGCGACGATCCCGCAGATGGAAGCCGTGCTCAAGCGCGCGGACGGCAGCCCGAACGCAGTCGTCGTTGCCGGGCAGCCGATCGACATGAACGGCGAGGCGTGCATGCTGTTCACCTTCACCGATCTCGAGCCGCGCAAGCAGGCCGAGCTCGCGCTGCGGCAGAGCGAGGAACGCTTCGCGAAGGCGTTCCGGATGGCGCCGGTCGCGACCATGATCGTCACGGCCGACGGGTTCGCGCTGCTCGACGTGAACGATGCGTTCGTCGGAATGACCGGCCATCCGCGCGACGAACTGCTCGGGAAGTCGGCGGACGAGATCGGCCTGTGGGCCGAGCGCGGCGCGCGGCAGCAGATCGACGGCCAGCTCGCGCGCGACGGCAACGTGCGCAACGCCGACGTGCAGATCCGCACGCGTGACGGCGACGTGCGCGATTGCGTCGTGTCGGCGGAGCCGGTCGCGATCCACGGGCAGGATTGCCTGCTGATCGCGCTGCTCGACATCAGCGATCGCAAGCGCACGGAGATGGAGCTCGTCTATGCGATCGAGACCGCGATGCAGGACGCGTCATGGTTCAGCCGCACGCTGATCGAAAAACTGGCGAACGTGCGCCGCGCGAATGCACCGGACGCGGGCGCGCAGCTGTCGGACCTCACTGCGCGCGAGCGCGACGTGTTCGACCTGCTGTGTCATGGCCTCGCCGACAAGGAGATCGCCGGCCGGCTCGGGCTCGCGCCGAATACCGTGCGCAATCACGTCGCGACGATCTACGCGAAGCTCGACGTGCACAGCCGCGGCGAGGCGATCGTGTGGGCGCGCGAGCGCGGGGTCGTCGGCGCGGCCGAGCCGAACGGCGCACGTGGCGACAAAAGTACCGAGAAAAACGCCGGCGACTGACGCCGCGATATGGCGCGCTTGGGGCGAATGCACCATCCCGGCTGGTGCATCCGCATCTGCCGCGCGCGGCGCGCGGCTGCGATCCTGTCCGCTCGGCGGTGCGGCGCACGCTGCCGTGCCGGCGGCTCTCTCCCCAACTCATCGCAGGAGACGACCATGGACAGGAATCGCATCGAAGGCAAGCTCAAACAAGTGAAAGGTTCGGTCAAGGAAGCGCTCGGCAAGGTGACGGGCGACCGCGCGGCGGAAGCGGAAGGCCTCGCCGAACAGCAGGCCGGCAAGCTGCAGGAGAAGGCCGGCGAGGCGGCGGACGCGGTGCGCCACCATACGGGCACCGACACGCACATCGGGCGTGACCGTCATTGACCGAACCGGGCGATGCGCGCCGCTTCGCGTCGCGCTGCGTGATGCCGTTACGCCGCCTGATACCGCGATGATTCTGCATCGGCATCACCCCGCGCGGCCTTGCTGCAACGGCTTCCGCGCGCATCACGCATGAGGTTTTCCGTTCCGGCCCGCCGCCGCGCGGGCCGCGCGCCGTCAAGCGCATCGCGCACTTGATGACAATTCCGCACAACGTAGTTCCGATATTTCGTTTGCTGCACGCGTATTGGCTACCCACAATCGGCTCACCTCTTTCGCGCTGACAGGTTCCCCGGAGACGGAACCGCGGTCCTCGACACCGGCACGCGGGAGGCCGCCGGCGCGCGATGGTCGCGCGTCGCATCTCGACCCACAGAAGAAGGATTAGCCGATGACGTTCCGCATTCGTTCGCTTTCGGGCATGGCGCTGACCGCCGCGATCTTCGCGCTCCAGACCGGCGCGGCCGACGCGCAGGAGACGGTCGTGAAGGTCGGCGTGGCCGTGCCGCTCACCGGCGGCGGCGCCGCGTACGGCAAGGACATCGAGAACGGCGTGCGAATGGCCGTCGATGAAGCGAACGCCGCGCACACGACGATCGGCGGCAAGCCGGTGAAATTCGTCGTCGCGTCGCAGGACGACCAGAGCGATCCGCGCATCGGCGTGCAGGCCGCGCAGCAGCTGGCCGACGCGCAGGTCGCCGTCGTGATCGGCCACTTCAATTCCGGCACGACGCTGCCCGCATCGAAGATCTACGCGAAGGCCGGCATTCCGATGATCACGCCGTCGGCGACCAATCCCGACATCACGCGCGCGGGGCTCGGCACCGTCTATCGCGTGATCGCCACCGACGCGCAGAACGCCGGCAACGCGGGCGCGTATGCGGCGAGCGTGACCAAGGCCAAGCGCATCGCGATCATCGACGACCGCACCGCGTTCGGCCAGGGCGAAGCCGACGAATTCGAGAAGGCCGCGAAGGCGAGCGGCGGCACGATCGTCGCGCGCGAATTCACGAACGACAAGGCCGTCGACTTCAGCGCGCAACTCACGAAGATCAAGAGTGCGAATGCCGACCTGGTGTTCTTCGGCGGCCTCGATGCGCAGTCGGCGATGCTCGTCAAGCGCATGCGCCAGCTCGGCATCCGCGCGCAGTTCCTGGCCGGCGGCGGCGTGATGAACGCGAACTTCATCAAGCTCGCCGGCGGCGCCGCGGAAGGCGCGGCCGTGTGGGAATACGGACAGCCGCTCGCGCGTCTCGCGAAGGGCAAGCAGTTCGAGACGAAATTCAGGCAGAAGTACGGCGTCGACATGCTCGCGTATGCGCCGTTCGCGTACGACGCGACGTGGATCGCGATCAACGCGATGCAGAAGGCGAACTCGACGAAGCCGGCCGATTTCAACGGCGCGCTGAAGAGCACGCGCTACGACGGCATCACGGGCACGATCGCGTTCACGAACACGGGCGACCTGAAGAACCCGAGCTCGACGCTGTATGAAGTGAAGAACGCCGCGTGGCAGCCCGTCACCACGCAAACGGCGGACTGAACACCTGAAATAGCCGACGCGCGCGGACTTTCGCGGCGATGCCGGACATGCTGAAATAGCCGAATCGATCGAACGCGTTCGCGGCGCATGTCGGGACGATCCGCCGGGCGGTCGCGGTGTGCCGCGCACGGCGCGAGCGCGATGCGGCACGAACAACCTTCGGGCGCGGCGGGCTGGCCGCGTCTTTTACGTGCAACTGGAGTCAGTCGTGAGTTCTCAAGTCGTCATCGTCGGCGGTGGTGTGATCGGCAGCTCGATCGCCTATTTCCTGCGCGCCACCGATCCGACGGTTTCCGTGACCGTCATCGAGCGCGATTCCACCTATGCGAGGTCGTCATCGGCGCTGTCGGCCGCGTCGATTCGCCAGCAGTTCTCGACGCCGCTGTCGATCCAGATGTCGCTGTTCGGTATCGAGTTCCTGCGCAATATCGGTGAGCGGCTCGAGGTCGACGGCACGCGGCCGTCGATCGATCTGCATGAAGGCGGTTACCTGTTCCTCGCGACGCCCGCCGGCGATGCGACGCTGCGCGAGAACCATGCGCTGCAGACGAAGCTCGGTGCCGATATCCGGTTGATGGATCGCGATGCGCTGCGCGCGAAGTTTCCGTGGCTGAACGTCGACGATCTCGTGTCGGGCGCGTATGGCGCGAGCGGTGAAGGGTGGTTCGACGGGTACGGGCTCGTGCAGGCGCTGCGCAAGAAGGCGCAGGCGCTCGGCGCGCGCTATGTGCCGGCCGACGTGACCGGCGTTGCGCGCGATGGCCGCAAGGTTACGCACGTGGTGACGAGCGACGGCGAGCGCTACGCGTGCGACACGCTCGTCAATGCGGCCGGCGCGTGGACGCGCACGCTGTCGTCAATGATGGGCATCGACATTCCGGTGTATGCGCGGCGCCGCAGCATCTTCAACGTGTCGTCGCCGGCGAAGCTGACCGATTGTCCGCTGCTGATCGATCCGACCGGCGTGTATTTCCGGCCGGAAGGGCGCACGTATATCTGCGGGACGTCGCCGAGCCCGGACCGCGATCCCGACGATCTGCCGCTCGACGAAGTCGATCATGACCTGTTCGATGAGGTGATCTGGCCGACGCTCGCGAATCGCGTGCCGGAATTCGAGGCGCTGCGGGTGGAGAACTGCTGGTCCGGATACTACGAGTACAACGTGTTCGATCACAACGCGATCATCGGATATCACCCGGAGCTCGACAACGTCGTGTTCGCGAACGGGTATAGCGGCCATGGGCTGCAGCAAGGGCCCGCGACCGGGCGTGGGGTGAGTGAGCTGATTCTGGGCGGGCGGTATGAATCGCTCGACCTGTCGTCGCTCGGCTGGGAGCGTGTGCTGGAAAACCGGCCGATCGTCGAAAAGAACGTCGTGTAGCGCGGCGTGACCGCCCGGTGTGGGGTGGGCGGGATTCTCCTTGTGTTCTCAATGTGGTTGGCCCGGCTTTGCCGGGCCTTTTTTCTTTTGTCGGGCGGTCGAGGGGGCCGCTGATGCAGCGGAATTGGGACAACGGAGGTATCGGTCCCGGTCGGCACTGCGGCCGTTCAGTCGTGGAGTAGTATTGCCCAATGTCCGGGTTATGGCTTGGCCGCTACGGTGCAACGTCGGCTCCATCCGCAAGCGAGGCCAGTTCGTCAGATGATCTGGAAGGCGATTCGAAGATCCATGCGGCGCCTGCCGTGACGACGGCATTGACGGGAATGCATCATGCCAACCGAGTGGAAGCAGCGCGTCAGACTATTCGTCCAGCGTTTCTGGCAGCCGACCAGCGCGTGCATGACGTGCATGCCGGGCAGTTGGGGAAACATCCTCAGCGTCGCCCACTGGACCATTGCATTTCAGACGGGGCTGTTTACCGGGCTCCTGGCTGTACTGCTGACTTTCACGCCCGCGGCGAAGTTCTACGCGCATCGATATGGCAATGCGCTGATCGTCGGTGTCCTGACAACGGTGGGCGGCGCGTACTCACACACGAGTCACTACCGTATCCCGTATGTCGAGCACATCGTGACGGGCGTGATTTCTGGTCTCTTGGCGCTCGCGGCCTCGTATCTGCTCGAAGACCGCGCGCGACGCATCCGCGCGATATGGGCTCGGGTTTTCGGATAGCTTGTCCGCTGCTGTTTGAGCCCAGTCGGCCGAACGGAAAGAGGTTCCCGGTAAGAAGGCTACGCTTCGTGATCAGCAGGCTGCCATTGGAACCCGCGCTCGTTACATACTTCGGCGGCAGGAGATGGCCAGGAGCCGTCCTCCATACTTCGCAGGCGGATGACCGCTTTGTGGTTGCTGGGCTATCGCTCGCTTGCCCTGGCATCGTCGGCGGCCATGAGTTCTAGAAGATTGCCGTCGATATCGCGAAAGAACACTGATTGACTTGGCCGTTTGTCTGCGGTCATCCGAGCAACTGGACCTTCAAGGATGTCGACGCTTTTTTCTTTGAGCACGCCGAGCATGTCGCTCACCGAGCCATTCCAGCGGAGGCATATGTCGGCTGCCCCTACCGTTGGAAGCCCGGCGACCAGTTCGATCCCGTTGCCCTTTTGATGAACGCTCAGGACCGCGCCGCCAATTGCAAGTTGGCGCACGAGCACCTGGCCGTCTATGACATGCTCGGCGACGACTTCTGTCCCGAAGAGGTCATCGTAAAATGCACAGCTTGCCGCGAGGTCAGCTACGGTGATAGCGACATGATCAATTGCAAGGATTCGGGACATACGAACCTCCAAAAAAGGGTCATCGTATGCGTGGATAGTGAGCTGTGAATCAGGAGGCTGGCATTTGGGCCATCGCGATTCCAAATTGGAAAAGTTGCCGCTCGGTATCGGGTTGCGACTGACCGAAGTGGGTCCGCAAGCGACGTCCGCAGAAATGTGCGCCCCACCTTTCCGTTGTCGCGCGGACGCACGACGTGTTGTCGAAATCCGCGCTCCTCAGCGCCCCTCACGCCAGCAAACACGCAATCAGATCATGCGTCGTGCGCACCTCGTACTTGCGCAACAAGCTCGCGCGATGAATATCGACGGTCCGCGGGCTGATGCTCAGCTCCTTGCCGATTTCCTTGCTCGTGAGGCCATGCACGAGCAGCGCCGCGACGTCGCGCTCGCGATCCGTCAGCGTACTCGTGACATCGGGATGCTTCACGTTCTCCGACAGATCGGTGAACGTCCAGATCGCCAGCTCGAACGGCCGCTTCGGGTTGTATCCGAAACCGCAGACGGTGACCCAGAAGTGACTGCCGTCAACGCGCCGCATGATGCGGTCGTCGCTGAACCCCGCATGTTTCGCGAGCAACGGCGCGAGGCGCCTGCCCGTCGTCGCAAAGTCCTTCTGCTGCGGATAGAGCTTCGCGAACGACTGATCGATGATGTCGTCGCGCGTCGCCCTGAACAGTTGCAACGCCTTCTCGTTGCAGTCGATCATGATCCGCTCCCTCGCCACGATCGCCGCGACAGGCAAGTGCCTGAAGAGATCTTCGTAGTCGAGGGCGGGCATCGTGTCGGTCATGTTCGGCATCGTGTCGACGGGTCCGAACCGTGTCCGGACCAACGCTATCGGGCGGGTTGGCTCCTGTTCGATTGTAGCGGCAGCGCGGGCGAGCGGCTCGTCATCCGACGTGAAAGACGCAGCAGTCGTGCCCTTCGCCCGCACACTGGACTTCCGCCGAGCGCGCGCGCGGGCCCTTGATCGCCGTGTCGGGCGCGGTGTCGTTGACCCAGTCCATCGCGCCGGCGAACCAGCCTGCGAACATGTAGCAGAGCTTGCCGTGCTTGTCGGGTTGGGCCAGCACGAACGACGAATGATGCAGATGAATGCGCGCATGCGACTTCGACGGATCGGCTTCGGCGATGCTGAACACTCCCCAGCCGCGTTCCGACAATCGCTTCAGATAGTGCGCGAATACCGCCATGCCGCTGAGGCCGTGCTGCGTCGCCTCCTTGTCGCACCAGTGATAGGCCGACTTGTGGCCGGCCTGATAAAGAATCTCCGCGTACGCTTCGCGGCCGAGCGCTTCTTCGACGGCCACATGATTGTTCGTGAAGAAGTGCCGCGGCACGTACAGCATCGGCAGTGCGTCGGTGGTCCAGACACCGGTGTCCGGATCGACGTCGATCGGCAATTGTGGCTGCATCGTGGTTGCGTAAGCGCAGGTGCAGGTATCGTCCGCTTCAAACGTTCCACACTTCGCCGAACACGCGCAGCCAGTTCTCGCCCATCACCTTCCTGATCCGCGACTCGCTCCAGCCCGCACGCTGCATCGCCGCCGTGAGGTTCGGGAATTCGCCGATCGTTCGGATCCCTTCCGGATTGACCACTTTGCCGAAGTCCGTCAGACGACGATAGCGGCCCTTGTCGTGCGTGATCCAGTCGAAGAACTCGGTGCTGTAGCCCTGCGTGAAGTCGGTGCCGATACCGACCTTGTCCTCGCCGATCACGTCGATCACGTATTCGATCGCTTCGAGATAATCGTCGATGGTCGCGTCGGCGCCGCGCCGCAGGAACGGCATGAACATCGTGACGCCGACGAAGCCGTTCGCTTCCGCGATCTCGCGCAGTTGATCGTCCGTCTTGTTGCGCGGATGCGCCTTCAGCGCGGACGGGCAGCAGTGCGAGTAGGTGACCGGTTTCGTCGAACAGGCGATCGCGTCGGACGACGTTTTCGCGCCGACGTGCGACAGATCCACCATGATCCCGACGCGGTTCATCTCCTGAATCACTTCGCGACCGTATCCGGACAGCCCGCCATCGGGTTCGTACGAACCCGTGCCGACGAGGTTCTGCGTGTTGTAGCAGAGCTGCACGACGTTCACGCCGAGCTCCTTGAACACTTCGATATAACCGAGGTTGTCCTCGAACGCATAGGAATTCTGGAAGCCGAGGATGATGCCGGTCTTGTTCTCCTGCTTCGCGCGCAGGATGTCGTCGGTCGTGCGCACCAGCGTGAGGATCTCGCCGTATTCGCGGATCTGCTGCTTCATCTCCACGATGTTGTCGATCGTCTTCTGGAAGTCTTCCCACACGGAGACCGTGCAGTTGACGGCCGTGACGCCGCCGTGGCGCATGTCTTCGAACACCGAGCGCTCGAACTTCGAAATGTTCAGGCCGTCGATGATGATGCTGGAATCGTGAAGGCTCGTCATGGTGTCTCCCGATACGATGATGCTGCCGCGCCGGCCGAAGAAGCCGGCGTGGTCTCAAACCGCGCCTTCGACGCCGCGCTTCGCTGACTGGCCGGTTCTGGCGGTGGCCGGGCCTGCATCTTCGAGTGCCGTCTTCGACGTTTCCGGCAGCGCGAGGCCGCCGATCATCGCGAAGATCGACACGGCGATCAGGTAATACGCGGGCGACAGGTTCGTGCCGGTCGCGGAAATCAGCCACGTCGCGACGAGCGGCGCGGTGCCGCCGAAGATCGTGTACGCGAGGTTGTACGTGATCGCCGATGCCGTATAGCGGGTTTTCGTCGCGAACACTTCCGACATCAGCGGTGCCGTCACCACGCCGGAGAACACCGCGCCGATGGCCAGCAGCGCGACGCCCAGCAGCGAGTGCGACAACACGCCGGAACCGCCCAGCGAGAACGCCGGATACACCGACACGATGATGAAGATACCGGTCGTCGCGATCGTCGCGCGGCGGCCGACGAGGTCGGAGAAGAAGCCGGCGACCGGGCACAACGCTGCCGCGAAGAACAGCGCGAGAACCGTCACGAGCAGCGACGTGCCGCGCGACAGGTGGCCGGCGACTTGCAGATACGTCGCGAAATAGGTGGTGAACGTGTAGAACGACAGCGCCGTCACCGACACGAACGCACCGAGCTTCAGGATGTTCCACGACTGCGAATGCAGCGTTTCCATCAGCGGCGCATGCGCGATGTCGTGCTTGCCTTCGAGCGCCTGGAACGCGGGCGTTTCATTGAGGTTCACACGGAGGTAGACGCCGATGAGACCGACCGGCGCGGCGATCAGGAACGGCACGCGCCAGCCCCAGTCGATCATCGTCTGCGACGACAGCGACGATTCGAGCAGATAGGCGACCACGGCCGCGCACGCGAACGACGAGAACGTCGATACCGGCACGAAGCTGCCGAAGAATGCGCGGCGGCGGCGCGGCGCGTGTTCCATCACGTACGCGCATGCGCCGGCGTATTCGCCGCCGGCCGAGAAGCCCTGCACGCAGCGGATGATCGTGAGCAGCAACGGCGCCCAGTAGCCGATGCTCGCGTAGGTCGGCAGCAGGCCGATCAGCGTCGTCGAGCCGGCCATCATCAGGATCGTCAGCGCGAGCGTGCGCTTGCGGCCGATCCGGTCGCCGATGACGCCGAAGATCAGCCCGCCCAGCGGACGAAATGCGAAGGCCACCGCGAAGACCGCGAAGGTCTTCAGCAGGCCGACCGTCGGGTCGCCGCTGGGAAAGAATTCGCGCGTCAGGATGGTCGCGAGAAAGCCGTATGCGGCGAAATCGAACCATTCGACGAAATTGCCGATGGACGCTGCGGCGATCACGCGCCGGAGTGTTTTGGTGTCGACGTCCTGGGTGGTCATGGTCGTGTCCTCTCTACGTGTGGGCGCTTGGATTCGCGTCGAAATCCATGGTAGGGAGGCCAATTACCTAGGTCGATAGGTGTCAATTACCTAGGTAATCGGGGGCGGGGTGCGGATCTCGGCTATGGAAAGCCGGCAAAGTGGGGATGAGCGGAGCCGCTTCAGAATAAAAGCCCGAGCATGGTCGCCTTGACCGCGGCTTCGGTCTTGTTGGCCGCGTTCAACTTGCGCATCGCGTTGACGAGGTGGAATTTGACGGTGCGTTCGTCGACATGCATGATCTTGCCGATCTCGGCGTAGGTTTTCCCCGCGGCGGACCATTGCAACGTCTCGCGCTCGCGCGCAGTCAGCTCGACCGCATATTCCGGCACGAACTGCGGGAGCAGATGCATGCTCATCGCGTAGTTGGCCGTGCTCGCCAGCCATGACATCTGGTAGCCCTTTTCCGCGAGTTCGCGCTCGTCGATCGGCTCGCCCGATCGGACCATGGTCACGAGTCCGATCGCCCCGGTGCGGCTGACGGACGGCATGCACCAGCCGTGGCGCAGGCCGTGTTGGTCGGCCTCCTCCCAAAACTCGACGCACTGTGTCTGGCTGTCGGCGCGCCAGATCAACGGGCTCATCTGACTGAGCCCATGCCGGACCGTCGGGTCCACCGCGAAATAGTTGCGGCTCACATAGCGTTCGACCCACGTCTGCGGATAGTTGGACTGCAGCATGAATTGCGGCTTGCTGATCGGCAGCGGCACACGCAGACCGAACGAGCAGTGCTCGAATCCCAGCGCCCGCACGTCCGCCGAAAACTCCAGAAATACATCGGCCCCGGATTTTGCCGCAGTGTATCCGTTCAGATACTTTTCTCTCCAGGCATGCATATCATTACCTTTGCGGTCAATCTTACCCATGAAGGGCGCTATATCGTATGGTTGATGCGTCGACCGATTCTTTTTAAAAACGATTCAAGGGTGGGTTCGAACTTCCGGGTAGCGACTCGCGAGCATGGTGTCGGGAGATATTTTTTCTTGTTGAAGGTTTTTCGGGTTTCGTCCGGGCTCAGGCGGTCTGTAATAATCGCCGATCACATGCGCACGATCGAACCGCCTATCGTAAATCACCACGCGGGCGCACAAGAGCGTTGCAACGGCCCGCGCTGGCCGGCCGCCGCGAATCTTGCCGAACGATTCGGACGCGATTTTAACAGGTGTCACGTCTAGACAACGGATATGGAAAAAAATTGGAATGATGGATACGTACGATTGACTCTGCGGGCGTTTTACGCGCTGCGCTTTCGTCAGCATATGTGTCAACCGGCGCCGGATCTGCTGCATGATCTGTGGGGCGAAGGGATCAGCGCAGTCAACGCCGGCTACTACGAGCTGGTCTGCACCGAGACGCAGCCGGCCGCGAGCGTCGGCTGCGTATGGTATGTGGCGGTGGGCGAGGCCGACGTGAAAGTCGGCAGCGGCGACGTCAGCAGCAACGTCATGCTCCTCGATACGGACGGCGACGATTACGGCGCGCGATACAGCCGGGCATTAATCCAGAACTGGCTGTGCTCGGGCGCGCGCCAACGCGAACTTGAATCGGCTGTCGTCGCCGATTACTGATTTCTGTCCAATGCTCATGATTATTTCGTCGTGCAACGGGCAATCTCCCGCCGATTTTCCCGATTTGCACGGCGATGATTCGATCGCGGCCGCAATCATCGATGCCGGGATGACATACCTGGTAGACACGCCTGCGTCGAGTCGCCGATAACCCGGCGCACTCCGGATGGCCCGTTCGACCGCTTCGCGAGCCATCGCCAGTTAAATCCTGAATCCGCTTTCCGATCGCCGTGCTTCAGCGCACGCGGCGCGACGAGTCGCGTCCGCGACGCCCCGGCCCCTGCCCATTCGGGCAGCTATTTTGTGCCCGCAATTTCGGGTTCAATCGCGCTAACAATTCTGAGATGAGAGAGAGGGCATTCAGATGCTGACGTTATTGTCGGGGAGAAGCGCTGATTTGAGTCGCGAAACGATGTATCGACTTGCGCGGTTTCGGCACAAGATCTTCATACAGGAACTCGGCTGGTCATTGCCGACCGACAATGGCATCGAGTTCGACAATTTCGATCACGCAGATACCCTTTACGTTATCGCCCGCGATCGCCACGGCGAAATCGTCGGTTGCGGCCGGTTGCTGCCGACCGACGAGCCTTATTTGCTCGGCGAGGTCTTCTCGGATTTGATGGGCGACGCTTCCCTTCCCCATGCGCGCAATGTCTGGGAACTGTCCCGCTTTGCGATGAGCATGCCGCGTGGCGAGTCGCTGACTGCCGAAGAGTCGTGGCAGAACACGCGCGCCATGATGTCCGAAATCGTTCGCGTCGCGCACGCCAATGGCGCGAATCGCCTGATCGCGTTCTCCGTGCTCGGCAACGAACGGCTCCTGAAGCGCATGGGTGTCAACGTGCACCGCGCCGCGCCGCCTCAAATGATCGAAGGCAAGCCGACGTTGCCGTTCTGGATCGAGATCGACGAACAGACGTGCACGGCGCTGAACCTCGACGGGCTGGAATGCAACGGCGGCGTGCCGCGCGACATGTTGCGCGGTCTGGATGCGGCGCACGCGTTCGAGCACGCGATGTGAGCGCGCGCCGCGCGTCGTGAACGTTTCGCGGCACGCCACGCTTCTGGCGGGCCGGCGCGGCAACCGAAACGGTGCGTGCAATGCAGGTTTTCAACAGGTGTATCCGAAGATGAACGGCTTTAACGATGTGGCTCGGCGCGTCCTGGCCCGTGAGAGGAATATGAAATGACGGTTCGCGTAGTGGTAACCGGTATCGGCATCGTGTCCCCACTGGGTTGCGGCAAGGAATTGGCGTGGCAGCGCCTGATCGGCGGATGCTCCGGGCTTCGCCGGCTCGGCGACGATATTGCCGGTGAATTGTCGGCCAAGGTCGGCGGGACCGTCCAGGGGACGGCCGACGATCCTGACGGCGGTTTCGATCCGGAGCGCTCGGTGCCGAACAAGGAGCTGCGGAAGATGGACCGCTTCATCCAGATGGCGATGGTCGCTGCCGACGAGGCGCTCGCTGAAGCCGGATGGGCGCCGCAAGCAGAGCGTCAGCGCGAGCGGACCGCTACCGTCGTCGCATCGGGCATCGGCGGATTTCCCGGCCTGGCCGAGGCGGTGAGAATCGGCGAGACCCGTGGCGTGCGCCGCTTGTCGCCGTTCACCATTCCGTTCTTTCTGTCGAATCTCGCGGCCGGCCAGATTTCGATCAAACACCAGTTTCGCGGGCCGCTCGGCTGCCCGGTCACGGCCTGTGCGGCCAGCGTGCAGGCGATCGGCGATGCGATGCGCATCATCAAGGCCGGAGAAGCCGACGTCGTCCTCGCAGGCGGCGCCGAAGCGGCATTCGACAAGGTCAGCCTCGGCGGATTCGCGGCGGCTCGGGCGTTGTCGACGGGCTTCAGCGATGAGCCGGTCCGCGCGTCGCGTCCGTTCGATCGCGATCGCGACGGATTCGTGATGGGCGAGGGCGCCGCGATGCTGGTGGTCGAGTCGCTGGACCATGCGCTCGCGCGTGGCGCGCGGCCGATCGCGGAAGTCATCGGGTACGGAACCACGGCGGACGCGTATCACATGACCGCCGGCCCGGACGACGGATCGGGCGCGATGCGCGCGATGAAGCTGGCCCTCGCGATGGGCGACGTCGCGCCGGAGCAAGTGGACTACGTGAACGCGCATGCGACGTCGACGCCGGTCGGCGACGCCGGAGAAATCGAGGCGCTGAAGACGGTTTTCGGCGTGGGCGCGGGGCCGGCGATTTCGTCGACCAAGTCGGCGACCGGGCACCTGCTGGGGGCGGCAGGCGCGATCGAAGCGGCGTTTTCCATCCTCGCTCTCCGGGATGGCGTGCTGCCCGGCACGCTGAATCTCGAGCACCCCGACCCCGCCGCCGACGGACTCGATCTGATCGGGCCTGCCGCACGGCACGTGCCGGTCGAGATCGCGCTGTCCAACGGGTTCGGATTCGGGGGCGTGAATGCGTCGGTACTGTTCAAGCGATATCCGGCGGATCGGTCCGCGGCCGCGCATTGACTGACGCCCGCGCGGTGCGTGCACGCCGCCTGATTTAGCCGGTACGTCGATTCGCCGGTATTCGGCGCCGCGCCGCGGCTCGCCGGTTCTCCATCGGTTCGATGGTGCCGGCGACGGCGAGGCCGCGTCGCGGGCAATCCCGGTTCCGGTCGTTATCCAAAGGGAATTTTCCGTGTTAGACACCCTCATCATCGGTGCCCGCTGCGCAGGCGCCACGCTCGCGATTCATCTCGCGCGCGCCGGCAAGCGCGTCCTGGCGATCGATGCGAACAATCTGCCGAGCGACCAGCCGTTGTCTACCCACTGGATTTCGCCGTACGGGATGGCATTGCTGGACGAGCTCGATCTTGGCGACAAGGTGCGCCGTTTCGCGCCGCCGGTGCCGAGCATGATGTACGGAAACGACGACGTCACGGGCCGCGTCGAGTACCCCGTCGGCGGGCGTTGCTCGTGCCCGCGCCGCATGGATCTCGATGCACTGTTGCTGGACGAGGCGCGCGCGTCGGGCGCTGAAGTGCGTACGCGGACCAGACTGGTCGGCCTGTTGCGCGACGGCGAGCGGGTGACGGGCGCCGTCGTCGAACACGACGGCGCGCGCGAGGAGATCCGGGCGCGGATCGTGGTGGGCGCGGACGGTGCGCACTCGACGACGGCAGCGCTCGTGCAAGCCGACGAGTACCACGGCTACGACAGCCCCCGCGCGATGTACTGGGCGTACTGGCCACGTCCGGACTGGTTCGACACGGATCCGCGCTATCGAGGCGGCGCGATGAACTGCACGTTCGGCGACGACATCGTCTTCGTCTTCCCGACCAACCGGGACCTGCTGCTGATCGGCGTGGCGTTTCCGAAAGCGCAGTTGCCCGAGTGGAAAGGCCGCACGCTCGAGAAGCTCACGGAAACGCTGAAGGGCAACCGCCACACGGCCCCGCTGATTACCGGCGAACCCGCGAGCAAGGTGCTCGGCGCATTGAAGCTGCGCTTCTTCTTCCGTCAGGCGGCAGGGCGTGGCTGGGCGCTGGTCGGCGACGCGGGCCTGTTCATGGATCCTTCCCCCGGATTCGGGATCACCGACGCACTTCGCGATGCGCGCGCGCTCGGCCGCGCAATCGTCGACGGCGACGACGACGCGCTGGAGTGCTACTGGCGCGAGCGCGACGCGACCTCGATCGACCTGTTCGAATACTCGCGCGGCCGCGGCGCGCTCGGCCACAACAATCCGCTCAGCCGGATCCTGTACGCGAAGCTGGCCGCCGACCCGGTGCTGCAGGCACGCCTGCTCGCTTCGCAGAATCGACGATGCTCGCCGTTTGCGGTGTTCGATCCCAGCGATATCAGGAAATGGGCAGACGAGGCCATTGCGCGCGGCGACACGGGCGTCATCCAGCCGCTGCTCGACATGTCCCGGCGAGGCGATGCGATTCGCGCCGAGATGGCGTTGCGCCAGCGTCTGGCACAGGACGCGCACGCGAGGCGCGCGCAGGCGTCGGAGCCGGACGATATCGAAACGGCGACCGCCGGCGCCGATCACGACGTTCGCGTGAGGGCGTCGCCATGAGCGCGCGCAACGCCGGCGTGTGGCCGTCGCGATCACGCGATTGCAAGCCGTGGCCGGGCACCAGAGCGTGCCGCCGGTCCCGTGTCGAGTAAAACGAGGAGAATGTCCATGACCATCGAAGCAACGCTGGACGGCAACGTCGCATTTTCGCGGCTCAAGCTGCCACGGCACTTCCACCGGATCAGCTCCGTCGCGACGATCCTCTATGTCGCGCACGCGCTCGCATTCTTTCTGATCCCGGCAGCAGTGGCGTTCGCCGTCGTCGATATCCCGGCGTCGGCGCCGGCCCGTATTGCGATGGCAATCGTCCTGGGCGTGATCGCCGGGCACGGCATGCACCTGCTGACCTTCGTCGGGCACGAGGGGATGCACACGAACCTGCATCGCAACAAGTACGTGAGCGCCGCGCTGGCGCTCGTCTGCTCGTCGCTGGTGCCGGGCTTCCTGATCGTCGGCTTCAGCATGACGCACTGGAAGCACCATCGCTTCACCGGTCAGGACATCGACCCGGACGTGCAGATCTATTCGCAGTACCGCACCTTCTGGTCGCGCTTCTTTCTCGCGCGCTCCAAGGGGGTGCGGATCTACACGAAGAACGCCGTACGCATGGCGGCCGGTCTTCCGTGGCCGGAAAACACGCGCCTGCCGTTCAGCCAGCGGGAAATGCGCTGGATCGCACGGATCAACATCGCACTGAACCTGTGCGCGGTGACGGCCTACGGGTTCATCTGGCATCGATCGCTGTGGCTCGGTTTCACGGTCATGCTGATTCCGTATATCGGCGTATACGTGTTCAGCACCATCCGCGCGTACATCGAGCATACGGATACCGTGCCGGGGCGTTATCGCGACAGCCGCAGCTATACGTCGCCGATCTATACCGCGCTGTTCTTCGGCAGCAACTTCCATCTCGAACACCATCAGTATCCGGCTGTCCCGTGCTACCGGCTGCCGGCGCTGCACGCGTACCTGGCGTCGCACGGTCTGCTCGAGGCGGCGGGCGCGCCGGTCGAGCGGTCCTTCGTCGGCGCGCTTCGTTATACCACCGGGCGTTTCCAGTATCCGTGCGTCAACCTGCAGTCCGCGACCGACGAATTCCTCGAGCGGATGGCAGACGGGCGTCTCGATCGGGACGCGGCAGCGATGGATGCTTCGGACGGCGACGCGCTGGTTGCCGTCATGCGCAAGTAGAAACGATCGGGAGCGCGCACGCCGACTCGTGCGCGCGTCGGGTGTGCCGGCACGCCGCCCATGTAGCCAAGTGAGGAATCATGTTTATCCAGAACGCGTGGTATGCAGCAGCACTGTCCGCGGAAGTCCAGCGGGAACCCTTTGCCCGGACGATCCTGAACCAGAAGGTCGTCATGTATCGCACGTTGACGAACACGATCGTCGCGCTCGAGGACAGGTGCCCGCACCGCCAGGTTCCGTTGTCGCGCGGACGCGTCGTCGGCGACGAAATCCAGTGCTGGTACCACGGGCTCAGATACGACTGCTCCGGCGCGTGCGTCAGCATTCCGAGCCAGAGCACGATCCCGAAGGGCGCGCGCGTGCGCACGTTCCCCGTCGTCGAGAAATACGGCTTCATCTGGCTGTGGACCGGGGAGCCCGACGAGGCCGACGAGGCCGCGATTCCGGATCACTGGGTCTGCTCGGCGCGCGAGCTTGCCGGCACGATGAGCTATTGCACGATCGCGTGCAGCTACCTGTTCGGGATCGACAACATCCTCGACATTTCGCACGCGGCCTTCGTGCACGCGAAGACGCTCGGCTCGCTCGACATCGTCGAGACGCCGCCCGAAATCGTGATCAACGACGCCGAAGTGCGCGTGCGCCGCTACCTGCGCCGCGAGAAGACGCCGCCGCTCTATACCCATATCCTGAAGCTCGACTACATCGATCGCTTCCAGGAGGTGCTGTACTGGCCGATCGGCAACACGCGGGTCGAAACACGGGCTCACGCGTGCGACGATCCCGACGGTCAGGTGTTCCACGTCTATACGACGACGATCTTCACGCCCGAGACGGACACCACGACGCACGTCTTCGTCGGCATGCACCGCGATTTCGACGTCGACAACGTGCGGTTTACCGAGTTCACCGCGAAGGAAGTGTTCGCCACCGTGATGGAGGACAAGGACGTCGCGGAGAGCCTTCAGGCTAACTGGAACCCCGCCGCGCCCATGATCGACATCCAGCTCGATCGCGCGGCGTTCGCGGCGCGGCGGATCCTGGAGCGGATGGGCGCGGACGCAGCCATTCGGGCGGCCGTATGACGAACGCGGAGACGGCGCGCGTGCCGCGCGCAGCGGAACGAACGACGATGACGGCAGAGGCGGACACGGCGATGAATGAGCAAGGACGCGCGCTCTATGTATGCGAGTTGCTGCACGAACTCGGGATGTCGGCGCGGGACGAGGTCAGTTTGCATCACCCGATGATGTTCGGAGCGATCGTCGGCTGCGATCGAGCCGTGCGCGTCGCGGCAGCGGCCGACGGCGTCTTTGCCGGGGTCGAGCCGAAACACGCGTGGAGCGGCGCGGACATCGGCGGGCGTGAATGGCACGGCCGTTTCCAGGGCCGCGAGATCCGCGGCGTGACGGTCGCGCGCAGGTTCGGCACGCGCATCCAGGTCGACATCTTCCTTGGCTCGTTTCCGGCGCCGGTCCGCCGCGCGCTGTACGACGCGAGCCGCGATCTCGTCGACGTCGATGCGTGGGTGTTGCCCGCGGGGATCAGTACCGCGCTGCCGCCGATTCCCGACGACGAAGTGCTTGATGCCAAGTTGCCGTTCGGCATCACCGACGACATGTATCTGACCAGCCCGGTGGCGTGCAAACCGATTTGCGGGCGCGCGGACGTCGAGCGCGTGTGCGGTCACTCGATCGCGGTCTACGGCGGGCGCGCGAGCGGGCCGCGCCTGTCGGCGGGCGCGACGACGCTGAGCCTCTGGACCGGCGAGGTTGGCGGGCTGCCGCTGGAAGTGGCCAACGTCATCTGCTGGGAAGACGCGAGCAACGTCAAGGGCATGGCGATGGCGATGCGTCCGTGGCCGGTCGTTGCGCTGTTTCAAGCGCGGATGCGGGCGCGAACGCTGTCGTTTCTCGATCCGTCGTATTTCGAACCGGACGCCGAACCCGAATCGGGCGACGGCGTGACGTCGCGCCAGCGTCGCGAGGTATAAGTCCATGAACGGACGCAGCGTGCCCGCGTCGCCGGCGCAGACGAACCCGATTTCGCCGTGGCCGGTTTTCTGTATCGCAAGCGTGGCGGTGTTCCTCGTTTCGATCGACGTCACCGTGCTCTACGCGGCATTTCCCGCGCTGCGGCAGGCGTTTCCCGGTGCGGATTCGGGCGGCCTGTTGTGGGTATTGAACGCCTACACGCTGGTGTTCGCCGCGTTGCTCGTGCCGGCCGGCCGCCTGGCCGACCTGTACGGGCGCAAGCGAACGTTCCTGCTCGGACTCGCGATGTTCGTGGCCGGATCGTTCGGCTGCGGGATCGCCGCGCGTGTCGAGATGCTGTGGGCGATGCGCGCGGTGCAGGGCGCAGGCGCGGCACTGCTGCTGCCTGCATCGCTGTCGATTCTGCTGGCGGCGTTCCCCGTCAGCAAACGGGCGATCGCGGTGAGCTCGTGGGGCGCGGTCAGCGGGGTGGCCGGTGCGCTGGGGCCGAGCCTCGGCTCGTTCCTGGTCGATCGCTTCGGCTGGCCGTGGGCGTTCTTTGTCAATCTGCCGCTCGGGACGATCGCGCTATGGCAGGGGTGGCGCGTTCTCGACGAGTCGCGCGATCCCGAGCGCGGTGCGCCGCTGGATCTCGCGGGCGTCGTCCTGCTGATCCTCGGCGTCGGCTCGATCGCGTTCGGACTGGTGCAGTCCGAGGCGCTCGGCTGGACGTCGCCGAAGGTGGCGCTGGCGATCGCGGGCGGGCTGGGGATGCTGGCGGCGTTCGTTGCATGGGCGCGCACCGCGCGTGCCCCGGCGATCGATCTGTCGTTGTTCCAGGACCGGACTTACTGCTACATCAATCTGGCGTCGCTGTGCTTCGCAATCGGCTTCGCGATGATGTTTTTCCAGACGTTCCTGTTCACCACCGGCGTCTGGTCGTATTCGCTGACGCGTGCGGGATTGGCCGGCAGCCCAGGGCCGCTGCTCGTCGTTCCCACCGCGATCGTGTGCGGCCGGTTCGCGGCGCGCGCGGGGCACCGGCTTCTGCTGGTGACGGGAAGCCTGATATCCGTGGCGGCAAGCATATGGTTCGCGCTCGTGCCCGGCGTCAATCCCGACTATGTGCATGCGTGGCTGCCGGGGGCGCTGCTGACCGGATTGGGGGTCGGCATGGTGATGCCTTCATTGTCGGCTGCCGCCGTTGCGCATCTGCCGCCGGAGAGGTTCGGCGTCGGCTCGGCCGTGAACCAGGCGATACGCCAGATGGGATCGGTGCTCGGCGTGGCGCTGACGGTCGCGATCACCGGCAATGCAATTGCGCGCCTCGCCGAATTTCACACGCTCTGTTACTTGCAGATTGCGCTGGGTCTGGCAACCGCGATCCTGTGCGCGCCGGTGGATACGCGGCCTCGCGCGCTCGCATCCGCGGCGGCACATTGATGGCCGCGTGCCGTTCGGCACGCGGCCGGGCATGACGTTTTCACCCAAAACAAAACAAAACAAAACCGATAATCCGAGGGTCTCATGATGGCCGGTAGTATTCTCCCCTCCGCTTTGCCGGCGGAACGCACGACCTCGTCTCTGCTCGATATTCTTCGCGAGCGTGCCGAGCACACACCCGAGCGAATCGCCTTCCATTTTCTTCGCGACGGCGAGGACGATGTCGTGAGCTGGTCATACGGCCAGTTCGCCGCGGCGGCGGTTCATGTGCGCAATATGGTGCTGCAGCACGCGCTGCACGAACGGCGCGTGTTGTTGCTGCTCGAACCGGGCCTGAGCTACGTTGCCGCGCTGTTCGGCATCCTGCTGGCGGGGGCGACCGCGGTTCCTTCGTTTCCGCCGGCCGGCTCTCGTGCGGTGGCGCGCTTCGCATCGATCTGCCGCGATGCCCGTCCCGACGTCGTCATTGCCGGCAAGCATCATCGATCGCTGCAACAGGAGCTCGACGGGCTCCACGGCGGCGAGCGCGCCGCGCCTGCGTTGCTGACGATCGAGGAACACGCGTTCGACGATATCGACACATCGGCGCACGACGTGCGCAGCCTGCTCGCGGAGGGTGTCGATCCGGATCGGCCGGCGCTGCTGCAATACACGTCCGGCTCGACGGGCGAGCCCAAAGGCGTGATCGTCACGCACGCGAATCTCGTCAGCAACTGCGCGGTGATCGCCGAACGGCTCGGCGACGATCCGGCGCGCGTCGGCTGTACGTGGCTGCCGCCGTATCACGACATGGGCCTGATGGGCGCACTGCTGCTCGCCGTGTTCAGCGGCTTCCCGCTCGTGATCCTGTCGCCGCAGCATTTCGTCCAGCGTCCGTATCGCTGGCTCAAGGCGATCACCGACTATCGCGTGACCACGAGCGTCGCACCGAATTTCGCGTTCGACCTGTGCGTCGACAACATCAGCGACGAAGAAGCCGCCACGCTCGATCTCGGCTCGCTGCAGCACGTATTCTGCGGCGCGGAGCCGGTGAGCCACACGACGCTCGAACGCTTCTTCGCGCGTTTCGGCCGGCACGGCTTCGCGCGCAGCGCCGTCGTGCCCTGCTACGGAATGGCGGAGGCGACGCTGTACGTCTCCGGCAAGGTGGGCCGTTCGCCGATCACGCTGATCGACGTCGACAAGGAAGCGCTCGCCCGCGGCGTGTGCGAGCCGCACGACCCGCAATCCGATGCGCGCGGGCGCACCACGCTGGTCGGCTGCGGGCCCGTGGCCGCCGGCCATCGGCTGCTGATCGTCGATCCTGCGACGCAACGCGTGCTGCCGGAGCGGACCATCGGCGAAATCTGGTTCAGCGGTCCGAACGTCGCGGCGGGCTATCTCGGCCGCGCGGACAGCGCCGACGTGTTCGCGGCGGCGATCAGCGGCGGACGCGGCGACGACGATTCGTGCCGTTACCTCCGCACGGGCGATCTCGGTTTCCTGAATCACGGCGAGCTGTTCGTGACGGGCCGGATCAAGGACGTGGTGATCGTCGCCGGGCGCAATCTCTATCCGACCGACATCGAACGATCGGTGCAGTCGGCGCACGACGCGATTCGAACGAACGGCGTGGTCGCGTTTTCGATCGACGGCGGCCCCACGGAGTCGCTCGTCGTCGTCGCGGAGCTCAAGCGTTCGCGACGTCTGAGCCCGGAGCAAATGCGCGAGGTGCGCGCGGCGATCACGTCGGCGGTCACGCGCGATCACGGGGTTGCGCCAGCGGTGGTGCACCTGGGGCCGACCGGTGCGATTCCGCTGACGACCAGCGGCAAGGTCCGCCGGCAAGCGTGCAAGCAGGCGTTCCAGCAAGGCAGCCTGAGCACGCTCGACGCTCGCGCGTAAGCCGTCCGTACACGGTTCATCGCCGATTTCCATTGTCGTTGTCTTTCTTCGGAGCCAGTCATGGCTGAAGCAGATTCCTCGTCTTCGCGAACACCCGCGGCCGCCCGTGCGGCCGAAGCCGACACCGACTCGCGCGCGCGCCGGCTCGCTTATCTGACCGTCGGCCTACCCGCGCTCGGTTTCGCGCTCGCGATTGCATACACGTGGATATACGGGGTGCGCGCAACCGACTTCGTGTTGCTGGCGGTGATGTATTTCCTGACCGCGATCGGCGTCGAAACCGGCATGCACCGCTATTTCTCGCACCGCGCGTTCAAGGGGCGGCCGATCGTCACCGTGATGCTCGGCGTGCTCGGCAGCATGGCCGCCCAAGGGCCGATCCTGTTCTGGGCCGCCACGCACCGGATGCATCACGCGTTCACCGATCAGGACGGCGATCCTCATTCGCCGCGCCCGCGCGCGAACCGGCACGGCAAGCCGAGCCGTCTCGCGGGCCTCTGGCACGGTCACGTGGGCTGGCTGTTCACCGTGCGCCGCGACAACTGGAGCGCGTATGCCGCGGACTTGCTGCGCGACCGCCTGATCGTCAATCTGAATCTGCGTTACGGGTGGTGGGTGCTGCTCGGCCTCGCGATTCCCGCGCTGGCCGGCGCGTGGTTCGCGCCCGCCGGGCACGCGTTGCCCGGGGCCGTCGGCGGTTTCCTGTGGGGTGGGCTCGCACGGATCTTCCTGCTCGATCAGTCGACCTGGGCCGTGAATTCGCTGTGCCACACCATCGGCACGCGTCCGCACGCGACGCGCGACCACAGTCGCAATCTGGGTCTGCTTGCGATCGTTTCGGTGGGCGGCGCGTGGCACAACAACCATCACGCACAGCCGGCCTTCGCGAACAACGATCACATGTTCTGGCAGCTCGATCCGTCCGCATGGTTCATCCGCTTGCTCGACGCGCTGGGCCTCGTCACGGAAGTGCGCTATGCCCCGAAGCGCGGCGCGGCGGCCCCGTCAACTTCGCCGTAATCCTATTCAGCGTTTGGAGAATCCTATGAATTCGTCGATTCAGGTTGCACCCGGCGTCACCGCCGCAGGCGGGCTGTCGGCCGCCGACGGGCAGATCCCCGGTGTTTCGCCGCTAAAGGGCAGCGGGGCGCGCGTCAAACGCTATACCGCGCTGGCCGTGATGCTGGTGCCGCTTGCCGGCTTCGCGCTGGCGGTACGGCAGCTCGTGCTGGGCGACTTCGCCGTCACCGATCTGGTGCTGTTCGCGGTGTTCTATTTCCTGCACATGGGCGGGATCACGATGGGCTTCCATCGGTATCTCGCGCACAAGACGTTCCGGACCTCGAAGTGGTTCGAAGGGCTGCTGCTGATCTGCGGATCGATGGCCGCGCAAGGGCCGATCATGTTCTGGGTGACGACGCACCGGCGTCATCACCTGTACAGCGATCAGCAAGGCGATCCGCATTCGCCGAACCTGGCCGGCAACGGCCTGTTCGCGAAACTGCGCGGCCTCTGGTATGCGCACATGCCGTGGATGCTCGCCGCCGACGTATCGGGCTGGACGTTCTTCGCACCCGATGTGTTGCGCGACCGCCGCCTGTTTTTCTATCACCGCACCTACGCGTGGTGGATCGTGCTCGGCCTCGTGCTGCCCGCCGCGATCGGCGGCGCCGTTGCCGGCTCCTGGCATGGCGCGTGGAACGGCCTCCTGTTCGGCGGCTTCGCGCGGATTTTCCTGGCCAATCAGGCCGCGTGGTGCGTGGGTTCCGTTTGCCACATGTTCGGCGGAAGGCCGTTCAAGACCGACGACAACAGCGCGAACAACTGGACGGTCGCCGTGCTCACGTTCGGCGAAGGCCTGCAGAACAACCACCACGCGTTCCCCGCGTCATACCGCCACTCGGTGAAGTGGTACGAGCCGGATCTCAGCGCGTGGGTGCTGTGGACGCTCGGCAAGCTGCGCGTCGTCTGGGATCTGCGCCAGCCGACGCCAGCGGCGATCCGCAAGCTCGCGAAACACCCGCATTGAAGCAGGTTGCTGTCGTTATTTCGTTCATTTTCCTCGTAAGGAAGGGTGATTCATCATGTCTCAAGCTGGAATCCTGGGTGGCCTGTTCGGCCGCAAGAAAGCGGCGGCCGCCGATATCGGCCCGCTGACGGAAGCGTCGATCCGCAGCTGGCTGGTCGATCGGCTCGCGAAGCAGCTGAAGGTGGACCGGTCGGCGATCGATCCCGCCAAAGGCTTCGACGAGTACGGGCTCGATTCGATCGTCGCCGTGCAGGTGTCGGGCGATCTGGAGAAGGTCGTCGAGCAGCGACTGTCGCCGGCGCTGCTGTTCGAACACAACAGCATCGACGAACTGGCGCGCCACCTGTCGACCGAGCTCGGTCTGCAAACGGCGTAAGCGGGAGATCGACATGGCGAACACCTACACCGTTCCGAGCGCGCCGCCGGCGCGTTTCGACGAATTCATGCAGAAGTCGAAGTCGCTCGAGGGCGTGCGGCTGACCGACGCGATTCCGAAATCGCTGTACGAGCCGCGCGTATGGCGCGGCGTGCTCGGCTTCGTCGTCAGCTATGCGGCGTACATCGGCGCGATCGTCGGCATCGCGTACGCGCCGCATTGGCTGTTCTACGTTCCGCTGTGGCTGCTTGCAGGCCTGGGCGGCTGGGGGCTGCATTGCATCGCGCACGATTGCGGGCACAACTCGTTTTCCCGCTCTCGATGGTTCAACCTGGCAATCGGGCACCTGTCGCTTCTGCCGCTGCTGTATCCGTTCCATGCGTGGCGTCACACGCACAACCTGCATCACGCGAATACCAACAACCTCGAACTCGATACCGACTGGCGGCCGATTCCGGCGCCGCTTTACGATCGCATGCCGCTTCTCAAGCGCCTCGAGTACGCCGGCACGCGAAAGTGGCTGTTCTGGGCGGGTACGGTGAGCTACTGGAAGGAATCGGGCTTCCGTCCGGGCTTCTATCCGAAGCGCGAGATGCGGCGCGACGTGAAACGCTCGATCGCGTTCGTGCTGTTCGCGTCCGCGCTCTATTTCCCGGCGCTGATCTACTTCACCGGCATCACCGGCCTGTTCCTGTATTTCGTCGTGCCGTGGCTCATGATTCACGCGTGGTTCAGCGCGACGACGCTGATGCATCACACGTCGGACGAGATCCCGTTCCTGCCGTCGCAGCACTGGACGCCGAACGCGAGCCGCCTGCTGGTGACGACCGACTACCGGTATCCGAAGTGGCTGCACTTCATGACGCACAACATTTCGGTGCATACGGCGCACCACGTCGCGCCGATCGTGCCGTTCTACAACCTGCCGAAGGCCCAGGCGGCGCTCAAGGAGGCATATCCGGGCATGATCCGCGAGAAGGACTTCACGTTCGGCGATCTGTGGCACGTGATTCGTCATTGCCATTTCTACGATACCGAGTCCGGCTACTACCGAAGCCTGTCCCGGGAAGCCGTGCCCGTCGGCGCGCGTGCGGCGGCGGAGGGGCGGTGATGGCGACTGCGAACCGTACCGACGTTTCGCCGATCGCGCGGCGCAAGCCGAAGGCCCCATCGTTGCGCGTCCGGCTCGGCCGGCGCGCGTTCCGGGTGCTGAATGCGTTTGCACCGCACGCCGCGGGGCGGCGGGCGGCCGACGCGTTCGGCTTCACGCGCGGTTATGGGCTGGCCGTCAGCGATCGCGTGCCGCTCGGTGCGAAAGAGGCGTTCATCGACGGCAACGAGGACATCGATCGCGCGTATTGCTGGGACGGCGGTGCGTCGCGGGTGCTCCTCGTGCACGGCTGGGGCACCGACAGCAGCAGCATGCTGAGCTTCGTGAAGCCGATGCAGGCGCTGGGCTTCTCGGTCGCGGCGTTCGACGCGCCGGCGCACGGCCGGTCGCCAGGCAAGCATACGACGATGACGCAGTTCACCCGCGCGACGGGCGCGGTGCTGGATGCGATCGACGGCGCGCAAGTGGTGATCGCGCATTCGCTCGGTTCGATCGCGGCGGTCTCGGCGCTCGCGGAGCGCTCGCGCCGCGCGTCGCTGCGCTGCATCGTACTGATCGCCCCGACGAGCGGGCTGACCGAGGTGCTGGAGCGCTGGGCCAGCCGCGACATGGCGTTCCCGCGCCCGGTGATCGAGCGCGTCTATGCGGAGCTGCAGCGGCGCAACGGCGTGCCGGTCAGCCACTGGGACATTCTCGCGCGCGGCGCGTCGCTGGACGTCCCGGTACTGGTCGTGCACGACCCGGCTGATGCGGTGGTGCCGTACTGCGAGGCGCAGCGCGTGGTGGCCGGCCTGCAGGAGGCGACGCTGTGGCCGGCGCCGGGCGCGGGGCACGGGAGAATCCTGTCGGATGCGAGGGTGCGCGAGCAGGTGTGCGAATTCGTGACGCGACAGACGTCGAATTTTGGAGAGTTGGCGAGATGAGCACGACAGCGGTGGAAATGCGCACGTTGATGTGTCTGGTGTGCGGCTGGATTTACTCGGAAGAACAGGGTGCGCCGGAAGACGGCATCGCACCGGGCACGCGCTGGGAAGACATTCCGGCCAAATGGAAGTGTCCCGAGTGCGGCGTCGGCAAGGAGGACTTCGAAATGGTTTCGATCTGACGCGGCGGGAGGGGCGCGCCGCGCCTCGGGAAGCAGCATTCCTTTCCCGGAAGCGGCGCGCGGCGGTGCGGCGGCATCCGGTCCGCAGGAACCGGCCTTTGAATGGAGTGTTGAAATGGTTGCTCGACAGGTAGTGATCTGCAGTCCCGTCAGGACGCCCATCGGCGCGTTTGGCGGCACGTTGAAGGACGTTGCGGCGACGGCGCTCGGTGCAGTCGCGTTGCGCGAAGCGGTACATCGCAGCAACGTCGATCCGGCGGCGCTGGCGTCGGTCGTGATGGGCAACGTCGTCCAGGCCGGCAACAAGATGAATCCCGCGCGTCAGGCGGCGGTCGCTGGAGGGATTCCCGTGGCCGTACCCGCGTTTACGGTGAATCGCGTGTGCGGCTCCGGCGCCCAGGCCATCGTGAATGCGGCGCAGGAAATCTGGCTCGGATTCGGCGAGGTCGCGGCGGCGGGCGGAATGGAGAGCATGGAGCGCGCGCCGTATCTGCTGGAAAGCGGCCGATGGGGCCATCGGATGGGCAATGCCGAGATCGTCGACAGCATGCTCGGGGACGGTCTCGTCGACGCGTTCTCGAGCCGGCATTCCGGGTGGCACACGGAAGATCTCGTTTCAGCGATGGGCATCACGCGTGAGCAGCAGGACCGGTGGGCGGAGCGGTCGCAAAAGCGCTTCGCGGACGCTCGGGAACGCGGAGCGTTCGACGCCGAACTCGTCGCGGTCGAGATCGACGGGCGCAAACAAACCGTCCGATTCGAGCGCGACGAGCAGCCGCGTCCGGACACGACGTTCGAGTCGCTTGCCAAATTGAAACCCGCGTTCCGATCCGACGGCACGATCACCGCGGGCAATGCGCCCGGACTGAACAGCGGTGCGGCAGCGATGATCGTGGCCGAGCGGCGGTATGCCGACACGCACGGGATCGAGCCGATCGCCACGCTCGTGGCCTACGGCGTGGGCGCGGTCGAGCCGGGCATGTTCGGACTCGGGCCCGTGCCGGCGGTAAGGATGGCGCTTGCCCGTGCCGGCTGGTCGTTGAACGACGTGGAGCGTTTCGAGATCAACGAGGCCTTTGCCGCCGTACCGATCGCGGTCGTGCGAGAACTCGGCATCGACGAAGCGTTGGTCAATGTCGAAGGCGGAGCGATCGCGCACGGCCACGCGATCGGCGCGACCGGCGCCGTCTTGACGACTCGCCTTGCGCATTCGATGCGCCGTGACGGCATCAAGCGCGGCATCGTGACGTTGTGCATCGGCGGCGGGCAAGGCATCGCCATTGCGCTGGAAGCCGTCTGACGGCATCCCGGTCTCGACGATAGCCGGCAGCGTCCGGCCATCAGCCACCACGGAGAACACATGGACCAGCGTTCAGCACTGGAAGACCTGAGTGCGCTTGCCGCGACCGCGCATACGGCAACGCACGCGGAACTTGCGCGCAAGTGGTTGTCTCATTTCGGCGCCGACCGCGTGCAGGATCTCGATCTCGGCGTGCTCGAGGCGATTGCCGGCTATGTCCGCAACGGCATATCGCCTCCGAACGGGCAGCGCGCTACGGCGGGCGGCGGAGTGAACGGCTCGCCTTACCGATGACGAGCCGGGTTGCCGGAACCGTCGAACGAAGGCGCGCGTTCGTCGCGCGCCAATTGATGACCAAACCGCAAGACCTAGTGCATAGATATCGTTTGCCGCAGCGTTAATGGCTGTCGACAATCGTGGCTCGAATTCCCGCCGCCGGCGCGAGACGCGCGTTGGCGGGCGGCACCCGTCGGCTATCCCGGCCGCCGCTGCCATCCAGTTCACGACGACATGTACGCGTTCACGCCCTCATTCCAGAATCCAGCCGGTTCGCCGATCCGCGAGCTGTTCAAATACCTGTCCGAACCGGGGATGATCTCCTTCGCGGGCGGCTACCCGGCGAGCGACCTGTTCGACGTCGACGGCCTGAACGCCGCCGCCGAACGCGCGTACGCACGGCCGGTGCGTTGCCTGCAATACGGCCCGACCGACGGCCTCGCGGAACTGAAGCAGCAACTGATCGCATTGATGGCGCGCCGCAACGTGATTTGTACGCCGGCCGAGCTGCTCGTGACCACCGGCTCTCAACAAGGCCTCGATCTGCTGCTGCGCGTGTTGGTCGCGCCGGGCGACGTCGTGCTGACCGAACAACCGGCGTATCCGGCAACGCTGTCGGCGATGCGTCTGCAACAGGCGCGGATCGTGACGATTCCGGTCGACGGCGCCGGCCTCGACGTCGACCGTCTCGCGTCGCAACTCGCGTCCGGGGATATCGTGCAGCCGAAGCTGCTCTACACGGTCCCGACCTTCGCGAACCCGACCGGCGCGACGCTCACGCGCGAACGCCGGCTGAAGCTGCTGCGTCTCGCGGTGCAATACCGTTTCCTGATCGTCGAGGACGACCCGTACGGCGATCTGCGCTTCGCGGGCGAACCGGTGCCGTCGATGCTCGCGCTCGCGAGCGAAGTCGAAGGCGCGCGCGACTGGATCGTGCACTTCGCGAGCCTGTCGAAAATCGTCGCGCCGGGGCTGCGCGTGGGCTGGACGATCGCACCGGCCGAGATCGCGCGACGCTGCGTGATCGCGAAACAGACGGTCGACCTGTGCAGCACGCCGTGGACGCAAGCGACCGCCGCCGAGTATCTCGCCGACGGCGCGCTCGAACGCCATCTGCCGCGCATCACGGCGGCGTACCGGCGCAAATGCGATGCGATGTGCGACGCGCTGCGCGACGGCTTCGGCGACGCGATCGCATTCCATCGTCCGGAAGGCGGGATGTTCGTGTGGGCGCGGATCGGCGCGGTGCCGTCGGACGTGCTGCTGCAACAGGCGATCGCGAACAAGGTGGTCTTCGTGCCGGGCAACGCGTTCTTCGCGGACAACGTCGATGCCGCATCGCTGCGCCTGTCGTTCGCCGCGCCGGACGTCGATGCGATCCGGGAGGGCGTCGCGCGCCTGGTGCGCGCATATGGAGCGGCGCTGGCCGCGTGAGGAGACACATCGATGAACATCGTCATCAACGCACCCGCACGGCTCGATCAAGCGCCCGGCGTGGCCGACATCCGCCCCGTCGAGCACCGGTCGTCACAGATCAGCGCGGGGCCGGAGTACGTCGCCGACGTGCTCGGCCGCTTCGGTGCGGAGCCGAGCGACGCGAGCGACGCCAGCGACGCGGCGGCGGTCGTCCTCGGCTACAACTGAAGCCGGCGGCAGCGGGCTCGCATCGCAGGCCGGCGGCGCATGGCCGCCGAAACGGGTAAGCTGGCGCGATCGAGTCCCGCAACATCGCCGCGCCAACATGTCCGCTTCCGCTCCCGAATCGCTCGCGCAACTCTACGACCGTGTGTGGTCGTGTGTCGAATCCGGCGTCGGCGAACGGCGCTCGCCGTTCACGATGCTGCAGGCCGCGACGCTCGGCCTCGACGGCGGGCCGAAGGTGCGCACGGTCGTGTTGCGGCAAGTGAATCGTGCGACTCGCCAGCTCGCGTTCCATACCGATGCGCGCTCGGAGAAGGTGGCGGAGTTGCGCCGCGATCCGCGCATCGCGATCGTCGCGAACGATCTCGATTCGCTCGTGCAGATTCGAGCGGAAGGCGTGGCATCGATCTGCGAAGACGACGCGCAGCGTCGCGCGGTCTGGCAATCGAGCCGTCCGCATACGCTGTTGCTGTACCGCGCACCGTTGCGTCCGGGCACGCCGATCGCATCGCCTGAAAACGCGCGCATCGCGGCGAGTCCAGCCACGGACACCGCCGCCGACGACAACGGCTATCGAAACTTCTGCCTGGTCCATGTCGCGGTGACGCGCATCGACTGGCTCGAGCTCGCGCGCAGCGGCCATCGCCGCGCCGTCTTCGATGTGAACGGCGACGGCTACGAAGGCCGCTGGGTCGCGCCCTGACGGCGACTCGCGCCCACTCGCTACAAACGCGTACAAACCAGACACATCTCCGATACATCAGACCTTTCAAATGGGCAACGCCGCATGACCCGCGTGCCCGAATGAAAGCGAATGCGCGTCCGGGCGCGCGGCATGTTCACTTTCCACTTCACGAAAGGAGATGCCGAACGATGTCTTCCACACCGTTTTCCCCGATGCGTCGCCACCTGCTGGCGAGTTCCGTGGCCGCCGGCGTATCCGCGATGCTGCCGACCGCGCTGCATGCGGCAACCGGCGGCGACGCGATACGCCCGTTCACCGCCCATATCCCCGACGAAGCACTGGCCGACCTGCGCCGCCGCATCGCCGCGACGCGCTGGCCGGGCCGCGAGACCGTCGCCGACGAATCGCAGGGCGTGGGGCTCGCGCGCATGCAGGCACTGCTGCGCTACTGGGGCACCGACTACGACTGGCGCAAGGGCGAGGCGCGCCTGAACGGTTTTCCGATGTTCATCACGGAAATCGACGGGCTCGACATTCACTTCATCCACGTGCGCTCGCGGCATGCGAACGCGATGCCGATGATCATGACGCACGGCTGGCCCGGTTCGATCTTCGAGCTGCTGAAGGCGATCGGCCCGCTGACGGATCCGACCGCGCACGGGGCGAGCGCCGACGACGCATTCCACGTCGTCGTGCCGTCGCTGCCGGGCTTCGGTTTCTCGGGCCGTCCGACGAAGACCGGCTGGGGCTCGGACCACATCGCGCGCGCATGGGGCGAGCTGATGGCGCGCCTCGGCTATACGCGCTTCGTGTCGCAGGGCGGCGATTGCGGCTCGGTGATCTCGCACCGGATGGCGATGCAGCGCGTGCAGGGCCTGGCCGGGATTCACGTGAACATGCCGGCGACGGTGCCGCCTGACATCGCGACGCTGCTGCAGATCGACGCACCCGCGCCGGCGACGCTGTCGCCGAAGGAAAAGGCCGCGTACGAGAAACTCGCGACGTTCTATCGCGACAACTGCGGCTACTCGGCGATGATGGTCACGCGTCCGCAGACGGTCGGCTACGCGCTCGCCGATTCGCCGTCGGGGCAGGCCGCATGGATGTACGACAAGATCTCGCAGTGGACCTACAGCGGCGGCGTGCCCGAACGCTCGATTCCGCGCGACGAGATTCTCGACGACATCTCGTTGTACTGGTTGACCAACACCGCGACGTCGTCCGCGCAGATCTACTGGGAGGATCACTCGAACAACTTCAACGCGGTGGACATCTCGCTGCCGGCGGCGATCACGGTGTTCCCGGGCGAGATCTACCAGGCGCCGCGCAGCTGGGCCGAGCGCAGCTATCACAACCTGATCTACTTCAACGAAGTCGACAAGGGCGGGCATTTCGCGGCCTGGGAGGAGCCGGAACTGTTTGCGCGCGAAGTGCGTGCGGGGTTCCGGCCGCTGCGGCGTGCGTGAGACTAACCGGATCGCGTGACGCGCGACGAACCGGCGCGGCCGACCGCGCCGTCCCCCCGCGCCGGCCGCGAACCGGCCGGTTCGCGTGCGATTTTGAATCGCTGTTTGTCGGGCTCGAACACAGATACGTTGAGATACAAAGCATCCCGATGGTTCGGATATAAAACCGGTGACGCGCTTCGCGCGGCGGCGCGGTGCCAGGCGCCGCCGCGTGATTTGGCGATACCGGAATCCCTTCCTTAGCGATCGACAATGGAGAACGAATCATGCCTGATACCGTGAACACCCGCCGCCGCCTGATCCTGGGTTCGACGCTCGCGAGCCTGAGCCTTGCCGACCTCGGCTTCAGCGCGCTCGCGAATGCGCAGCCGGCGCCTGCCGCATCGGCGTCGAAGGGCGCGGCCGGCGCCGCGTCGCTCGGCGCGATCCACCAGATCGATGCGGGCGTGCTGAACGTCGGGTATGCGGATCTCGGCCCGAAGAACGGCCCGGTCGTGTTCCTGCTGCACGGTTGGCCGTACGACATCTACAGCTACGCGGAAGTCGCGCCGCTGCTCACCGCGGCCGGCTATCGCGTGATCGTGCCGTACCTGCGCGGCTACGGATCGACGACGTTCCGCTCGGCCGACACGGTGCGCAACGGCCAGCAGGCGGTGACGGCCGTCGACATCGTCGCGCTGATGGACGCGCTGAAGATCGACAGCGCGGTGTTCGGCGGCTACGACTGGGGCGCGCGCACGGCCGACGTGATCGCGGCACTGTGGCCGCAGCGCGTGAAGGCGCTGGTGTCGGTGAGCGGCTACCTGATCGGCAGCCAGGCGGCGAACGCCAAGCCGCTGCCGCCGCAGGCCGAACTCCAGTGGTGGTATCAGTTCTACTTCGCGACCGAGCGCGGCGCGCTCGGCTACGCGGAGAATCGCGATGCGTTCAACAAGCTGATCTGGCAACTCGCGTCGCCGAAGTGGCAGTTCTCCGACGACACCTATGCGCGCACCGCCGCGTCGTTCCGGAACCCCGACCACGTGGCCGTCGTGATCCACAACTACCGCTGGCGCCTCGGCCTCGCGAAGGGCGAAGCGCAATACGACGACATCGAGCGGCGTCTCGCGGCCGGCCCGGCGATCACCGTGCCGACGATCACGATGGAAGGCGACGCGAACGGTGCGCCGCATCCGCAACCGGCCGCCTATGCGAAGAAGTTCACGGGCAAGTACCAACATCGGACGATCACCGGCGGCATCGGCCATAACCTGCCGCAGGAAGCGCCGCAGGCATTCGCGGACGCGATCCTGCAAGTGGAGCATCTGTGATGCGCGCGCGTACTGGAGTGTTGCGCCGCGGCGGTGCGCACCGCGTGCTCGTCGCAAGCGTGCTGCTGGCCGGCGCGCTTGCCGCGAGCGGTCCTGCTGCGTTGGCCGAGCAGCCGAAGCCGGCCGCGTCGCCGATCTACGGCGTGACGATTCCGCCCGGCTACCGGAAGTGGGAAATGGTCGCACCGGCCGAGGAGGCCGCGCCGCTCGACGAGTTGCGCGTGGTGCTCGGCAATCCGGTCGCGATTCGGGCACTGGAGAAATCGACGCTGCCGTTCCCGGACGGCACGATCCTCGTGAAGCTCGCGTACAAGCGCAAGCAGTCGGACGAGTTCCCGCCGGCGACGGTGCCCGGCCAGGCAACGACCGTGCAGGTGATGGTGAAGGATTCGCGGCGCTATGCGTCGACGGGCGGCTGGGGCTTCGGGCGCTTCGTCAACGGCGTGCCGGCCGATATCGGTCAGCACCAGACGTGCTTCGCGTGTCACCAGGCGCGCGTGAAGAATCACGACTATGTGTTCACGCGGCTCGCGCCGTGACGTGATCCGACGAGGCCATTCGACGGGAAGGCGTGCCGGCACGGGCACGCCTTTTTTCGTGTGCGCCCAGCATGGGCGCACTCCTGCGGGTGGAAGTCCCGCCATAAGCTGATCACGGCAAATGAAGC
>NZ_CABVPL010000031.1 GCF_902499045.1 Burkholderia latens | reverse complement strand
CAGCCTGCCGCCGATCCGGCGCCCGCACCGGCCGCGCCGGCCCGCGAGCGATGCGCAGCCGCTCGCCGCCGCGCCGCGCGACGACAACACCCGTGCCACGGCCGCCGCGAAAACGGCGAACGCCGGAACCGCTCATTAACGGAGAAAGGCATGCAATTCGACAAGCGCGCCTGGCTCGACAAGATCAAGCAGATGTTCGCGGGCTTCGACCGCCCGCTCGCCCTCATCGTGTTCCTGCTGCTTTGCGTGGGCATCGTCACGCTGTACAGCGCGAGCATCGACATGCCTGGCCGCGTCGAGGATCAACTACGCAACATCCTGCTGACGTTCGTGCTGATGTGGGTGATCGCCAACATTCCGCCGACGACGCTGATGCGCTTCGCAGTCCCGCTGTATACGTTCGGGGTCGCGCTGCTGGTCGCGGTCGCGCTGTTCGGGATGACGAAGAAGGGCGCGAAGCGCTGGCTGAACGTCGGCGTCGTGATCCAGCCGTCGGAAATCCTCAAGATCGCGACACCGCTGATGCTCGCGTGGTACTACCAGCGCCGCGAAGGCGGGCTGCGCTGGTACGACTTCGTCGCCGCGTTCGGAATCCTGATGGTGCCGGTCGGCCTGATCGCGAAGCAGCCCGACCTCGGCACCGGCCTGCTCGTGTTCGCGGCCGGCTTCTTCGTGATCTACCTCGCCGGCCTGTCGTTCAAGCTGATCGTGCCGGTGCTCGTCGCGGGCGTGATCGCGGTCGGCTCGATCGCCGTGTTCGAGGAGCGCATTTGCCAGCCCGAAGTGCAGTGGCCGCTGATGCACGACTATCAGAAGCACCGCGTATGCACGCTGCTCGATCCGACCTCCGACCCGCTCGGCAAAGGCTTCCACACGATCCAGGCCGTGATCGCGATCGGCTCGGGCGGCGCGCTCGGCAAGGGCTACCTGAAAGGCACGCAGGCCCACCTCGAATTCATTCCGGAGAAGCACACCGACTTCATCTTCGCGGTGTTCTCCGAGGAATGGGGGCTCGCCGGCGGCCTCGTATTGCTGACGCTGTACATGGCGCTGATCGCGCGCGGGCTCTACATCGCCGCGCAGGGCGCGACGCTGTTCGGACGGCTGCTCGCGGGTTCGCTCACGCTCGCGTTCTTCGTCTATGCGTTCGTGAACATCGGGATGGTGAGCGGCGTGCTGCCGGTGGTCGGTGTGCCGCTGCCGTTCATGAGCTACGGCGGCACCGCGCTCGCGACGCTCGGCATCGCGATCGGGATGATCATGAGCGTCGGGCGGCAGCGGCGGCTGATGAAGAGCTGACGGCGGCGCACCGCGCGCGGTCGCACGCATTCGCGACAACGGAAAACGGCGCGTCGGGCGCCGTTTTCGCTGTGTGGAGAGCGAAGGCCGCAGCCGGCCGCTCACTGCGGCGTCGCGCGCGGGCTCCCGCGGTCGGCACCGGCGCCCGACGCCGGCTCCTGCGCCTTCAGCCGCGCGCTCAGCTCCTTGAACTTCAACCCGGCGGCCTCGTCGCCGTGCGCGGCCGCGGCCGCGTAGTACGCGCGCGCGATGTTCAGGTTCTGCGTGACGCCGTCGCCGCCGCGCTCGTAGAACGAAGCCGTCACGTACTGCGCGGTCGGCTCGCCCGCATCGGCCGCCTGCTTGTACCAGACGAACGCCTGCCGGTTGTCGCGCGGCGTGCCGCGCCCGTCGAGGAACTGGTTCGCGAGCGACAGCTCGGCCTGAACGTGCCCCTGCTTCGCCGCGCGCAGGAACCAGCGGTGCGCTTCTGCCGGATTGCGGGCGACGAATTCGCCGTCGTCGAACATCCGCCCGTACACGTACTGCGCATGCGACATGTTCGCGTCGGCGGCCCGCTTCAGCCAGCGCAGCCCTTCGTCGACGTTCGCGGTCACGCCGACGCCGGTGAGCAGCATCATCGCGTAGTTGAACTGCGCGAGCCGGTCGCCGCGTTCGGCCGCATCGTGGAACTGCACCAGCGCCGCGCGATAGTCGCCGGCGTTGTAGTCAGCGACCGCCGACTGCGTCTCGCGCGCCGGATCGGGTTTCGTGTGCGGCGCGTTCTGAGCCCATGCGGCAGCGCATACGGCCAGGAGCGCGCACGTCGCGCCGATCCGCCTGCGTGCGTTGATCGCGCGCCGCGCGCGGGCCGCGCCCGCGCCGCCATCACCATCGCCGCCGTTCATGACCGTGCCTCCTGCAGCGCCTGCCGCGTCGCGCGCAGCAGCCACGTCACGTCGGCCGACAGCGTGATCATTCGATAGCCGGCCTCGCGATACTGGCGCGCGCTCGCCGTATCGCTCGCGAAGACACCGACCGCGACGCCTGCCTGCCGGCCGGCCGCGAGCACGCGCGCCATCGCGGTCTCGACGTCCGGGTGGCGGCTGTCGCCGAGATGCCCGAGACTCGCCGCCAGATCGGCCGGGCCGATGAACAGGCAGTCGACGCCCGGCGTCGCGGCGATCCGCTCGACTTCATCGATCCCGCGCGCCGATTCGATCTGCACGATCACCGCGACCTGCGCGTTCGCCGTCTGCAGGTAATCGCGGCGCATGCCGTACGCGGCCGCGCGAACCATTCCGGCGACGCCGCGCAGCCCGTCCGGCGAATCCGGCGACGGAAAGCGCGTGAGCCGGACTGCGTGCGCGGCATCGTCGGGCGTCTCGATGCACGGGAACATCAGCGTGCGCGCGCCTGCGTCGAGCGCGCGCTTCACGAGCCACGGCTCGCGGCCCGGCACGCGCACGACGGGCTCGCTCGGCAGGTGCGCGGCGGCCAGCGCGCGCAGTTGCGACGCGACGTCGCGACTGTCGTTCGGCGCATGTTCCATGTCGATGCAGAGCCAGTCGTAGCCGGCATGCGCGAGCGCTTCCGCAGCCGAATCGCAGCCGAGCGACAGCCACAGGCCGTACAGCGGCTCGTCGCCGTCGTGCAGACGCTGCTTGAGGGAATTGGTGAGCGTGCTCATCGATACGGGCTCCTGGACGGAACGGCAATCGAACGGGACAAGCAACGGGCGCAAGCGGGTGCAGCGCGTCGTGCGGCGCAGCACGGCGGCTGCGCCGAACCGCACCCTGGAACGTTGGTCGGCGCGGGACGGCCGATCTGACAGCGGGGGCCGCGCACGGGCGCGCTTTCGGCGCTATGCAACGATCATAGCGCGGCGATAGGCGAATGTGGGATCAGGCGGGAAGCGGCGCCGCAGCGGGCGCGACCGGGCGCCGCATCGCGGGCAGCCGCCGGCCGGCAGCCGCGCGAGCGCGCGGGCCGGCGCGGGAACGTCAGCCAGCCGGGTCGCGCTCGACGTCGGCCCAGCAGTTCGGCGTTTCGTACAGGCGCACGCGCTCGAGACGCAAGTTCACGCCGTAGTGCGCGTCGTACACGTTCGCAAGGATGTCGAACGCGATGGCCGCGAGATTCTCGACGGTCGGAATCCGGTCGAGCACGACGGTCTTGTGGTCGGCCATCTGCTCGAGGAACGAACGCACGACCTCGTCGCGCGCATAGACGAGGAACGCGTGATCCCACTTGTTGACGAGGTGCTCGACCGCGAGCGCCTTCACGTCGGCGAAATCCATCACCATGCCGCGGTCGGGCGCCCCCTCGGTATCGACGAGATCGCCGCGCAGCGTGATTTCGAGCACGTAGCGATGGCCGTGCAGGTTCCTGCACTGGCTGCGGTGATCGGGAATGCGGTGGCCCGCGTCGAATTCGAGTTTTCGGGTAATCAGCACGATGTCAAAAGCCGTGGCTCAGGGAATGTTCAGATATTTGTGGGTCTGCATCGACAGCCGCCACTGCGGATGCCGCTTGCACCAGTCGATCGCGAGCTTCGTGTTGATGTCGCGCGACGGGCCGTCCATCGGCTGCACGAGAAAATACTCGAAGTCGAGCTTCGCGTAGTCGGCAAGCCGCTGGTTGTCCTGCGGAATCACGACCTTCAGTTCGTTGCCCTTCGTGACGACGAGCGGCGCGTCGGCCTTCGGGCTCACGCAGATCCAGTCGATCGTGTCGAGCACCGGCAGCGAGCCGTTGGTTTCGATCGCGATCTCGAAGCCGGCCGCGTGCAGCGCGTCGACGAGCGGCTGGTCGAGCTGCAGCATCGGCTCGCCGCCCGTGCAGACGACGAAGCGGTGTGCTTCGCCGTCCGGCCACAGACCGGCGATCGTCGCGACGAGCGCGTCGGCGTCCTTGAACTTGCCGCCGTTTTCGCCGTCGGTGCCGACGAAGTCGGTATCGCAGAAGCGGCACACGGCGTCCGCACGATCCTCTTCGCGGCCCGACCACAAATTGCAGCCGGCGAACCGGCAGAACACGGCCGGCCGGCCCGCATTCGCGCCCTCGCCCTGCAACGTGTAGAAAATTTCCTTGACCGCGTAAGTCATCGTGCTTCGTCCGGCTCGCGCCGCTCGTTGTCGATCAGAATCCGTTGTCCATCCGGCGCAGCCGGCGCATCCGCGTCACAGCGGCGCTTCGGTCACGCGCTCGCCCTTCAGGTAAGCCTCGTAGCCGCGCTTGCGCAGCTTGCAGGCCGGGCATTCGCCGCAGCCGAAGCCCCAGTCGTGCAGTTCCGCGCGCTCGCCGACGTAGCACGTGTGCGTCTCGACGCGGATCAGCTCGACGAGCGCCTGACCGCCCAACTGCTCGGCGAGTTGCCAGGTCTGCGCCTTGTCGAGCCACATCAGCGGCGTCTCGAGCACCATGCGCGTATCCATCCCGAGATTCAGCGCGACCTGCAGCGCCTTCATCGTATCGTCGCGGCAGTCGGGGTAGCCCGAAAAATCCGTCTCGCACATCCCGCCGACCAGCACGCGCAGCCCGCGACGATAGGCGATCGCCGCGGCGATCGTCATGAACATCAGGTTGCGGCCCGGCACGAACGTGTTCGGCAGGCCGTTCGCCGCGGTCTCGATCTCGATCGTGCGCGTCATCGCGGTATCGCTGATCGCGCCGAGCACCGACAGGTCGATCATGTGATCGTCGCCGAGTCGGTCCGACCACGCCGGAAACTTGCGCTTCAGCGCGTCGCGCACGCCCTCGCGACACTCGAGTTCGACGCGATGACGCTGCCCGTAATCGAAGCCGAGCGTCTCGACCGTCTGGTAGCGTTCGAGCGCCCAGGCCACGCACGTGGCCGAGTCCTGCCCGCCGGAAAACAACACGAGCGCGCCGTCTTTAGCGTCTGTCCGAATCACCGTGATACTCCGTGAATGTGTAGGCTCGCGTCGCGCTGCGCGCCGGGGCCGGCTGCCGCCGGGCGGCCCGACGCGTGCCGGCCTGCGCCGGCTCGACCAGTATAGGCAGCGTGACCGGCCGCGAACGCGGCGGCGCGCTTATACCGCTCATCGCGCGGCATCGTTGCCGCGCGTCACGGCGGCGCCTGCGGGCAGCCGGCCGTGCTGCATGGAAGCAATGCGCTAAGTCATTGAGCGGGCACGGATTTTATCATGCCCCGGCGAATGCTGCCGGGCACGCCGCCAACGACGCGCGATATCCACCACAAACGAAAAACCCCAAGAACCTTCCGATTCTTGGGGTTTTAAATGCTGGTGGCCTGGGACGGAATCGAACCATCGACACGCGGATTTTCAATCCGCTGCTCTACCAACTGAGCTACCGGGCCAACGAAGAATGAAAGTATATCGAGCCCTCATCCCTTGCGCAAGGGTTTTGGCGAAATATTTTTATGCAGCGCCTTCCGACGGCTTCTTGCCGAGCTCGACGCCCAACTGCTTGAGCTTGCGATACAGGTGCGTGCGCTCGAGGCCCGTCTTCTCCGCGACGCGCGTCATGCTGCCGTTCTCGCGCGCGAGGTGATATTCGAAGTACGCACGCTCGAACGCGTCGCGCGCTTCGCGCAACGGAATGTCGAACGGAATCGCGGCCGTCTGCCCGGCGAGGCCGAGCGCCGCGGCCATGTCGTCGCCGAGCGTCGGCAATGCCGCCGCGGACGCGACCGCCGTCGGCCCCGCCGCCTGGCCGCCGCCCGCCTTCGCCGCCGCGTTGACCGACACCGGCGCCGCGCCGCGCGCGAGGCCGTGCTCGACCGACTTCAGCAGCTTCTGCAGCGCGATCGGCTTCTCGAGGAAATCGAGTGCGCCGATCTTCGTCGCCTCGACGGCCGTGTCGATCGTCGCGTGCCCGGACATCATGATCACGGGCATCGTCAACAGGCCCTGCGCCGCCCATTCCTTCAGCAGCGTCACGCCGTCGGTATCGGGCATCCAGATATCGAGCAGCACGAGATCGGGCGCCTGATTCAGCCGGTATTCCCGCGCGGCCTGCGCGTTCTCCGCTGCCTCGACGACGTGTCCTTCATCGCTGAGGATTTCCGAGAGCAATTCCCGGATGCCCATTTCATCATCTACCACCAGGATGGTTGCCATTTACGCTGCCTTTGTCTGCACACTTGCTTTTGTCTTGGCGGGCGCCGCCCCGCCCTGCGCGCCATGTTCGGCGCCTGGCGTATCGCTCGCCATCTGCAGGAACAGGATCGACACCTGCGCACCCTCGACGGTCTCGCCGTGCATGCGATTGCGCAGATCGATCCGCGCGCCGTGCTCGTCGACGATTTTCTTGACCGTGGCCAACCCGAGCCCCGTGCCCTTCGCCTTCGTCGTCACATAAGGCTCGAACGCGCGGGTCAGGATGCGTGCCGGAAAACCGGGCCCGTTGTCGGACACGGTAAGACGTACCGCGACGCGCGTTTTACCCTCGGCGTCGGGGTCGCCATATTCTACTGTCTTGGTTTCGATCAACACACGCGGATGCGCGACGTCCGCGACCGAATCCTGCGCGTTCTGCAGCAGGTTGTGAATCACCTGGCGCAACTGGGTCGCATCGCCGCGAATCACCGGCAGCGACGGCGCGAGCTCGGCGACGATCGCGCTCTTGCCTTCGCCGACACCATACAGCCCGAGCACCTCGCTCGCCAGATCGTTCAGCTGCAGGTTCGCGAGCACCGCCGGCGGCGTGCGCGCGTATTCGCGGAAGTCGTCGACCATCCGCTTCATCGCCGCCACCTGGTTGACGATCATCGTCGCACCGCGCTTGAGCACGTCGGCATCGTGCGGTTCGAGCTTGTCGGACAGCTTCATCTGCAGCCGCTCGGCCGACAGCTGGATCGGCGTCAGCGGGTTCTTGATCTCGTGCGCGAGCCGTCGCGCGACCTCGCCCCATGCGACCGAACGCTGCGCGGAAATGACGTCGGAGATGTCGTCGAACACGACGACGTAGCCGGACGTTTGCGGATCGTCGGCCTCGCCTTCGACCGTCGACACGAGGCGCGTGCCGCGCACGAGCAGCGTCAGCGGATCGGCTTCGCCCGGCACTTCGATCGCAAACTGCTGCTGCCAGTGGCCGCGGTCGCCGCTGCCGCCGTCGGAAGCCGCTTCGCGATCGGCGAACGCCTTGCGCACCATCGCGCCGAACTCCGCGACGACGCCGATCCGGTCGAGCGCCGTGCCGATCATCGAGCCGAACGGCTGCCGGAAAATGCGTTCGGCGCCGCGGTTCGCCGTCGTCAGCCGGAACTGACGGTCGAGCACGAACACGCCCGCGGTCAGGTTCGCGAGGATGCTCTCGAGATACGTCTTCGAATGTTCGAGCGCGATCCGGTTCTTCTCGACGGCGAGCCGCGCCTCGGACAGCTGGCGCGTCATCGCGTTGAACGATTGCGTGAGGAAGCCCAGCTCGTCGCGCGACTTGATCTCGCGCTTCGGCGTGTAATCGCCTTCGGTGATCTCCTTCGTGCCCTGCGCGAGCAGGAACAGCGGCCGCGCGAGCTGCTGGCCGAGCGCGAGCGCGAGCATCATCGCGATGAAGGTCGCGAGGAACAGCGCGAGCGTCAGCGTGCCGATGTACATCTTGCGCAGGCCCGTGCGGCCGAGCGATTTTTCCTGGTACTCGCGATACGCGCGCTGCACGGCGTCCGCGTTGTGCGCGAGCGTCGGCGGCACCGGCTGCGTGAGCTGCAGGAACCGCTCGGCCGGCTGCAGCAGCGACGTCGTCGCGTCCGGAATCGGCCGCACGACGCGCAGCCGCAGCGCGCCCTTCGCGCCGTGCGCGCGCGGATCGCCGTCGACTTCGCCCTCGATCGCCGCGTACGCGCCGTGTTCGCGCGCCTGGCTCAGCATCAGCGGCGTCGGCAGGTCGTCCGGAATCAGCGCGGCGAAATTGCCCGATGCCTGCGCAACGATGTGCAGGTCGGGCGCCGCGCCCGAGCCGCCGCGGCTCGGCTCGACGATCGTCGCGTCCTGCACGCCGAACTGGTCGCGCAAGCGCAGCAGCGTGAGCGTCGTGCCGTTCGTGTTCGCATCGACGCTCGCGAGCTGGTCGGACATCAGCCGCGCCTTCGTCTGCAGGTCGGACAGCGACGCGTCGAGCATGCCGCGGCCGAGATTCAGGCCGGCCGTCAGCGCGGTCTCGACGTTCACGTCGAACCACGACTCGATGCTGCGCGACACGAACTGGTACGACACGATGTAGATGATCCCGCCCGGCACCACGCCGACGAGCGCGAAGAACACCGCGAGTTTCGCGAGCAGCCGCGTGCCGAACTTGCCCTTCCTCAGCCGCACGACGATCATCCCGATCAGCCCGAGCACCACCAGCAGGAACACGAGCGCGACGATGATGTTCATCGCGTACAGCCACGAGTAGTAGCGGTCGAAGAATTCGGTGTTCGCGCTCGCGGCTGCGAGCAGCACGAGCAGCAGCAGCGCGGTGATCGCGACGGTCGACACGATCACGCGAATGAGGAGGCTCTTCCCGCTGGCCGCGCGGCGCACTTTATTTAGCACGTTCGGTCACCGTGAAGTTGAAGCGCTTCCAGTCGGACCCGAGCGTCCAGTCGCGATTGTTGACTGCATCGACCTGGAACGGCTTCGGCATCAGCGCCGTGTCGAGCTGCATCCGCACCGACGCCGTGTAGGTTTCGCCGGCGCGCACCTGGTTGCGGTCGATCACGTGCCACGACGTGATGTGCCGCACGACCGCGAGCGCATCCTTCAGCGACGGAAAGCCGAGCTGCAGCCCGCCCGTCGACACGCGGTACTCGCGCGTGAGCGGCTGGAACGACAGGCGGATGGTCTGCGACACCGACACCGGCTGCTCGTCGAACCAGTACCAGCGCGCGCGGCTCAGTTCGAAGTCCGTCGTGAAGTAAAGCGGGATGCCCTTGTTGACGGCATCTTCGAGGTTCGGGTTGAGTTCGAAATCGAACCGGGCATCGAGGCTCCAGCCGCTTCCGTCAGCCTGCAGCGAAGCACGCTGCACGGCGATCGATTCGGCGCGCGCCGGCCGAACGACAGCCAGGCACAGCGCCAGCGCGACCAGCAGGACGGCCGCGAGCCGAAGTGGAAAAAGGTGTTTGATCGTCACCGTTTCTGAAACCGCGCGTAGAAGAATCCGTCGTGATCGGTGTTCTGGTCGAGTGCGCCGGCCGCCCCGCCGTGCGCGCCGCCCGGCAGCAGTTGGCCGGGCGCGTCCAATCGTACCGCATCTTCACAGGCCGCTTCAAACCAGCGGGCCTGCGATTCGCCCTCGTCGGGGAAGATCGAACAGGTCACGTAGAGCAGTTCGCCGCCCGGCTTCACGAGCGGCCACAGCGCCGTCAGGATGCGGCGCTGCTCCGCGACGAGCGCCGCGATGTCGGCTTCGCGGCGCAGCCAGCGGATGTCCGGATGGCGACGCACGATGCCCGACGCCGAGCACGGCACGTCGGCCAGGATCCGGTCGAACGGACGGCCGTCGTACCACGCGCCCGGTGCGCCCGCGTCGCCGACGCGCACGTCGGCGGCGAGCGACAGGCGCGCGAGGTTCTCGCCGATGCGCGCCGCGCGCGTTGCATCGCTTTCGAGCGCAACGACTTCCGCGTCGGCGAGCTCGAGGATATGGCCGGTCTTGCCGCCCGGCGCCGCGCACGCGTCGAGCACGCGCATGCCGTCGCGCGCACCGAGCCATTCGGCCGCGAGCTGCGCACCGGCGTCCTGCACCGACACGACGCCGTCGGCGAAACCCGGGATGCGTTCGACCGGCAGCGCCGATGCGAGCCGCACCGCATGGCGGCCGATCGCGGTCGCGTCGATCCCGCTCGCGCGCAGTGTGTCCAGATACGTGTCGACGCTCGCGCGGCGTGCGTTCACGCGCAGCGTCAACGGCCCCTGGCGCTCGCCGGCGGCAAGGATCGCCTGCCATGCGTCGGGCCATGCGCGCTTCACCGCGTCGATCCACCACGGGCGGTAGTTCCAGCGTGCGCCCGGATCGCCCTGCATCGCGGCGACGAGCGCGTCGCGCTCGCGCTGAAAACGCCGCAACACCGCGTTGACGAGACCCTTCGCGAACGCGTATTCGCGCCGCGCGCCGATCACGGTCACGGCCTGATCGACGATCGTGAACGCCGGATACGCGGCCGCGTCCTCGGGATCGAGCAGCAGCGCGAGCGCACCGGCGAGCACCGCATGCACGTGCGCGGGCGGCGCCTTGCTGACGAGCCGGCCGATCAGCCAGTCAGCGCTGCCGAGACGACGCATCGTCCGGTACGCGACGTCCTGCGTCGCGCCGCGTGCCAGCACCTGCGCGCCGGCCGGCATCTGCGCGAATACCGCGGCGAGCGCCGCCGGCAGCGCGGTGCCGCGGCGCACAGCGTCGACGGCCTGCGCGGCCGAGTCGAGCGCGAAGCCCAGCGAATCGGGCGCGAGATGCAGCGCGGACAGGCGCGCGGGGCGGCCGGCGGAAGACTGAGCGGAGGAACGGGTTCGTGTCATCGGAACAAAATCGGCAAGCGGACGCGGCGGGCAGCGGGAACCCTGCGGCCGCGAGGCCGCCGCGATTCCAAACCGCGCATTGTAGCGTGAGGCCAATGCGGCCCCTTTACGAGACACACAAATGAAACACCCCGCAGCGCGAGGCGTGCGGGGCGGCGTGCGGAGCGTGGTGCGGCTTAGTCGAAGCGGCCGGTGCGCGCCATTTCCATCAGGCGCGCGATGCGCTCCTCGGTGGCCGGGTGCGTGGAGAAGAGGTTCTGCAGCCCGCCGCCGTGCAGCGGGTTCATGATCATCATCTGCGCGGTGGCCGGGTGCGCTTCGGCCGCCTGGAACGGAATGCCGGCCGCATAGCGATGGATCTTGTCGAGCGCGGTGGCGAGCGACTGCGGATCGCCGGAGATCTGCGCGCCGCCGCGGTCGGCCTCGAACTCACGCGCCCGCGAAATCGCCATCTGGATCAGTGCACCGGCGATCGGCGCGAGCAGCGCGACCGCAATGCCCGCGATCGGGTTGGCCGGACGGCCGTTTTCATCGCGGCCGCCGAAGAACATCGCGAAGTTGGCCAGCGCCGAGATCGCACCCGCCATCGTCGCGGTGATCGTCGAGATCAGGATGTCGCGGTGCTTCACGTGCGCGAGCTCGTGCGCCATCACGCCGCGCATCTCGCGCTCGGACAGCACGCGCAGGATGCCCGTGGTGGCCGCGACCGCCGCGTGCTCGGGGTTGCGGCCCGTCGCGAACGCGTTCGGCGCATCCTCGTTGATCAGGTACACGCGCGGCATCGGCAGGTTCGCGCGCGTGGCGAGCTCGCGCACCATCCGGTAGAACTGCGGCGCCGTGTTCTCGTCGACTTCCTGCGCGTTGTACATGCGCAGCACCATCTTGTCGGAGAACCAGTAAGAGAAGAAATTCATGCCGAGCGCGAACAGCAGCGCGATCGTCATCCCGCGCGAGCCGCCGATCATGCCGCCGATCACGATGAACAGGGCCGTGATCGCGGCCATCAGCATCGCCGTTTTGACCCAATTGAACATACCCACTCCTTATCCGTCAGGGGACCCGCCGCACATCCCAGCGCGGCGGAAAATTGTAAGCGATTTGTTAGATAAGGTCTTGCCGGAAAAATTCAATCTCAGCGTTGCGCCGCCGCGAGCCGCAGCCCGAGGCCGACGAACACGCTGCCGACCGTGCGATCGAGCCACTTCTTGACGCCCGGCTTGCCGGAAAAGCGTTGCGTGACACTGCCCGCGACCCACGCGACGATAGAGGTCCAGACCGTGCTCATCACGACGAACACCGAGCCGAGCGCCAGAAACGGCAGCGCCTTGTGCGGGCTGTCGGCCGACACGAATTGCGGGAAGAACGACACGAAGAACAGCACGACCTTCGGGTTCAGCACGTTGGTCCAGAAACCCTGCATGAACAACTGGCGCAGCGGCTTTGCGGCCGTGGCCGGCTCCGCCTGCGCGCCTGTTTGCGCGGCGGCCTGCTTCGTGACGATCATGCGCACGCCGAGGTAGATCAGGTACGCGGCACCGACCAGCTTGATCACCGTGAACGCAGCCGCCGACGCGGCGAGCAGCGCGGTCAACCCGAACGCGCACGCGAGCGCGTGCACACAGCAGCCGGCCGAGATGCCGAGCGCCGACATCAGCCCCGCGCCGCGGCCCTGCGCGACGCTGCGGCCGATGATGTACGCGGTGTCGGGGCCGGGCGTGACGTTCAGCAGAAAAACCGCGAGCACGAAGAAGCCGAAATGGGTAATGCCAAGCATGAGAACCTCGAAACCGGAAAGCGCAGGGAAATTCTACGCGCGCCTGAAGCACCGCGCGACTCGGCCATCCGGCCGATTGCGCGCGGCCGGGATGTCGTGTCGAATGATGCTCAGCCCGCGTCGGGCAACGCGAAACGCTGGCCCGCGGCGAGCGGCGAGCCGGCCAGGAATTCGCGCGCGGGCAGGCGCTTGCCGCCCGGCTTCTGCAGCTGCGTGACGCGCAGCGCGCCGCTGCCGCACGCGACGACCACGCCTTCCGGCGCGGCTTCGACGATCGTGCCGGGCGTCATGTCGGCAATCGTGCCGCGCGCCGCCACGGGCTCGGCCGCCCACAGCTTGATCGCGGCGCCGTCGAGCGTCGCGACGCCGCCCGGGAACGGGTCGAACGCACGCACCTGGCGCGCGAGCACGTCGGCCGGCTTGCGCCAGTCGAGCGCCGCTTCGTGCTTGCCGATCTTTTCCGCATAGGTCACGCCGTCGGCCGGCTGCGGGATGGCGGGCAGCGTGCCGTCGCGCTCGAGCCGCACGAGCGCGTCGACGATCAGCCGCGCGCCGTCGGCGGCGAGCCGGTCGTGGAGCGTCGCCGTCGTATCGTCGGGCGCGATCGCGACGCGCGCTTCGTCGATCATCGCGCCGGTATCGAGGCCGACGTCCATCTGCATCAGCGTCACGCCCGTTTCGGCGTCACCGGCCTCGATTGCGCGATGAATCGGCGCGGCGCCGCGCCAGCGCGGCAGCAGCGACGCGTGGATGTTGATGCAGCCGGCGCGCGGAATGTCGAGCACTTCCTGCGGCAGCAGCAGGCCGTACGCGGCGACCACCATCACGTCGTGCGGGGTCGTGCGCAGCAGCTCGAGCGCGTCGGCCGCTTCTTGCGGGTACTTGCCCGCACGGCGCAGCGACGGCGGCTGCGCGACGGGCATCCCATGCTCGACGGCGTAGCGCTTCACCGCGCTTGCCTGCAGCTTCATCCCGCGCCCGGCCGGGCGGTCGGGCTGGGTGAGCACGAGCGGCACCGGAAAACCGGCTTCGTGGATCGCGGCGAGTGCAGCCGCGGCGAATTCCGGCGTGCCGGCAAAAATCACGCGCAACGTATGGGTCATGACAGCGTTCGGGAGGGCTTGGCGAACACGCGTCACATCGCGCGTTCGAGTTTCTTCATCTTCGTCTTGATGCGCGTCTGCTTGAGCGGCGACAGGTATTCGACGAACACGCGCCCCATCAGGTGATCCATCTCGTGCTGCACGCATACGGCCAGCAGGCCTTCGCAATCGAGTTCGAAGGTTTCGCCGTGCTCGTTGAGCGCACGCACGCGCACGTGGTCCGGACGCTCGACTTCGTCGTAGATGCCGGGCACCGACAGGCAGCCTTCCTCGTAGACCTGCTTCGCGTCGCTCGACCAGATGATCTCCGGGTTGATGAACGCACGCAGCTCGTTCTTCTCTTCGGAGACGTCGATCACGATCACGCGCTCGTGCACGTCGACCTGTGTCGCCGCGAGGCCGATGCCCGGCGCCGCGTACATGGTTTCGGCCATGTCGGCGACGAGCTTGCGGATCCGGTCGTCGACCTTGTCGACGGGCTTGGCGACCTTGTGCAGCCGCTTGTCGGGGTAATGAAGAATGTTCAGCAAAGCCATGGTGTTCGGTATTCGGTGAAGCGGCGTGCCGCATCGGCCATCCGGCCGGCTGGCGCCACTGCCGGGATGCAATGAAGATGAGGCACACGCGCGGCATATCAATGCCGCAGGTCATGCCTCCTGCAATTGGCCGGACGCCCGTGCGCGCGGCCCTGTCGAGTATTTCGGATGATGAAAATTTTATCATGGCGCCACGCGGTCCGCTGGCGGTCGCATTCGAAGGGAGCCCCATGTCGCCGCAAGCGCTGACCGCCTCCGCGCTGCGCGCGTGGCTACAGCTCGCGCATGCGCCTGGCCTCGCTCCCGCCGTGCTGCGGGTGCTGCTCGATGCGTTCGGGTCGCCGGCCGCGCTGCTGCGCGCATCGGACGATGCGATCGCGGCCGCGAGCAGCGTGGCCGCCGCGCGGGCGCTGCGCGCCACCGAGCGCGACGACCTCGACGCGCGCACCGACGCCGCGCTCGCGTGGCTCGAACTGCCCGGCAATGCGATCGTCACGCTCGGCGATTCCGCGTACCCGCCGCGGCTGTGCGATCTGCACGACCCGCCGCCGCTGCTATATGTAAAGGGCCGGCTCGACCTGCTGCATGCGCGCGGCATCGCGGTGGTCGGCAGCCGACATGCGACACCCCAAGGGCTCGCCGACGCCACACGCTTCGCGCATGCCCTGTCCGATGCGGGGTTCGCGATCGTCTCCGGCCTCGCGCTCGGCATCGACGGCGCCGCACACCGCGGCGGGCTCGACGGCCGAGCCGGTACGATCGCGGTCATCGCGACGGGCGCCGATCTCGTCTATCCGGCGCGCCACCGGGCGCTGGCGCACGAGATCGCCGCCCGCGGCGCGATCGTGTCGGAATGGCCGCTCGGCACGCCGGCGCGCGCGTCGCATTTTCCGCAGCGCAACCGGCTGATTGCCGCGCTTGCGCTCGGCGCGCTCGTCGTCGAAGCCGCGCCGCGCTCCGGCTCGCTGATCACCGCGCGGCTCGCGAACGAACTCGGGCGTGACGTGTTCGCGATGCCGGGCTCGATCCACGCACCGCTCGCGCAGGGTTGCCACGCGCTGATTCGCGACGGCGCAAAGCTGACCGCGACGCCGCTCGACGTGCTCGAGGAGTACGGCGTGGGCGCCCCGGCGACCGCCGTGAGCCACGCCCCGGCGAATGCGCGTTCGCGCCCCGATAACGGCGACGCCGGCGAAGCGCCCGGCCGCGACGCGAGCAAGTCCGTCGCGACAGCGGATTGCGCGGCACTACCCGCCGCAGCCGACGTGAGCGCAGCGGCGCCGCCCGACGACCCGGCTACACGAGCCGTGCTCGCTGCATTGGGATACGGCCCCGTCACCTATGAGTGGCTGGCCGAGCACAGCGGGCTGTCCGACGAGGTACTGCACGGTGCGCTGCTCGCGCTCGAACTGGCCGGCCGCGTCGCGAGCGTGGCCGGCGGGCGCTTCGCGCGGCTTGATGCGGCGCCCACCCCGGCTCCGGCCGGCGTGCTACATTCCCCCGCATAGGAGCGGCCGTGCCGCCGACGATATCCAAGGAATTCCATGCCCGCGCTGAATCTCGACACCGATGCCGATCGGATCGCCGAGCGCCTCGCCGATCCCGACACGCTGCTGGTCGCCTGCCTGTGCGCCGAATGGTGCGGCACCTGCCGCGACTACCGCGCCGCGTTCGACCAGCTCGCCGACGCCCATCCCGGCGCCTGCTTCGCGTGGATCGACATCGAAACCCATGCCGACCGGCTCGACGACCTCGACGTCGAGAATTTCCCGACCATCCTGATCGAGGACGCGAACACCGCCCGCTTCTTCGGCACGGTGCTGCCTCACGCGGCGATCGTCGAGCGGATGCTGGCCGACCTGAGCGCGGTACCCGGTGCACCGCACGCACCGAAATTGCGCAACATCCTCAACGTCGAGGCGTGAACCGTGCGCCGCCCAGGCGGCGCCGCACGCCGTTGAGCGTGCCGCCGCGCCGGGCGCTTGCCGCCGTTGCGCCCCCCCTCTATGATGAGCCGCTTTTTTACACGCCGAGCCGCCGTCGCCCCCGCGTGTGCTATAAAGCCGTCGTAAAAGGGACCCACACCGGCGAACCCGGTCTACCAACATACATCTGTCATGTCCAAAGCACTGATCATTGCGGAAAAGCCTTCTGTCGCGAACGACATCGCGCGCGCTTTGGGCGGCTTTACCAAGCATGACGAATACTTCGAGAGCGACGAATTCGTCCTGTCGTCCGCGGTCGGCCACCTGCTGGAGATCGCCGCCCCGGAAGAGTACGAGGTCAAGCGCGGGAAATGGAGCTTCGCTCATCTGCCCGTCATCCCCCCGCATTTCGACCTGAACCCGATCGCAAAAAGCGAGTCGCGCCTGAAGGTGCTCACCAAGCTGATGAAGCGCAAGGACGTCGATCGCCTGATCAACGCATGTGACGCGGGGCGCGAGGGCGAACTGATCTTCCGCCTGATCGTGCAGCACGCGAAGGCGAAGCAGCCGGTCCAGCGCCTGTGGCTGCAATCGATGACGCCGCAGGCGATTCGCGACGGTTTCGCGCACCTGCGCAGCGACGCCGACATGCAGCCGCTCGCCGACGCGGCCCGGTGCCGCTCGGAAGCGGACTGGCTCGTCGGGATCAACGGCACGCGCGCGATGACCGCGTTCAACAGCAAGGGCGGCGGCTTTTTCTTGACGACTGTCGGCCGCGTTCAGACGCCAACGCTGTCGATCGTCGTCGAACGTGAAGAGAAAATCCGCCGTTTCGTTCCGCGCGACTACTGGGAAGTGAAGGCCGAGTTCGCGTGCGCGGGCGGGTTCTACGAAGGCAAGTGGTTCGACCCGAAATTCAAGCGCGACGAATTCGATCCGGAAAAGCGCGACTCCCGGCTGTGGAGCCTGCCGGCGGCCGAAACGATCGTCGCCGCGTGCCGCGACCAGATCGGCACGGTGTCCGAGGAATCGAAGCCGTCGACGCAGCTGTCGCCGCTGCTGTTCGACCTGACGAGCCTGCAGCGCGAGGCGAACAGCCGTTTCGGCTTTTCCGCGAAGAACACGCTCGGTCTCGCGCAGGCGCTGTATGAAAAGCACAAGGTGCTGACCTACCCGCGTACCGACGCACGCGCGCTGCCGGAGGACTACCTTTCGACGGTGCAGTCGACGCTCGAGATGCTCAAGGAGAGCCACAACTACCTGCCGCATGCGAAGCAGGTGCTCGACAAGGGCTGGGTGAAGCCGAACAAGCGGATCTTCGACAACTCGAAGATCAGCGACCACTTCGCAATCATCCCGACGCTGCAGGCGCCGAAGTCGCTGTCCGAGCCGGAGCAGAAGCTGTACGACATGGTCGTGAAGCGCTTCCTCGCGGTGTTCTTCCCGGCCGCCGAATTCCGCGTGACGACGCGTATCACCGAAGTCGCCGGCCATCACTTCAAGACCGAAGGCAAGGTGCTGGTCGAGCCGGGCTGGCTGCAGGTGTACGGCCGCGATGCCGAAGGCGCGGACGCGAATCTCGTGCCGGTGCAGAAGGACGAGAAGGTGAAGACGGACGAGATCGCCGCCGTCGCGCTCGTGACCAAACCGCCCGCACGCTACTCGGAAGCGACGCTGCTGTCGGCGATGGAAGGCGCAGGCAAGCTGGTCGAGGACGACGAGTTGCGCGAGGCGATGGCCGCGAAGGGCCTCGGCACGCCGGCGACGCGCGCGGCGATCATCGAAGGGCTGCTCGGCGAGAAATATCTCGTGCGCGAAGGCCGCGAGCTGATTCCGACCGCGAAGGCGTTCCAGCTGATGACGCTGCTGCGCGGGCTCGGCGTGAAGGAACTGACGGCCCCCGAACTCACCGGCGAATGGGAATACAAGCTGTCGCAGATGGAGCGCGGCAACCTCGGGCGCGACGCGTTCATGCAGGAAATCGCCCGCATGACGCAGCAGATCGTCAAGCGCGCGAAGGAATACGATTCCGACACGATCCCCGGCGACTACGCGACGCTGGAGACGCCGTGCCCGAACTGCGGCGGCCAGGTGAAGGAAAACTATCGCCGCTTCGCATGCACGAAATGCGATTTCTCGATCTCGAAGATTCCGGGCAGCCGGCAGTTCGAGATCGCGGAAGTCGAGGAACTGCTGCGGGAGAAGACGATCGGGCCGCTGTCCGGTTTCCGCAGCAAGATGGGGCGCCCGTTCTCGGCGATCCTGAAGCTGTCGTTCGACGATGAAACGAAGAACTACAAGCTCGAGTTCGACTTCGGCCAGGACCAGGGCGGTGACGAAGGCGAAGCGCCAGACTTCTCCGGGCAGGAACCGGTCGGCGCGTGCCCGAAGTGCAAAGGCCGCGTGTTCGAACACGGGATGAGCTACGTGTGCGAGCATTCGGTCGCGAATCCGAAGACGTGCGACTTCCGTTCGGGCAAGGTGATCCTGCAGCAGGAAATCACGCGCGAGCAGATGGCCAAGCTGCTGGCCGACGGTCGCACGGATCTGCTGCCGAACTTCAAGTCGTCGCGCACCGGCCGCAACTTCAAGGCGTTCCTCGTGAAGCAGCCGGACGGCAAGATCGGTTTCGAGTTCGAGAAGAAGGAGCCGAAGGCGGCCGCCGCGAAGAAGACGGCAAAATCGGCGACGAAGGATGCCGAAACCGTGACGGAAGGCGCCGACGAGAAACCGGCACCGGCGCGCAAGACCGCCGCCCGCAAGACGACGGCGCGCAAGACGGGCTCGTGACGACGTAGCAGCCCGGGGTTCCCCGGCGCGTCGCATGCCGGCCGCCGGCAAAAAAAGCGCGGATCGATCGCTCGATCCGCGTTTTTTATTGGTGCCCGCGCAGTACGGGTGCGCGGCAGCCGCGCGTACCGTTACAGCGGCGACGGCACCGCGACCCGCGCGCGTGGCGCACGCGCGACACGCGGCTGCAGGTTCGGGTCCGTCGATTCGGCCGGGTCCGCACGCAACTCGACGCCGATCGGCGCAGGCGCCGCACCTTGCGCGGCCCACTGTTCGCCCATCGTCGCGTCGGTCGAATGGCTGAAATACTCGACGAGATGGTCGATGAACGTGCGCACCTTCGCAGGCAGATGCCGCCGGCTCGGGTAGGCGATGTTGATCTCGACCTGCGGCAGCCGGAAATCCGGCAGCAGCCGCACCAGCGCGCCCCGCGCGATGTCGCCGCCGATCAGGTAGCTCGGCAGGATCGCGACACCCATCCCGAGCAGCGCGAACTGGCGCAGCATCGCGGTGTTGTTCGCGACGATCACGTTGGTCGGGCGCACGCGCACTTCGCCGTCCGGGCCGGTAAACACGCGCTCGTCGCCCCAGTATTCGGTCGGCAGGCTCAGCGCCGGGTGCTCGGCGAGTTGCTCCGGATGCGTCGGCACACCGTGCTTTTCCAGATAGCTCGGCGTCGCGCACACGGTCATGCAGCCGGTGGTCAGCCGCCGCGTGACGATGCTCGCGCTGCGCATCTGGCGCGTGACGACGATCCCGACGTCGAAACCTTCCTCGACGAGATCGACCTGGCGGTCGACCAGCGTCAGGTCCGGCACCACTTTCGGGAAATTCTCCGTGTACGACTGCAGGACGGGAGCGAGATTGTGCAGGCCGAACACGACCGGCGCGACGATGCGCAACGTGCCGACCGGCTCGTGGTTGCGCGCGACGACCATCTGTTCGACGTCCTCGAGCTCATCGAGAATCTGGCGCGCCCGCTCCAGATAGACCTGGCCCGACTCCGTCAGCGAAAGGCTGCGCGTGGTGCGGTTCAGCAACCGCGTGCCGAGCCGGCCTTCGAGATCGGCGACGTGACGCGTCGCGACCGCGTTGGAGATATCCATTGCACTCGCGGCCCGCGCGAAACTGCCGAGATCCGCAACCTTGACGAACACGCGCATCGACTGCAAATGATCCATAAACGACTCCTGCCGCTGTTACAACTTCAAAAAGATGAAGCAAATGCGTAATTCTCCTACGACAGCGGAAATGATGCAGAGTTGCTCAACAACACACTGGTTCGCGATAAAAATAGTCAAAAATCCTCATCGATCGCGAATGGATGATCCAATTATTCTGATTGGAGCAACAATTGGGTGAACCTTGGTTGGCAAGCGACCGAATCAGAAAGGACGTGTTTGATGCGACACAGCAGCGCACCCGGCGTGGCGGCTCGGAGCGCCGCCGGGTCGGGCCGGCGCAGATTGCGGCGGAGCGTAACAAGCTGTTAAAAAGACACCAAGAAGGCCGCCGACGTAGCATCATGTCGGCCCCGGCCGGCCGGGACGGGCGCACAACGTGCGCCGCCGCCGGCACCGCTTTCAACGCGCGACTCCCGCTGACCATGAAAATTGCCATTCTCGACGACTACCAGGACGCCGTCCGCAAGCTGAACTGCTTCGAGATGCTCGCCGAGCACGACGTGAAGGTCTTCAACAACACGGTGCGCGGGCTGGGGCAACTCGCGAGCCGTCTGGCGGAAGTCGAAGCGCTCGTGCTGATCCGCGAGCGCACGCCGATTTCGTCGCAACTGCTCGCGAAGCTGCCGAATCTGCGCATGATCAGTCAGACCGGCCGCATCTCGAGCCACATCGACCTCGAGGCCTGTACCGACCGCGGCATCGCGGTGCTCGAAGGCACCGGTTCGCCGGTCGCGCCGGCCGAACTGACCTGGGCACTCGTGATGGCCGCCCAGCGCCGCATCCCGCAATACGTCGCGAACCTGAAGCAGGGCGCGTGGCAGCAGTCGGGCCTGAAGACGTCGGCGCTGCCGCCGAACTTCGGCCTCGGCCAGGTGCTGCGCGGCCAGACGCTCGGCATCTGGGGCTACGGCAAGATCGGGCGGCTGGTGGCCGGCTACGGCAAGGCGTTCGGGATGAACGTGCTGATCTGGGGCCGCGAGCATTCGCTCGAGGCCGCGCGCGCCGACGGCTACACGGCCGCCGAGAGCCGCGACGCGCTGTTCGAGCAGAGCGACGTGCTGTCGCTGCACCTGCGCCTGCACGACGACACGCGCGGGATCGTCAAGCAGGAAGACCTGATGCGGATGAAGCCGACGTCGCTGCTCGTCAACACGAGCCGCGCGGAGCTGCTCGAGGAAAACGCGCTCGTCAACGCGTTGTCGCACAACCGGCCGGGGATGGTAGCGATCGACGTGTTCGAGAGCGAGCCGATCCTGCAAGGCTACAGCCTGCTGCGGATGGAAAACGTGATCTGCACGCCGCACATCGGCTACGTCGAGCGCGAAAGCTACGAGCTCTATTTCAGCGCGGCGTTCAAGAACATCCTCGCGTTCGATCAGGGCGACCTGTCGAGCGTCGTCAATCCGGAAGCGCTGACGCCGCGCCGCGTGCGCTGACCGGCGCGCGTGCAGCCGCGCGCGCTGCGCGGCCGCGCTTCCGGCTTTCCGCTTCCCTGTTCAGGCGGCCACGCGGCCGCCCGTCATCGCGTCGACGCGCGTGAGGAAATGCTCGCCGTCGCGCCGTCCGAGGTCGTACGCATGCTGCATCTGCGACGGGCTCGTGTAATCCCAGCTCGAAATCGGCACCTTGCTCGACGGTTGTACATAGAGCCGCCGCTGGTCGCCGTGCGCGACCGTGAACATCTGCGGACGCGGATACAGCCGCGTGACGAGCACCAGCACGTCGCCCGGCGATGAATCGAGCGCGCCGACCGGCACGTTGTCGACCATCCCGCCGTCGAGCACCGGCCGGCCGCCGCGCCGCAGCACCGGCGTGAACGGCGGCGTGCACGACGACTGCAGGATCAGATCGGCGAGTTCGTCGACGTTCGCGCAGGCCTGCGCGCGCACGAACTCGGGCCGAAAGCCGAGCGTGCGCCCGAGCGTCGGGTGCAGCGTCTTGCGAAGGTACTTTTCGATGTTGTACGCGACGAGGCCCGCGGCGACCGCGCTACGCGCGCCGAGCCAGCGCGGCACGTGCGAGACGCCGATGCGGATTTCCGGCGCATCCGCAAGCCGCGCGAACGGCTCGCCGTAAATGTCGAGCAGCGCCTGGCGGTAGATCCGGTAATGCGGGAACACCGGCTCGCGCCCGAACAGGTTGCCCCAATACGCGTTCTTGCGGTTGTCGCGCAGCGCTTCGTCGTAATAGCGCATCACCCATGCGGCATCGCGCGTATACAGCATGCAGGCGGTCGCCGCGCCGGCCGAGATGCCGGTGATCACGCGCGGGCGCAGGCCGAGCGCCGGCTGCGCGACGTCCCAGAAGCCGGCCTGCCACCAGCAGCGATTGCCGCCGCCCGCGAACACGATCTGGTCGAACATCGCGCCGCTCAGCCGACGAGCGCGTACGTCGACGTCGCGTGCACGGCCATCTTGCCGTCCTCGTCGAACAGCTCGACCTCGCCGAACACCAGGTTGCGGCCCATCCGCAGCACGCGCGCGGTGACGAGCACGTCGCCCTTGCGCACCGGGCGCATGAAATTGGTGTTCAGCGACACGGTCGTCATCGGCCGGAATTCGCCGAGCGCAACCGAGATCGCGACGACCATCGCGGTGTCGGCGGCGGCCGTAAACACCTGGCCGCAGATGATGCCGCCCGAATGACGGAATTCGCCGGAGAACGGCAGGCGCATCGTGACGCTGTCGTCGCCGATCGATACGGGGACCAGACCCAGCGAGCGGACCCACGGGGCCAGCAGGCGATCCAGCAATTCGCGGACTGCGTTTTCGTCCATCTTCGAATGCCCTGAAAGCGTTGCGCGACCGCCGCGCAACAGGTGGACGTCATCATACCGGGAGCGGGCCAACTGCGATCGCTCGTTATCCCTCGGAAAGCTGCCGGCAGCCCCGGCTGGCCGCGACGAAATATTTTGACGAGATTTGCAGAAAGGGCTTGCCAAGGTCGAAATACCCGTGCATAATCTTTCTTCTGTTGGGGGCGTTAGCTCAGTTGGTAGAGCAGCGGACTCTTAATCCGTAGGTCGAGTGTTCGAGTCACTCACGCCCCACCAGGAATTTCAAAGGCCGGTCAGCGCAAGCTGACCGGCCTTTTCCATTTCCGGCGCCGCCCGGCCGCTCGCCGCATCATCGCAGGCCATCATATCGATGCCTTCCGCGCATACTTTCCGCTAGAATCGTCCGACAAATATCACACGACCGGCATCGCGATCGTCGTATCGCTGGCCGGCACTGAGAGAGCATGGGACGTCAGACATGGAATCATGTGAGCGAGACGCGACCATTCAGAGGGCATGGTCACGCCGACAGCGGCGCGCACGTCGCGTCGCGCCACCCACCCGATCGCATCCGGATCCATCGCACGACGCGCGCAACGGATCCGCTCATGCTGCGTAAGGACGCGCTCGTCGCCTTTGCGCTCGGCATTGCATTGCTCGTCGCCGCTGCGGGACTCGCCGTCACCGGGAGCGCCGCGGCCGGACACCTGGTCCGCGCACCGGGCACGGTCGTGCGCATCGTGCAGGACAGCGACGCGATGCGTGCGTACCGCCCGATCGTCGCGTATCTCGCGAACGACGGCCGCCGCCGCGAAGTCGCCGGCAATACCGCATCGATGGTCCCGGCCTACGACATCGGCGAAAGCGTCGACGTGCTGATCGATCCGGACCATCCGAACCGTCCCGCGCTGATCGACGATTTCGCGCAACGCTGGCTTCCCGTCGCCGTACCGGCGCTGCTCGCGGCCGCGTCGCTCGCGATCGGCAGCCTGCTGTACGTGAGCGAGCGACGCAGTCGCCACGCCAACGCACGTTCCGCCGCGGCTGCCGGCAACGCGGCACCGCGCCGCTGGAACATCGCCGTCGCGCTGGTTCCGATCGCGATCGGCACCGGCTTCCTCGCCGGCGCCGGCGCGGCCGGGCTGCGCGAATGGCAGATTGCCCGTCATTATGCGCACTCGACCGGTCATGTCGTCGAAGTCACGGAAACCGCACGCTCGCCCGGCGCCCGCACGTCGCTCTACTCGGCCATCATCGCGTTCACGACCGACAGCGGCCGCCCGATCCGATTCGCGCAAGGCTCGGCGTCGTCGCACCCGACGCTGTACGAAGGCGAGATCGTCAACGTGCTGTACGACCCCGTCACACCGGAGCGCGCGGTCATCGACCAGTTCTGGGACCGCTGGGGGCTCACCGCGATCCTGTTCGCGATCGGCGCGCCATTCCTCGTCGCCGGACTGGTCATCGCCGGCGCGCTGTGGCCCGAGCATCGCCCGCACGAAATCGCCGACTGACGCGCGCGGCGTGCCGCGCGCGCGTCATCGCTCCCTGAACGCCTCGACCTTCGCGCGATTCCCGCACGTGCGCATGTCGCACCAGCGCCGTCCGACGCCGCGGCCGCGATCGACGAAGAACCATGTGCACCGGCCGCACTGCCGCACGCGCGCGAAATCGTCGCTGCGCAGCAATTGCTCGAACCCGAGTGCGGCCGCATCGATCCAGCGCGACGCGGCGCGCGCATCGGGACGCCACGCAAACCGGCCATCGACAGCATCGAACGTGCTCCGTCCGATCGCATCGCGGATCGCCGTCGCAAGCCGGTCGGCCGCACGCGCGCCGGCGCTGCCGCCGCCACCGGCCGTCAGGTGCGCGAGCGCCGCGTACGCATCCTCGCGAAAACCCCGCAGCGCGGCCAGCTCGCCCGCACCGTCCTGCCGCGGATGACGCAGAAACCGCGTCAGATCCGCGTCCGCCAGCAATCCCGACTTCCGTGCCCAAGCATGCACGGCCCGCCAGTCGACGAGCTTGTCCTCGTCGCGCGTCTTGCCCGTGTCCGCAACCGTGTTCAGGAAGTCGAGCACCGGATGGCCGCCGATGAAATCCGCAGCGCCCCATGTATGCGCCTGCCGCGCAGCTTCGTATCGAGTAACCATTTATTTCCGCCTATAGGTTTCATATCCGGGCAAACCGGCGTAACCTGTTAACAGCAAAAACAGGTTATCACGGAGGCGCCGATGCTGGATCTTCCCAACCGCTTCATTTTCGAAGGCCACCGGGTCGCATGGGGCTCGCTCGGCGAAGGGCCGCCGCTCGTGCTCGTGCACGGCACGCCGTTTTCGTCGCAGGTGTGGCGGCGGATCGCGCCGTGGCTCGCACGGCGCCATCGCGTGTTCTTCTACGACCTGCTCGGCTACGGGCAGTCCGACATGCCCGACGCGGACGTGTCGCTCGGCCGGCAGAACGCGCTGTTCGGCGCGCTGCTCGACGAATGGAAGCTTTCGCGCCCGCGCGTGCTCGCCCACGACTACGGCGGCGCGACCGTGCTGCGTGCGCATTTCCTCGACGGGATCGCGTATTCCGATCTGACGCTCGTGAATCCGGTCGCGATCGCGCCGCAAGGCTCGCCGTTCGTGCGGCACGTCGCGCAGCACGAAGCCGCGTTCACCGGGTTGCCGGCGTATGCGCATCACGCGCTGGTGTCGGCCTATATCGGCAACGCAGTCGCCCGGCCGCTGAGCGACGACGTGCTGGCGATCTATCGTTCACCGTGGCTCACGCCGTCCGGCCAGCCGGCGTTCTATCGCCAGATCGCGCAGATGCGCCAGCGCTATATCGAGGAGGCCGAGGCCCGCTATGCGCGGCCGGACTTTCCGGTGCGCATCGTGTGGGGCGAGGACGACGCGTGGATTCCGCTCGAACAGGGGCAGGCGCTCGCCGATCGCATCGCCGACGGCAAGCTGATCCGCGTGCCGCGTGCGGGACACCTCGTTCAGGAAGATGCGCCGGAAGCGATCGTCGCCGCGATGCTCGACGCGCACGCGCCACGCTGAATCGCCGCCGGCACCGCGCGACGCGGCGGCGTCGTCAGAACGCGGGCACGCCGTGCGCGAGCGTCGCGACGAACTTCGCGGTGCGTGGATCGCTCGGCCGTCCGAACAGCTCGCGCGATGCGCCCGCCTCGACGACGCGGCCGTCCGCGAGAAACACCGCGTCGTGCGCCACCGACGCGGCGAGGCGCAGGTCGTGCGTGGCCATCAGCATCGTCGTGCCTTCCCGCGCGAGCTGGCGGAGCACGTCGACGACTTCGACGGACAGCTCGGGATCGAGCGCGGACGTCGGCTCGTCGCACAACAGCACCTGCGGCGACGGCGCGAGCGCACGCGCGATCGCGACGCGCTGCTGCTGGCCGCCCGACAGCGTCGCGGGCCATGCGTCGGCCTTGTCCGCGATGCCGACCTTGTCGAGCAACGCGAGCGCCCGCTGCCGCGCCTGCTCGCGCGGCCATCGCTGCACGGTCACGAGCCCTTCCATCACGTTCTGCACGACGGTGAGGTGCGGAAACAGCTGGAAGTTCTGGAACACCATGCCGGTCTGCCTGCGCACCGCGAACACCGCGTCGCGCGACGGCCGCTGCGCGGCCGCAAAGTCGATATGCGCGTCGCCAACGGTGAGCGTGCCCGTCTCCGGCACTTCGAGCAGGTTCACGCAGCGCAGCAGCGTGCTCTTGCCGCTCCCGGACGGCCCGATCAATGCGGTCACGCTGCCCGGCTGCAACGCGAGGTCGATGCCGTTGAGGACGCGCTGCGCGCCGAACGACTTGTCGATGCGTTCGAGCCGGATCATCGCAACTCCGCGTGGAACAGCGCGTGGCGGCCGAAGCGAAGCTCCAGCCGGCGTTGCAGCGACGACAGCACCGAGCTGAACAGCAGATAGATCAGCGCGGCTTCGGTATAGAGGATCAGCGGCTCGTAGGTTACGGCCGCGATGCGCTGCGCGGCCTGAAAGATCTCGGGCACGGTCAGCACGGCCGCGAGCGACGTGTCCTTCACGAGCGAGATGAACGAATTCGACAGCGCGGGCAGCGCGACGCGCGCGGCCTGCGGCAGGATCGCGCGGCGCAGCGCCTGCGCGCGCGTCATCGCCATCGAGTACGCGGCTTCCCACTGTCCCTTCGGGATCGACTCGATCACGCCGCGAATCACCTCGGCGTTGTACGCGCCGACGTTCAGCGAGAAGCCGATCACGGCGGCGGTCAATGGATCGAGCACGATGCCGACGTTCGGCAATCCGTAGAAGATCACGAACAGCTGCACGAGCAGCGGCGAACCGCGAAACAGCCAGATGTAGAAGCGAATGGCGGCCTGCGCCCAGCGCGGCCCGAACAGGCGCGTGAGCGCCGCGCCGAACGCGAGCGACAGGCCGATCGCGAACGACGCGAGCGTGAGCGGAACCGTAAATACGAGCCCCGCCACCAGCAGGGGCCGCAGCGAATCCGCCATCAGGTGCAGCCAGGACGGCATCGATCAGCCTCGCGTCACGGTTGCGACACGTCGCGGCCGAAGTACTTCTGCGAGATCTTCGCGTAGGTGCCGTCGGCCTTGATGTCCGCGAGCGCCTTGTCGATCGCGGCCACCAGCGCGGGGTTGCCCTTGCGCAGCAGCACGCCCGACGCATCGCCGGCGCCCGACGTGTCGGTCGCCGCGATCTTCAGCTTCGCATCGGGCTTGTGCTTGCGGAAATCGAGGTACGACAGCGAGTCGTTGATCGTCGCGTCGACGCGCCCGGAAACCAGCAGGTCGATCGATTCGTTGAAGCCCTGCACGGGCACCACGTCCGCGCCGTGCGCGGCCGCGAGCTTGCCGAAATTGCTCGTCAGCGTGTTCGCGGATTTCTTGCCCTTCAGGTCGTCGAACGAGCGGATCGACGTGTTGTCCGCACGCACGATCAGCACCGCGTGCGACGTGATGTACGGCGTCGAGAAATCGTATTTCGCCTTGCGCGCGTCGGTGATCGACACTTCGTTGACGACCGCGTCGTAGCGGTTCACGTCGAGGCCCGCGATCAGCCCGTCCCACTTGCCTTCGACGAACTCGGCGTTCACGCCGAGCCGCTGCGCGATCGCGGTCGCGATGTCGACGTCGAAGCCGGTCAGCCTGCCAGCCGCGTCGTGATACGTGAACGGCGCGTACGTGCCTTCGGTGCCGACCCGGAACACGCCGGCCGACTTGATCTGCGACAGGTCGTCGGCAGCGAGCGCGCTCGTGACGGCGACGGCCTGCAGCATCGCGACGACCAGGAGGGAGCGGATGATTTTCATGGTGCGGACCCCGAATGATTGAAGAGAATCATCCCGCGGGCACGCCCGTGCCCTGCGAGAGTCCGCGAATTCTACCGACGCGCCGATGCGCGGCAAAAACGCAAATCGGCTAACGATATGAGCCGATCGAATAACGCGCGCGCCGGCCGCGAAGCCGATGCGGGCCGATGCGGGCCCGGGCGCCGGCACTTTACGCACCGCTTACCACGGCAGCGAATAGGTCTTCGTATTCGTGAAGCTCTTCATCGCTTCCTGCACGCCTTCCTTGTAGCCTAGGCCCGAATCCTTCACGCCGCCGAACGGCGTCAGCTCGAGCCGGTAGCCCGGCACTTCGCGCACGTTCACGCTGCCGACTTCCAGCTCGGTGATGAAGCGCGTGATGTGATCGAAGCGGTTCGTGCAGACCGACGACGACAGCGCATAGTCGGTGCTGTTCGCCATCCGGATCGCTTCGTCGATGCCGCGAAAGCGCATGATCGGCGACACGGGCCCGAACGTCTCGTACTTCACGAGCGGCATGTCCGGCGTCACGCGATCGACGACCGTCGGCGCATACAGCGCGCCGTCGCGCACGTTGCCGGCCAGCAGCCGCGCACCGCGCGCGATCGCGTCGTTCACCCGCTGCTCGCAGAATTTCGCAGCCGCCTCGTCGATCACGGTGCCCATGTCGACCGACGGATCGGCCGGATTCCCGTATGTCCACGCGCGCGTCTTTTCGACGACCAGCTCGGTGAAGCGATCGGCCACCGCGTCGTGCACGAGCATCCGCTTGATCGCGGTGCAGCGCTGCCCCGAGTTCCTGTACGACCCCGACACCGCGAGCGTGCTCGCCTCGTCGAGATCGGCGTCTTCCATCACGATGATCGGATCGTTGCCGCCGAGCTCCAGCACCGCGCGCCGGTAGCCCATCCGCGACGCGATCGACTTGCCGATCGACACGCCGCCGGTGAACGTGATCAGGTCGATCGCCGGGTTCGTGATCAGCTCGTCGGCGATTTCGTCCGGGTCGCCGGTAATCACCTGCAGCATCTGCGGCGGCAGGCCGGCTTCGTACAGGATGTCCGCGAACCGGTAGCACGACAGCGGCACCTTCTCCGACGGCTTCACGACGATCCGGTTGTTGGTCGCGATCGACGGCACGACCTTGTGCGCGACCTGGTTCATCGGATGATTGAACGGCGTGATCGCGGAAATCACGCCGAGCAGCGGCTCGCGCTGCGTGTACACGCGGCGCTTCTTGCCGTGCGGCGTCAGATCGCACGAGAAGATCTGCCCGTCATCCTTCAGCACTTCGCCCGCGCCGAACGTCAGCACATCGGCGACGCGCCCCGCTTCGTACGTCGAATCCTTGATGCACAACCCGGCCTCGGCCGTGATCAGCGCCGCGATCTCGGCGGTGCGGGCGCGCACGATGTCGGCCGCGCGGCGCAGGATCGCCGCGCGCTCGTGGCGCGTGAGCGACGGCCGGTATGCACGGGCGACGGCGAACGCACGCCGCACGTCGTCGAGCGTCGCCTTCGGCACGGTGCCGACGAGTGAGCCGTCATACGGATTGCGCACGTCGATCACCGCGTCGCGATGGATCCGTTCACCGTCGATCCGCAGCGCTTCACGATGAAGCGCGCCGGCTTCCGGCGATGCTGCAATGGCGTTCATGGGTGTCTCCTCGCGGATGCGTCCGCGTCACTGCAGATGGTTGAGCGCGATGTCGATGACGTCGAAGTTGCGCAGCCGCGCACGGCCCGTGACGTCGTGCGCGACCGGCTTGCTGAAGATCAGCGGCACCGTCTGCTCGGAGATTCCGCCGTGCGAGCGCAGCGGCACGTCGAGGCCCGACAGGTCGTGCTTGATGCGGCGCGTGCCGAGCACGACGTCCTGCTTCGAGATCACGATCAGGTCGCCCATCCGGTCCGGCGGCAGCTCGAAGCGCGCGCAGCCTTCGGCGCCCGTCAGCGCGAGCTCGATGCCATCCACCGCGGCAAGCCGCGCGCGCAGCGCGTTCACGTCGGCGGAAGCCGGCACGTAGACGGTCGCGAACGAACCGAGCGCGCCGTGGTGCACGACGTACGGATCGGTGATCGGCAGGATCACGCGCGCCGCGTCGTGGCCGAGCCACGCGTCGAACAGCTCCTGCAGGTAGATCACGTTCGGCTCGCCGGTCTCGCCGTCGTGCTTCGCGTTCATCCCGTGGTCGGCCGTGATCGCGACGATCGCGCCGAGCTCGTCGAGCCGCTTCAGGTACGCATCCATCATCTGGTAGAACGCGTTCGCGCCGTCGGTGCCGGGCGCGCATTTGTGCTGCACGTAGTCGGTCGTCGACAGGTACATCAGGTCGATCGGACGCGTCTCGAGCAGGCGCACGCCGGCCGCGAGCACGAATTCCGACAGGTCCGCGCTGTACACGCTGGGCACCGGCTTGCCGACGAGTTCCAGCACGTTGTCGATGCCGTTTTCCTCGAGATTCGCGTCGGCGGCCTTCTCCGACGAGAAGCAGATGCCGTTGAGCCCCTTGCCGAGCAGGCGGCGCAGCTTGTCCTTCGCAGTGACGACCGCGACACGCGCGCCCCGTTCGGCGAAGGCCGCGAGCACGGTGGGCGCGACGAGGTACTTCGGATCGTTCATCAGCACCTCGGCGCCGGTTTCCCGATCGTAGAAATAGTTGCCGCTGATGCCGTGCACCGACGGCGGCACGCCCGTCACGATCGACAGGTTGTTCGGGTTCGTGAAGCTCGGCACCACGCATTCGCCCTTCAGCGCCGTACCCGGTTTCAGCAGCGTGCGCAGGAACGGCGCGACGCCGGCGTCGGCCGCCATCTCCAGATATTCGTACGCGCAGCCGTCGACGCAGACCACCACCACGGGGCGGCGCATCCAGTTGTAGCGGCGGCCGTTCACTTCCACGGATACAGGCGTTTCAGTCATGACGTTCAGTCCTTTCGATTCGAAGGGGGCCGAGCGGCGGCGCCCGAGCCGCGCCGAAGAGGCCTTTCCATACTTGACATTAAAATTGACGATTTGTAGATTGTCAACAACATGCAAAGAACAGAAAGCAAAATCCGGATGATCCCACAGCGTGCGCGCGCGTGTGTCGTTCATCCGCGTCGTGCGGCGGCGCGGTTTTATCAGGCGGTCAAAAAGCGCGGCTACATTGGGTATTTGGCCAGGCTGGCCCAGTTCGATGCGTGGTGCGTCGGGTGCATCGGCCACTTCCAATTCGGCGAAGCGGGTATTTCGGGCACACTCGCCGCCATCGCCGACATGCCGAAGCCGGTGGGCGTGCGTCGCGCGCCGGCGGCAGCGGCGGCCTGACGCGACGCACACGGGGCCGCACCGTGGCGCGCTGCCCCGCCATCGCGCATGGCGGTGCGGCGGTTTCTCCTTTCCATTGATTTTCGGTTTCGCGCCGTGTGCAGCACGGCCGCCTTCCATCCTTACCGGCACGACACGCGATGCGACCCTTCTGGATCGAACAGGCATTGTTCAACGGCGGCGATCTCGCCCCGGCTTTGCAACGCGCGACGCAGGCCGATGTCTGCATCGTCGGCGGCGGGTTCACGGGGCTCTGGACCGCGATCCAGGCGAAGCAGCAGAACCCGGCGCTCGACATCGCGATACTCGAAGCCGATCTGTGCGGCGCCGGCGCGAGCGGACGCAACGGCGGCTGCGTGCTCACGTGGTCCGCGAAATTTCTGACGCTGCGGCGGCTGTTCGGCGAAGCGGAGGCGATCCGGCTCGTGAAGGCATCGGAGGCGGCCGTCCAGCACATCGCCGACTTCTGCCGCGCGCATCGCGTCGATGCCGAGCTGCGGCTCGACGGCACGCTGTACACCGCGACGTCGCGCGCGCAGGTCGGCACGCTCGCGCCGGTGCTCGATGCGCTCGCCGCGTGCGGGATCCACAGCTACGAGCCGCTACCGGCCGCCGAAGTCGCGCGGCGCTCGGGCTCGGCACGCAATCTCGACGGCGTGTACTCGCCGATCGCCGCGACCGTGCATCCGGGCAAGCTGGTGCGCGGGCTGCGCCGCGTCGCGCTCGACATGGGGATCCGCATCTACGAGCGCACGCCGCTCGTCGACTTCACGCCGGGGCAGCCGGCGGTCGTGCGCACGCCGTCCGGCAGCGTGCGCGCGGGCAAGCTCGTGTTCGCGATCAACGCGTGGATGGCGAGCCGGTTTCCGCAGTTCGAACGGACGATCGCGGTCGTGTCGAGCGACATGGTCATCACCGAGAAATGTCCGGAGCTGCTGGAAAGGACCGGGCTCGTGGACGGCGTGTCCGTGCTCGATTCGCGGATCTTCGTGTACTACTACCGGACGACCGTCGACGGCCGGCTGATGCTCGGCAAGGGCGGCAACACGTTCTCGTGGCGCAGCCGCATCGCGCCGGTGTTCGATCGGCGCTCGCCGTACGAGGCGCAGCTCACGCACAGCCTGCGCGAATTCTTCCCGTCGCTTGCGGGCGTGCCGATCACCGCGAGCTGGAACGGGCCGTCGGATCGCTCGGTGACGGGCTTCCCGTTCTTCGGCCGCCTCGACGACGCGCCGAACGTGTTCTACGGCTTCGGCTATTCGGGCAATGGTGTCGGGCCGACCTACATGGGTGGGCAGATCCTGTCGTCGCTCGTGCTCGGTCTCGACAACGCGTGGACGCGCAGCCCGATCGTGCGCGGCCCGCTCGGTCATTTTCCGCCGGAGCCGATTCGTTATGTCGGCGCGCATGTCGTGCGCAACGCGATTCGCCGCAAGGAGCGCGCGGAGGACGAGAGCCGGCAGCCGTCGGCGGTTGATACGTGGCTCGCGAAGTTTGCGAGCGCGGCGGGGAAGGCCGATAAGGCGTGACTGGCGAGCGCAATGCGGCAGGAAGCAGGAAAGGCCTACACGCCTCCTGCTATTAGCCGCACTCGCCGTGATGATCAGCGGGTGCTCGAAATACAAAGATGAGGAATGGACGGCGCTTCAAGATATGCCTGCGTTTGCCGAACCGAACGACGACAGGACCCAGCCGATCTTTACGATCAGGAAAGGCGAGTCCTGTGTTCCACTGACGGATCGTGTTGCCAAAATCTACGCATACACGCAAGTGGACTGCAAATCCGGCACGGGCTGCGTGCTGGATGATGCCTTCGATAAACGACACCGCAAATAATCGCCTGCGGGCGATCGTTGCATTCGGCCGGAGCCACATCGATTTCGAGCGAAGCTACGCCCGCCCGGCATAACGAGCGGCCGGCCCGTGACCGAACGATACGCAACGACACGCACCGTGTCCCCTCACGCGCGCGCTTTCTCCCGCGCCGCCTTGCCCGTCCCGGGCAGCCCCTGCTCGTGCATGCGGCGCATCCGTGCGAGGCCATGCGCGACGTGCTCGCGCACGAGCGCGACGGCCTTCTCCTCGTCGCCGCTCGCGAGTGCCTGCACGATCTTGTCGTGCTCGGCCGCCGACACCGCGATCGCATCCTCCTCAGCCTCGATCGCCGCCTGGCGCAGCAGCCCGAGCTGGCGCACGAGCCGCCGATAGGTATCGGTGAGGTGCGTATTGCCGACGCCGACCACCATCGCGTCGTGGAACTGCACGTTCAGCTCGGTGTAGCGCGTGACGTCGTGCGTCTTCGCCGCATCCTTCATCGACTGGATGATGCCCTTCAGCACCTTCAGCGTGTCGGGAGAAATACGCTTCGCGAGCGCGCGCGCGACCGACTCGTCGAGCATCGCGCGCACTTCGTAGATTTCCTCGGCTTCGCGCAGCGGCACGACACGCACCGTCACGCCGCGGTTCTTTTCGTTGCGCAGCAGCCCCGCCTGTTCGAGCGCGCGGAATGCCTCGCGCACCGGGCCGCGCGACACGTTCAGCTTCGTCGCGATATCGACTTCGTTCAACTTCTCGCCCGGCGCATATTCGCCGGACACGATCGCGCGCTCGAGCATGTCCTGGACAAGCATCGCGAGCGACTGGCTCTGCAGGAGCTCGATGGCGTTGAGCGCGTTCGGGGAAGTCATGGTCGGGCAGGCAGCGAAGCCGCGGGTGTAAAACGAGGGCGCCATATCGGCGAATGAGCGTTGTATACCCTCGCCCCAACACATTGTCAACAGTTTTCAGTTTCCAAAGAGCCGTCCCATGCGCGGCGTCGCACCGCCGGCTCGAGCATGCCCGGCCGCACGACGAGCGGCGACCATCACGCCGTACACCTCCCAGGCGCCGTTCCAGGCCCTTCCTCGCTTTTCCCGTACCGTTCCCTGCTGCCGCGCGCCACGCCTACTTCGGCAGCGCTGGAATCATCCACGTCAACACGTGCTGCTGCAGGAACACGAGCACGCCGAGCAGCAGCGTGAGGATCACGCTGTGCCAGAACGTGCGCGCGAACACGACGCCTTCCTGCCCCTTCAGGTCGGTCGTCGACACGCCGGTCGCGATGTTCTGCGGCGAGATCATCTTGCCCATCACGCCGCCCGACGAGTTGGTCGCAGCCATCAGCACCGGATCGAGGCCGAGCTGCCGCGCGGCGACGACCTGCAGGTTGCCGAACAGCGCGTTGCCGGACGTGTCGCTGCCGGACAGGAACACCGCGATCCAGCCGAGCGACGCCGACACGAGCGGAAACAGCGCGCCGGTCGACGCGACGCCGGTGCCGAGCGTATAGCTGATCCCCGAGTAGTTCAGCAGATACGCGAGCCCGACGATCATCATCACCGTGACGATCGCGATCCACGTCTGCCGCCACGTCTTGACCACGCATTCGAAGAACGCGCCGACGCCGGTGCGCGTCAGCACGGCCGTGATGATCGCCGACACGAGGATCGCGGTGCCGGTGCCGAGCGGCTGGAAGTCCCAGATCGCCGCATACGGCTTGTGATACAGCGACACGAACACCGCGTTGTGCAGCCCCGGCCACTTGATCTTCACGTCGCCGATCGCCGCGACGTTCGCGTGCACCCAGACGATCACGATCACCGACACGACGAGCCACGGCAGCCAGCCGCCGAAGCCGGCGCGCGCGGCGCCGGCGGTCGCGGGCACGCTGCGCGCGAGCGCGTACTGCGGATCGGGCTGCGGCTTCCACACCTGCAGGAAGCCGATCGTGACGATCAGCGAACTGAGCGACGACAGCACGTCGGTGAGCTGGTAGCCGAGGAAGTTCGACGTGACGAACTGCGCGATCGCGAAGCTGCCGCCGGACACGAGCAGCGCGGGCCACAGCTTCGCGATCGAGCGCAGGCCGCCGTACGCGCCAACGACGTAGAACGGCAGCAGCAGCGCGAAGAACGGCAGCTGCCGGCCGACCATCGCGCCGAGCGTCGCGGCCGGCAGCGACGTGACCGCGCCGAGCACGGTGATCGGCACGCCGAGCGCGCCGAACGCGACCGGCGCGGTGTTGAACAGCAGCGTGTACGTGAGCGCTTCGAGCGCGGGGAAGCCGAGCGCGATCAGCAGCGCGCTGGTGATCGCGACCGGCGTGCCGAAGCCGGAGATCCCTTCGAGCAGACAGCCGAACGAGAACGCGACGACGAGCAGCACGAGGCGGCGGTCGTCCGGCAGATTGTCGAGCATCCAATGCCGGAACTGGTCGAAGCGGCCCGACTTCACCGCGATGTTGTACAGCAGCAAGGCGTTGAACACGATCCACATCACCGGCACGACCGCGAGCGCCATGCCGGCGCCGACCGCGTTGAACGCGAGGCCGGCCGGCATGCCCCACGCGCCGATCGCGACCGCAAGGCCGGCAACGAGCCCCGCGAGCGACGCCTGCCACGCCGGCCGGCGCAGCACGCCGAGCGCGATCAGCGCGACCGCGATCGGGATCACCGCGACGAGAAATGACAGGAACAGCGAGTTGGCGACGGGCGTCAACGGCTGCGCGAACAGGATGCCGGGCGGCAGGGCTGCGGTGGGATTCATCGTGTGCGGCGTCTCCGATCCAGGACCAAACGTGCGTTCCACGGCCGCGACGATCGCCCGACGCTTGCGCATGCAACCGTGCCGCAGCGCCGACCGATCGGTCGCTTAAACGAGGTTAGGAGGCGTGTCGCGCTTGTACAAGGAGGGCAAGCCCGATGCGTGCGGGGCCGATACACGGTGTCCGGCGCACGATGAACGGCGGCTGTCGCCCCGCTGGCGCGCGCGTCAGGAAAGGCGCCCGCGCAATGTTGCGCGGTGGGCAAAGGTGACTGACACGGCGCGGGGTGTTTCGTTTGGCGTCCGAAGCCTAGACTCGTTGCATCGATTCCGGCCGCGCCGACGCACTGGCGGCGCCGGAACCCTCACGGAGCCAACACGATGAAAACCATGAAACTTGCGGCGTGCGCGCTGCTGCTGATCGGCCCGGTCGTCGCCGTGCAAGCGCACGCCGCGTCGACGCTGACGCGTGCGGAAGTCCGTCAGGAACTCGTGGAATTGCAGGCCGCGGGCTACCGGGCGAACCTGGCCAGCAGCCCCGACTTTCCGCAGAACATGCAGCAGATCATTCAACGTGCCGCGCAGGCGCGCGGCGATGCAGCGGGCTATGGCCGCGACGGCCATGCGAACGTGGAATCCGGGAAGCCGGCGCTGCCGCACGCGACCGATCGCGACACGTACGCGCATCACTGACGCGCATCCCGCAGCCGGCAAGCGTGCCGCGCGGCGTGCGACACGCGGCGGCTGCGGCGATCAAACGCTGAAGCGGTTCAGCGTATACGCACGATAGGCCGCGACGAACGCGTCGAACGATCCGGCCTCCTTCGCCTCCAGCTCGGCCTGCTCGGCCAGCGACTTCGCCGCGAGTGCCTGCTCGGCGCGCATCGTGTCCGGCGACGGCGGGTTCGCACGGAAGTGCGCGGCATGCGCTTCGCTGTGCTCACGCGCGAACGCGAGAAACGACTGGCCGTTCTCGCGCATCGTGCGCAGCACGCGCGCCGACGGCGTGCGCTCCGGATCGGCGAGCTTCTCGTGCTGCGCGGCGATCGCGCGCGCATGCTCGTCGCCGCCGCGAATCTCGTCGAGACGGCGCCCGACGGTTTCGATATCGGTCATCAGGTCGTCGGCCCATGCCTGCAGCGTGACCGGCTGGCCGTCGCGCATCAGCGTGAGCCCCGGCTTGCGGCCCTCCATCGTCACGCTGCCGAAGTTCGCATTCGCTTCCTTGTACGCGTCGCAGTCGAGCGCGGGGCTTTCGTCGAGCGCGCACGCGAGCAGGAACGCATCGATGAAGCGCGCGGTCTCGAGCGCGATGCCGGTCGGCTCGAACGGATCGATGTCGAGACAGCGCACCTCGATGTACTGCACGCCGCGCGATGCGAGCGCATGCAGCGGACGCTCGCCCGAATACGTGACGCGCTTCGGCCGGATCGTCGAGTAGAACTCGTTCTCGATCTGCAGCACGTTCGTGTTGATCTGAATCCACTCGCCGTCGCGATGCGTGCCGATCGCCTCGTACGGCGGATACGGCTCGCTCACCGCCTTCGACAGCGCGTCGAGATAGCCGGGCAGCGTGTTGTAGTCGACGTGCAGCGCGGCCTGCGCGGTCGTGTTCGAGTAACCGAGGTCGCTCATCCGCAGGCTCGTCGCATACGGGCGGTACAGCGTGTCGGCGTCGAACGTGTCGAGCTTGTGCGGCTTGCCGCGCAGGAATTTCGTATCGAGCGCGGGCGATGCGCCGAACAGGTACATCAGCAGCCAGCTGCGGCGGCGGAAGTTGCGGATCTGCGCGAGATAGCGCTCCGACTGATAGTCGACGAGCGTGGCCGTCGAGCCCTCTTCCGCATGCAGGCGCCGCCACACTTCCTCGTGCAGCGAGTAGTTGTAGTGGATGCCCGCGATGCACTGCATCGTGCGGCCGTAGCGATACGCGAGGCCGCGCCGGTACACCGTCTTCAGCCGGCCGATGTTCGACGTGCCGTAGTTCGCGATCGGGATTTCATCGTCGGCAGGCAGCAGGCCCGGCATCGAGTCGTTCCACAGCATCTCGTCGCCGAGCGACGCGTATACGTAGCGGTGCAGATCGTCGAGGCGCTCGAGCGTGATCGACGCGTCGGTTTCCGCCGGCGTGATCAGTTCGATCAGCGCTTCGGAATAGTCGGTCGTCAACGACGGGTGCGTGAGCGCCGAACCGAGCGCGCGCGGGTGCGGCGTGAACGCGATCATCCCGTCGCGCGTCACGCGCAGGCTTTCCTTTTCGATGCCGCGCAGGCCGTCGGGCAGATGCTGCCGCGTCGGGCCCGAGCTCAGCGCTTCGAGACGATTCAGCAGCAGTTCGGACTGGCGGTGAGTCATGGTGTTCGACATGGAGACGCAAGTGCGTGACGGCCGCGCGCAGAACGCCGCGCGCGGCCGGCTGGATTGTTGGTCGCTTCGTTGGTAGCGGGCACTTTAACATCTCGCCGACACGCGCGCTTGAGGCGGCCGCGCGCGGTGCGCGGCGGCCGCAGCGGGCCGCCGGGCGGGCTGCCGGGCGGGGTGCCGAACGGACCGCCGGGGATGATCGCCGTGTGCGCGGCCGCGAGCGGTCCGCGCCGACGGATGCGGCGACCATGCGAATTCGTCGGACGGAATATGTGCGGCCGGTGCAACCCCTCGCCCCGTCACCCGCCACGCGGATTTGCTGCGCGGCAGGCATCGATTCGGGTGCCCGCCATCAGGCGTTGCAACCGTAACCGTGAGGATCACCGACCGATCGCCGTAGGGCCGGGCCGTCGACAGCGTGCATCGTGACCGCGCGGTTGCAGCGGTCGTCACCGGCGTCAGCCGCCGCGCGCACCGCCGGCCCGGTCCGCGACGTCGTTCCACAGATGCAGCGCCGCGTACGCGCGCCACGGCCGCCAGCCGTCGGTGCGGCGCTTCTGGCTCGCGAGCCGGTCGAGCGACGGATCGCGCGCGGCGATCGACTGCATCAGCACGAGGTCCGACGCCGGCCATGCGTCGGGGTCGCGCCAGGCGCGCATCGCGATGTATTCGACGGTCCACGGACCGATGCCGGGCAGGTCGAGCCACGCGCGGCGCAGCGTGTCGAGATCGGCATGCGCGGGGTCGAGCGGCACGTGGCCGTCCGCGACCGCGCGCGCCATGCCCGTCAGCGCCGCGGCCCGCTTGCCGGGCATCCCGATTTTGTCCAGATCGCACGCGGCAAGCGCGTGCGGCGTCGGGAAGCGCCATGCGGGCGCGCCGTCCGGCGGCGGCCCGCCGTCGTCGAGCACGACGCGCTCGCCGGCCCGCTGGACGAGTCGGCCAACGATCGTCGTCGCCGCCTTCACGCTCACCTGCTGGCCGACGATCGCGCGCACCGCGAGCTCGAATCCCGACCATGCGCCCGGCACGCGCAGCCCCGGCGCGGCCGCCACGAGCGGCGCGAACCACGGATCCCGCGCGAGCCCGCCGCCGATCGCGGCCGGGTCCGCGCCGAGGTCGAACATCGACGCGACGCGGCGCGCGAACGCGTCGTCGACATGGCGTGCAGCCGCCCCGTCGACCGTCGCGATCAGGCAATGCCGGCGCGGATGTTTCGTGACGGTGAGCCGGCCCGCGTCGCCGTGCAGGTCGACGGTCCGGCGATACACACCGCCGACGACCTGCTCGACGCCAGGAATCGCGCGCCCGCTGAAAAAGCGCAGAACCCGCGCCCAGTCGTACGGCGCCTTGAAGCGCAGCTCCATCTGCGCGGACGGCGGCACCTGGCCGCCGTCCGCGATCGACGTAATCGTGGTTGGTTCGATGCTCAAACTGCGTTGCCCTCCGCAACGGCTTCGGTTTCATCGTCGCGCAGATGACGCGCCTCGGCCGCGAGCAGCGTCGCCTTGCGCCGCACGCCCCAGCGGTAGCCGGCGAGCGCGCCGCCCTTCTGCACGACCCGGTGACACGGGATCGCGAGCGCGACCGGGTTCGACGCGCACGCCGCCGCGACGGCCCGCACCGCGCGCGGCGAGCCGAGCGCGTCGGCGATCTCCGAATAGCTGCGCGTTTCGCCGTACGGGATGCGCGTCAGCGCTTCCCACACGCGCTGCTGGAACGCGGTCGGCGCGATATCGAGCGGCAGGTCGAACGCGTGCCGCGTGCCGTCGAGATACGCGCGGATCTGCGCGATGAACGGCGCGAGCCGCGACGGCGATTCGACGCGTTCGGCACGCGCGAACGCGTCGTTCAGCTCGGAAATCAGCGCCGCCGGTTCGTCGCCGAACGCGATCCGGCAGATGCCCTGTTCGGTCGCGGCGACGAGCACCGTGCCGAGCGGTGTCGACGCGGTCGCATAGTCGATCCGCAGGCCCGCGCCCTGCCGGCGGAACGCCGACGGCGCCATCCCGAGCTCGCGCGGCACCGACGCATAGAGCCGCGACGGCGAGTTGAAGCCCGCGTCGACGGCTGCCCGCGTAACGGGCTGGCCGCTCTGCAGCGCGTCACGCAGCGCGGCGCCGCGCTGCGCGGCCTGATACTGCCGCGGCGACACGCCGACCACCCGCTTGAACAGCCGCTGCAGGTGGAACGGGCTCACGTGCACCGCGTCGCTCAGCTGCTGCAGCGTGATCCGCTCCGGATGCGCGTCGAGTACAGCACACGCGCGATTGACGATGTCGAGTTCGCGCGGCAACCCTTCCGGCTGGCAGCGCTTGCACGGGCGAAAGCCGGCCGCGCGTGCGTCGGCCGGACTGGAGAAGAACGACACGTGTTCGCGCCGCGGCAGCCGCGACGCGCAGCTCGGGCGGCAAAACACGCCGGTCGTGCGCACGGCATAGAAGAACGCGCCGTCCGCATGCGGATCGCGGGCGGTCACGGCGCCCCAGCGGGCATCGTCGGTCGGATAGGCGGTTTTCATGTAAACCTCGCGCTCTCTAGTGTAGACGGTGCCTACTCTAGACATCGGCCCGGGCCGTCGCGCCCTGAATCTTGCTCTGTGATTCGTGCCGGACAAAATCGCGCATACCGAAATCCCGCCAAGTGGACGAAAGGCCGCTCCGCCGCTGCTTCAGTGCAGTTTTCGTCATCATCCCGTCACAGTTTTGCTGCAGTGCGGCTGCGACAAATCGCCGTCCTGACGTTTTTTTACACTCGGAATATTGCAACGCACCATCGCCGTGTGTATAGTAGGAACTGTCTCCTCCATGTCTCCTCCTGATATGGATTAAGCCCGTTCCGCTCTGCGTGAACGGGCTTTTTTTCGTCCGTCGAACGCAGCGCGCCGGCGCGCGTCGCCGGTGCGGTCTACACTCGGTGCACGCCCACCGTGAACGGAGTGCCCGCTCATGAAACCGACCATCCGCGCGATCGATCACGTCGTGCTGCGCGTGACCGACATAGCCGCGATGACGCGCTTTTACTGCGACGCCGTCGGCTGCCACGTGGAGAAGGAACAGCCCGACCTCGGCCTCGTGCAGTTGCGCGCCGGCGACGCGCTGATCGACCTGCTGTCGGTCGGCGGCCCGATCGACCGCCCCGACAGCGGGCCGCCCGGCACCGGCCGCAATCTCGACCATCTGTGCCTGCGTGTCGAGCCGTTCGACCCCGATGCGCTGACCGAGCATTTCGCCGCGCATGGCGCGCGCCCCGGCGCGCCGGCCGAACGCTACGGCGCCGGCGGCTACGGCCCGTCGATCTATCTGTTCGATCCCGAAGGCAACATGCTGGAATTCAAGGGGCCGCCCGCGTCGATCGGCTGAGCGGCGGCCGTCACGCGTCGGCGCGCGGCTTCAGCACCGTCCATTCGACTGCGACCGGATCGTGGTCGGCGCTCGAGATCCACGCGGCGCCGTCCTGCACCGTGCACTGCAAGCGCATCGTGCGCTCGGCGAGACGCCCGAGTGCGGCCGCGACGCCGTCGGCGAGCGACAGCACCTGCACGTTGCGCAGCCGTTCGACCTTGCTGCGCACGCCCTGCCACCAGATATCCGACGTCTTGCCGCCGTACGCGATCACCGTGACCTGACCCGCGCGTCCGGCTGCCTTCGAAATACGCCGTTCGTCGGGCTGCCCGGCCTCGATCCACACGTCGATCGCGCCCGTCAGGTCCTTCTGCCACAGATCCGGTTCGTCCACGTCCGACAGCCCCTTGCAGAATTCGAGTCGCTCGTGCGCGAACAATGCGAACGCGACGATGCGCACCATCATCCGGTCGTCGGTTTCCGACGGATGACGGGCGACCGTCAACGCGTGATCGGCGTAATAGTGCCGATCCATGTCGGCGATTTGCAGTTCGGCTTTGTAGATCGTGGATTTCAGCGCCATGCGGATACGGCCCGGGCGGGCATTCGGTTCGGTCGGGCCGTGATGATACCGAATGCGCGCCGCCCGGCGCGTGACGGGCGCTCCACAGCGCGACGGCCCGGCGTCGGCCGGGCCGCGTTCAGGCCGCGCCGCCGGCGTGTCGGGCCGGCGTGCGGGTGCGAGACGCGCGTTATTGCTTGACGAAGCGCGAATCCGTCCAGAGACCCTGCTGGTCGCTGTTGTCGGCACTGACGAACTGGACGTCGCCCTGATCGACCGACACGACGCGGAAGCGTTGACCCTCCGGCACCGACAGGCAACGGAAGTCGTCGAAGTACTGCTGCTTCGCCTGCGACTTGCCGTCACGCTCGTGGCTCAGTACGGAGTCCAGATTGTCTTTCGACAGACAGCCCCATGCGTTCTTCGTCAGCTGGATTTCCTGCTTCGGCTTGACGGCCGAATCACCGCCTGCCTGAGCGATCGACACTGCGCAAAATGCGCCGACAAGGGCAAAAAGGACACCGGTTCGCTTCATCATGTTCTGTCTCCATGCTTGCGGGCACCAGGCTGGTTAGCTATGTGTTTAAAGGTGATCGTGAACCCGCGTTTTTCACTTTAGAAGACCGGCAAGCGATATCAAGCACATTCGTTGTGCGATCGCAATAGCGGCGAATTGTCGCACCCCGTGCGCGCCCGGTTTTTGTCGTCAGGCGCCGGCCGGACGGCCGCGGACATTCAGCGAAATGAATCGCGCCGCCACGCCCCGAGCATTGCGGGACAAGGCTTTCAGCGAAGTTACAGGGTGGCCGGTGAACGGTTTGGATAATTCACTTCAATATGGTAGCGGTTTTGATGCATTGCACATAAAGTCGTCCGAAACCCCATGAATTTACCGCGCCGCGGAATCGGATTCAGCTTATACAAGAAAAATGCCAGGTATAAGCGCGTGCGTATTTACCCGCATTTTTCGATGGCGCCGAAGGCCGCCGCGGCGGGGCTCTCCAGCGCGTTTACCCGGAGCTTTTTACCCGGCCGCATTCAATCCGATTTGGCGCGCTCGAAATAATCGCGCTGGAAGATGCACATGCGAAAAGCATTGTGATAAGCGCCGTTTCCGAAAAATTCTTCCTGCAATTCCGCCTCGTGCTGGAATCCGCACTTCCGGTACACGTGGATGGCAGCCGCATTCGACGTATCGACGATCAGGTACAGCTTGCGCAGATTGAGTACCTTGAACGCGTATTCGATCGCGAGGCGCGTCGCCTGGCCTGCGTAGCCGCGCCCCTGGCATTGCGGCGCGATGATGATCTGGAATTCGCCGCGGCGGTGGATGTAGTCGAGCTCGATCAGTTCGACGAGGCCGACGAGCTCGCCCTGCGCATCGACCGCGACGAAACGGCGCTCGCGTTGATCATGTACGTGGCGGTCATACAGCTGCGACAGCTCCGAGAAGGTTTCGTACGGCTCCTCGAACCAGTAGCGCATGATTTTTGCGTCGTTGTTCAGCTCATGGACGAAGCGCAGGTCCTGACGCTCCAGCGGCCGCAGGGCGAGCGTGTGCTTGTCGTTCTGGAGTTGCATGTTTGTCCTTTTTTCCGTGCTTTTCGATGCCCGCGCATGCGCCGGAAACGCGCCGAAGAAGTTGAACGCGGGCCAAGTTCAGAGCCTAGAATGGAAACAAGGGTTCCTGCCATCGCAAGGAGGCTATCGTGATCGAGCAAGTGATACTCGGCATCTTCCTCGTACTGCCACTCGTGATCGTGGCTGCGCTGTTCTCCGACGAACTGTGGCAGGAACATCGGCGGCAACATCCGCGCGACGAAAACGCCCCGCACATCGACTGGAAGCATCCGTGGCGCCGCGTGCGGCGCGGTCACTGAGTCGATCGCCGGCCCGCTGGGGGCCGCGCCGCGCGTGCAGCCGCGAACGCTGCAACTGCCTTCCGCTTCGAACAAATGCTTCGAACCGATTCCCGCTCAACCAGCGAGACGCCGACGTGAACGACAAACCTTCCCTTCCTGCCCACGATATCCCGAACGAAACGATCGACCTGCAGATCGCCGACGTATTGGCGGCCGTCAGCTACCCGGCGAACAAGGATGCGATCGTCGACGCCGCGCGCGACGCCGGCGCCAGCAACGAAGTGCTGTCGATGCTCGACGGCCTGCCCGAACAGGACTACGCGGACGTCGACGCCGTCACGCGCTGGGTCGCCGGCAACTTCGGCCCGGGCCTGAGCATTTGAGCGAAGGTCGACAACAGGATAGGATCGGGCCGCACCGGCCGCATGGCGGTCGGATGCATGCCGCCCGGCGCCAGGACCGGGCGTGGCCGCACGAGAGCGTCCGGGGGAATCGATGGAAGGCATCCTGATCCAGCACACGACGCGCCGTCAGCTATGGTTCGGCGCGCTGACGGCGCTCGTCATCGTGCTCGCACTCGGCATCGCCGTGCCGCACGCGAACGTTGCGTTGCCGGCCGTCGAACCGTTCATGCCGATGTGCGCGCTGACCGTGTTCACCACCGCGAGCCTCGCGGCGTTCTTCCTCGGCGCGCAGTTCACCGTCACGCGCCAGCCCGTGCTCGGTGCGCTCGGCGGCGCCTATGCGTTCACCGCGCTCGCCGTCGCGCTGCAGCTGCTCACGTTTCCCGGCGTATTCGCGCCGCACGGTTTGCTCGGCGCGCGTCCGCAGAGCGCCGCGTGGATGTGGGTGTTCTGGCATGCCGGCTTTCCTTGCTTCGTGATCGCCGCGCTGTTCGCGCGCGAACGGCTCACGCGGGCACCGGTCACTGCGGCACAGACGCGCTGGTGGGCGATCGCACTGGTCGGCGGTCCGGCCGCGGCGGCGGCGTTGCTGTGCGTGTTCGCGCTGAACGTCGCGCTGCCGCCCGCGTTCCATCCGCCGGCCGGCGCGGTCGCGTTGCCGGTGAACGCGATTGCGCTGGTCGTGTGGATCCTCAATGCGCTTGCGTTGATTGCGGTGGTCGCCACGGGCCGGTTGCGCACGACGCTCGACCTGTGGCTCGCGATCGCGGTGCTCGCGTGCCTCACCGACACGACGCTGAACCTGCTGACCACCAACCGGTTCACGGTCGGCTGGTATCTGGCGCGCGTGTTCAGCATGTTCACGCCCGGTGTGCTGGTGTGCGTGCTCGCGTGGGAAGTGACGAAGCTGTATCAGCAGTTGTTCGAGGCCCACGCGACGCTGATCCGATCCTCCGCGCGCGACGGGCTGACCGGCGCGTTCAACCGCAGCCACTTCAACGATCAGTTTCACACGCTGTTCCTGCAGGCGCGGCGTCAGGGCGAGCCGCTCTCGCTGCTGATGGTCGACGTCGACCATTTCAAGGCCTACAACGACGCATTCGGTCACGTAAAGGGCGATGCCTGCCTGATCGCGGTCGCCAATGCACTGGCCGGCGCGGTGCGACGGCCGACGGACATCGTCGCGCGCTATGGCGGCGAGGAGTTTGCGATCGTGCTGCCGAACACCGGCGCGCGCGGTGCACGGGTGGTGGCCGAAGAAGTGCGTGACGCGGTGCTGCGACTCGATCTTGCGATGCCTTCGTCGCCGGCGGGACGCGTGAGCGTCAGCGTCGGCTGCGCGACCGTGTCGGCCGATGATCTGTCGACGCCCGATGCGCTGATCGAAGCCGCCGATGCCGCGCTGTACCGTGCGAAGGATACGGGTCGCAACCGCGTGGTCGTGGCCTGAAAACGTCTGCGGATTGGCGACTTGTTACGGTCATTGTGACCGGAATAATCCGCCGTTACGGATTGCGTCGCAGGGAAACGATCGCTTACACCCCGTGTCGAGGGCGCTCGCTATGCTGGGTTCCATATTGAACCCAGGCAGGTGAACGCGATGAAGAAAACCCTTTTGCTAATTGCCGGCGTGGCCGTGTTGCTGAGCGGCTGTATCGTGGTGCCGGACGGGGGCGGGTATTACGGTGGCGGGTATTACCATCATCATCGGCATTGGGATTGATGGCGTCGTTCCCGCCTCCGCGCCCCGTCGCGCGATGACGATGTCGATAGCCTCTTCAAGCCGCCTTGTACCGTCTCGCATACTCCGCCGTGAGTTCGATGTATTGGCGGCCGTACTCCTTGCTGTCGCAGATCGCCGTGCCCTCGAAAAACTCGTTCCACGTCTCGATGTGCACCATTGTCGGCCGAGGGTCCATTGCGAGGATACGCTCCCAGTTCCGTCGGTAAAGCGCGCCTTTTTCGCGTGGTACTTCAATCGGATGGCGCGACGACAGATTCTTCTGGCTGTAGCCGGGCCCGATCGAAACGACGCCGCGGAACGTCGGACAGATCGCCGCGCTCCAGTAGAACGTGCTGTCGAACGGGCCGGGATAGAACCGGCCGAGATAGTAGAACAGCGCATATGACGCGAGCGCCTCCGCAGTCGGATACTCCTTCACGAACGCAAGCAACGCGTACCGCCGGTCCCGCTTCTTCAGGCGAACGCGCAGTTCGTCGCGCATCGCGCCGTCGGTCGACGTGGTCGAACAGGTTCGGCACTGTGGATTCGTGCAACGCCACAGCACGCGCTGCAATACCCCTTCGACCAGTGCATCGGTGCTCGAACCGCAGAATCGGTAGAACGCGTCGGACGCCAGCAGGTCGGCGAGCAGCGCATAGTAATCGCCGTCCTGCACGAAGCGGCGGACCGCCCCGCGCGACGCGAGTTGGGTCTGCAACGCGTCGAACGACTGTCCGATCGGCATCAGCCGCTCGTGAAGGGCAGCCGCGAGCGCCACGCGCGCAGATGCCGTGCCCAGCAGCGATTGCGCCGCTGCCACTCTTCCCTGCGCATTCGCGACCGGTTCGAGCGCCCGTAACTCGTTCTCCGTCGGCGCACGACGGTGAATCTTTTCGTAGAGGCGATTGACGAAACCGGCCGTCGACTGACCGGCGCGGCCATAGAACTCGTTGCCGCCCATCAGTTCGGCAAGCTGATCCAGATAGGACGCGTTCACGAAACGCTGCGCGATCGACTTGAGACCGCGCGGATCCGTGACGCGTGGCGCCTCCTCTTCGGCGGCCGAGACGATATAGGGATCCACGCCAAATTCGAGCTGGAATCGGTGGCGCACGAACGGATAGAGATCCTCGCCGACGCGCTTTGCGAAGCTGGGGTGATACACGTAGATGATCGGCCGCCCTTCGATACACGCCCAGTGCTCGGTCGGCACGATCGAGAAGAAGTTCCGAACCGTCTCGTAGAACCACTCCTTGCCCGCATACACTGCCGAATCGACGTGCCACGACTTCGCATTGTTGGATGTCAGCGTCGTGGTGTCGTAGAACATCCCGACCCGTGGCGCCATCTGTCCGCTCTGCTTGCGCCGGTTCAACGCGGCGACGATCTGTACCAGCCCTGGATCGCTGAAGCGGGATGGCCGGTTCGCACCGATTTCGGCTTTCGTCAGGTCATCTGCGCTGGCGAACGGTGAGCCGAAGTACACCGGGAGGATCACGTCGATGCCGGCGCTGACGATATCGCGCAATTGCTCGTCGTGCCAAGCCGGCAGCGTGTAGCTCAACCCCTTCAGGTCGCTCGGCGTGACCGCGAACGCATACTCGTCGCCGCTATTCTGTGCACCGTCCGGGTTCTTCAGATAATCCCCGCCGTTGATCACGTCGTACCAGTAGAAATATGTCGTACACACGATGCGCTCGTCGCTGCGATAGCTCGGCGGTGGCGCCTGCATGTCGACCGGCACGTTGAGTTCGCCCGGCGCGCGGCGCCAACCCGGCGGCGCTCGGCGCAGAACGGACGGATCCCATCCGAGGCACTCGGTCGATGCCAGATAGGCCGCCGCCTTCGCGCGAGAAGTGCGGCTGTCCGTCCCCGGCCCCGCACGCATTGCACGTGCGCCCTTGGGTGCCGGCAGCGAATGCGCGTTCGATGCATCGCGCCGACCGACGGATGCCACGCGCTCCGCCAGCTTCACACGCCGGGGCAACGATCGCGACGCCATCAGGCGCGTCGCCGTCAGCAACTCATACGCGACGACATTCAGTTCGATGTCGCCGCCGATGTATTGCTCAGCACGACGCTGCAGCCGCTCACGCACCGCCGGTTCGAGCGCATCGATGCCTGCGCCAGCCATCAGGCTGCCGACGATACGCGCACTGTCGTCGCCAGCGGCGAATGACGTGCGTACCGCTCGCTGATAGAACGCGTCGCTCGCCAGCACTGCGGCGATCACGCGTGCCGTGGAACCGTCACTGCCGAACTGAGCGACATCCGTGGCAACCGCGGCGCGAGACAGGTACGCGGCGACGGCGTGTGCGACCTTTGCCGAAACGGCGGCCGGGCTTCGCAGCAGTTGGCGAGCGATATCCGCACGGCTCGCCCCGCCATCTAGCTTGCCGACGATTGCGTCCATGTCGTCCACGCTCGTTCGATCGAGCAGATCGCACGCGAGTGCCGTCACATACATGCGATTGCTGCCGCCGGACCGGACCTGGTAATACTCTTCGGAGGACAGAATCGCGACGGTTGCATCATCAATGCCGCTCGTGCGTGCCACTTCGCTCAGCGACTCCCAGCCGCCTCGATCGGGTTCCCGCCCGAGCAAGCGCCGGTAGAGATTCGCGACCCAATACCGGCAACAATCCGGGTTGATCAGCACCGCGCGCAGCAGCGCCTCTTTCCCGCCAGTGTCCAGCGTGCGTTGCCATTCGTCCTTCTCGCCCGGAGTCGCCACGCGCCCCAGCGTCGCAAGGGCGACCGCGTTGAGGTACATCCCGTCCAGCCCGCCCGAACGGGCATCAGCCGGCAGTGAAACCAGAATCGAAGGAGCAAGGGCGAGCGTCCCGATAAATGCCCGTCGCGTAGTCAAAACTGTCTCCCGTTATTGGTATGTCCGTTTATTGACTGCTCTACCGGCACAGCATGAGTTCAGACCGCGCAACACATTCGCATCGCTTCAAAATGTGAAGCGACGAAATCGCGAAATAACCTCAGACAATTTGCCTCCGCGAGAACATTAAATGGAGGGAAATATTTTGACAACCCCGCGGCAACGGCCAGCCGTTTGATCGGTGGCCCGAGAAATCCGGACAGCAGAAGCCGAGCCTGACATTTGCGCGCCGGGCGACATGAGTGAATTGCAGATGCGCCGCTTGCGCGTAGCACAGTCGGGGAAAACCGGATCGCGGGTGGTATGGACTATCGCGGCAGCAATATCCGGGAAACGAGGTCGTGATGTCCGCGCCAAGCGTTATTTCCCGATACAAAACCTGCTGAAAATCACCCCCAGCAGATCGTCGGAAGTGAACTCCCCGGTAATCGCATTGAGCTGCTCCTGCGCGAGCCGCAGCTCCTCCGCAAACAGATCGAGCGACTGCGCGCGTTGCTCCGCATGATCGGCCGCCTGCGCCAGATGCGCCTGCGCCGCGCGCAATGCAATCAAATGCCGCTCGCGCGCGAGATAAACGCCCTCTGCCCCCGCCTGCCACCCCGCGATCCGCAGCAGTTCCGCGCGCAGCATGTCGATCCCGTCGCCGCGCTTCGCCGACAGATGCACTTCCGTCAGATCACCTTCGGCCGCCGGATGCTCGACGCAAGCCGGCACACCGGTCAGGTCCGTCTTGTTCAACACGCGCACCACCGGCACGCCGGCCGGAAACCGCGCCGCGATCGTCGTGTCGTCCGCCGTCATCCCCGTGCGCGAATCGAGCAGATGCAGCACGACGTCCGCACGCTCGATCTCGCTCCACGTACGTGCAATCCCGATCCGCTCGACTTCGTCGTCCGTCTCGCGCAGCCCGGCCGTGTCGATGATGTGCAGCGGAATCCCTTCGACCTGGATGGTCTGCGCGACCTTGTCGCGCGTCGTGCCTGCGATCGGCGTGACGATCGCCAGCTCCGCGCCGGCGAGCGCATTCAGCAGCGACGACTTGCCGACGTTCGGCTGTCCCGCGAGCACGACCGACAACCCTTCGCGCAGCAACGCGCCCTGCCGCGCGTCGCCGAGCACGTGCGCGAGCTGTTCGCGAATCCTCGCGAGCTTGCCGCGCGCGTCGGCCGCCTCCAGGAAGTCGATCTCCTCTTCGGGGAAATCGAGCGTCGCCTCGACCAGCATCCGCAGCGTGATCACGTCCTCGACGAGCGCGTGGATCTGCCGCGAGAACGCGCCGTCGAGCGAGCGCCCGGCCGAGCGCGCCGCCGCCTCGGTGCTCGCCTCGATCAGATCGGCCACCGCCTCGGCCTGCGCGAGGTCCAGCTTGTCGTTGAGGAACGCGCGCCGCGTGAACTCGCCGGGTTCCGCGAGCCGCAGCCCGAACGCGCGCCCCGCGTCCAGGCAGCGCTGCAGCAGCAGCTGCATCACGATCGGCCCGCCATGCCCCTGCAGCTCGAGCACGTGCTCGCCGGTGTACGAGTGCGGTGCGGGGAAATACAGCGCGATTCCGCGGTCGAGCGGCGCACCGTGCGCGTCGAGAAACGGCACATAGCTCGCATGGCGCGGCGCAAGCCGCTGCCCGCACAACGCGTCGATCAGCCGCAACGCGGCCGCCTCGCCGCCGCGCCCGAACGACACGCGGACGACGCCGATGCCGCCCCGGCCGGCAGCGGTGGCAATGGCGACGATCGGATCGGAATCGGTAGCGAGCATGGGAATCGGGTGAATCGGGTGGTCGGTCGATGAATGGCGCGCCCACACAACACCGCGGGCATCGGAACGCCGGCATTGTAGCGCGCCGGCCCGCACGCCACCGGGCGCCCCGTCGGTTTCGAACTCGCCCGAATTTATCCCGACGGAGCTAAGTCGAGTATTACCCTGGTGCGACCCATGCGTGCCTATTTCGGACGAGTATGCCTGTTGGAACGGGTTGACGCCGCGGCCCTCATTCCACCTTCTGCCCACGGCCAGGTTGGGATTCGTCCGAATACGCTATCTTTATCTTATTCGGTTGTCTGATACGCAGTTGTGGAATTGCACAATCACCCCCATGCCGACACCCGAAGAAAAAGCGGCGTTCTCCGAACGCCTGAAATTCGCCTTGCGGCGCAGCCCGGACAAGATCACCGGTGCGACGGAGCTCGCGAACCGGTTCAATCTGCGTCACCGCGGTGCGCAGCCGGTTTCGCCGCAAACCGCGCACAAATGGCTGACCGGCCGAACGATTCCGACGCCGGACAAACTCGAAACGCTCGCCAGCTGGTTGCGCGTCGAACTGCACTGGCTGCACTACGGCCCGTCGCCGAGCGTGATCGAACATCCGACGCCGCAGCCGCTTCCGCGCGACGAGCGCTATCCGCCGACACCGGAAACGATCGAACTTGCGTCGAAGATCGAGGCGCTGCCGCCGCATCAGCGTTACCTGGTGCAGGAGCTGATCGAGCAGTTCTACAACGTCGAACCGAAAATCGACGCGAAGAAGGCCTGAACGGCGGCGGTCGAACGAACGCACGCATGTACACCGTCGCCGCCGCGCCGGCCGCCAGAAACGAAAAAGCCGCATGGATCGCACCATGCGGCTTTTTTGCGTGCATCGCGGGCGGCTGGCCGCCCGCGGGCGCGGCCTGCGTCAGGCGGGCTTCTTCACGCCGCCGAGCTTGCGCGTGATGTAGTACTGCTGCGCGATCGACAGCACGTTGTTCACGACGTAGTACAGCACGAGACCGGCCGGGAAGAAGAAGAACATCACCGAGAACGCGATCGGCATGAACTTCATCATCTTCGCCTGGACCGGGTCCGGCGGCGTCGGGTTCAGGCTCGTCTGCACGAACATCGACACGGCCATCAGCACCGGCAGGATGAAGAACGGGTCGCGCTGCGACAGGTCGTGGATCCACAGAATCCACGGCGCACCGCGCATTTCGACCGACGCGAGCAGCACCCAGTACAGCGAGATGAACACCGGGATCTGGATCACGACCGGCAGGCAGCCGCCGAACGGATTGACCTTCTCGGTCTTGTACAGCTCCATCAGCGCGGCGTTCATCTTCTGCGGATCGCTCTTGAAGCGTTCGCGCAGCGCCTGCATGCGCGGCGTGATTTCCTTCATGCGCGCCATCGACTTGTAGCTTGCCGCCGACAGCGGGAAGAACACGGCCTTGATCAGCACCGTCAGCAGCACGATCGCCCAGCCCCAGTTGCCGACCACGCCGTGGATCTTCTCGAGCAGCCAGAACAGCGGCTTCGCGATGATCGTCACCCAGCCGTAGTCCTTCACGAGCTCGAGGCCCGGCGCGATGCCTTCGAGCATGCGCTCTTCTTCCGGACCGGCGAACAGGCGTGCCTGCACGTCGACCGACTGGCCCGGTGCGATCGCGGCGACCGGCTGCTTCACGCCGACGCGGTACAGCGCCGGATCGATCTTTTCAGCGTAGATGTCGCGCTTTGCGCCCTGCTGCGGAATCCATGCCGACGCGAAATAGTGCTGGACCATCGCGACCCAGCCGTTGTCGGCCGTCTTCTCGAAGTTCGCCTTGTTCTTGTCGAGGTCGCTGAAGTCGATCTTCTGGAAGTGCTTCGCGTCCGTATAGACCGCCGGCCCGAGGAACGTATGCGAGAACATCGGCGTTTCGACGGCCGTGTTGTCGCGCACCAGCTCCATGTAGACCGTCGGCGTGACCGGTGCGGCGCCGACGTTGTCGATCTTCGTGTCGACACCGATCACGTAGCTGCCGCGCGTGAACGTGTAGGTCTTGATCACCTTCACGCCGCCCTTCACCGGCGATTCGAACGACAGCTTCAGCGTGTTCTGGTCGCCCGTCAGCGACGTCGGGCCCGCATTGACCTGCGTGTAGACGTCGTTGTGGTTCGGGAAGTCGCCGCCGAGCAGGCCCGTGCGTGCGAGATACGTATGGCCGGCCGTGTGGTCGAACAGCGTGATGTAGAGATCGGGCTGCTTGCCGTCGCCCTGCTTCTTCAGCGTCAGCTTCGCGAGCGTGCCGCCGCGCGTGTCGATTTCGCCGTCGTACACGTCGGTCGAAAACTTCACGAGCTGCGCCTGCGCGGCTGGTGCCGTCGTCGACGGTGCGGCGCCTGCCGCGGCGGCCGGTGCGTCACCGGCGGTCGTCGTCGCGCCCGTGCCCGATGCGCCGCCGGCCGCGGCCGGAGCCGTGTGCGTGGCGCTCGGGAAGAACATCGACGGGCGTCCATGGTCGCGCTGCCAGTTGTCGTACAGCATGACAGCTGACATGAAGAAGATCACCCATAGGACGGTGCGTTTGATATCCATGCGTTGTCTCAGAGTCGATGGGACCGCGCGTCGGCTTCGCCGCGAGCGCGAGTGTCGGAGTTGGGCGGCGGGACGAGGTCGATGCCGCCCGCGGAAAACGGGTGGCATCGGCACACGCGCCTGACGGCGAGATACGTGCCGCGCGCGGCGCCATGATACTGGATTGCCTCGCGCGCGTAATCCGAACAGGAAGGATAAAAACGGCAACGGTTGCCGAGCATCGGGCTCACGGCAACCTTGTAGAAGCGCAGCAACGCGATCAATACCGTTTTCATACCTTGGGCGGCGCCGTTCGACGCCGCGTCAAAACCGGCCGGGCGGGCGCGCACGCCGCACCGGGCACGGATGCGTCACTCGGACGCGGGCTTCGACGCCCGGCGCGCGATTTCCCGGGCCGCCCTGTCGAGCAGCTCGCGGATTTCGGCCGCGCACATCGCCGCGAGCGGGGCGGAAGCCGCGCTCGGCAGCGCTTTCTTGTCGAAGCGCGTGTGCTGCCGCAGCAGCAGGTCGTAGCCGGCGAATTCGGCGCGGCGCAGGCGAAACGCATCGCGCGCCAGCCGCTTCACGAGGTTACGGGTGACTGCACGCGGCGCATACTTCTTGCCGATGACGAGCCCCAGACGGGCAGGCTGGCCGGTCGGCTTGCCGTAGATCACGAAGTGCGCGGAGCGCCGCCAGGGGCGCAAACGAAAAACGGATGAAAATTCATCCGTTTTCAGAAGTCGCGCAGCTTTCGGGAAGGCGGCTTTCGTCTGCGACGGATTCGCACCCGGCTCGACGGCACCTTCCGCAGGACTGCGGACGGCGGACACAGCGCGCAACCTGCCTTAGATAGCGAGGCGCTTGCGGCCCTTCGCGCGGCGAGCGTTGATGACCTTGCGGCCACCTGCCGTCTTCATGCGGACACGGAAGCCATGGGTGCGCTTGCGGCGCGTCACGGACGGTTGGTAAGTACGTTTCATGATGTTCTCACTTGTTCGAGAATGTCGAAATTCAGGGGACCGCGTGCCCTTAACCGGAGGCATTCGGGCGAACGCAATCGCCGGGAATACAGGATTGGTTTTCGCGGAACCCGCTATTTAAACCGTTTTTCTCTTGACGGTCAATACTTTACGAGTCGTCCGCCTGTGCCGGCCCGCTCCGATCCGGCCCCGCGACCCACCATCACAGCCTGTGGATAAGTCCCGCTGTGGCCGCGTTTGGCGTTAGAATCTCGCCTTATCTCCAAGAATCCCGCACGCCGCTTCGGCGCCCGCCTGCCTATGCAAGACTGTGACGCAGGCGTCCGAGGCACGCTCGCACGACCGCTTCGGGCCTTGTTGCGCAACCGCGACAAGGGCGCCGGCGAGCCGCGCTGTGCACGCAAAAAACGACAGCTACTTGATGAACGATTTCTGGCAACACTGTTCCGCACTGCTGGAGCGCGAGCTGACGCCCCAGCAGTACGTGACGTGGATCAAACCCTTGGCCCCGGTGGCCTTCGATGCGTCGGCGAACACGCTGTCCATCGCCGCGCCGAACCGCTTCAAGCTGGACTGGGTCAAGAGCCAGTTTTCGGGCCGCATCTCCGATCTGGCCCGGGAATTCTGGAACACGCCGATCGAAGTCCAGTTCGTCCTTGATCCGAAGGCCGGCATGCGCAGCGCGCCCGCAGGCGCCGCACCGGCCGCCGCGCGTGCGCCGCTGGCCCCGAGCGGCCCGGCCGCGACGGTCGCCGCGATCGCCGCCAACCTGACCGCGAATGCTTCCGCTGCGCCCGCCGCGCCGGCCGACGTGCCGATGACGCCGTCGGCCGCCGCCGCGCACCATTTGAACGCCGACGACGCCGACATCGACCTGCCGAGCCTGCCCGCGCACGAAGCGGCGGCCGGCCGCCGCACGTGGCGCCCGGGCCCCGGTGCGGCACCGGCGAACGGCGGCGAAGCCGATTCGATGTACGAACGTTCGAAGCTGAACCCGGTGCTCACGTTCGACAACTTCGTGACCGGTAAAGCGAACCAGCTCGCGCGCGCCGCCGCGATCCAGGTCGCGGACAATCCCGGCATCTCGTACAACCCGCTGTTCCTGTACGGCGGCGTCGGCCTCGGCAAGACCCACCTGATCCACGCGATCGGCAACCAGTTGCTGCTCGACAAGGCCGGCGCGCGGATCCGCTACATCCACGCCGAGCAATACGTGTCCGACGTGGTGAAGGCATACCAGCGCAAGGCGTTCGACGACTTCAAGCGCTACTACCATTCGCTCGACCTGCTGCTGATCGACGATATCCAGTTCTTCTCCGGCAAGTCGCGCACGCAAGAGGAATTCTTCTACGCGTTCGAGGCGCTGGTTGCGAACAAGGCGCAGGTGATCATCACCAGCGACACGTATCCGAAGGAGATCTCCGGCATCGACGATCGCCTGATCTCGCGCTTCGACTCGGGCCTGACCGTCGCGATCGAGCCGCCCGAGCTGGAAATGCGCGTCGCGATCCTGATGCGCAAGGCGCAGTCGGAGGGCGTGAACCTGTCGGAGGACGTCGCGTTCTTCGTCGCGAAGCACCTGCGCTCGAACGTGCGCGAGCTCGAAGGCGCGCTGCGCAAGATCCTCGCGTATTCGAAGTTCCACGGCCGCGAGATCTCGATCGAGCTGACCAAGGAAGCGCTGAAGGACCTGCTGACCGTGCAGAACCGGCAGATTTCGGTCGAGAACATCCAGAAGACCGTCGCCGACTTCTACAACATCAAGGTCGCGGACATGTACTCGAAGAAGCGTCCCGCGAACATCGCGCGGCCGCGGCAGATTGCGATGTATCTGGCGAAGGAACTCACGCAGAAGAGCCTGCCGGAAATCGGCGAGCTGTTCGGCGGGCGCGATCACACGACCGTGCTGCACGCGGTGCGCAAGATCGCCGACGAACGCAGCAAGGACGCGCAGCTCAACCACGAGCTGCACGTGCTGGAACAGACGCTGAAGGGCTGAGCGCGCGGGCGCGCTTGATAATTCGGCCTCCGCCCCAATTTAAGGGGGGCGGTTCGGTTTTGAGGCACAATACAGGTTTGACCGCCCCGGCGGCGGCCGGCTCGGAGCCCGGCCGGCGGGGCGCTGCGAGGCTGCTGCGCTGCAGGCCGTTACTCAACGAAGGAACTCTATGCAACTGGTCAAGACCGAACGAGACACACTCCTCAGGCCGCTGCAAACGGTCAGCGGCATCGTCGAACGCCGCCATACGTTGCCGATCCTCGCCAACCTGCTGATCACCAAGAACGGCCCGGACGTTTCTTTCCTGTCGACCGACCTGGAGCTGCAGATCACCACGCGCGCCGATTTCGGCGTCGGCGGCGACCAGGTGGCCACCACCGTCGCGGCCCGCAAGCTGCTCGACATCCTGCGCGCGATGCCTGACGGCCAGGTCACACTGTCGCTCGCCGACAAGCGCCTCACCGTGCAGTCCGGCAAGAGCCGCTTCGCACTGCAGACGCTCGCCGCGGACGAGTTCCCGACCGTCGCGCAGGCGAAGGATTTCGGCGCGAGCCTGACCGTCCCGCAGAAGTCGTTCCGCCAGCTGCTCGGCATGGTGCATTTCGCGATGGCGCAGCAGGACATCCGCTACTACCTGAACGGCATGCTGCTCGTCGTCGACGGCGACCAGCTGATGGCCGTGGCGACCGACGGCCACCGCCTCGCGTTCTCGTCGATGAAGCTCGAAGGCGGCACGTTCGGCCGCCAGGAAGTGATCGTGCCGCGCAAGACGATTCTCGAGCTGCAGCGCCTGCTCGAGGATATCGACGACACCGTCACCATCGACATCGCGCAGACGCAGGCCAAATTCACGTTCGGCGGCGTCGAGCTCGTGTCGAAGCTGGTCGAGGGCAAGTTCCCCGACTTCCAGCGCGTGATCCCGAAGGCGCACAAGAACACGTTCGAGATCGGCCGCGAAGAGCTGCAGCGTTCGCTGCAACGCGCGGCGATTTTGACGTCCGACAAGTTCAAGGGCGTGCGCTGCATCGTCGCGCCGGGCCAGCTGAAGATCATGTCGACCAACGCCGATCAGGAAGAGGCGCAGGAAGAACTCGAAATCGCGTACCAGGGCGATACCGTCGACATCGGCTTCAACGTCACGTATCTGCTCGACGTGCTCGCGAACCTGAAGGTCGACACCGTGCAGGTGAGCCTTGGCGACGCCAGCTCGAGCGCGCTGATCACCGTGCCCGAGAACGACGAATTCAAGTATGTCGTGATGCCGATGCGCATCTGACGCGCTCGACATCGCGACACACACCAGGGGGCGGCAAGCCCCTTTGGCGTTTTTATGGCGAACTGACAACCCGCCTTTTTAGTGCCTTTTCGGCACCTGGGGCGGGCCAGGAAACTGGAGCGGCCCGGCGATTTCTCGCTGAAACGCACCGCGCCGCCACGAGAGTGGCCTCGCAGAACCGGAAGATATCCATGAGTGAACAGCACAATTCGCAACCCGATAACAGCAGCTACGGCGCTTCGTCGATCCAGATCCTCGAAGGTCTGGAAGCGGTGCGCAAGCGCCCCGGGATGTACATCGGCGACACGTCGGACGGCACCGGTCTGCACCACCTCGTGTTCGAGGTGCTCGACAACTCGATCGACGAAGCGTTGGCCGGGTACTGCAACGACATCCACGTGACGATTCACGCCGACAACTCGATCTCCGTGACCGACAACGGCCGCGGGATTCCGACCGACGTGAAGATGAACGACAAGCACGAGCCGAAGCGCAGCGCCGCCGAGATCGTGATGACCGAGCTGCACGCCGGCGGCAAGTTCGACCAGAACAGCTACAAGGTGTCGGGCGGCCTGCACGGCGTGGGCGTGTCGTGCGTGAACGCGCTGTCGAGCTGGCTGCGCCTCACCGTGCGCCGCAACGGCAAGAAGCATTTCATGGAGTTCCATCGCGGCATCGCGCAGGATCGCGTGATCGAGCAGGTGGATGGTGTCGAAGTGTCGCCGATGCTGATCACCGGCGATACCGAGAACCGCGGCACCGAAGTGCACTTCATGGCCGATCCGACCATTTTCGGGACCGTCGAGTATCACTACGACATTCTGGCCAAGCGGATGCGCGAGCTCTCGTTCCTGAACAACGGCGTGCGGATCCGTCTGACCGACCTGCGCTCGGGCAAGGAAGACGATTTCGCGTTCGCCGGCGGCGTGAAGGGCTTCGTCGAATTCATCAACAAGACCAAGACCAACCTGCACCCGACCATCTTCCACGTGAATGGGGAGAAGGATGGCGTGGGCGTCGAAGTCGCGATGCAGTGGAACGACAGCTACAACGAAAACGTGCTGTGCTTCACGAACAACATTCCGCAGCGGGATGGTGGGACGCACCTGACCGGCCTGCGGGCGGCGATGACGCGCGTGATCAACAAGTACATCTCCGACAACGAAATCGCGAAGAAGGCGAAGGTCGAAACGACCGGCGACGACATGCGCGAAGGTTTGTCGTGCGTGCTCTCCGTGAAGGTGCCGGAGCCGAAGTTCAGCTCGCAGACCAAGGACAAGCTCGTTTCGTCGGAAGTGCGTGCGCCGGTTGAAGAAGTCGTCGCGAAGGCGCTCGAAGAGTTCCTGCTCGAAACGCCGAACGACGCGAAGATCATCTGCGGGAAGATCGTTGAAGCTGCTCGCGCGCGAGATGCTGCGCGGAAGGCGCGCGAGATGACGCGACGCAAGGGCGTGCTCGACGGCGTCGGCCTGCCGGGCAAGCTCGCGGACTGCCAGGAGAAGGATCCGGCGAAGTGCGAAATCTACATCGTCGAGGGTGACTCGGCAGGTGGTTCGGCCAAGCAAGGCCGCGATCGCAAGTTCCAGGCAATCCTGCCGCTGCGCGGCAAGGTGCTGAACGTCGAGAAGGCCCGCTACGACAAGCTGCTCTCGTCGGAACAGATCGTCACGCTCGTGACCGCGCTCGGCTGCGGGATCGGCAAGGACGATTACAACCTCGACAAGCTCCGCTATCACCGCATCATCATCATGACCGACGCGGACGTCGACGGTGCGCACATCCGGACGCTGCTGCTCACGTTCTTCTATCGCCAAATGCCGGAGATGGTCGAGCGCGGGTACGTGTATATCGCGCAGCCGCCGCTTTACAAGATCAAAGCCGGCAAGGACGAGCGGTATCTGAAGGACGATACGGAGCTCAACGCGCATATGCTGCGATTGGCGTTGCAAGGGTCGGAGCTGGTGCCTAGCGAGAATGCAGCGGCGATTTCGGGCGATGCGCTTGGGGAACTGGCACGGTCGTATCTGCTGTCGCAGAGCGTCATCGACCGGTTGAGCCGGTTGTATGACCCGGCAGCGCTAGAGGCGATCATGGACGGGGTTGCGATCGATCTTTCTAGCGAGGAATCGACGGAGGCTTCGGCCAAGGCTCTGCATGCCGCGCTGCATGATGACACGCTGAAGAACGAAGTGCGGGTTGTGCCTTCGTATGATCCGGTGCGTGAGCTGCGGTCGCTGCGGGTTGAGCGGGCGCATCATGGCAACGTGCGGGTTTCGGTTATCGATGAGGAGTTCCAGCACACGGCGGATTATCAGCAGCTCGTGACCACCGCCAAGACGTTCGAAGGGCTCATTCAGGCTGGGGCGGTGATCAAGCGCGGTGAGCGCAGCATGGCTGTGAATGACTTCAAGAGTGCGATGAAGTGGCTGCTTGCCGATGCCGAGCGCAACGTGTCGAAGCAACGCTATAAGGGCCTCGGCGAGATGAACCCCGAGCAGCTCTGGGAAACGACCATGGATCCGACCGTGCGGCGCCTGCTGCGCGTGCAGATCGAAGACGCGATTGCCGCGGACGGGATCTTTACTACCCTCATGGGGGATGAGGTCGAGCCGCGGCGGGCGTTTATCGAGTCGAATGCGTTGCGGGCGGGGAATATTGACGTTTGAGGCAAACGCATGTGTAGGGCGCCAGCGTACGCACGACTGGCGCCACAATTGCGATACAGTTGGTAAGAGTAACCGACCTGCCTAGTGTCATGTCCCATCTCTGGAACGGACCCGCCTTAGAATCAAAATCTGCAGGGTCCGAGTCCCTGATTCGTGATCAAATAAAATAAAGGGTTACAGCGCGGCTTGGCTGTAACCCTTTGTCATTTTCGGTGCCGTGTTGGCACATCTAGGTCTGCGTGGTTGAGTGGTGGTGCTGGGCGTACCCCGTTGACACTCAAGAGTGTTGTTCGTAGGAGGTTAAGAGCAATATGATCATGGCATCTGTCAGGTCCGCCGGTATGGTCTTGTCAAAGACGCAATGGATGGCAATTGACGGATTCTTGAGGCTCGCCTTTCTGTACCGCTGTCCAAGACTCTCGCGCGCCTGCTGACCGACTGCAGCAAAATTCACGCGCTGGACCGTTCCCGCATCCAAGTGCTGCTTTAACAACTTGGCTTGGCTTGATGCTTGGGCGTCTGACACCTGCGCCTGACCAAGTTTGCCGGAAAGCCACTCATTAAAGTCCGACGTCAAGCTCAAGGTAGTCGTTGTCTGAGGTTTTTTCTTTGCTGCCGCCGCCCCATCGACAGAGTCAGACCTTGGCATATGGCGCCCTTGCACGATGACCACTGAAGCCCAAGCCTTCTTGGTTGCATCGAACTCCTTTTGAAAGCCATCTTTGCCGATCAGCACTAGTTTTGCGCGATACGCTGACACCGACGGTGGCGCAACGGGCTGACCGATGCGTCCCACACGCTGGGTTAGGTCCTCTTGGCGTGCCAGCGCAGCGATAGGCTTCAATCGCGCCAATCGCTTGATGCCGGCGTCGCGCTGGGTCAGCTCTGTCAGTTCCGGTGTAGTAGGGTTCACCAAATCCCAACTCGCCAAGTAATACCTCTGCGCCTCATTAATGATCATGCTGACCAAATCCATCGATCCATGTGCTGCTCCATGCGCGGATCGATAAAAAGCAAGTGCCACATCGCTGATCTCTTGGGGAACGCAACGCAGGCACAGCACGGTAGTCTTTTGGCTTGAAGTAGGCCTTGCAAGGTCACAGCTTTGATCAACCACAAGGAGAAATTCACGTGGCGTTCCGTCGCCATTCAATCTCGCAAAGAGATCACCCAATTGGACCGGGGACCCTTTCGCCTCAGGGATATCATCAGTAATGTCCAACCGCATAACTGAACGCACATGCATTTCCGCTAGCCTGCTGCCCGGAGGAACGGCACCAGGTAAAGCGTGGTGCCCAATCAAATCCGGAAGTCTCGCAGCCAATGCTCGAACGCCCGAATCCTCCAGAAGGCTGCTCGCAAGCGACTCTGATACAAGCCATGACAGGTAATCAGGCAATCTAGCCTCTTCGACTGCGAGCTCTGCCTCGTGAAGGAGCGCGATCTCGGACGGCTCGATCTTCGATAGGTTCTGGCGCAATACTGTCGCAGCGCGAATGGCACCTAGCCAAAACTCGTCGAGCATGTGGGCCCAGGATTGCTTGCCGTCATAGCCTTCGAGCATCCGACTGAGCTTCGGTGCAATCTGTGCCGCGATCTGGTCCTTTTCGACGAAGCAGAAGAAATCCGCTCGGAGCCCCGTGCGCTCCTTAAACTCACCCTGCTTATCCGCCGCCCCCGGTCTCGACGACATCAACACTACAAGCGGGTACTGGAGCAATGTGCCGGCCTGCCTCGCTTGAATGATTAAGTGAGCAAGCTTCGCCGCCCGCTCAAGAGAGGATTCTGAGCTGAGTTCGCCTTTGAGGTAAAAATCCAAGAAAATGACCTGACATCCCGTAACATCGAGCGTCGTAGGGTCAAATTTTGCAACGCGGGTAACGCGCCACTTCTGTGCACCTAAGAAGCCCTCAAGCCCTTCGAGAGCCTGCCGCTTCTCGCCAACGTCTGCGACATACTGCCGAAAAAGGGTATCGTCCAACCAGGACCAAGCTTGCCTCTTGCACAGAGACCACAGCTTGTCCACGATCGCCGCGTCTTGAAGAAGGTCGTCAAGGTGCTTTGGAATTGAAGGGTCAAGCTCCGAGAGGCGAAACTCCCTCTTCACCTGCGTCACCCGTTTCGGGACATCAATTAAAGCATCACGAAATCGGGATACCGCTTCCCCATCAATGTCGGTAGGATCAGCCGGCGCATACGCGTCGTCGATCACAACCACCCTCTTCAACGGCTTAATCAGCGCCGCTTCAAGAGTCTCCATCCCCTTCCCCTCCGTAGGTCACGACGAATCCGTGGTGGATCCGATCTTCATCTGCTTCAGCAAGTGCAATTTCCATCGAATTGCCTTCTGCAAGCTTTTTTGCAATATACAAGCCCATCCCTCGCCCCTCGCCAGAGGGTTTGGTCGTGAAGAACGCGTTGAAAACTTCATCCCCTCGATCTTCCGGGATCCCCGGGCCGTTATCCAAGACCGCAAACGTCTTAGCCTCCCGATCAATACTGAAGCTAATGCACGGCTCAAACCTCTTCATTGTTGCCTGCAACTTTAACCAATAAACCGAGTTAGCGACAAAATTCTCCACAATCTGCAGAAGCTGCCCACGGACGGCCTTGACCAACACCGGAGAATTACCAAGACCGGAAAGGTCGACCTTGATTCCGTGGCGCCCAAACTGCGGCTCATGCATCTCCCCAACATCTCGTAACATTTGAACCAAATCAAATGATTCCGTTCGTTGGCGTCCCGGGGTAGACAATGGATCAAGGACTCGAATCCGCCTTTCTAGTGTGCTCAACTGATCTCGCAGATTCCGAAGCTGGCGGTTCTCAGTAGAATTGCTCGGCTTGTATGTCTGCAGAACTTTCAAGGTATTTGCGGACAGTCGCGCCAATTCATGAAAGATGAACTCCGTCATCAATCCGACGCCAGCGAGATGGACATACTTGTCAATGTCCTCTTCATAGGCACGCACAGTCATCTTCGAACGCTCCCATGCTTCGGACATGTCCGTCATGCGAGCAAGCAAAGTGTTAATCGCAGCTACGTCCTCCGGAGCCGTCACCTTAGTCCTCAGATGCTGCACCTGCTTCAGCGCCTGCTTCTGAGCTTCCTCCAAGCGCTTCTCCAGCTTCGGAAACTCCTTGGCCGCGGATTCGTCCTGTGCGCCCTCAACAGCGTTGAGATAACTCTTGAACTCAATCACCAAGATATGGCGCAATAGTGCAATCAGCGCCGACTTCTCCTCCGTGTCACGCAAGCCCTCTCGATTCGTCTGATCCTGCAGATGTGGATTACCACGGCTGGAGATGCGAACGGCACCAACCAGTTGTTTCCGATTCATCTTGTAACCCTGCGCGGCCAATGCACTCCCGTCCAGATCGAGCCAATCGTCGCGTGCCTCGGCATATGGATACACACGGTAGTGGTCACGATATAGTAACAATCCCCCACCCCAGTGCGTCAGCCACTGCAAAGCAACCTCATAGCCATCCGGTTTATCAAGCCGAAGCTTTTGCCGGTTAAACCAGTGCGCCTCCATCTCAAAGGGACCAAGTGTCGCAAGCCCCTGCATAAGCGTGCCCGGAGGCCGTGGGGTCTCACCGGCCTTTGGCCGTTTACCCTTCAAGGTCAATGCGCTGAGAAGATGCACCCCCTCTAAGCGGAAGGGCTTGCTCTGCCCGTACGATTTATACACCACCTCGCCCGATAGAACAGGTTGGCCATTATCGTCCAGCGCGAAGCTGGCAGAACATCGAGCATGCGCGTACGTAAGTTGTCGCGTCTGAAACGATGGGATGTCGACTGGTTGACCGTTAAAGGACAACCGTATATTTGGGCGACTGAACGTATTGAGGAACGGGTCCACCAGCTTTGCGAAGTCAGTCTTCGCAAGGGACTCCATTTTTTCAATGGACCATTCGCTCGTCAGATTGGACATGCGAATGACCGTACCATGGTCAGATGCCTTACTCTTTTTCGGCCCGACATGAGGTGCGGCCGGAAACTCATCAAGATTAAGATGTGGATTTCGCTTGATCGTAGACCAGTCGATCTTGAGTTCATGAAGCGATTTATCACCCTTCTTGGACGTCAAGACGTGAAGTTGATCGCCCAAACGTACAGCGGAGAGGCGGCCGATACCTTTTTCCCCAAGTACCGTATGGTCGCCTCCTCGTAGTCGATCATCCAACCGGTGGGTGGTGCCAATAGTCAGGTAGACGCCACTCAGATCGTCAAACGACATCCCACTGCCATCATCCATAATCTCCACCCAATTGAATTGAGTGTAGGCAGCGTCCAACGCTTGGATGTAGTCATCATTTGAGGGAGACAACACGATCTCAAAAAAGGCATCGCGATCCTCTTGATCTACCGTGAGCTCCATGCCTGCATCGAGCATCTTCCGAACCGCGTCGCGAGAGAGTCTCTCCTTCTTCTCGACCGACTGCTCGAGCTTTTGGCGAATGCTAAGGTACTCGCTGCGCGGCAATGCGACGCGAACACGCACTTCAATACGCGTCGCGCGCGCATCTAATGAGTTTTTCACCAGCTCGTAGATCGCGATCTGATCCGAACTAATCAACTCTGCACCGAGTTCAAGCAGAACGCGAGCTTTGACTGTTATAGCCACAGGCAATTACCTATTTTCGCAAAATTATCATCGAAATTATAAGGCCGCACCAGACGCCGGATATGAAATCGGAAGTTTCACCGCAAAATTACTCACTGTCCACCAGAGTTCATAGCTGACATACGAGACAGCCTTGGTCATCATCGTCCTCCGGCGCCTCGGCGGAGTCCGCTTGAGCGAATACCTCCATTAGCGTTACATTTTCGCGACGCTGCGCCTTACGCTCGACACGAATCACGTGCTCACGCTTGATCTGCTCCATACGGTGCGGCTGTTCGAGCTCCGCCAAGCTTTCACCTTGGCTCCACGTAAAAAAATTACCGGTCTTCTCATAAGGCTTTTCATATGCCTTCGCTTTATCGAACAGATCTGGATGTGTCTCCTTCAATCGCACCCACTCGATCTTTTGCTGATAGAAACAGAAGTAGCACCCCGAACGCGTGCGCCCCCATCGCGTATAGGGCGGCATACCTACACCAGAGTTTCGGAGGATCTCCTCGATGTCGCGCAGCACCAACCCATCTTCGCGAAACGGATAGACTGCTCTGATATTTGGCTTATGGCTAATATAACCGCTTCGATCCTCTTCAGCACGCAAACCGACGTAGTTAACCACTTCATCGTCTCCGCAGTACTGTTCGAACGGTTTGAGCTTTAATGCCCGCGTGCACCACCGCCGGTGGTTGGATGGGATCATGCCACCGTACATCTCGTACCAGTGGTCAAAACCAACGTCGGCGTTAAGGTGAGTCACCTCCTTGCCTAGATAGTCGGAAATGCGCTGAAGGTACGCGTACGTCTCTGGTAGCTCCTTGCCCGTGTCGCTAAAAATGTACTCCATCTCCGGAATACGATCGCGAAGATAGATGGCCAGCGCGGCGCTGTCCTTCCCGCCGGACAAGCTCAGAATATGCCTAACCCGCTTCTCGCTCGTCATGACCTTTCTCCTTCGTCGAATTCAACTGTATCTGCATTACATTGAGCCCTTGCAGCGCCTCAGCTAAAGCTGCGGCGGCCGTATGAGGTTCTGTCGCAGTCTGCTTCTCGAGAAGATCCAGAATACTGCGAGCCAGCCTCGCGGAATGTTCGGATTTCGCGACAAATAGAGCGGATTCTTGTCCTGTTGCACCAGTCAACGTTACGCTAACAAAACGTTCCGCTGCTCGTGGTGCCCCCTTCCGTTGCATGACAAGGCGCAGCCAGCGACGATAGTGCCCGCCTATCTCTGTGGCCGCCTGCGCGAAGTTCTCGATCGTTTCATCGCCCCACGTGTCCAGTGGTCGCTGTACCAGCAGGCTCGCTACGGAATCCAGCCATTTCTCGTCCGTCAATGTCACGTCCGTGCAACGCAAAATGAAACTCTTGAGCCGAGCATCCGCCAGCCCAGTCGCTGCGCCAGAACACTCGGCCTGCAGTTGGCTGCGAATCCTGCCCAACTGCCCGGCAATTCCAAAAACACGCCCGAGCTCGACGGCCACGGTCTCTTGCAGTTTGCGCTGACTCATACCCAAGTCTGTCAGGGCCAAAGACAACCATTCTACAAATGAGCTACTCGCCTTGCTCTGCTGGTGCGCCTGCGGAAGAGTTGTGGTCAACAGTTCAATGGGGTCCTGAGCCTTGCCCAAGCGTGTGCGAACCAGCACTGCATCCTTGCTGATCCGCCCGGTCTGTTTCGCGAAATCGGAAAGTTGACCGAACCACCGATATAGCGAACGTGCCAGCGCCAGATACGTGACTTCTCCAGTAGGCGCAGCCCCAAGAGAACTCAGCACCGAACCATAGTCGCGGAGTAAATCAACGCTATCCTGCCCCTGCGGCAGCTCCCTCAACTGGAAGGTGTGAGGATTCTTGTACATGCGCTGGATGTACTCGCTCGTGAGCTCCAACACCAGCGTACCGCGTTCAAATATGGCGCAGTGGTTACGGTGAATCAACAGATACAACGTAACCCATACGCTGGCCGGCCCGTTGCGGACCCCGAACGGGGGCGCAGCAAGGGCACGTAGAACTTGCTCAAACGTTGGTGCTTCTTCACACGTCATGACGCGTGAAATTTCGGCCCAGACCACACTAATATCAACGGTAGCGCCTTTTCGTGGAGGGACCAGTTTCCAGTTATTACCCTCTATCTCCCAGATACCTGTATCGCGTACCAATGTCGCGTGGATTAAGCGTTCCGGCGGAAACTCCTTATCACCGAAGACTGATTTACCTGTTGGGCCGGCCAGCAGCAAGTCCACCAGTCTCTGGCGAGCCAGCACAACGGCAGACGCAGGCCGGTCTTTATTGATTAGTTCGTTGACGATTCGTGGTGCGCCCTTAAAAACCGTTTCAAAGAGCCAGGACGCCACCTGGTTTACGTTCATCGATTCGCAATGCGGGATGACCTTGCCTTGGTACCAATATACTGGCCCCGCAATACCTGGCCCAGCAGCGAGTGCGGAGAACACAACAGCGTCAACGTCCTCCTTCGCCTGGTGAAGCCGGCTATCAACATACTGGCTCGTCCACGGATCCAGCCGCTTGCTTGTGACATCTTGCTGTACCGTCAGCCATATCGCCAGCTCCGCGAGCGCAGCACGTCCCTGCGACGACAACGCAAGACAGCAGTAAACGCTCAGTGGGTCGTCCATACCGCGAATGCGGTCCAATGCCTCACGTTGCTCTTTCGAACCGGCGGTCACCAAAAGGAGACGAAGCCATCCGTCGGGTTGCCCTTCACTGTCTTTCTTCCGCGAAGCTACAGGCCATGCCGATACAGTTCCGACGTCAATTGCCAAAGTGCGGATGGTGCCCCGGCGGTCGTAGTGCCTGTTGGCGATAACGAATCGACTGCCTAGCACATGTGTAGCGCCGCGAACCACCAGTTCACCTTCAGTGATCTGCGCAGCGTCGTCGTACAGCGCTTCAATGTTGACAGCCTCGGAAACTGCGAAGCCGTATTCCGATCGGTTGTGGCGGCGGATCAGCAGACCTTGCGACACCAAGCAATCGAGCCGCTCTTTCGTCTCTGCCACGTCCCGTTGACCGAGTGCATAGGCAACCAGTTCCGGAGTGATGCGCAGTCTCAAGGAAGCCTGGACTAATTCCAGCACAGCAATAGTCTTGAGCGCAGCCGGCGCATCGGCGTCATTCCCCTGGCGGTCGATAGCGGTTACCGCAAATGCCCAACGTCGTTCCGCAGCCAGATCGCGAAAGCGCAGTCCATGACCGGATGCCAGATAATCAAATACTTCCGTGAGGCGGTACCAAGGGTGACCATCAACAGGCGCTACTTGCGCGAAGTCACGCAAGCCAGCCGGTTCATTACTGTTAAGGAAAGCATGAAACGAGCGCTCGCTCTGCCCATAACGCTTCGAAATAATCGCCAGCGCGGCAAGGGTCAGTGGATGAAGCGGGTAGAGCTTCTCTGGGTGCTGAAACAGACGTTTGTCGGCAGAGGTCGGCGCCCTTAGGATGTCCTGCTCCAACGCGATGTCAAAGACGGCTCGCGCCGACTGCGCGAGCGTGGAGTCGCGATACAAAGCAGGCTTAACCCCAAGCGCATGAGCAGCAAAATGCGCATAGCGCTCAACCGGCTCGTCGAAGGGGATTTCCTCAAACCGCGACGCAACCTTGTGCCACTCGTCGTCCAATGCACGCCCGATACCGGCCGCGTAGCTAGCAAAATGCTGGTGTTGCATCACTACCAACGCCAACGAATCGTCATTCGGTCTGCACGCCTCTTCAGCTAACTGTTGCAGCGCGATCAAGTCTCCTGCGTCAGGATGCATCGCGGCATGTTCAACGAACTTCCCCACTTCGTCGATCAACAACACCGTTCCATCGAATCCCTGCGCAGAAACGACCGAACAGAAATCCCGCATTAGTTCGCCGGCCACAGCATTAATCGGGCGACCTTTGTAATACCCAGGCTCGCTGAGTTGCTTCTTAAGACCGCTCACACCCTTTCCATTGGGCCAACGAGCGAGCGAGCGATGAATTTCGGTGCCAAGTGCCAGTCCGATAGACAAACGTGCGCCCACTACAGCCATCGGAAACCGATTGGACGACGCGAATAAGTTGGCAACTGACGCGGAAGCACTACCCAACATCTCGTGGACTGCCGGACATGCGCTTGGGCCTTGAAGCAACTGCGCGAGGACAATACCTAGCGCGGACTTACCACTCCCGTATGGACCAACGACCTTCCATGCGCGTTGGGCACTATCATTCGCTAGCGCCGAACCGATCTGCTTAAGCGCCTGGACGGCATTAGGCGTTGGCAAATAACTGGCAATCGCCGCCTCGTCGTGAAGATCCCGGCTGAGTGAGATAGACCGCGTATGTTGCGCACGAAGTTCGAGGCCATCGATGATTCGATCAAGCATGGGCGGAAGCCTCCTTGTCTGCCTTCAGCAGGTAGTGCTGGTCGATGCGAGCTCGATCGAGCACGATGCTTTGCGTATCGGACGTGTCGACGAACCGCAGGGCTCCGTTCAAAACACCATCCGCGAGGTTCTCAATGAACGCACGAAGTTGATGTTCGTCCAGGCGGAAAACCACCCCTGGGCTATTCGGGCCTTTGAGCAAATGAAGGAACTCAACAGAAGACGAACCATTGCTATTGGATGTCACGTATTCAACTAGGGCGACGGCAAAAACTCGCAAGCTTAGGCCAACAGGAGCGCGCAGATCGGTATTGAAGACTACGCGACCATCCTCCTCTTTCGCTGCGCGTACCAGTAGCAGATCTTGCAGCGGACACCAGGACGTATCGTCGCCACTGCGTTCCGCCTGGTAGTAGCTTTGCAGAAAAATCGAGGCGTGCTGCTCCAGAGTGCTGGGGGCAAGTGGTCGTGCCGCGCCCGCAGCCCGCTCGGCCAGAGCAGCAATCAGCCGTTGCCGATCGAAGCGCACCAGTCGAGCCCCCCCGAACACCACTGACCAGGCGGCGAGCGCCGCACCAGTGCACAATCGCCAATGAAGCAACCATAGCGACTCCAACGACTCCAAATGAGGATCCCAGCCATGGTCAGGATCAAGCAATTTGCGTCCGATCGGACCCGGAACATGGCCTTGCCCCGAGACAAACGTCAATATACCCATTGCCTCGCACCAGAACTGGAGCGACTTCACCATGTTGCGACCGATACCTAGCTGATGCATCGCTCGCTCCTCGTCTCGAAGGAGATCGGGCTCCGCGGACACCGCTTGGTAAGCTTTGGGTAGCCAGCCATATCGGCAAACGAAGGACTCATGTCCGGAAAAGCGGTCTGTAATCGTCATGATGTTTGGGATTTGCTTGCAACACGCGCAATCCTTGGGGCAGCCTCCGGCTCTCCAGCGATTGGCGTACGTTCAATAATGATGGCCTTGGTCGTCGCGTCGAAGTACAGATCGACAGAGTCGCCTTCCTGGATCCCGGCGTTCCGCAGCAAAGCGTCCGTAAGGGCGACTCTGCCCATTTTTTGTACTTTTTTCGTACCGAAATGAACCTTCATAAAGTACCCACTTAGGCAAAATCAAGGCTGAAATATGGGGGCATTCTAACTTAAAACAGTCTGAATCTGATATGTTTGTCTCGCAAACGGTGGTTGCGCCCCTTTCAAACCATTCCGATCGATGACTTGCAGCAGAATGATCTGACCAATCACACCGCGAGCCTCGTATCGAAGCTATCGGAATCCAACCGGACTGGACGGGCCATGGCGGTAGATTGATGGCTATGTGCGCTATGGGGCAGGCACTTGTTGTAGAACGGTCGCTAGCGCACGATGAACGCCTTGCACGACCGCAGAGCCGTTCCTGCCTCGACAATTCGGCACGCAGCTTGCCGTTAAAGCTCACCTGGAAGAACAGAATCCGTCACCGCTCGCAGCACACCAATCAATTCATCTATCGATACAATCCTCACAACAACATCGCGTCTAGAATTTCACGGGGTAAGGTATGAGCAGGTATTGCGGGGACGACGATCCAAAATCTATCTTAGAAGCTGCCGCCCACTGGCGCGATTCAGCCCTACTGGGTCACGGCTCAGTCTTAACAATCCAGCCCATTTGGACGTTTTCCGCACTAAATTCGCTACACGAGCAATTTACCCGAAGTTCCGATAGCGGAAATGGAACGTTTCTTGAAAAACTCGAGAATCAGCTCGTATCAGTTGATAGCTCAGCAAAGCAGCTAGTAGCAGAAATGATGTGGCTGCTATACCTCTGCCCAAGCAGCCTAACAGCGGCTCACAAACGCAGAACCATCCAAACGATTTGGGCTTGGTCGGATGCACCCGCTCCCACGGACTCACGCTGGCTGGATGATGACGTCCTTGCTGGCGTGGGCAGCGCCGGCCCAGGCTTCAACCAGAATCAACGGCGCGAGCTCGTCTTCCTGATCAACTTCGTCCGCCGCTTTCGGGAAACAAGTGACGACGTTCAAAAAACGCTATTGGAAGACGGTTGGGCACTCGACGAGTGGCTTCGCGAGGTACCCGATTGGGAAGCAAGGCAATTTCGGCATATGTTGCTCTTCTTGCTGTTCCCTGATGACTTCGAGCGTATCTTTGGTCAGAACGATCGGAAGGCCGTTGCTCGGCATTACTCACAACGCGAACGACGCGCCGTGAATCGTATGGATCCGATTCAACTGGATCGAGAACTGCAAGCAATTCGAAAACGTCTCGAAACAGAGCGGGGCACAACGCAGTTGGACTACTACGTACCTCCACTGAAAGGGGAATGGCGTAGCGAAACGTTCGCCGCAGCTACTGAGAGCGTAACAGCAGAGCACATTCGACTAGCTTTGCGCGAAATCGATCAAAATGGCGTGCCTGAGGATGCTGAATCAACAGGCTACGATTTGCTCTACGAAGGCAAACGTTACCCCCCCAAGTTGGTCCTATCGTTGGCGGTTAAGCACGCAACTGGAGAGCCGCTAGATCGGGCCGTCTTCTCTGGCGGCGAGTCTTCGTCCGCTTTCCGCTTGTTGCGACGTCTTGATTTCGAAGTCGAACCCAAGGAGGAATCGCCGGACGGCATCCCTGAGCTCCTCGAGCGTTTTCTCATACAGGCAAACAATGGACGGGAACTCGGAACGAAAGGCTACCTTAGCAAGTACCGAGATCTCAAAGTTCGAGTGAGTTTTGGTAAAGGTAATTTTGCTCGGATCCCCTGGATCGCGTTTCTTGGAGATGGGCAATCGGTCAACCAAGGCATCTACCCTGTTCTACTTCTTTATGCAGAGCAACAGCAATTGCTGCTGTGCTATGGAGTAAGCGAAGAGGAAACCTCCCAACTGAACTGGGGCGAACTAGCCGGAGCGCAAACGGTACGGGAATGGTTCAAAGGACGATACGCTCGGGTCCCGGATCGCTACGGTACGTCCATTGTTCGCGCCACATACGACCTGAAGCAACCTCTGCCCATGGCGGAGCTGCAGCAGGATTTGGACGATGTAATAGACATCTATAGCCAAGTGCTGGCCCTAAACGATGCGGAAGAGCTTCCAGAGGTTGTCGAACCGGAGCAATCTGACGATCCACTCCCTGTCAGGGCGGACCTTCGCGAAGCCATCAACACATTCGGCAACGCATTACGCGCAAGTGGCGTAGTGTTTGGTAGCCATCACGACGGACTCATCGCGTCCTTCATTTCGAGCTTAATCACCAAACCTCTTGTCATTTTGACCGGACTCTCGGGCTCGGGTAAAACGCAAATAGCAATTCGTTTCGGCGAGTGGCTAGGTAAAGATCGGCTGCACGTCGCCGCCGTGCGTCCCGACTGGACGGGCGCAGAAGCGTTGTTCGGATACGAAGACGCGCTTAAGCGCGAAGTCGACGGACGCCGCGCCTGGTCTGTTCCAGCCCCATTGGAGTTCATCCTGAGGGCGGCAGCTGACCCCCAGCATCCGTACTTGCTGCTTCTGGATGAGATGAACCTGGCACACGTCGAGCGCTACTTCGCCGATGTGCTGTCTGGCATGGAGTCCGGACAACCGTGTATTCCAAACCTCCAGAAGGGAACGGACGAATGCTGGCGACTGAAGATCAACGCCGAAAAGCACCTGCCCCTTCCGAGAAATCTGTGGATCGTCGGTACCGTCAACATCGACGAAACAACGTACATGTTCTCGCCAAAGGTACTCGATCGCGCTAACACCTTCGAATTTCGCGTTCACTCAAGCGATCTTTCGATTGAAGCAATCAAACCGCAACCATGCGTTATCGGAGATCAGGAGTTGGTGAGAGGCTTGCTAAGCATCGCGCAGGACGACAGTTGGCATCAAAATCGTCATAGCAACGTGACGAATGAGCTAAATCATCGCTTGCGACAACTGCATGAGGTCCTGAGCCGATACAACCTCGAGTTCGGCCATCGTGTGTTTTATGAAGCGATGCGATTCGCCGCCCTGGCACAAGAGGCAGGGATCAACGGCCTAGCGCCGATCGTGGACCGGATCGTCATGCAAAAGATACTCCCGAGACTGCACGGATCACGTAGACGCCTCGAATTGCCACTCCTCGCCTTGGCGCAGTTCTGCCGCGACCTGCCAGATTCAGTTGTAGCCGATGACAAGCTTCAAGCATTGCTGATCGAAGAAGTACCTGTGCAAGGTGCTGCACTTCCCATCGCGTATGCCAAAGCGATTCGCATGCTTCGCAGCCTGCGCGCCAATCAATTTGCTAGCTTCACGGAATAGGTCGTGCACGCTGTTTCAGAAGCTGTCGCTCTTCTTCGCGATCCGACGGGGAACGTCACCGCAAAGCTACACATTGCGGTGTTACCCCGTCGTTCCTCCACTCCCTCCGCGACGCTTTGGTCCGTCGACAGCAGCGGCACAACGACAAATGATTCCGTGGGAACTGTCGAACTCTTGGAGGGGATGGAATATCGATACACTTGGGAGAGCCTCGGCCAAAGCGGCTGTCCGCTGACCGCGGATCCTGAAGAGGTCTTTCAGCCGGACACGACGGACGGAATATCTGGTCGCCTACGGCCCGGACTCGCGACCGGCACCGTACGTGTGGTGCTTCGCACGGACATCGGCACGCTCGGGCAAATGGAGCTCGAAGTCCGGTCCCGCAAACTCTCCTACCTCTCAGAGTATCGCTGGATGCTGCGCGACATCGCCGAGCGAATGACTGAGCTTGTGATGGACCGCTTTGCCGTGAGCGATGCAAGTTTCGAACTTGATGAGACTCGCGACGCAGTTACCCTCTATCAGCGCTTCACGTTTTTGCGCGCGCTATTCGAAAGCGAAAATTTCCAGCGTGCACTTCACGAAATCATCCGGCGTCCGCACATCGCGTGGGACACGACAAGCGAGTCGGTGCGGGCTGGCGCCGGGATACGAGCAGACTCACATATCCTTCGGCAATTCACCAAGGGTGGATCTCGGTCAGCGTGGCCCGACGGATCTCTCAAGTCGGTCCCATCCCACTTTAATCGAGCTCAAACCGAAGCAACGCACGACACGACGCCCAATCGCTTTGTGAAGTTCGCTCTAGAGCATTGGGTTCGGATACTCGGCGACATCGATCGAGGTCTTTCCAAGCCTCAGGCCACACCCGCGACGACACGTGGACGACGGGAAATTTCGGCCGTGAAATCACAGCTGGAAGAGGTGCTCCATTGCGACATGTTTATCGACGTTGGACGGCTCACAAGGTTTCCTGCTGATGACCAGGTGCTTCACAAGAGGGAAGGCTATAGAGATCTTTTCAAAGCTTACGTGGAGACAGAGTTTGCGGCGCGTCTCTCGTGGCAATCGTCACCTGACGTCTACGGAGCAGGCCAGCGCGACGTCGCGACGCTCTATGAATACTGGGCGTTTATTCAACTTTCTCAGGTAGTAGCTGAGGCTGTTGGTCATACGTTCGACCTGAGTCCATTGGTGCATACACGGCCAGACGGTTTGACGGTTGGTATCCGTACGGGCATAGAGACTGTTCTAACGGGTGAGGTCAACCGTCTTGATCGACGTATGCGAGTAGACCTCTGCTTCAATCGGACCTACCGGCGGAGCGCGGCAAGTGTCTCGTCTTGGACCAGACCAATGCGCCCGGATTATTCGTTGCTGATCAGCCCGGCCAGCGGCGAACCATCACCTTTTGAACCGATCGCGCTCCACTTCGACGCAAAGTATCGGGTCGATTTCGTGCGCGAGATTTTTGGTGTCGATAACGAAGGCGAAAACGCCGCCACCTCGGAATCGTCGACACGGCTAGAACGCGGCGGTGCTCTTCGCGATGACCTACTGAAGATGCACGCGTACCGCGACGCTATACATCGAACTGCTGGGGCATATGTTCTGTATCCGGGCGGTGACGACGAAGGAGAAAGGCGGCAATATTCGGAGTATCACGAACTGTTACCCGGTCTCGGTGCATTCGTGTTGCGACCTACCGACACGGGCATTGCAACGGGTACGTCTGCACTGCGGCTTTTTATCAGCGACGTACTCGATCACGTGGCGATGCGCCTCACTAAACATGAGCGCAGCCGGTACTGGCTGACAGAGACGTACGACCGATCAACGCTTTGGCGATCGCCCCAAACACGCACCTTGCCGACGCTCGACGCAAGCGTGCTACTAGGTTTTGTAAAGGACCACGACCATTGGAATTGGATTCGAGAACGTAAGTCCTACAACGTTCGAGCTGGCGCCCGACGTGGTGGTGTTTCGCCCGGTGCAGCTCTACTGAGTAGTCAGCTTCTACTTTTATACTGTCCCTCGACACAAGAGATCGCATTCGCTCGTATCGTTTCTGACGCTGAGGAAATTACTGAAGTCGGAATGGCCGCGGCTGGTTACCCGGCTCCTCGCGGAAACTATTGGTGCATCCAGATCCAATGGCTTACGCACGAGCACTGGCTCCATGGGCTGACATCCCAGGCTATCGACACATATGTTCGAAATCGTGGGGCGATGTATGGCGAACCCATCCGCGTCTTATGGAGTGACGTCATGTCTCTATCCGAAAGCGCGTAGCAACTTATGACCGTAGCAGTGATCGGCTGCGATACCTAGCTGGCGGCATCATCGCCGCCAGTCCTCAGGATCTGACTTCTCAGTCTCTCCCAATAATGAGTGCGCCGCGTTCGAACCCCATCGAACCATTCATTCCGCACTTCGCTGCTCAAGTAGGCGTCGGTCTACGATCGTCGCCTTGACCTGCGGTGAGATCTTGTAGCCAGTTAAGCAGTGAGTCGCCAGTCGATATTCTTCTCGGAATCCAGCCAGGCTCGACGGACCGTGGCAGGAGGTTGGTAACGATGAGCGCTATGCGGCCGACGCTCGTTGTAGAACTGTCGCCAGCGCTCGATGAGCACCTTGGCCTCGGCGCGGCTGCGGAACCATTCCCGATTCAGCAGCTCGTCGCGCAGCTTGCCGTTGAAGCTTTCGACGAAGCCGTTTTGCCACGGGCTACCGGGCGTAATGAAGGCTGGCCCGATTGCCGCGTCACGCAGCCAGCGCATAACCTTGGTCGCCGTAAATTCCGCGCCGTTGTCGGACCGAATGAACGTCAGCTTGCCGTACAGGCGCATCAATCGCGACAGGACCAGGATCACGTCTTGCGAACGCAAGCTGGCCCCGACCTCGATTGCTAGGCATTCGCGGGTGTATTCGTCGAGCATCTTCAAGACTCGACCGTCGACCAACTGGTCGTGGACGAAGTCGTAGCTCCAGACCGAATTGGGTTTCGTCGCACCCGGCAGGCGAATATCGCTGCCGCAACGCCGTCGGCGCGGCCGGCGCTTCGGGATGTTCAGCTTCAGCGCACGCCACATCCGGCGCACACGCGATTCGCCCAACGACAGCCAGGCCGAGATCCGACGATAACCAAAGCGTGGCACCTCTTGGGAAGCCGCGATCAACCGCTCGCCCAAGCTCCGGTCTTTCTCCGGTTGCTTGAGCGTGTAGATCGCCACCCGGCGGCTCAGCCCCAGGTAACGACATGCCTTGCGTTGCGATAATCCCCGCCGAGTCAGGACTTCCAGCGCTTCGCGCCGGCCCGTCGGGGAACTCATTTTTTTCGGCTGAACTCCTTCAGGCCGTCGATCACCAGCAATTGCTCGGCCACCAGCCGCTTGAGCTTCTCGTTCTCCGATTCCAGTTCCTTGAGCCGACGTGCTTCGGCCACGTCCATGCCACCGAACTTGGTGCGCCACCGGTAGAACGTCTGCTCCGAGATGTTGTGCCGCTTGCACAGATCCTCGACCGGTACCTCCTGGCTCTCGGCTTCCCGCAGGATGCGGATGATCTGTTCGTCGGTATGTCGCTTCTTCATCGAGTTCTCCTTGCCTCTAGGATAAGAGAACTCACTTGCCGTTTGGCTACACGATCCGTCTCAGGTCAACGCGGTAAATTTCGCTGCGCGGGGCCAATGCTACCGGACCGGATATGGATTGGGGCGGGCCGTGTTGCCGCCTTCGGCTGAAACGACTTGGCGTTGATCCGGCTATTCCCCGTGCAGCGCAGACGCCCTGACGCGACTATGGGGACGGCAGTATAAGGACGCGGCTCGGGCAGCCGCTTGGCCTGCCGCGCCGGCGTCGTGGCAATGCGCTGCCGCACAACTGCACGCGTCATTTCCGGCGGCGCCAATGCAAAAACCCCCGCCTTGTCGGGCGGGGGTTTCTGGCTTGAGGGGAGCCTGACGATTACCTACTTTCACACGGG
>NZ_CABVPL010000030.1 GCF_902499045.1 Burkholderia latens | reverse complement strand
GGCGGCGGCCGGGGCGGCAGCGGCGGGCGGCGCCCGGTTCGCGGCGTCGCCGGCGTCGGCATTCGTCAGGGGCAGCGCAGGCACGGCGGGATCAGGGCGGATTCGGCGTTGGTTCGACGGGTTGTTGTGGCCGGCGGCGCGGGGTGCGCGCGGCTGCTGCGTCGATTGTAGGGACGGCGCCGGCCGCGTGCCGCGCCGGAATCCGTAGTCGCGCGCAGCGCGCGGCTGCGCGGGTGGTGGTGAGCTACGAAGGCGGTTGCTGGGGGAGATGGTAAGGCGTAAGGCGCAAGGCGTGAGGCGTGAGGCGTAAGGCGTAAGGCGTAAGGCGTAAGGCGTAAGGCGTAAGGCGTAAGGCGTAAGGCGTAAGGCGTAAGGCGTAAGGCGGGGGGCGTCTGCTCACGTCGCCGCCAGCGGCGGCGCGAGCCCACATACGGCCGCTGCAAAAACGACCGCCGCCCGGAAGCGGCGTTCGCGTCGCGGCGGCACGAGCATGCCGAGCCGCGATGGGCTGCGCGTCGCGCGCGCAGCGTGGCGAAGTGCAGAACCTTGCCGGGGCGCCGCGCGATGGCGGCGCGCGCGCAAGCCGCTGCGCGTCACGCGTAGTCGGCGGCCAGCGCCTGTTGCGGCCCGGTGCGCAGCAGCGGCGCGACATCGTGGCGCTCGACGTGCGTCATGGCCGCACCGAACAGCACGAGCCGATAGCCGACTGCATAGATCGGGATGATCCGCAGGTTCTTGTCGTGATCGAGCTGCAGCTTCGACCGGATGCGTGAGATATGGGTGTCGAGCGTGCGCGACGACACGCCGAGCTCGCGGCCCCAGACCGCCTCCTGGATCGCTTGCCGCGGCACGATCTTGTTCATGTTGTCGAGCAGGAACTCGACGACGTCGAATTCACGCGGCGTGACGTCGACGACTTGGTTGTCGATCTCGATCGTGCGGCGCACGAAGTTGATTTTTATATTGTCGATGTACAGGTATTTGCAATCCATGTTGGCCCTCGCATGTCCGTAAAGGAGTGTTGCGGGTCACGTGCTGCAACTTCCGGGCCAGCGATGGGCGGTCGCGAGCAGCGGCGGCCCGACGGCAGCGCCGACGGCGCGGCTGCATTGAATCTAAAAGAATTTTTAACGCGGGGGCGGGCGCCGCGCGGCGCGAGGGTCAGGCCAATATTGAAGGATTGTTACGTAGCATCAATGGGAACGTTACGGGCGTTACGGGGCGGCGTAACGTGGGGGCGAGCATGTGATCCCGGCTACCGGCCGCGCGTTTCGCGTGCATTGCGAACCCGACATGGAACCCTGCTTGGGCTCGGATTCGTATGACCTGGTTTTACTGATAAATCAATGCGTTGGCGGAGATTTTCGCCGGCACGGAACCCTACGTCGAACCCTACTTTCAACTCGACATCGGAGCCCGCTACGCACGCATTTCGGCGTCGTACCAGAGCAATAAAAAACCGGCCGCGCAACGTCCCCGTCGCGCGGCCGGTCCGGCGTTTCGCCTTCCGCCCGTCAAGCCTTCGCGCTATCGCCCGAATCGAACGGCAGCACGTAATGCCGCTTGCCCGTCGCCGCGAAGATCGCGTTCGCGACCGCCGGCCCGATCGGCGCGACGCCCGGCTCGCCGACGCCGGTCGGCGCTTCCGCCGACGGCACGATATGCACGTCGACCTTCGGCATCTCGGCCATCCGCAACACCTGATAGCCGTCGAAGTTGCGCTGCTCGACCTGGCCGTCCTTCAGCGTGATCGCGCCGTGCAGCGCCGCGCCGAGCCCGAAGCCGATGCCGCCTTCCATCTGCGCGGCGACGATGTCCGGGTTGATCGCGATCCCGCAGTCCACCGCGCAGACCACGCGTTCGACCTTCACCTTGCCGTCCGCGTCGACCGACACCTCGGCCACCTGCGCGACATAGCTCTTGAACGCCTCGGCCACCGCGATCCCGCGCCCGCGTCCCTTCGGCAGCGGCTTCGCCGGATCCCAGCCGGCCTTCTGCGCGGCGAACTCCAGCACCGCGCGCATCCGCGGCTCCTTCGTCAGCAGGTCGCGGCGGAACAGGTACGGATCCTTGCCGGCCGCGTGCGCGGCTTCGTCGATGAACGCCTCGACCGCATACGCGGTGTGCGAGCTGCCGACCACGCGCCACCACAGCACCGGCACGCCGACCCGGGTGGTCGCGAGTTCGACCGACACGTTCGGCACCGCGTACGGCAGGTTCGCCGCGCCTTCGACCGACGTCGCGTCGATCCCGTTCTTCACCATGAACGCCTGGAACGGCGTGCCGGCGAGAATCGACTGCCCGACGATCCGGTGGCGCCAGCCGACCAGCCGGCCGTCCGCGGTCAGCCCTGCGTCGAGCTTGTGGAAGTACATCGGCCGATAGAAGCCGCCCTGGATGTCGTCCTCGCGCGTCCATTGCAGCTTCACCGGCTTGCCGTCCGCGCCGAGCGCCTTCGCGATCGACACGGCCTCGACCACGTAGTCGGACCACGCGTTCGCGCGCCGGCCGAAACTGCCGCCCGCGTACAGCGTGTGAATCTGCACCTGCTCGGGCTTCAGGCCGGCGACCTTCGCCGCATTGCCCTGGTCGACCGTCTGGAACTGGTCGCCGGCCCAGATCTCGCAGCTGTTCGCCGTCAGCTTGACGACCGCGTCGAGCGGCTCCATCGGTGCGTGCGCCAGATACGGGAATTCGTACGTCGCGCTGACCTTGCGCGCGGCGCCGGCGATCGCCGCGTCGGCATCGCCGTCCTTGCGCGCCGGCGCGCCGGGCTTCGCGGCGAGCTCCCGGTATTCGCGCATGATCTCGTCCGAACCGCGCCTTTCGGCCTGCGTTTCGTCCCAGTCGATCTTCAGCGCATCGCGGCCCTGTTTCGCGGCCCAGAAACCGTTCGCGACGACGGCGACGCCGTGTGGCACCTGCACGACGGCCACCACGCCCGGCACGGCCTTCGCGGCCGTCGCGTCGAACGACCTGACCGTCGCGCCGAAGCGCGGCGGGCGCTGCAGCAGCGCGACGCGCATCCCGGGGAGCGTGGTGTCCAGCGTGAAATGCGCGGTGCCGTTCGACTTTGCCGGCCCGTCGACGCGCGGAATGCGATGGCCGATGAGCTTGAAATCGGCCGGCTGCTTCAGCGTGACCTTGTCGGGTACCGGCAGCTTCGACGCATCGGCGACGAGCGCGCCGTATGCGGCCGTCTTGCCGGTCTTCGCGTGCGTGACGACGCCGTTGGCGGTGGTCAGCTCGCCGGCCGGCACCTTCCAGCGCGCGGCGGCGGCCGACACGAGCATCGCGCGCGCCTTGCCGCCGGCTTCGCGCAACTGCTGCCACGAGTTCGACATGGCCGAGCTGCCGCCCGTGCCCTGCATCGTGCCGAACGCGAGATTCGCGTAGCGCTTCGCGTCGGCCGGCGCGCTTTCGACGCGCACGCTCGACCAGTCGGCGTCGAGTTCCTCGGCGACGATCGTCGCGATGCCCGTGTACGCGCCCTGGCCCATTTCGACGTGCTTGGCGATCACGGTGACGGCGCCGTCCGGCGTGATGCGCAGAAACGCGTTCGGCGCGAAGCCGGCGGCCGGTGCGGTCGCGGCGAGCGCGCGGCGGCCGAGGCCGCCCCATTCGAAGCCGATCGTCAGGCTGACGGCGGCCGCGGCGCCCGCGGCCTTCAGGAACGTGCGGCGCGACGGCCGCACCGAATCGGCATTGTCGAGTTCGATCGTCATGGTCAGGCTCCCAGCGTCGCGGCCGCGTCGTGGATCGCGGCCCGGATGCGGGCGTAGGTCGCACAGCGGCAGATGTTGCCGTTCATCGCGGCATCGATGTCCGCGTCGGTCGGCTTCGGGTTTTGTTCGAGCAGCGCGGTGGCCGACATGATCTGGCCGGACTGGCAGTAGCCGCATTGCGGCACCTGCAGCTTCACCCAGGCGGCCTGGACGGCCTGCGCGGGCTTGCTCTGCAACCCCTCGATCGTCGTGATGTGCTTGCCCGCGATCCCGGCGAGCGGCAGCACGCACGAGCGGACGGCCTGGCCTTCGAGGTGAACGGTGCACGCACCGCACTGCGCCATGCCGCAGCCGAACTTCGTGCCGGTCAGCCCCGCGTGTTCGCGGATCGCCCAGAGAACAGGCATCGACGGATCGGCGTCGAGCGTGACGCTCTTGCCGTTCAGGACAAACGTGGTGGGCATTGTTGTCTCCGTGGGGAAAACCCGGCATGCGCCGGTTTAGCCGCGAGTGTGCGCGACACGTCCCGTTTTGCGTCTACCCAATCCTGCAAATTTATTGAACAATCCTGCAAATCCCCGGCACGGCGCCGGGGGTTTCGCTATGCTCCGGCGATTCAGGGAAACGAAGCGAGGAACCCGCCATGGACATGACCGATATCGCGGCGTCGCGCGAATCCGGCCGGCGCGAACTGGCATCGCTGATCGGCCGCTTCGCGCCTACGGACGGCTCCCACGCGACCGCCGTGCCCGCACTGATGCTGCACCGGCATACGCATCCGGTCGATCTCGGCTGCGGCGTGTCGCGCGCCGCGCTCGTGATCGCCGCGCAGGGCGCGAAGCGCGTGATCGTCGCCGGCCAAGCGTACGAATACGATGCGCAGCATTGCCTGATTACGTCGATCGACTTGCCGATCCTCTCGCGCGTCACGCAGGCGTCGCCGGCCGCGCCATACCTGTGCCTGACGCTGACGCTCGACCTCGAACGCATCGTCGAGCTCGCGGCCGAGATGCGGCTGCCCGAGCACGACGCGGGCCCCGAAGGCGAGGGCATCGCGGTCGGCGAGCTCACGCCGCCGCTGCTCGATGCCGCACTGCGGCTGGTGCGTCTGCTCGATACGCCGGCGGACATTCCGGTCGTCGCGCCGCTGATCGAGAAGGAACTGCTGTACCGGCTGATGACGAGCGGGCAGGGCACGCGGCTGCGGCACATGGCCGTCGCGGGCAGCCAGACGCACCGGATCGCGCGCGCGATCGAATGGATCCGCGATCACTACGCGGAGCCGATGCGGGTCGAGACGCTCGCGCAGGCGGTCAACATGAGCGTGTCGTCGCTCCATCATCACTTCAAGCACGTGACCACGCTGAGCCCGCTGCAATACCAGAAGCAGTTGCGGCTGCACGAGGCGCGGCGTTTGTTGCTGCGGCAGGGCGGCGACGTCGGCTCGGTGGCCGCGACCGTCGGCTACGAGAGCGCGTCGCAGTTCAGCCGCGAATACAGCCGGCTGTTCGGCGCGCCGCCGATGCGCGACGTCGTGCATTTGCGCAAGAAGGAGTTGCTCGGCACGTGATCGTGGGGACGGCCGCTTACAATTCGCGTGCCATGCCCGTCGATGCAGCAAGCATCAGCATGTCGACGTGCGCAGCGTCGCCGCGCACGCGCTTCGGTTTCATGCACGTATCCCGAAGGCCGGCGGCGGATGCAGCGAGTGCCGGCACCGATGCGAACCGACGGGGCGAAACGCGCACAAAACTCGCGTCGCGACGCATTTTCAGCATGGATTGCGCGGTCACGCCCGATGTTTCAACGATGAGATTCGCAGCCCGCATCGTGTCGGAAATGTTTCCGGCGAGTATCGCGCGCTGGCCGTCCGGTGCGATTCAATCATTGAACCGCAATGGATATCCGCATCGAATGTCGGCGAATTGAACGAAGACACCAAAAGCCGATAGAGCGCATTGAACGGTTGATGCGCAAGCGCGACGTCATTTTCTCGAGAGTCGGACACCGTGTAAACCTTGCCGATAAGGTCGCATTTACCGATTTTGTCCGTACGTTCGCATCGCGATTGCATTGCGATTGAGCGCGTGATCGCGTCGGTATTTTCACGGATGAATCAATTGCATTTCTCGGGCAGCCGGTGCTCGCATCCTGAAAACGTCGCGGCGCTTGTTGCACCAGGCCGTGCAAACCGGCCGTCGCGCACGCCGATTCCATCGAATTGACCACAACGGCCGCCGCAGAGCGGCTGCCCCACGCGATTGGCATGCACGGGCGCGGCGCAGTCCCGCACCACGCGCCGGCGCGCTTCTCAACTGTGCAACACCCGCCCTCGTGTCCGCTCCGCAACCCGCTGCATCGGGCATTCGTCCGGCCATTCGCGGGATTGCTTCCCGATATTCGACGATCGCAGCATGCCGGCGACCGTTGTCGCGATACATTCATGAAACAAAAAATCCCGTTCCCGGCGACACGGGCGGCGTTTCGCGCGCGATACGACGCGCAACCCTCGGCGGAATCGCGCATGGCATGCCGCTTGCGATATTGGACGCACCGGCGAGCAGTCGACCTGATGCAGCGAAAGATTGGGGGGCGGCCATCTCGTCAATAAGTAGTCGGGGAAACAGCGATGAAGACCAGCAGCAGTCACCTGATCCGCGCATTCTTCGCGCACTGGTGGAGCAGTCGGACAACTGGGGACACGGCTCACGATGCAGTGCCAGCATCGCGGGACCGTTATTGCGGGTTTCCAGGCGTTCGCGCATTGCACGTGCTGAAGCGACTGTCGTTTCGCGCGACAACCGACCGACAGCGGTGTCCGCCTCCTTTCAATTCATCCGGATGGGCCATGCCGTTCGCGCCGGACAGCTCGACGCCGCTCGGTCTTCGGCGGTGCGCGGGCGTTTCGATTGCGCCGGGTGCCGCCCGGCGTCGGCCGGGTTAGATCGCATGTCCGTCGTCCACTGCGTCTTCGGTCGATAGCTTTGGGAGAAGCGATGCCGCCTGACCGGAATGCAGACCCGCTGCCGGCGTAATGAGGCCACGGTTTTCGGCGGTCCTGCATTTTCGATAGTTGATCATATTCGCGTATTTCAGCTTGCTGAAGCGGATGCCGCGCATCTGTATGTCGCGGCGCTAAATGTCGACCAAAAATGATCCGGAATGGCGATTGCCTGATTCCGGTTGGGGTGAGGTATTGGGTTTTAGGTAATCGAACCGGTTTTCGCTTTTGTCGAAATCGCGTGCGAGAAAATTCATAAATTCAAATAAAAGTAGCCTGCACTTCGGCTGGCCGGGATTATGGAAAACGGGATTCGGGAGGAAGCGAATCTCTTGATTAGATAGTGATCCTCATTTACGGGATTGCTCAAGGCAGGGAAGTTGAAGGCGTGCAGCTTTCCTCGCTTGTTCCGTCCACGCCGTTATGGAGTCGACCATGAAGAAGCTTCTGATTGCAGCAGCAGTGATGGCGGTCTCGGGTGCAGCGTTCGCAGCGAGCGGCACGGTTTCGACCAGCAACTCGTCGAGCGGCGGACAGACCATGGCTGGGGTAGTCGGGTTCGGTCATTTCACCGCGACCGATTCGGGCTCGGCACTCGGCGCGGCCGGCGCGACGGCTGGCGGCGGCAGCAGCGGTTCGATCTCGTACACGAACCACACGCAGACGTCGACGGTCGGCGGCTTCGGCTACGGTGGCGCACAAGCTGGCGGGTCCAGCGGCGCGAATGCCGGCTCGACCGGCTGGACGCTCTACAACTACCACTACTAAGCCGCGGCGCATAGCGTTCGTCATGGACGGGTGGCGCGGATGCCGGATCCGGTCCTGCGAGGGCGGATCCGGTGGTCCGGCCACCGAGCTTCCTCACAGAAAGGAATTGCTATGAAAGCCAACGTCTTTTTAGCGGTAGCGCTCACCGCGTTGTCGTCGGCCGTACTGGCTTCCGGTCCGTCGACATTCAACCAGACGCAATCCGTTGCAGCAGGCGTCTCCGGTTCGGTGTTGGTCGGTACCGGCAGCTATACGAGCAACTCGACTTCGGTAGCGGGCGCCAACGCGGGAAGTACCGTGACACCCGCCGGCTCCACCGGCACGGCATCCGCCTATCACGACTCGACTTCGACGGCCAGCGGCTTCGGCTCGAACGGAGGCGCGTTCGCGGCAGGCGGCGGTATCGGTGCCGCAGGCTCGTTCGGTGGAACCGGCAACACGAGCGAGAACGCGAATGCGCTGTCGGGAGGGGTGACCGCCACGATCGTACTGGGCGCGAACCACTACACGGCAACGGGTGCGAACGATAACGGCATCGCCAACGCCGGAGCCGCGGGCATGACGGGCATTGGCGGCTCGAGCACGATCGCGGGTTCGAACCACTACAACTCGTCCACCGTGTGGGGTACCGGTCCGGCCGGCTCGCCGTCCGCATCGGGCGGCAGCCAGGGAAGTTCTGGCGCAACCGCAGGCAGTCCTTGATGGCGTGTTGGGGGGACCAGTTTCCCAGCGACGCTGGTCTCTTTCCTCGCGCCGTGATTACCGTAAGGAGTTGGCATGAAGCAGAAATTGATTGCCGCCGCTCTGATGCTCGCATCGCTGGCGGCATATGGCGCCGACCGTGCTGCCGACGACGTGCAATCGAATTTGCAGACGTCAAACCCTACAACCAACCCGTCACAACGACCCGTGCTTTCGTCGGGCAGTGTCATTGGCGCATCGGACGCCCGGCCATGGCCGGGAATGTCGGGTGAATCGTGGTCGCAGCTGGGTAGCGGCTGGAAGCAGTTCGGGGAAGCAGGCAAATCTGAAGGAATTCAGGGGAATTAGTACGGTTGCCTGGGTGGGAGGTCAAACCTCGTCCGGAGAGTGAAATGAACAGCAACAAGATCAGGGTGGCATGTGCGGCGATGTTCGCGATGGCCACGATCGGTGCCCACGCGCAGACCGCCGACTCGACTTCAAGCGCGCAGTCCTCGACGTCGTCGACGGCGATCAGCCAGGGCGGCGGCTCGAGCATGAACACGAACGTCACCAGTTCGCGCGGCGGCAATGCCAGCAGCGCGAGCACGAGCGGTGTACGTGGCAGCGGCAATTCGAGCGTGCAGGTCAACGTGACGATGCCGTCCTCCGCGAGCGGCGGCTCGAACGTGACGCCGCAGGGCACGAGCGCGCTCGCCGCCGGCGCTCCGGGCACGAGCCCGTACAACACGCAGACATCTGAAAACGTCAACTATTCGGGCACGCAGACGATCAAGACGAACCCTGCGATCCAGGCGCCCGGCCTCACGACCACGCTGTCCGATACCTGCATGGGTTCGGTGAGCGTCGGCGTGTCGTTTCCGGGATTCGGCGCGACCGGCGGCACGACCCTGGTCGACCAGGCGTGCGTGCGGCGTCTCGATGCGCGCGAATTCCGCGCGATGGGGCTGACCGACGTCGCGCTTGCGCTGCTGTGCCAGAGCGATGCGAACCGGCGCGCGGTGGAAGCGACCGGGCACCTGTGCCCGGGCACGAGCGCGCCGCTCGCGCGCTCGAACGGGGTGCCGTCCGCCGAAGCGACGGTCGCCGACGACGTGAAGTATCGCGATCCGATCGTGCGCAGCCGCATGGGCCTGCCGCCGCTCGACGCAGCCGCGCCGGCGCCCGCGCAGACGCGGCCGGTCGCGACGACCGCGGTTCAGGCGGCGCCGGTGCCGGTGCCGGTTTCCGCGCCGTCGATCGCGGCGCCGGCCGTCGGTGCAGTGCCGGCCGCTGCGCAAGCGGCCGCGGTGAAGGCGACGCAGGCCGCTGCAGTCGTGCCGGCGGCGGCCGTCGCACCGGTTGCCGCGGCAGCGCCGGCGATGAGTGCCGCACCCGCCGTCGCACCGGCCGCGACAAACGCGGTTCCGGCCGCCGCCATCGTTGCTGCGCCGGTCGTTGCCGACAAGGCACCGGAGCCCGCGCCGGTCGTTGCCGACAAGGCACCGGAGCCCGCGCCGGTCGTTGCCGACAAGGCACCGGTGCCTGCACCGGTGGTTGCCGACAAGGCACCGGAGCCCGCGCCGATCGTTGCCGACAAGGCACCGGAGCCTGCACCGGTCGTTGCCGACAAGGCACCGGAGCCTGCGCCGGCGGTTGCCGACAAGGCATCGGAGCCTGCACCGGTCGTTGCCGACAAGACACCGGAGCCTGCACCGGTGGTTGCCGACAAGGCACCGGAGCCTGCACCGGCGGTTGCCGACAAGGCACCGGAGCCTGCGCCAATCGTTGCCGACAAGGCCCCCGAACCCGCACCGGCAATCGACAACGCGGCGCAAGCCGCACCGGCCGCGAACATGCCGGCTGTCGCTGCCCCCGCGCCGGTCGACCAGCAGGCTGCCCCCGCGATGCCGGCTCCGACTGTCATCTCGACGAGCACGTCGTCGTAGGCGGCCGGCTTCGTCGTTCGCGCGGCCGGCATCCGGTCGCGCGGAAGGCGCCGCAATCGACGGCGCGACGCGCGCCGCGAGTTTGACGGGTGTTGGTCCCTCCCCGAGGTCAACACCTCTTTTTGCCTGACGAGGGTACAAGGAGGCCTCGATCATGAGGATCTTTTTGGTCGCTCTACTGATGTACGGCACGCAAGCCATTGCGCAGTCGCTGTTTCAGAATCCGGCGGTCTTCGTGATCCTGAACGAGCAGACGCTCGCGAATGCCGCGAGCGTTCAGCAGGCGCTGACGACGCTCGGCCGCCCCGACAACACGGCCTGCGTGCCGATGATGATGGTCGGCGATCCGCAGATGATTTACATGATGCCGGAGGAAGGGCACGCGCCTTCGTGGCAGTCGCCGGTGTACGGACGCGGCGCGCCGTTCGTCGCGCAGAGCGGGCCGGCTCCGACCGGCAAGACGGTCGGCGCGATGCAGCACGCCGAAGACATGCAGACGCAGCCGTGGAGCGACAGCAGCGCGATCACGCAGAAGATCGCCGGCGAACCGAGCGTGTCCGCGTCGGCCCAGGTCGACGACTGGCAGCGCAGCGGGCTCGCCACGATCGAGACGGCGCGCGCGACGGAAGTGACGGTGAACGGCAAGACCTACCGCAGCTACCGCAACGATCTCAACCAGACAGCGCGACCCGCGGTCGAGCCGCAGATCTATACGCAGCGCGTCGTGTTCTGCCGATAACCAGATTTTTCTGCGCGGACACGCCGGCGGCGCGGTGCGCGGGCCTCGACGCCCGCGGCACGCCAGCCGCGCCGGCAGGTCCGCCGGACAACCGTAGAGGGCGAGGCCATCGTGAACCATTGTTGCCCGACCGCAGTATCCGGCCCGCGGAAGCTCGAGCCGGGCACGTGCGCATCACCGTTCGTCGCCGTCCGCCATGCTCGCACCACGCTGTCGCGGCCGCTCGTCTATTTGTCGCAGCATCCGGATGCCGTGCTGGTCGACTGTCTGGCGGCGCGCGGCTGGGACGTATGGCGCGCGAAATCCGTTGCGGACGCACTCAATCTGATGAAGGCGAACCGGCTGCACGCGGGTATCGTCGATTTCGGCGACTTCGACGCGCTCGACGTCGCGTCGTTGGAGGCACTGCTGCGCGACCCGCGCATCGGCTGGGTCGCGCTCGTCGGCAACGAGCGGCTGCGCGACACCGCGATCGCGCGCCTGATCCGCCAGTGCTGCTTCGACTACGTGTGCAACGCGACGGCCTACGCGACGATCGGCTATCTCGTCGGCCACGCATACGGAATGCTGAAACTGGCCGAGCGCGACCCGGCCGCGGATACGGCGCCGCCCGGCGGCGCGATGATCGGCGCGTGCGCCGAGATGCGCCGCCTGTTCGCGACGATCCGCAAGGTCGCGAACACCGACGCGACCGTGTTCATCGCCGGCGAATCCGGCACCGGCAAGGAGTTGACCGCCGCGGCAATCCACCAGCATTCGTCGCGCGCCGACGCACCGTTCGTCGCGGTGAATTGCGCGGCCATTCCGCCGACGCTGCTGCAGGCCGAGCTGTTCGGCCACGAGCGCGGCGCGTTCACGGGCGCGCACCAGCGCAAGATCGGCCGCATCGAGGCCGCGCACGGCGGCACGCTGTTTCTCGACGAGATCGGCGACATGCCGTTCGACAGCCAGGCGAGCCTGCTGCGATTCCTTCAGGAGGGGAGGATCGAGCGGCTCGGCGGGCACGCGTCGATTCCGGTGGACGTGCGCATCGTGTCCGCGACCCACGTCGATCTCGAGGCCGCGATGCAGGCGGGGCGGTTCCGCCCGGACCTGTATTACCGCCTGTGCGTGCTGCGTATCGACGAACCGCCGCTGCGTGCGCGCGGCCGCGACATCATGCTGCTCGCCGATCACATGCTCAGCCGCTATCGCGAAGATGCGTCGCATCGGATTCGCGGCTTCATGCCGTGTGCGATCGAGGCGATCCACAACTATGCGTGGCCCGGCAACGTGCGCGAGCTGATCAACCGGATCCGCTTCGCGATCGTGATGACGAACGGCCCGATGATCTCGGCCGTCGATCTCGAGCTGCACCAATACACGTCGCACCGGCCGCCGACACTCGCGGAAGCGCGCCGGCGGGCCGAGCGGCGCACGATCGAGGAAACGCTGTTGCGACATCGGTACCGGCATGCCGACGCCGCGGCGGAGCTCGGAATTTCGCGCGCGACGCTGTATCGCCTGATGATCGCGCACGGGCTGCACGGCTGACGCCGGCATCGTGCGCCGCGCGCGGCCCCCGCGTCATGACGGCGGCGCGGCCTTACGCCGGCCGCTCGAAGCCCGATTCGACCCAGCGTGCGGCGCTGGCCTTGTTGAGCTTGAATCCGGCGGGCACTTTCGCGTCGGCCAACAGCTCGCCGTACGCGTCGAACGCCTTCAGTTCCGCATACGGCTCGAACTCGTCCGGCACGATGTCCAGCGTGACCGACACATCCTGCCCGTCGTCGCGCTGGACCGTCACTTCCTTGTGCAGCATCGCGCGGCGCTGCTGCTCGTGACGCATCAGCACTTCGGTCGCGGTTTTCACCAGCGTGCGGAACGCGTTCGCGTCCATCGGCTTCGGGTTCTTCTTGTCGCGGCCCATCGTCCACGGGCCGACGAGCGCGGGCTCGGCCTCGCCGTCCTTGATCATCTCGACGGCCCAGCCGTCGTCGTCTTCGTTCTTGATGATGCGGGCCGTCCAGCCGTTGTCGCGCCAGAGGCCGTCTTCGTGGATGGTGGTGTCGTCGGATTGCAGATCGGATTCGGTCATGGAGGAAGCGAAGGTACGGGCGGCCGGCGTACGGACAACCGGCAAACGGGCATCGGCTGAGCGGCCGGGGCGCGCGGCCGCGCATGGCGCGCTGCACTTCGCCGGTCGCCCGGAATGGCTTGCAAAGGCCGCAATTTTACCGCGCCGGCGGCCCGCGCGGCCCACGCTGCTGGCAACGTCGGCCATCCGGCCGATGCACGCTGCCGCCGAACGAGCGAATCGGCGCAAATATCAAACTCGTATTACGTCCCAGCAGGCCGATCTATATGTCGTCCGATAGTCCGGCCGCGCGCGCCTTTCTAGAATGTGGGGCGAGATAAAAATATCTCGACCGTCGATTCAACGCCGATCCGGCCGCGCGCGCATCCCGCGATGCGTTGGCCCGGCGAACCTTCTGGAACTGCGCATGGGGAAATTCACGATTCGCACTGTCTTCGCGTACGACTGGCCGCTGGCGGTCGCGGGCATGGAGCACATCGCCGGCGGCGCGTGCGCGATCGATCTCGTCGGCGTCTATCGGACGCCGGGCGAACTGATCACGGCGCTCGGCAGCATCGACTGCGACATCGCGCTGGTCGACTATGCGATCCGCGGCGACGCGCAGATGGACGGCCTCGCGCTGTTCGACTGGCTGCGGCGGATGCGGCCGAACGTCGGGATCGTCGCGCTCATCGGCCACGAGACGCCGGTGATCCTGCGTTCGATTCTCGCGCGGGGCGGCGCGAGCCTCGTCAGCAAGTTCGACGAGGTCGGTCACATCGTCACCGCGATTCATTCGAGCTACAGCGGCGGGCGCTATCTGTCGCCGCTCGTCCGGCGCGCGCTCGATGCGCTGGCCGAACGCGACCAGTCGCCCGTGAAGCTGTCGACGCGCGAGATCGAGGTGATCCGCCTCTATCTGGACGGCATGTCGATCAAGTCGATCGCGCAGCGGCTGAACAAGGGCAAGCAGACGGTCAGCGCGCAGAAGATCAGCGCGATGAAGAAGCTCGGCGTGACCAACGACATCGAGCTGGTTCAGCGGGCGGCCGTGCTCGGGTTCGGCGGCGCGAAGGCGGTGTCGCGCGCGGTGGACATCGGCCCGACGACGGAGATCGCGGGGCAGGAGCGATGCCGATAGCAGCAACCGTCCGCAATTTCTCGTCCGGTCTCGCGAGCCGCAACGAGCGGTTGGTCGTTCGCGGTTGCTGCGGGCGAACGGGTGGGTGCAGCGTGGCCACGCACTCGTGCACGCGATCGACTTCGAACGAGGGACGTTTGATCGCGCCACGCTCGCTCGCGTGCCGAAGCCGATTCGTGCTGCGAACGGTCTTGCAATTGTTGGTTTCGGCGGGCGATTCAGCGTACTTCATGTGTGCCGTTGGGCTTGACGGGTGACATGGCGGACGAACCACCGGCCGTCGATGCCGGCCAGTTCGAGAGACTGGCGGTGCCGTTCATCAAAAAAATGTAGGTGCGCAGGATTCGTATGAATGACTCATTTCTTGACCAGGCGTCGATCGCGACTGCTCATCGCGAAAAACCCGTGGCTGAAACCGGTGCTGGCGGCGTAGCGGTGTCGCGGCCTGCGCCACCGACGATCGTCGTCGGCCGCGGCGAAGGCGTGACGATGTTCACGAAGGGGATACGCCTGATCTGCGTGAAGCAGATGCCATTGCCCGGGATCGTGATTTTCGTGCATGGGGTGAATTCCGAAGGCGAATGGTTCGAGGCGTCGGAGGAAGGGCTGTGCCGAGGGCTGAATCGGAGGCTCGGGCGGCTGAACGATCAGATGATGTATCACGGCATCGATGCCGGACAGTTGACGCCCGCGAAGTACACGGAAAGCGTGACGCCGGATGGGTTTGTGAATCCGAAGCTGCTTGCCAACAACTACGTCAAACCTGATCCGTCATTCTCCCCAGTCATCCATTTCCGATGGGGGTATCGCGCTACCGCTGCGGAAATGAAGGAATACGGCGACAAGATCTTTCTGAACGAGAAGGACTATTGGGGCGGCGGTCCATTCACGAATGGCTGTTCAAGCCTGCCCGATCTGTGGCATGGCGGCCTTGATGATCGAACCATGGGCTGGATGACCGTGCAAGGCATCAATCCGACCAACCGGCCGCTGTATCGCGCGCCGCCACGCGCGTATGGCGTGCTCGCTGCGTTGCGCTTGGCACGGCTCATCGAATCGATCCGAAGCATGCAGGCCGATGTTCCGATTACTGTCGTATGTCATAGCCAAGGCAATATCGTCGGCCTCACTGCGGCATTCTTCGGCGATACATTCGCCGACGTCGAAGATCCATGGGGACGCAAAGGCCATTGCGTGGCAGATGCCTATGTGCTGGCGAACGCGCCATATAGCCTTGCGAACGCCGATGGCCCGTATAAATCCGACACGTTCATGGATACATGGTCGCAACGCGCGACGAAGGACGCGAGCGGCCAACGCGGGCGGCAGACCTATGCGGCGCGCACGAAGACGTTCGGCACATTTCTGTCGATCATCGGCGCGCGCAAGGCATACGAACTGCCCGCGGACAAGATCGATGAAGACATGGCGAACAAGCGTGTATCGCCGACGAGCAACCGCTCTTATGCGGCACAAGAAGATCGCATGCGCCATGGCTTGAATGGATCGACGTATGGCCGCGTCACCGCATATTGCTGTCCGCACGATCAGGTGATTTCGGCGGTGACCGTCCAAGGCATCGGCTGGCGCGGGATCAGCAAGCATGAACTCAACGATATCGGCGCGGCAGGCGTCCTGACGCAGCGCGTGTTCGCGTCCGGCTTTCCGGTCGGCGTGCAGAAACCCTACCGGTATTGGGAAGACGACTGGCGGCACGGCAAGCCTGGCACGAAATCAGGGTTCTGGTACCCGCCGTCGCCGCCGGCGAAGTTCAATCTGGTCGGCGCGATCAAGGGAAACGAGTCTGTGCTGGGCGTGGCAGCGACGCTCGTGACTGCGCCGCTCATGTTCGTCGTGACGGGCATTAGTTCGGCGTTGAACATGCTGCGCGTGAATGCCGATCCGCCGAAGGGCTGGACGGTGGTGGCCGATGCGCCGGCGCTCGATGAACCATTCCGGCCGCAGGCGCTGCGATTCGGCAAGCCGGTCGAAACCAAGGACGGCGACGCGGTAAGCGACTTCAACGAAGGCAACGATCCGCCGGCCGCGTGGCGCGACGCAAACAAGACTGAAGCCGACAAGCGCGCCGACGACCCTTACGACCAGTACCAGCCGAAGCACAAGGACGGCGTCGCCCAAGGCACGGCGGCAACCGAGGCCGGACAGCGCTATGAGGATCGTGCGTTGATGCGGATGGAAGCACGTCGAACGCTGAACACGGAATGGATCGATAGCGACGGCCACGTGATCGGCGAGGACGGCAAAAGCGCGACGCCGGAGGGCTACAAGGAATGGCGCGACAAGCAGATTGTCGATTGGCTCGATCGCGGTGCGACCAACAGCCCGACGAATCATTCGACGACGATGACCAACCCCGAGCATGCGGAGAAGGCGCTTGCATATGACGTCGCTGTGGGCCCGTGCTACCTGACGCCCGATCAACTTTACGACTTGCGGATCGAGGCGGATTGGCGGATGGGAGACGGCATTCCCGATACCAATCCACACAAGAAGTACTCCAAGTACTTTGACTCCGGAAATCTCGACCGAATGCCAATGCACGAATGGGTCCATGCCAACAACAGCGAAGGCAGGATTCCCGACTCCATCACGGACGAACGTGAAGGTGAGTTCTATCTCAAGGTCGGGGGAGTCGTATGAAGACGCTGATAGCTACACGATCACGCCGTATCGCTTTTGCCATTTCGGTATGGCTGATGACCGCCGTGCTAATGGCCTCCGTGATGGCGCACGTAGAACAACCCGGCCCAGCACATTTGGAAATAGGAGATTGGATGAAACGATTCTTCGTTGTACCGGGTCTGGCCGCGCTCATGGCGTTTGTCTTCAGCACGGCCATGACGCGTCCGGCACAAGCCGCCCCTATCCGAGAACCTGCGGTGAATGCGGCATCAGTGACCGAAGAGCCGGCGAAGCCATTCGTCGCGCAAGTTGTCGGGCTCATCTGGTTGAATCCGTTGCAACGCATGGACTATCCGACCGAATGGCAATTGCTGTGGACGCAAGGCCTTACCACCCCGAACAAGAATGACGACATGGTGCGGACGGATCCGAAGTCGTTTGCGACACTTCAGTCGATCGGTGCGCTCGTGTACGGCAACCGCGGAACGGAAACATTCAAGGGCTTCTATCACAAGTACGTCCGCAAGTTTCTCCTGTTGCCGCGCTCTCGTTATTTCGCAAATGCGAAATATTTCTACACCGTCAAACCGGAACAATCCAAGGACTGGCGCGAACTTGCCGGGATGCGTATCGAGTTCGCGTTACCTCCGAGGCTTGATCCGATTGAAGCGAAGACGTACTTGACCGATGAGTTTGTCGAATGCTTCGAAATCGGTCCGCCGTCGCCCAAGATACTTTGGAGCCGCGACACGCCTCCCGACGTCCAAATTACCCAAGGCGGCGCGAACGCCGGCTTCACATCGCTGAACAACGCACTCGACTACTTGCAGCAGAACCCCGACAAGACCGTGTGGGCGATGAACTGGGACGCCCCGAGCTTCCCGCCGACCGACGCGCAGATCAACGAGAACCTCGTCGTGCTGTTCCTCGCCGGCCCGAACTTCAACACCGAGCGCGAACCGCTCGCGTGGATCGGCAAGGCCGCAACCGGCAACACGCAGGATTTTCCGCGGAAGGTCGGCACGACGCGCGCCGTACAGGCATGGAAAGCCACGATTGATGAAGCGGCACGCAACGCCGGCGTCGCGGTCACGGATCTGAATTACATCGTCCACGACGCGGGCGCGCCCAGTGACGCATCGTCGTCACGCCTAGCGTCGCTCGCGCAGACCTTGACCGAAACGCTGCCGGAATACGACCACCGCAAACAGACGTTCAACACCGCCGCGCTGCTCGGCGACATGGGAACCGGCAGCGCATTGACCGACGTCGCGCTCGCGATCGGCCGGATCAACCACTACGGCGGCAACGCATTGGTAGCGGGCACGACCGACCCCGAGCACCCCGTCGCAGTCGTCGTCAGGCCACCGTCGAAGCTCACGCCGATCGACCCAACCCAGGACTGGTTCCGCGCACGCGGCGGCAACAACGCGTACCTGCCGTGGTGGGGACGCCGACACGACGTCGATTACGGCATGCAGGGCTATTCGTGGTGATGCGAACCGGCGCGGCGGCACGTCGAAAGCAAAACGCCTCGCGGGGCCCTCCGTGACAACCGCTGGACAGAATCCGGCAGCTACGCAGCACCTGGCCGGGCCGGCGGCCGACCGGGCGCGGCCCGATCCCGGCAGCGCCCGGCGTGGAATCGACTGATGTTGGCCCCGCTGAGGCCGTCAAGCCATCACGAACCATCAAGCCGGCAACGCAAACCGCGTGACCGCGTCGCGCAGCGCTTCGGCCTGGTCGCGCAGCGAATGCGCGGCGGCCGCGGCTTGCTCGACGAGCGCCGCGTTCTGCTGCGTGACCTGGTCCATCTCGCCCACCGCACGGTTGACCTGCTCGATCCCCGCGCTCTGCTCGCGCGACGCGTGGCTGATCTCGTCGAGAATCTCGTTCACGCGCCGCACCGACTGCACGATCTCGGCCATCGTCTCGCCGGCGTTCGTGACGAGCGCCGCGCCGTGCTCGACCGTTTCGTTCGACGACACGATCAGCGACTTGATCTCCTTCGCGGCCGTCGCCGAGCGTTGCGCGAGCGAGCGCACCTCCGCCGCGACCACCGCGAAGCCGCGGCCCTGTTCGCCCGCGCGCGCCGCTTCAACGGCCGCGTTCAGCGCGAGGATGTTGGTCTGGAACGCGATACCGTCGATCACGCCGATGATGTCGCCGATCTTGTGCGAGCGGTCGGTGATCTCGTTCATCGTGCGCACGACGTCGTCGACGACCTCGCTGCCGCGCGTCGCGACCTGCGCCGCCTGGCCGGCAAGCGTCGCGGCCTGGGCGGCGCTTTCGGCGTTCTGCTTCACGTTCGCGGTCATCTGGTCCATGCTCGACGCGGTCTGCACGAGCGCGGCCGCCTGTTCCTCGGTGCGCTGCGACAGGTCGGTGTTGCCCGACGCGATCTCGCTCGCGCCGACGTTGATGTTCTCCGTGCCTGTCCGCACACGCGACACCATGTCGATCAGCCCGCCCTGCATCGTATGCAGCGCATGCAACAGGCTGCCGCGATCGTCGGGCTTCACGTTCACGCGCGCGGTCAGGTCGCCCCGCGCGATGCGCTGCGCCGCGTCGAGCGCCACTTCGAGTTCGCCGCCGAGGTTTGCGCGCACGCTTTTCAGCACGACCACCATCACGACCGTCGCGATCGCGCCGAGCACGGCAGTCATCGCGAGCCAGCGGCCGACGCTCGCGAGCACCGCCGAGCGCACGTCGTTCATGTACATGCCCGTCACGAGATACCAGTCCCACGGCGCGAAGCGTTGCACCGCGCTGGTCTTGTCCTGCGGCTTGTCGGCGCCCGGCTTCGGCCACAGATATTCGACGAAGCCCTTGCCGCCTTCCGCGTTGCCAGCCTTCACGATCTCGATGAACAGATGCTTGCCGTTCGGATCCGCGAAGCCCGATACGTCCTTGCCGTTGAGCTCGGTCTTGATCGGATGCATCACGATCACCGGCTTCGAGTCGTTGATCGAGATGTAGCCATCGGTGCCGTAGCGCATCGCGGCGATCGCATCGAGCGCCTTCTGCTTCGCGTCGGCTTCCGGCAATGCGTTCTGCTGCGACAGCTTGTAGTAGTGGTCGGCCACGCTCGCGGCCTGCGCGACCAGCGACGCAAGCTGGTCGCGGCGATCCGTGATCATCGACGCGCGCGTCTGCCATGCGCCGATGCCGGCGATCACGAGCAGGCCGAGCCACAGAATGACGATCATCGAGGCGAGTTTCTGGTTCAGGGACAGGGTGCGCATGATTAGTGAGGTCGGTCGGGGTCGAACAGGCGCGCCGGGACGGCGTGACGAGATAAGTCATTGACGGCGTGCAACGAACGTTGCCGTAGGCGGGAAATCCCTTAGAAACCGCGCGACCGCGCATTGTCACCGGCCGAGGTGGCGCCATCTATGCATATACATAACCGGCGTCGCTATACTGTCGTGCGATGGCGATGGCGATGGCGATGGCGATGGCGATGGCGATGGCGTGCCGGGCCCGGACAATCGGGGCGGGCGGCGCCGAATGAACCCGAAAGGAGGCAACGATGCGAATTCTGGTGGTGGGGGCCGGCGCGGTCGGCGGATATTTCGGCGGCCGGCTTGCCGCGGCGGGACGCGACGTGACGTTCCTGGTGCGCGACGGCCGCGCGGCCGCGCTCGCGCGCGACGGGCTGCTGATCCGCAGCCCGCGCGGCGACCTGACGCTCGCGAACGTGCAGACGGTGCGTGCCGGCGATGCCGCCGCGCCGTTCGACCTCGTGCTGCTGAGCTGCAAGGCGTACAGCCTCGACGATGCGATCGCGTCGTTCGCGCCGTTCGTCGGGCCGTCGACGCTGATCCTGCCGATGCTGAACGGAATGCGCCATCTCGACGTGCTGCGCGAGCGGTTCGGCGCCGCGCAGGTGCTGGGCGGGCTGTGCGTAATCGCCGCGACGCTCGATCGCGAGCAGCGGATCGTGCACCTGAACGACACGCACGGGCTGTCGTTCGGCGAGCTCGGCGGCGGCGAATCGGCGCGCGTGCGCGCGGTGGCCGACGTGCTCGGCGGCGCGGGCTTCGATGCGACGCTCAGCGACGACATCGTCGCGCGGATGTGGGACAAATGGGTGTTCCTCGCGACGCTCGCGGCGAGCACGTCGCTGTTTCGCGGGTCGATCGGCGACATTCTCGCGGCGCCGGACGGCCGCCGCCTGCTCGAGACGATGCTCGACGAATGCAGCGCGATCGCGGCGTACAACGGCCACCGGCCCGATCCGGCGGCAGTCGAGCGGATGCAGCGGATGGTGCTGACGCCGTCGCCGCTGACCGCATCGATGCTGCGCGACGTCGAGAATCGCGCGCGCGTCGAAGCCGATCACGTGATCGGCGACCTGCTCGCGCGCCGCGATCCGCAGGCGGCGGACGCGCTGTCGCTGCTGCGTATCGCCTACAACCATTTGAAGACGTACGAGGTGCGCGTCGCGCGGGAGCGCACGGCGGCGTAGCGACGGTCGCGGCCGCCGTTCGCCCGCGGCGCCCCGCGGGCGCCCGTTCCGGCGAGCGCGCGATTCACACGACTCCACCGGCCGCCGGCCACTACCCGTTCCGCACTGCACAATTTTGCCGCGACGGGCCGTTTCGGCCGCGCCGCGGCAAAAAAGTATCGAAAATCAGGCGTAAAGTTGGTGGAGCCGCGCGCGCGATCGACCTACATTGCTTCCCATGCGACCGGTCCACGGCGCCGCGCGAATCACGCGGCGAACGAGCGAACGAACGCGCCGAGCGGCCGGCGAGCGAGACACGGGAATGGAGACGCCAACATGATGCACCCCGATCTGGAAGTGGTCGAAGTGCGACGCGACGAGTCGTTCAAGGTCTGGTCGCACGGCTATCCGTATCGCACGATCCGCTGGCACTTTCATCCCGAATTCGAACTGCATCTGATCGTCGCCACGCGCGGCAAGTATTTCGTCGGCGACCATATCGGCTCGTTCGGCCCCGGCCATCTCGTGCTGCTCGGCCCGAACCTGCCGCACAACTGGGTCAGCGACATGGCCGAAGGCGAAACGGTCGAGCGCCGCAACCTGGTGATCCAGTTCGATCCGTCGTTCGTGCGCCGCTGCATGGACGCGTTTCCCGAATGCCGCGATGCGCAGGCGCTGCTCGACGACGCACGCCGCGGCGTCGGCTTCGATGCGGCCACCAGCGCCGCGATCGCGCCGCTGTTCGACGAACTGCTGGGCGCGCGCGGCATGCGCCGCATCGCGCTGTTCATGACGATCCTCGAACGCCTGTGCGGCGCGGCCGAGCGCACGCTGCTCGCGAGCCCCGCGTACGACCAGGCGCACGTGACGCCGACGCGGCTCAGCCACGCGTTGTCGTACATCGGCAAGAACCTCGCGTCCGAACTGCGCGAATCCGATCTCGCGCAATTGACCGGGCAGAGCGTCAGCGCGTTCTCGCGCGCGTTCCACCGTCATACCGGCTTGCCGTTCGTCCAGTACGTGAACCGGCTGCGGATCGAATCGGCTTGCCAGATGCTGCTCGCCGACGACGCGAACATCACCGACATCTGCTTCCAGTCCGGCTTCAACAACGTGTCGAACTTCAACCGGCAGTTCCGCGCGGTGAAGGGCATGGCGCCTTCCGAATTCCGCGCGCTGCAGCGCCTGAACGCGCGCAGCCGCGAGCTTGCACTGCATGCGGCGCCCACCGGCAATCCGATGCCGCCGCGCGTGGTCACGCTCGGCATGCCCGAGCGCGCACCGCAGCCCGGATGATCGAAGGGCCTGCGCCCGCCTGAGCTTTCCTTGCCGTTTCACCCAGCCGTATCGCGCCGCATCGCGTCGCGAGGGGCTCGCTTGTCCACGAAAAAGCCGCACATAACCGGAGACACCGTCATGACGCACGCATCGCCTGTCTTGTTGCCCGCCTCATCTCCCCGTCGCGCCGCCCGCTTCGCGGCCGTCGCCGCGCTCGCCGTCGCGGCCGTGCTGCCGTCGGCCGCGCATGCCGCGCCGCTGCGGATCGGCATGACCTTCCAGGAGCTGAACAACCCGTATTTCGTGACGATGCAGAAGGCGCTGACCGATGCGGCCGCGTCGATCGGCGCGCAGGTCGTCGTCACCGATGCGCATCACGACGTCAGCAAGCAGGTCAGCGACGTCGAGGACATGCTGCAGAAGAAGATCGACATCCTGCTCGTGAATCCGACCGATTCGACCGGCATCCAGTCGGCGATCACGCAGGCGAAGAAGGCCGGCGCGGTGGTCGTGGCCGTCGACGCGAACGCGAACGGCCCGGTCGATTCGTTCGTCGGCTCGAAGAACTACGACGCGGGCGTGATGTCGTGCGAATACCTCGCGAAGGCGATCGGCGGCAGCGGCGAAGTCGCGATCCTCGACGGCATCCCGGTCGTGCCGATCCTCGAACGCGTGCGCGGCTGCAAGGCCGGGCTCGCGAAATTCCCGAACGTGAAGCTCGTCGATACGCAGAACGGCAAACAGGAGCGCGCGACCGCGCTGTCGGTGACGGAGAACATGATCTCCGCGCATCCGAACCTGAAGGGCATCTTCAGCGTGAACGACGGCGGCTCGATGGGCGCGCTCGCCGCGATCGAGAGCTCCGGCAAGGACATCAAGCTGACGAGCGTCGACGGCGCGCCCGAGGCGATCGCGGCGATCCAGAAGCCGAACTCGAAGTTCGTCGAAACGACCGCGCAGTTTCCGGCCGACCAGGTGCGCATCGCGCTCGGCATCGCGATCGCGCGCAAGTGGGGCGCGACGGTGCCGAAGGCGATTCCCGTCGACGTGAAGGTCGTCGATCGCGGCAATGCGAAGGGCTTCAGCTGGTGAGCGACGTGCAACGTGACGCGAAGGGCGGCGGCGCGGTCGCGGCCCTTCGCGCGGAGAAGCCGATGGACACGATACTCAGGCTCAGCCACATCACGAAAAGCTTTCCGGGCGTCAAGGCGCTGTCGGACATTCATCTCGAGGTCGCACGCGGCGAAGTGCATGCGCTGCTCGGCGAGAACGGCGCCGGCAAGTCGACGCTGATGAAGATCCTCTGCGGAATCCATCGACCGGATGCCGGCACGATCGAGATCGACGGCGCCGCGCGGCAGTTCGCGAGCTATCACGACGCGGTCGCGGCCGGCGTCGGCATCGTGTTTCAGGAATTCAGCCTGATTCCGCATCTCGATGCCGTCGACAACCTGTTTCTCGGCCGCGAGCTGCGCACGCGCTGGGGCGTGCGCGACCGCGCGCGGATGCGGCGCACGGCGGCCGGCATCTTCGCGCGGCTCGGCGTGTCGATCGATCTCGATGCGCCGCTGCGCACGCTGTCGGTCGCGCAGCAGCAGTTCGTCGAGATCGGCAAGGCGCTGTCGCTCGACGCGCGGATCCTGATTCTCGACGAGCCGACCGCCACGCTGACGCCGGCCGAGGCCGAACATCTGTTCGCGATCATGCGCGAGCTGAAGCGGCAAGGCGTCGCGATGATCTTCATCTCGCATCATCTCGACGAGATTTTCGCGGTGTGCGATCGCATCACGGTGCTGCGCGACGGCCAGTATGTCGCGACCACCGACGTCGCGCGCACGGACGTCGAGCAGCTGGTGCGGATGATGGTCGGCCGCCGGCTCGAGAGCAGCTTCCCGCCGAAGCCGGCGCGGCGCGCCGATGCGCGCGCCGTGCTCGAAGTCGACGCGCTGCAGATCGAGCGCGACGGCCCGGTCAACCGCTTCGCGCTGCATGAAGGCGAGATCCTCGGTTTCGCGGGCCTCGTCGGCTCCGGCCGCACCGAGACCGCGCTCGCGGTGATCGGCGCGACGCGTGCGCACCGCAAGGACGTGCGCGTGCGCGGCGCGGCGGCGAAGCTCGCCGATCCGGCCGATGCGCTGCGCGCGGGCATCGGCCTGCTGCCGGAAAGCCGCAAGACGGAAGGGCTCGTCACGTCGTTCTCGATCCGCGACAACATCTCGCTGAACAACCTCGGCAAGTACCGGTCGATGCGCTGGCTGATCGACCGGCGCGGCGAGGCGCGCACGACGCACGACGTGATGCGGCGCGTCGGCGTGAAGGCGCCGTCGATCCATACCGAAGTCGCGACGCTGTCCGGCGGCAACCAGCAGAAGGTCGTGATTGCACGCTGGCTCAACCATCACGCGACGGTGCTGATCTTCGACGAACCGACGCGCGGCATCGACGTCGGCGCGAAAGCCGAAATCTACGGGCTGATGCGCGAACTGACCGCGCGCGGCTACGCCATCATCATGATCTCGTCCGAATTGCCGGAGATCGTCGGCATGTGCGACCGCGTCGCCGTGTTCCGGCAGGGCCGCATCGAGGCGACGCTCGAAGGCGACGAGATCGATCCCGACACGGTCATGGTGCATGCCACGGCCGGCACGCGAGGAGCGACCCATGAACCTGCCTGATTCTTCTTCCCCGCCTTCCACGACGCTCGCAGCCGCGCCCGCCGATGCGCCGCCGCCGCGCGCAATGTGGACGCAGTTGCGGCGCTCGACGCTGTTCTATCCGCTGGTGGGGCTGATCGTCGTCTGCATCGCGATGATGATCGCGAGCCCGAGCTTCCTGTCCGCCGCGAACCTCGAGAACGTGCTGCGCCAGGTATCGATCAACGCGATCATCGCGGTCGGCATGACCTGCGTGATCCTGACCGGCGGGATCGACCTGTCGGTCGGCTCGGTGATGGCGCTGTCCGGCACGCTCGCGGCCGGACTGATGGTCGCGGGCGTCAATGCCGCGGCCGCGCTCGCGATCGGCATCGCGGTGGGCTTCGGGTTCGGCTTCGTGAACGGCGTGTTCGTCGCGTTCGCCGGGATGCCGCCGATCATCGTCACGCTCGCGACGATGGGCATCGCGCGCGGCCTCGCGCTGATCTATACCGGCGGCTATCCGATCGACGGGCTGCCCGACTGGGTCGCGTTCTTCGGCAGCGGCAAGGTGCTCGGCATCCAGGCGCCGGTGCTGATCATGCTCGTCGTCTATGCGATCGCATGGCTGCTGCTCGACCGGATGCCGTTCGGCCGCTACGTGTATGCGATCGGCGGCAACGAGCAGGCGACGCGGCTCACCGGCGTGCGCGTCGCGCGCGTGAAGCTGATCGTGTACACGCTCGCCGGGCTCACGTCGGCGATCGCGGCGATCGTGCTGACCGGGCGCCTGATGAGCGGACAGCCGAACGCGGGCATCGGCTTCGAGCTCGACGCGATCGCGGCCGTCGTGATGGGCGGCACGTCGATCTCCGGCGGCCGCGGCGCGATTCTCGGCACGCTCGTCGGCGCGCTGCTGCTCGGCGTGCTGAACAACGGGCTCAACATGATCGGCGTGAACCCGTACGTGCAGAACGTGATCAAGGGCGGAATCATCCTGCTCGCGATCTACATCAGCCGCGAACGGTCGCGATAACGCGCCGTTCGTCAAATATCCGAATCACCAACGAACGAGACAAACATGACGACACCCGAAGCCCAGCCGCGCATGACCGCGGTGGTTTGCCACGGCCCCGAGGATTACCGCGTCGAACAGGTCGCGAAGCCGCATGCGGGCCCGAACGAGCTCGTGATCCGCATCGCCGCATGCGGAATCTGCGCGAGCGACTGCAAGTGCTATACGGGCGCGAAGATGTTCTGGGGCGGCCCGAGCCCGTGGGTGAAGGCGCCGGTGATTCCGGGCCACGAATTCTTCGGCTACGTGGAAGCGCTCGGCGACGGCGCGGCCGACCATTTCGGCGTCGCACCGGGCGACCGCGTGATCGCCGAGCAGATCGTGCCGTGCGGCAAGTGCCGCTACTGCAAGTCGGGACAGTACTGGATGTGCGAGGTGCACAACATCTTCGGTTTCCAGCGCGAGGTCGCCGATGGCGGGATGGCCGAATACATGCGCATTCCGCCGACCGCGATCGTCCACAAGATCCCGCTCGGCGTGTCGCTCGAGGATGCGGCGATCATCGAGCCGCTGTCGTGCGCGATTCATACCGTGAACCGCGGCGACGTCCAGCTCGACGATGTCGTCGTGATCGCCGGCGCGGGGCCGCTCGGGCTGATGATGACGCAGGTCGCGCACCTGAAGACGCCGAAAAAGCTGGTCGTGATCGACCTGATCGACGAACGGCTCGACCTGGCGCGGCAATACGGCGCTGACGTGACGATCAACCCGAAGCGCGACGACGCACGCGAGATCGTGCGCGCGCTGACCGGCGGCTACGGCTGCGACGTGTACATCGAGACGACCGGCGTGCCGGTCGGCGTGAACCAGGGTCTCGACCTGATCCGCAAGCTCGGCCGCTTCGTCGAATTCAGCGTGTTCGGCGACGACACGACCGCCGACTGGTCGATCATAGGCGACCGCAAGGAGCTCGACGTACGAGGCGCGCACCTGGGGCCATACTGTTATCCGGTCGCGATCGACCTGCTCGCGCGCGGGCTCGTCACGTCGAAGGGCATCGTCACGCACGGTTTCGCGCTGGAGGATTGGGACGAAGCGATCCGCATCGCGAAGTCGTCCGAATCGATCAAGGTGCTGCTGAAGCCGGCCCGCTGATGGCCGGCGCACGTGCGTCACCGGAGAGAACATGGAATACGTCATAGGCGTCGACATCGGCACGCAGAGCACCAAGGCGCTGCTCGTCGATCGGCGCGGCACGATCGTCGCGCGCCGCTCGGCCGGCTACCAGCCCGACACGCCGCGCCCGCTGTGGGCCGAACAATGGCCGCAGGTATGGTTCGACGCGGTGCTCGAATGCATCGGCGGCTGCGTGCGCGACGCGCGCGAGCACGGCGTGCCGGCCGACGCGATCCGCGCCGTGTGCGTGAGCAGCCTGTACGGCGGCTCCGGCGTTCCCGTCGACAGCGACATGCGGCCGCTTCATCCGTGCCTGATCTGGATGGACCGGCGCGCAACCGCGGAAGTCGACTGGGTGAACGCAAACGTGAACGTCGAGCGGCTGCGCGTGATCACGGGCAACGGCGTCGACAGCTACTACGGCTTCACCAAGATGCTGTGGCTGCGCGAGCAGCGGCCGGACGTATGGGCGAACGTGCGCTATTTCCTGCCGCCGAACGCGTACGTGATCTACCTGCTGACCGGCGAAGTCGCCGTGGACCACAGTTCGGCCGGCAACATCGGCGGCGTGTACGACGTCGCGCGCCGCGAGTGGTCCGACGACGCGCTCGACATGCTCGGCATTCCGGCGACGATGATGCCCGAGCGGCTGGTCGAATCGACCGACGTCGTCGGCGGCTTGCTGTCGCAATGGACCGGGCAGCTCGGCCTGCCGGCCGGCACGCCGATCGTCGCGGGTGGTGTCGACGCGGCCGTCGCGACCTTCGCGGCCGGCGCGACGCGCACCGGCCAGCATGTCGCGATGATCGGCACGAGCATGTGCTGGGGCTATGTGACCCAGCACGTCGATGCGCGCCACGGGCTCGTCAGCATGCCGCACGTGTTCCACGGGCAGCGCGATTCGTACGTGTTCGGCGGCGCGATCACGGCCGGCGCATCGGTCGCGTGGTTTCGCGACCAGTTCTGTCATGCGGAAATCGATGCGGCGCGATTGCTGCCGCACGGCGATCCGCACGTGCTGCTGGAGGAAGGGGCCGAGCGCGTGCCGCCCGGAGCGGATGGTGTGCTGTTCCTGCCGTATCTGATGGGCGAACGCAGCCCCGTGTGGGATGCGAAGGCGAGCGGCGCGTTCGTCGGGCTGAGTCTCGCGCATACGCGTGCGCACCTGTATCGCGCGGTGCTCGAAGGCGTCGCGTTCGCGCTGCGGCACAACATCGAAGCCGGCCGGCGCGGCGCGGCGGCGCTCGACGATCGATTGATCGTCGTCGGCGGGGCCGCGCATTCTTCGCTGTGGATGCAGATCGTCGCGGACGTGACCGGTTTTCCGGTATGGACGATCGAGCAGGACGTCGAAGCCGCGATGGGCGCCGCGCTGCTCGCGGGCGTCGGCGCGGGGCTGGTGTCGCACGACGACGCGCAGGGCGGCTGGGTCACGCTCGTCGAACGCGCGCGGCCGGATCAAGCGCGTGCGAATGCGTATGCGGCGCGCTTCGCGCTTTACACGGCGCTGTATCCGGCGCTCAGGCCGATCATGCACGAATTGCGAGCGTCATCATGAAGACACGATTCGATTTCAGCGGTTCACGGGTGCTCGTCACCGGCGCGTCGAGCGGGATCGGGCGCGCGTGCGCGGTCGCGCTGGCCGGTGCGGGCGCGCACGTCGTCGCGGCTGCGCGCGATGCGGCCGCGCTCGACGGGCTTGCTCGCGAGATCGCGTGCGATACGTTGCGCTTCGATGTCGGCGGCGGCGAAGCGGCGATCGATGCGGCGCTCGCCGCGTATGACGCGTTCGACGCGCTCGTCAATTGCGCGGGTATCGCATCGCTCGAACCGGCGCTGGAAATCAGCGCCGAGCAGTTCGATCGCGTGATGGCCGTCAATGCGCGTGGCGCCGCGCTCGTCGCGCGGGCCGTCGCGCGGAAGATGATTGCGCGCGATGCACGCGGCGCCGCGCATGCGCGCGGCAGCATCGTCAACGTATCGAGCCAGGCCGCGCTGGTCGGCTTGCCCGCGCATCTGAGCTATTGCGCGTCGAAGGCAGCGCTCGACGCGATCACGCGGGTGCTGTGCATCGAACTCGGTGCGCACGGCATTCGCGTGAACAGCGTGAACCCGACCGTCACGCTGACGCCGATGGCGCAATTCGCGTGGAGCGCGCCGGAGAAGCGCGCGCCGATGCTCGCGGCGATTCCGCTCGGGCGCTTCGCGGAGCCGGACGAGGTCGTCGAGCCGATCCTGTTCCTGCTCAGCGATGCGGCGTCGATGATCAGCGGCGTGTCGCTGGCGATCGACGGCGGGTATACCGCGCGCTAGCAGACGCGCGTGCGCCAGCGGCGGCCGCGCGTCGCGTCGGGTGCCGGATCCGTTTCGAAACGGATGAATGCGGCGCGCGGCCGTCCGGCTATATGGGATCCTTGCTCGGCGGCCCGTCGGGCTGCTGCGGGTTGTCGTGAGGATGGCCCGGCGCGGGTGGCGACAACGGGTCGTCTTCCGGATCGCGGTTCGGATCGGCGGGGGGCTCGGGCATCGGGGTCGTGTGGTCCATGGAGAGCTCGCACAATGCGTGACGACGGTGGCGCGGCAGGCGCGCCTCGTCTCCGTTATAGGCAATCGGGCGAGCGTTTGCAGCGGGATTGTGACGGCAGGGCCGGGATTCCGGGCGATATTCGGATGTCTGCACGTATCGCGCCGGGACTGGCGGCAAACGTGTGCGTTCGACGCGCTGCCTGGCGGGTGTGTGCCGATATCAGCGCAGATCCGCCGGCGTGTCGACGTCGCGCAGGATGCCGGGATCGTCGACGTCGAGCAGCGTCACCGGCGCGCTCGCGAGCAACGCGCGTGCACCCGTATCGCCGTCGAGCGTGGCGAGCGCTTCATAATGCTGCGCGGCGAAACCGACCGGATGGCCGCGCACGCCGCGATGCACGGGCGCGACGATCGACGCGTCGTCGGCGTCCAGCGCGCGCGTGAGCGCTTCGTACGTGGACGCCGCGATCCACGGCATGTCGCCGAGCGCGACCAGCCAGCCGGTCGCGTCCGGTGTCGCGCGTACGCCCGCCGCCAGGCTCGCGCCCATGCCGCGCTCCGCGTCGGGCGCGTAGACGACGTGACAGCCGGCTTCGTTCAGCAGCATCGCCAGTTTTTCGGCGCCGGGCCGCACGACGGCGATCACGTCCGCGGTGGCCGCGGCCAGATGACGCGCGGCCGCGACCGCAACCGGCGTGCCGTCGGGAAGCAGCGCGAGCAGCTTGCTGTGCAGACCGCTCGGGTCGAAACGTTGACCGAGACCGCCGGCGAGCAGGACGCCGGTGGCGAGTGACGCATAGGACATCGGCGCGGGGGGACGGAGGCAGGTGATCCGATTGTGCGGGAGCGGGCGGGGATCGGCAAGTGCGGATGTTACCGACGGGTGCGGTCGTCGGAAAGAATGTCAGTGGATGGTTTGCCTTTCCCATGCGGAGACCGCGCACGCGGCGAGCGCGCGTTCGTCGCGCGCGATCGATTGCGCTTCGGGCCCGACTCAGGCCTTCTTGCTAGCGACGGACCGCCCGTCATGCACCACTCCAATGCATGCGTATCCGGCACGATCGCCGCGAAGCCTGCCAATCATCGTCCGCGACCGGATCGAAAGGATCGTCGTAGCGCTCGTAGCGCATGACCGACCCGCGCAATATGTCCAACGGCCGGGATTCGCGGGCGCGGCAAGACCGGATTTCGGCCCGCGCCCGCAGTGGACGGTAACGATCACGCTTTCACCGGTGGCCTCCACGAGCCGGAATTATTCGAGCGCGCGAGCGTGGAACCCGGATCTGGAAACAGGAGCGTTCGGCATCATGATATGAGCCGGCCGTCCGATCTTGGTCGTTTCAGACGCGTGCGGCGATCCGATGCAAGCGACGCCGAACCCGTTCGACAAACTTTCCCGTCCGGGCGCGGCGTTACGGGTTCACGCTACGCATCCGCCCACTTCCTCAACAGATTGTGGTAAATCCCCGTCAACGAAATGACCATCGGATCCTTCGCCCCTTTCTCGGCGGAAAGCGCCTGAATCTGCGTATCGAGCTGGAACAGCAGCGTGCGATCGCCGTCGTCGCGGACCATGCTCTGAATCCAGAAGAACGACGCCACGCGTTCGCCGCGGGTCACAGGCGTCACCCGATGCAGGCTCGACGCCGGATACAGCACGAGATCGCCGGCCGGCAGCTTCGCGCGATGCACGCCGTACGTATCCTCGACGCATAGCTCACCGCCGTCGTACGCATCCGGTTCCGCGAGAAACAACGTCGCCGACAGATCGCTGCGTACGCGAAAATCCGTGCCGCGCAGCAGCCGGATCGCGTTGTCGACGTGCGTGCCGAACGTCTCGCCGCCTGCATAGCGGTTGAACAGCGGCGGAAACACCTTCAACGGCAACGCCGCCGAAAAGAACAATGCGTGTTGCGCCAGCGCATCCTGGATCGCGTCGCCGACCGCTCGCGCAACCGGCGACCCTTCCGGCAACTGCCGATTGCGCTTCGCGAGCGCCGACTGCGCGCCGGACGTCGCGTTGCCGTCGACCCAGTCCGCGCCGTCGAGCAATGCGCGGCATTGCGCGACCTGCGCGTTGGTCAACACGCCGGGGACATGAAGCATCACGATTCGAATTCCGTCTGAAGAGAAGGCAACTGCGCCGCCGCCGCGCGCATCGCGCCGATCGGCGACGCCGCGAGATATGCACGCATCTTCGCGATGAACGCAGGCGTCGCCGCGGCCGGCACGCGCGCGAGCCACGCGAGTGCTTCGTCGATGCGTCCGCGTTCGGCGAGCAGCCGCGCATAGTTGAACTGGCCGCGAAAGTCGCCGCCCTCGGCTGCGCGGCGATAGTGATCGAACGCGGCGTCGGCGTCGGCCGCCACGACCCAGCCGTCCTCGTAGAAGCCGCCGATCAGGTTGATCGATTTCGCATGGCCGAGCGCGGCCGCACGGCGAAGCCAGTCGAGCGCCTCGGCGCGGTTCTCGTCGACACCATTGCCGAGCGCGAGCGCCGTCGCATAGTTGTACATGCCCCAGTCGAGCTCCGCCTGCGCGGCGAGCCGATACCAGTACACCGCTACCGGCGCGCACGCGGCCGTGCCCCAGCCGAGCTCGTAGCAGCGCCCGAGCATGTTCATCGCCATCGGATGGCCGGCGCGCGCCGCGTGCCCGAACCAGCCGAACGCGGCGCCCGGATCGCGCGCGACACCATGCCCGTCGAGCAGATACTGGCCGTAGACGGCCTGCGCATCGACGATGCCGTGTTCGGCAGCCGCCGCGACCCACGCGGCGGCGCGCTCGGGCGGCCCGGCCAGGATGTCGGCGAACTCGCGCGGCGATACCGACGCGAGCGCCTTCAGCGAGACGGCCTCCATCGATCAGTAACGCGCGTTCAGCGTGACGAACGCCGAGCGCCCCGGCGCGATCGACGCGTAGTGCGACGGATACGCCTGATCGAAATACGTGCGGTTGAACAGGTTGTTCACGTTCAGCTGCAGATCGAGCTTCTTGTTGATCCGGTATTGCGCCATCGCGTCGAAGCGCCAGTACGACGGCACCGCACGCAGGTTCGCGGGGTCGCCGAACACTTCGGACATGTAGAACGCACCGCCGCCGACGGTGAACTTCGGCGTCACGTCGTAGTTCGACCACATCGTCAGGCTGTGCTTCGGCGTGTTCGGGAACCGGTGGCCGTTGTTCGCGGCATCCTTGCCGTTGTCGCGCAGCGCGCTCTTCATGTACGTGTAGCCGCCGAACACCTGCCATTGCTTGGTGATTTGCCCGGCGACACCGAGTTCGAGACCCTGCACGCGCTTGTTGCCGACCATCGCGTACTCGTTGTTCGGCAGCGTCACGCGCGCATTCGTCGTGTCGATCTGGAACAGCGCGGCCGTCAGCGACAGCTTGTCGTTCAGCACGTTCCACTTCGTGCCCAGCTCGATACTGCGGTTCTTTTCCGGCGAAAGCTGATCGGCGTTCGGGCCGACGCCGCCGCGGCCCGGCGTCAGCGACTGCGTTTCGCTGCCTTCGCCGAGCAGCATGCCAGCCGGCGTCGACGACGTCGCATACGACGCGTAGATGCTGCCGTTCTGCGCGGGCTTGAACACGAGGCCGGCCTGCCAGTTCACGAGCGTATCGTCGCGCGTGTACGTCTTGCCGCCGTTCGCACGGGTATCGGTGAAGCGGGTCGAGTAATCGTCGACGCGCACGCCGGCGTTCACCTGCCAGCGCGGCGCGAGTTCGATCGTGTCGAAACCGTAGATCGACTTCGTCGTGGTGCGCGCATGCGCGTAGTCGTTGTTGCGCGTGATCGAGCCGGCCCAGGGATCGCTCGGGTTCGGCGACCACAGGCTCGTGCAGTTGTAGCCCGACGCCGCGCCGATGCCCTTCTGGCAGATCTTGCCGTTGTCGGTCGCGACCGTGTACGAATCGCGCTTGCCCCATTCGCGCGACAGTTCGATGCCGGTCGTGAAGCTGTGCTTGAACGGCCCGGTGCGGAATTCGCCGAACAGCTCGGTCAGGTTCGCGAGGCTGTTGATCGAGCTGTTGCGGTTGTTGTTGCGGCGCCAGACCTTGCCGTTGACCACGTTGCCCTGGCTGTCGTCCGGCTGCGTCCAGATGTAATCCTGCGTCGATTCCGTGTAGCGCGTCGTGTTGCGCACCGTCAGGTTCGGCGTGATGTCGTGCTCGATCTTGATCGTGCTGATGTCCGACGTGGTCTTGCGGAAATCGCGGTCGATCAGGCCGTAGAAGTTGTGGCGGTCGACGGGCGCCGGGTAGATCGTGCCGACGTTCGCGGGCTTGTTCGACGCCGTATAGAAGTACGGAATGCCGCCGTCGGGCATGTCGTCGGTCGACAGGTGGTAGTAGCTCGCGGTCACGCGCGTCGGCGTGCCGAGGCCGAACGCGATCGACGGCGCGACGCCCCAGCGCTCGTTGTTGACCGCGTCGCGGCCGGCGACGTCGTTGTTGTGGCTCATCAGGTTCAGGCGGAACGCGGCGTGATCGGCGAACTGCCAGTTGCCGTCGGCGGTGAAGCGGCGATAGCGGTCGGTGCCGAGGCCCGCGCTCGCGGCGGCGGTCGTGCCGAGGTGCGGCGCCTTCGTGATCAGGTTGATGCTGCCGCCCGCGCCGCCGCGGCCGCCATATGCGCCGTCGGAGCCCTTGGTGACTTCGACGCGCTCGGTGTTGAAGATCTCGCGCGTGGTCGCGCCCGTGTCGCGCATCCCGTCGACGAACATGCTGCCCTGCGTGTCGTAGCCGCGGATGAACGGGCGATCGCCGAGCGGGTTGCCGCCTTCGCCGGCGCCGAACGTGATGCCGGGCACGGTGCGCAGCGCTTCGGTCAGCGTTGCCGCGCCGCTGTTCCGGATCAGCTCCTGCGGGATCACCGTGACCGACTTCGGCGTGTCGACGAGCGGCGCGGTGAATTTCGCGGACGCGGAGAAGTCGGCCTTGTAGCTGTGCTCGGTCTTGCCCTGGATCTCGATCGGCGCGAGATGGCCTTCGGTGCTGACCGGGGCCGGCGGCGTCGTGCCGTCGGCGAACGCGGGGCTCGCGGCCAGCACGCTGCACAGGGTGGTGAACTTGCCGAGCTTCAGCTCGTCAGGGCGGGACTTCGTCATGCGCTTCGACCTCGCGGTGTGGTCCCGGCGACGGCGCGCTACGGAAATGTGCACGCCGCCGGGAATTATTACGATTTGTTTTCAGGCGGCATTCTATGTAATTTTTGATTGAATGAGAAGCGTTCTTGTTCGCATTGATGAGGCGAACGTTGACGAATGTTACGGACGCTTTTTGAGGGCCGGCAGGGCGCGAGAATGGCCGAACGACGACGTCGCGCCGTTCGAAGCAGCGGGCCTGCGTGTGATCGGCCCCTTGGGCCCGCTGCCTCCGGTGCGGCTGCCGGCGCGTTGTCGGCGCGGAAAATGACAACGCGCCGTGCAGGCCGGCGCGTCGAGTGGGTGACTTACGAGCGCGGCTGCCGAGCTGAAGCAAACTCGCGTTCAGCCGCGCGACATCGGGCGCGGATCAGTCGATCCCGTGAAACACGGCGTCTTCGGGCCCGAGGTACGCCGGCGGGCGCCACGTCGCGTCGCGCATCGAATGCTGGACGAGGTTCTCCACGCCGAGCAGTACCGCGAAGATCGCCATCCGCACCGGAATGCCGTTGTCGGTCTGCCGGAAGATCGCGAGACGCGGGTCGCGGTTCAGGTCGACCGACAGATCGTTCGCGCCGGGCCGGCTGTCGCGCGGCAGCGGGTGCATGATCAGCGTGTCGGGCTTGCAGACGGAGTCGACGAGCGCCTGGTTGATCTGGAAATCGGGCGTATAGCCTTCGAACGACTCGTCCGTGAAGCGCTCCTTCTGGATCCGCGTCGCGTAGACGACATCCGCGCCGAGCAGGCCGGTCGCGAGATCGTTCGTCTGCTCGATCACGTGGCCGTTCGTCGCGATCTGGTCGATGATGTACGCGGGCATTTCAAGCGTCGGCGGCGACACGAGCGTGAACTTCAGCCCGCGGTACAGCGCGAGCAGCTTGACGAGCGAGTGCACGGTCCGGCCGTATTTCAGGTCGCCGACGAGCGCGATGTGCGCACCGTCGACGATCTTGCCGAGCCGTGAGAATTCGCGCTGGATCGTATAGAGATCGAGGAGTGCCTGGCTCGGGTGTTCGCCCGGGCCGTCGCCGCCGTTGATCACCGGCAGGTTGGTCGCGCGCGCGAATTCGGCAACCGAGCCTTTCTCCGGATGGCGGATCACCAGCGCGTCGACGTAGCCCGCCATCACGCGGCTCGTGTCGTAGATCGATTCGCCCTTCGCCATCGACGAGAACGTGAAGCCCGTCGTGTCGCACACCGAGCCGCCGAGCCGGCAGAAAGCCGCGCCGAACGACACGCGGGTGCGCGTGCTGGCCTCGAAGAACAGGTTGCCGAGCACCGCGCCTTCGAGCACGCGCGAAATCTTGTGGCGCCGCGCGATCGGCTGCATCACGTCGGCGACGCGGAACAGCGCCTCGACCGAGTCCCGCGAGAACTGGTCGACCGAGATCAGCTGCGGCTTGCCTTCGAACAGGAATTGTTTCGCAAGGCCCTGCTTGTCTACGCTTTGCGTATAGTTGCCGCCGTCCGGTGAACGCTCGACGATTTCCGACACGAAACGCTCGACGATCTCGGGCATTCCACGCGATTCCTGCGAATCGTCGGGCAGCAGCCACGTATCCAGCGCGCGGCGGCTCACGCCGATGCGGCTCGCGAACGCTTCGCGGGTCATGTTGAGGCGGCGCATCGCGTCGCGCAGGAAGGCTTGCTGGGGAACGGTCATTGGCGGCACCCTTCGGAGAAATATACGCGGTGCGTATATTAGTTCGCGAATGGGGGAAGTCAAGGAAAATCTGCGCGATCTGCTGCGCGAGCGCGGGCAACGCCGCATCCGCCACTACTGGCGCGCGGCAGCCGTCTCCGTATAATCAGGTCAGGCCCCGTGTCCTGCGCGCCGCAGGGCGCCACGCCGCACACGATTCGCCCGGTCGGGCTTGTTGATTCGAAAGGAGAACGAGAATGACGCGTACGATTGCTGCAGTGCTGCTGGTGGTGACCGCCGCGCTCGCCGGTTGCAATACCGTTGCAGGCGTGGGGCAGGACATTTCGAAGGGCGGCCAGGCGATCAGCGACTCGGCTGAAAAGGCCAAGTAAGCCGCCGGGTTCCGGCATGCAGAAGGCGCCGGCCCGTCCCGCAATCGCGGGGCGGGCCGGCGCCTTTTTTGTCGTTCGCGGCGCGGGGCGGCGTGAACACCGTCGACGTCAGGCGGTTTCCACGAATGCGTAACGGCCGTCGATCTTGCGCGGCGTGAACCAGCCGAAATCGGGAAACATCCGGTTGCGGACGAACCAGACGTAGCCGACGAGGACGATCGTCACGGCGAGGCTCGGCACCGCGGACGACGGATCGTGCGCGAGATCGGCAATGGTCTTCGGCAGTTGCAGCAGCGACAGGATGATGAACGCGTGATACGCGCCGACGCGATGCGTGGCGAAGCCCCAGATGAACAGCAGCGACAACGGCACGGTCACGGCGAGGAACAGCAGCGACGCGCCCTTGCTGAGGGTGTCCACCAACAGCAGGTATGCCAGTCCGATACTGATCAACAGCTGCGCGATGCCGAGCCCGACGAGGACGCGGGTGTGCAGCTTGTTCCTCCTGCACAGCTCGGGGTCCGCATGCGACGCGATCAGACGTGCGAGCACGGAGTCCTTGAGCCCCTGTCCGGCCAGCTCGGCCAGCACGTCGGCTTTCCTGGAGCCCGCGGACAGCAGCGCCGCGATCCTCGTTTTGGCTTCCTTCTTGTTCATGGCGATGCGAATTATTGTTCGGTGGTTGTCAAATGGCCCGGCCACGCGAATATTGCATCTTGCACGACGGTGCGCAACGGTTTTGCCGCGCGCGGACACATTCCTACAGTCGTCGCTCGTGCCGCTTGTACGTTTAAGCCAGACCAGGCCGGTAAAGTCTCAGTCGGTAGCGGCCGACCGCGCCGCCGGCCGCGCGCGCGACTTCGGCTCTCCTTCGCTTGCGCGCGCCCGCGGCCCCTGGCGGCGCATCGCGCCCATCAGCATGCCCGCGACGACGAGCGCGATGCCGAGCAGCCGCGTGCCGCCCAGTGTCTCGCCGAACAGCGCAACGGCGAACAGCACGGCCGAGACGGGCGCGACCGCCGTGAACAGCGCGGCTTCCGTGCCGCTCGTGCGTGCCGAGCCCGCATACCAGCACACGTAGCCGAGCACGGTCGGCACGAGCGCGTAGTACGCGATCGCGGATACGGCGCCGACGGTCCATCCCGTCACGACTGCGTGCCATTCGAACATGGCGGGCACCAGTGCGAGCATGAAGCCGAGGCCCGACATCGCGGTCGACAGCGCGAGTGGCGGCAACGGCGCCGACAGCCGCCGGTTCAGCAGGATGAACACGGCTTCGCATGCGACGGCAGCCAGCACGAGCGCGTCGCCGGCGAGCGTGCGCAGCGACGGCATCGCGTGGCCGGGCGCGAACGTGACGAACAGCACGCCGGCGGTGGCAAGCGCGGCCGCGCCCCAGTCGCGAGGCGTCTGCCGCTCGCGCAGCACGACCGCCGCGATCAGCGTCGACATCGCCGGCAGCGTGCCCAGCATCACGCCCGCATCGACCGGCGACGACAGCTTCGTGCCGCTGATCAGCAGCACCGTATAGCCGAGACCGCCGGCTGCCGCCTGGACGATCAGCAGCACTGCGTCGCGTGCGGAGATGCGCGGCCATCGCATCCGCTGCGCGCGCATCAGCGCGAACAGCAATGGTGTCGCGATCAGGAAGCGCAGCGCCGTGGCCGCGAACGGCGGCAGACCGCCGGCCGCGAGGCGGCTCGCGATGACGGTGCTGCCGACGCCCGCCATCGCGGCGGCGAGATAGAGATAGCCGATCAGTCGTGTCTTCATACGCCGCATCATCGGGTGCGGTGCCGCGGACGTCTTGAACGAAATTGCAGCGGCGCGTGGCCGAGTGGAGCGGGCAGAAGTGCGCCGCAGCCGGTATCTCCCGATGCTCGGGTGCGCCGGCATCATCGATCGTCACCGTCGATCCGCAACGCTTGTCGCGGTCGTGCGACCGGCGCCGTGCCGCGACTGCACAGCCTGTCAGCGGCCCTGCGTGAATCGCCCTGGCGTGATCCCGAACTGACGTGCGAACGCACGCGTCAGGTGGCTCTGGTCCGCAAAACCGGCTTCGGCCGCGGCATCCGCGATCGGCCGCCCGCTCGCGAGCAGTGCGCGAGCCAGCCGCGTGCGCGACTGCACCAGATACGCGTGCGGCGTAATGCCGAGTTCGCGCGCGAACCCGCGCAGCAGCTGGAACCGGCTCACGCCGCTCAGACCGGCGAGTTCCGCGAGCGAAACGGGCGCGGCGGGCGCCGCATCGAGCCGCTCGCGCGCCGCGCGGATCGCCGGGGCGACACCGGCTGCGGGTAGCGCGCGGTTCGCATGCCGCGCGAGCAGCCCGGCGACCAGCATCACCAGCGCCTCGTCGCGGGCGAGCGGCGGCGAGTGTCCCGCGACGATCCGCGCATGCAGCCGGCCGAACGCGGCGGCAAGCCGGGCGTCGCGCACGGCCGGATGCGCAAGCTCGACACCGCGCAAGCCTTCTTCCGCCGCGACGCTCGCGACCAGTGCGGGCGCGAGGTACAGCATCCGCCAGCGCCGGACCGTATCCGCGCCGATCGGCATGCCGTCGTGCATTTCGCCGGGATTGACCATGATCGCGTCGCCGGCCAGCGCGTCGACCTGCCCGCGGCCGCTCCACGACCGATGCGCGCCGCTGACGATCACGCCGATCCCGAATTCGTCGTGCGCATGCCGCGGAAACGTGCGATCGGACTCGAGGCTGATCGCCTCGATCCCTTCGTCGGTGCGTCGGTAATGGGTGACACGATGCATGGGCGCTCCTCGCGCCGGCAGCGGCGCGGATCACGTGCACTTTAGCGCTTTCCGGCGCCGCGCGCCCTTCATCCGTTTGGCCGATACCGCGCGGCGCGCGCAGCCCGCACCATGTGCACATGAGCAGCGTACACGGCCCGCCGGGCCTGAAGCTGCACGGGAGACGGCAGGTGGAACGACAGGATCCGGTATTCATTCAGGTGGGCGCGCTCGCGGACGGCTTCGCGCCGGACGCCAACATCCTCGCGCCCGTGAACGCGCTCGCGGGGCGCTCGCTCGCCCTCGACGATGCATCGGGCGCATGGCGTGTCTACACGTTCGACGCGGGCGCGCTGCAATGGCGCGACGCGACGACCGACACGGTCGGCCATGCGCCGTGCCGCGTGACGCGGCTGCGCGACGGGCTGTATTTCGTCGACTACCTCGACCCGGCCGCCCGCGCGACGTCGGTCAGTCTCGTGATCGACGTCGGCAACGGCGTGTGGACGTCGGTGATCGGCACGCTGCCGACCGAAGCCGACACGCATGTCGACGCGTTCACGCGCGTCGTGCGCGGCTTGCCGCTGACGGGCGTCGACGCGACGTTCCGGCACGGCACGCTCGGCGGCCATGCGCAGCCCGGGCCGCTGCACTGGCCCACGCGCGAACTGGTCGGCAAGCGGACGATGTACCGCTACAGCCCGACCGAATGCTACGAGCACGTCTACCTGAACGAGAACTTCTACGCATGGCAGTGTCTGCAGGGCGTCGAAGGCGGGCTGGCCGACGTGGACCGCTGTCATTACTTCAGGATCGCCGAACAACTGTATCTGTTCGTGTGGCGCGAGAAGGTGGTGCCGACGCTCGGGGTCGTGCTGATCGACCTCGCGCAGCGCAAGACGGACGGCAAGATTTTCGGCTATCGGGACGGCGATTTCGGCACGCTGGCGAACTTCCCCGTCGGCGCGCATCTGCAGATGCTGAACGAAACCGTGTATCCGCTCGGCGTCGAGGCGCAACGATGAACGCCGTGCCGGGCAGCGGACGGCTGCGCGCGGATTTCAGCGGGCGTGTCGTGTTGATCACGGGCGCTGCGCAGGGAATCGGCGCGGCGATCGCGCGCCGTTTCGCGGAATCCGATGCGTTCGTCGCGATCGCCGACCTGAACGGCGACGCCGCGGTCGCGCAAGCGGATGCGTTGACCCGTGCGGGCGCCGACGCGCGCGCCTATCGCGTGGACGCCGCCAGCCGCGACGAACTCGTCGCGCTCGTCGCGGCGGTCGAGCGCGACGGCGGGCGGCTCGACGTCGTCGTCCATAACGCCGCGTATTTCCCGCTCACTCCGTTCGCGCGGATCGACGAGCCGACGCTCGAACGCACGTTGTCCGTCAACCTGTCCGCGCCGTTCTGGCTCGCGCAGGCGGCGCTGCCGGCTTTCGAGCGCGCGGGGGCGGGGCGGCTGCTCGTCACGTCGTCGGTGACAGGGCCGCGCGTCGCGTATCCGGGGCTTGCGCACTACGCGGCGTCGAAGGCCGGCGTGAACGGCTTCATTCGCGCGGCGGCGCTCGAACTCGCGCGCCGCAACGTGACGGTCAACGGTGTGGAGCCGGGGATGATCCGCACGCCGGCAGCCGGCAATCTCGGCGACGCGTCCGTGGCCGAGCAGATCGCGCGCGACATTCCGCTCGCGCGGTTGGGCGAGCCGGAAGAGATCGCGAATGCAATGCTGTTTCTCGCATCGGCCGATGCTGCGTACATCACCGGGCAGACGATCGTGGTCGACGGCGGCGCGACGCTGCCGGAGAGCGGCGCCCTGCTGGGCCGCGGGTGACGGGATAGCCGACGCGGGCGCGCACACGGGCGGCGGGCGCGCGAGTGCCCGTGACGGCGCGTTGGCGGTTCGGCCCGCGCCGCGTCGCTTCTACAGCCAGCCGTTGTGAATGAACTCGACGATCGAGTAGCGGCGCGGCTCGAGCTCGTGCTGCAGCACGGCTTCGACGATTCGCGACACGCCGTCCGCGTAGGGCGACGCGCCATACACGCGCGATTCGAACTGCAGGCTGCATGCGCCGTCTTCGATGCGGATCCGGTGGAATGCATGGCGGCCGAGCTGATCGTCGGGAATCTGCAGCGCGTCGCGCTGCTCCGCGGGATCGCGTACGGAGCGAATGTCGTGCGCCGGCACGCCGAGCGAACCGGCGATGCCGACCGCGGTGCCGGGCACGGACTTCTTGCCGGCCTGGTGCGACTCCGTCACGCTGATGCGGCAATCGCGAAACAGATGGCCGCTGGTTTCCAGCATGCTCATGAACTTGAGCATCAGGATGTTCGTGTTCGGACACAGCACGACGGGAAAGCCGTGCGACCCGGTTTCGAGCGCGGAGCCGGTGGACAGCTCGACGAGCGGCGAACCCGTCGCACGGCAGAATTCGATCGCGGCGGGCAGTTCGCGGCCCGATCCGGCGTGCACGACGATGGAACGCGCGTCGCGCGGGCCGGCGTCGCCATGTGCGGCCTCGGCGGCCTCGGCCGCCGCGCGGCCCGGCCAGGCCGCCACGTGACAGATTGCCGGGTCGAGCCGGTGACAGGCGAGCAGTTCGGTTGCGAGCTTGCCGGTGCCTACGACGAGTACTTGCATGGGATGGACGGGTTGAGGTTCGGGTTTCGTTTTGCAACCGGCGCAGCGCATTCGAAAGACCGGCGACATCGCGGTGTCCGTTGCGCCGCGCAGCGTGGCGGCGTCGTGCATTATGCCCGCGCTGCCGCCGGCGTGCGGACGGGCGCGGGCTCGCTCGCGGCGCCGGTGCCTCGGCTTGCCGGATTCGCGGCGGCCCGCTCGTTCGCCGCGGTTCGCCCGGATGCGCGAACGGCGCTACGCTGTCGAAACGCCGGCCGAGTCTGTCGGTGTCGCGGCCGCACCGCGTCCGAACGCCGTATCATCCGGTACCCATTCGACCCAGGAGAGCATATCGATGGAACATGACCTGAAAGGCAAGGCAGTCGCGATCACCGGCGGATTCGGCCATCTCGGCATCGCGACGGCTGCGTGGCTCGGCCAGCGCGGCGCGCGCGTCGCGCTGATCGGCCGCGGCGCGGCACCGGACGCGCACGCGCTGCCCGGCGTGCCGGCCGATGCGCTACGCATCGGCGGCATCGATCTGGTCGATCCGCAGGCGGCCGTGCGCGCGCTCGACACGGTGAATCGCGAATTCGGCCGGGTCGATGCGCTGCTGAACATCGCGGGCGCATTCGTGTGGCAGACGGTCGCCGACGGCGATGCGGCCACGTGGGACCGCATGTACGAACTGAACGTGAAGACGGCGCTGAACGCGTCGAAGGCCGCGCTGCCGTATCTGGTGGCGAGCCCGGCCGGCCGCATCGTCAACATCGGCGCCGGTGCGGCGTTCAAGGCCGGTGCGGGGATGGGCGCGTATGCGGCCGCGAAGGCGGGCGTCGCGCGGCTCACCGAAGCGCTTGCGGCGGAGTTGCTCGACCGCGGCGTGACTGTGAACGCGCTGCTGCCGAGCATCATCGACACGCCGCCCAACCGCAAGGACATGCCCGATGCGGACTTCTCGCGCTGGGTCCGGCCCGAACAGCTCGCGGCGACGATCGGCTTCCTGCTGTCGGCCGACGCGCAGGCGATCACCGGCGCGTCGATTCCGGTAAGCGGGCGCGTGGGGTAACGAAAGCGCGCCGGCCGGCGCATGTGCGACGCGAAGCCGTCCGCAACCGCGCCAGCGGAATTTCGGCGATTGCCGCGATTTCGATCAGCAGATCGGGACGGTACAGCCGTTCGATCTGCAGGGTCGTCGTCACGGGATATGGTTCGGCGAAGAACGTGTTGCGAACGTCGCCGGTCTGCATGAACGCGTCGATGTCGGTCGCGTAGTGGACCAGCGAGATCACGTCCTGCATCTGTCCGCCGAGCGCGGCGAGCACGTCGCGAATGTTGGCGAGCGTCTGCCGCACCCTGCGCTCGCATGTCGCCGGGGCCGACGACGTGTCCGTCCCGATCGAGCGCGACCTGCCCCTTCAGATGCACGATCCGGCCGCCGCCCTGGATCACGGCCATCGAGAACGCGCCGAACGGCGCCCAGACTTGCGGCGGATTCACTGCGTCGGACATGATGCGGCTCCGGTCGGTCGACGGTGGACGCGAGGTGCATGAATGCATGCCGCTGACCGTCACCGTATACTTGGAATTCGACATTATGTGACCGAAGCCGTGACCAAGCCTGCCTCCGCGGACACCGATACGCCGCTGGACGATCCGCGTCCGACCCCGCCCGAACAACCCGAACTGGAAGACTGCTGCAACAGCGGTTGCTCGCCGTGCGTGTTCGACCTGTACGACGAAGCGCTGGCGCGCTATCGCGTCGAGCTGGCCGAGTGGGAAGCGCGGCACGCGCAACGCACGCGGCATCGCTGAGGTAATCCCTCCGCCGGCGAGCGGCCGCTCAATGTGCCGTTCCTGTTACGCCGCCGGGTTACGCCACCGCCCATGCGCTTCCAACCCGGCAGCATCACACGCCGGCCCGCATCCGCCGGTGCAGCGGTCCCAGCGCGGCCGACAACGCGACGCACACGAGCAGCACGGCCGTCAGCGCCGCCATCGTCGTCCGGAACCCGTGCACGTAGTCGAGCGCATCCGGCTGTGCCCCGAGCCGCGCAAAGAACAAACCGCCGAGCGTCGCCGCGCCGACTGCCGCGCCGATCTGCAACAGCGCAGTGACCATGCCGGACGCGACGCCGGCGCGCGCCGCATCGACTTCCGCGAGCACGATCCGCACGACCGACGGCAGCACGAGGCCTTGTCCGATACCGATCGCCGCGATGCCCGCGTAGAAGCCCGGGCCGGGCGCGTGTTCGCCGGCCAGCGCGCCGGCGGTCGCGACGCCGGCCGCGAGCATCGCGAAGCCGAGCGTGAGCACGCGATAGCCGCCAAAGCGGCCGACGAGGCGCGGCATCAGCAGCGGGCTCGCGAGGAAGCCGACGCCGAGCGGCAGAATCGCGAGCCCCGACGCGAGCGGCGACCAGTCCAGGCAGCCCTGCAGATAGATCCCGTAGGTCAGGAAGAACGCACTCAGCATGTAGAACAGGAATGCGAGCGCGAGTCCGAGCGCGACGACCGGGTTGCGCAGCAGCCGCACGTCGAGCAGCGGATCGCGGCCGCCCGCGAGCCGGCGCGCTTCGACAGCCAGCAGCACGCCGAGCACGGGCAGCGCGCCGACGACGCACGCGACCATCCACAGCGGCCAGCCGGCCTCGCGTCCATGCGTGAGCGGGTAGACGAGCATCAGCAGGAACAGCGACAGCAGCACGGTTCCGGGCACGTCGATGCGCTGGCCGCGCGGCGGCCGGCTTTCCGGGATGAAGCGCCAGCTGCCGAGCAGCGCGAGCAGGCCGATCGGCACGTTGACCAGGAAGATCGCGCGCCAGCCGAGCCCGAACGGATGCAGGCTGATCAGCGCGCCGCCGCCGAGCTGGCCGATCACGGCCGCGAGCCCGAACACGAAGCCGTAGAAACCCATCACGCGCACCTGTTCCTGCGGGCTGAATACGCTGCGGATCGTCGCGAGCACCTGCGGCGCGAGGATCGCGGCGAACAGGCCCTGCAGCACGCGGCCGCCGACCAGCACCGCGCCGCTGCCGGCGAGCCCGCACAGCGCGGACGCGACGACGAAGCCGGCCATCCCGACCATGAACATCCGCTTGCGGCCGTACAGATCGCCGAGGCGGCCGCCGGTGATCTGCACCACCGCGTTCGCGCATGCATAGGCCGACACGACGAGCTGCAGCTCGGCCGGCCGCGCGCCGATGCCGTCGCGGATGGCCGGCAGCGCGAGATTCACGATGAAGTAGTCGAGCGGCGGCAGAATGGCGCCGACCAGCAGGACCACGAGCGCCCAGCCGTGATGGCTGCGCGGCGGTGCCGCGGCCGCCGCGCCGGCCGGCGCGCAACGGGCGAGAGTGTTGTCGGTCATGAGCGAAGATCCGAAAGAATGAGGTCGCAACATAGGCAACGCATGCCGACCCCGGTCGCGACGGCGTCCGGGCGGCGGTTGAACCGATATTGTGCGGATCGTTGACGATTCGGAAAAGCTGGAATTAGTGGTATAATCTATCGGGTTATTCGATGGATAGAGGGCGCGATGCGCGGTTTCGATCTGGATCAATTACGCACGTTCGCGGCGGTGGCCGATGCGGGCAGCCTGACGGCGGCCGCGCCGCTGCTGCATCTGTCACAGTCGACGGTCAGCGAGCAGGTGCGCAAGCTCGAATCGCGCGCCGGCGTGCCGCTGTTCGTGCGCAGCAAGCGCGGCGTCGAGCCGACGCCGGCCGGCGCGCGTCTGCTGCAGCACGCGCGGCGCATCGTGGCGCTGAACGAGGCCGCGTTCGACGAATTGCGCGGGCAGGCGATCAAGGGCGAGTTGCGCGTCGCGATCACCGACTACTACCGGACGCACGAAGTCGCGGGCCTGCTCGCGCGGCTGCGGGAGTGCTACCCGCAACTGAGCCTGCACGTGAGCGCGATGAAGAGCGCGGACATCGAAGCCGCGCATGCGCGCGGGCAGATCGATCTCGGCGTCGTGATGAATCTGTCGAGAGGCCCGTTCCGGCCCGCGTCGGCGGATACGCGCTGGGTGCTGCGGCGCGAGCCGCTGTCGTGGGTCGCGTCGCCGGCGCTCGCCGAGCAGCTGCCCGAGCCGTTGCCGCTCGTGCTGCTGCCGGACGACTGCATGATGCATCAGATCGCGGTGCGCTCGCTCGACGAACAGCATGCGCCGTACGTGCTGGTGCACAGCGCGTCGGGCGTCGCGGGGTTGCAATCGATGCTGGCGGCGGGGCTCGGCGTCGGCTGCCTGTGCGCGTCGGCGATCGGCGACGGCCTCGTGCGGCTCGGCGCGAAATACCGGCTGCCGGCGCTGCCCGACGCGGTGTTCTCGCTGACGCCGCCGATGCCGGGCGAGCGCGACACGGTCACGCAGGCGCGCGAGGTGCTGTCGCGGCAGTTGCTGATGTGAAGCCGTGCCGCGCGGTCGGCACGGGTCCGCGGAACCGGCGGGGGACGATACGCATGAACGACGAACTGAAAACCCAAATGGATGAGCGGCTGCAGCACGCGCTCGAGCGGGTGGTCGACGAGCGCTCGCTGATTCACTTCCTTCGCGTGCTGGGTCACGACTGGCACACGGAGCGCCGGCTCGAGGCCGACGCACCGCTGTCGCCGCATGCGATTGCCGCGCTCGGCTGGGAAAATCGCACGATCGGCGCGTTTCTGGACGCAATGGTCGAGTGGGCCGAAGCGTCGGAGGAGGGGCTGCATGGCTACGACCTGCCTGACAACCCGTGGCGCCGCATCGCCGACATCCTGTTCGCCGGCAAGATCTATGAGTAGTGCGAGTCGTGCGCCGCGAAGATCGACGTACGCGGCGGATCGAACGGCCTACTCGGCCGTCCCGTCGGCGTAGGCGCGCAGACCGTTTGCCAGCGCATCGAACACGGCCCGGCAGCGCGGGTTCGTGCGCAGATCCTCGTGCATGACGACCCACGTTTCCAGTATCGTCGCCGGTCCGTCCGGCAGCACGCGCACGAGCCGCGCATCGCGTTGCGCGAGCCGGTTCTGGCAGAAGCCGATTCCGTAGCCGGCGCGAATCATCGCGAGATGCGCGAGATTGCTGTCGGTGCGCAGCGCGAACGCATCGCGCGTCCAGAACGGCATCGCGCGCCCCGCTGAACGAATGAACGGCGTCACCGTGTCGAAACCGATCAGCGCGTGATGCGCGAGTTCGTCGATGGTTGCCGGCGTGCCGTTGCGCGCGAGATAGTCGTCGCGCGCATGCAGCCCGACGCCGATCCCGCCGACGCGCCGCGCGACGAGCGCCTCCTGCGCGGGCGGCGCCATCCGCACCGCGATGTCGGCTTCGCGATTGAGTACGTCCTGGATGCGGTCGGTCGGTACGAGCTCGATCACGAGCCCCGGATGGTCGCGCCGCAGTTGCGTGAGCATCGGCGGCAGCACCTCGACCGCGATCACGTCGCTCGCCGAAATCCGCACGGTGCCGCGCACGCCCGCGCCGTGGCTCGCGGCCGCCCGCTCGAACGCGGCGGCCGCGCTGCGCAGCGCCTCCGCATGGCCGCGCAGCGCAACGGCCGCCTCGGTCGGCAGCAACCCCGACGGCGAGCGCGTGAATAGCGTCTGCCCGAACGCGGCCTCGAGCGCCGCGATGTGGCGGCCGGCCGTCGGCTGCGTGATGCCGAGCGCGCGCGCGGCGCCCGACAGCGAGCCTTCCGTCAGCACGGCCAGAAAGGTCCGGTAGCGTTCCCAGTTCAGATCGGTGGTCATACATAAATGTATAGCCGATCAAGTGTGTTCGGCAATTTATTGTCAGGTCGCCGACGGCCACAATGCGTGCTGACAATGGTTTATTCACGGAGAACGGCAATGGCGGCAAACGCGGGCGGGACGCAACGACAGGCACTCGTGCTCGGCGCGAGCGGGGGCATCGGCGGCGAGGTCGCGCGTCAGTTGCGCGATGCCGGCTGGCAGGTGCGCGCACTCAAGCGCGGGCTCGACACGCACGCGGTCGAGCGCGACGGCATCGAATGGATACGCGGCGACGCGCTCGATCGCGAAGCGGTGGTGCGCGCGGCGTGCGGCTGCAGTGTGATCGTGCATGCGGTGAACCCGCCCGGCTACCGGAACTGGTCGACGCAGGTGCTGCCGATGCTCGACAACACGATCGCGGCGGCGACGGTGTCGCAGGCCAGCGTCGTGCTGCCCGGGACAATCTACAACTTCGGACCCGACGCGTTTCCGGTGTTGCACGAAGACGCGCCGCAGCATCCGGTGACGCGCAAGGGCGCGATCCGCGTCGAGATGGAGCGGCGATTGCAGGCGGCGACGGCACACGGCGTGCGGACGATCATCGTGCGGGCCGGCGATTTCTTCGGCGCGCACGCGGGCAACAACTGGTTCGGGCAGGGGCTCGTGAAGGCCGGGCGGCCGGTTACGGCCATCAACGTGCCGGGCCGGCCCGGCATCGGCCACCAATGGGCGTACCTGCCGGACGTTGCGCGCACGATGGTCGAGCTGGTCGAGCGGCGTGCGACGCTGGAGCCGTTTGCGCGTTTCCATCTGCGCGGCCACTGGGACGCGGACGGCATGCAAATGGCGCAAGCCGTGCGCCGCATCGCGCAGCGCCACGGACTGCGGCCCGCGCTGCGGCGGTTCCCGTGGTGGCTCGTGTGGGCTGCCGCGCCGTTCGTCGCGACGATGCGCGAGATCCTCGAAATGCGCTATCTGTGGCGCGAGCCGCTCCGGATGGACAACGCGCGATTGACGGCGGTGCTGGGCCGCGAGCCGCTGACGCCGCTCGATACGGCGGTGGAGCGGACGCTGGTCGGGCTCGGTTGCTTGCCGTGACGGCAAACGGCGCGGCGAGCGGTGCCGCGAACGGCGAAAATGCGCCGCGCGTGCGGATGCGGTTCATCGCGTCGATTGCCCGCGCGCCTGCCGCCGTTCGTCACGCCACGACGGGCAGCACGCCGACCGCATACCGATGCCGCAGGCTGCGGCCGAGCACCGGATCGTGCAATTCCATTTCGAACGCGTCGCCGTCGTCCATCGCCGCGATCGCACCGTGCACGGCAACGGTGCCGCCGAACATCGCGCAGCGTGCGGGCATCGTGCGCCGATCATCGAAGCGCTGCCACAGCGCATCCGGAGCCAGCAGCCCGCTGACCGCGCCGTGCTGATAGGCGACGCGTTCGCCGCCGCGCTTGATCAGCCACGAACGCATCTCCAGTGCGTCCCAGTGACCGGCGACGTCCGCATGGCGCCACGCATCGCGGCCGAGCGGCTTCGCGCACACCTGTTTCGACACCGCGACGCCGTAGGCCTCGACTTCCCGATCCGTATGATCGGAGCCGATCGTGACCAGCGTGCCGAGCGCGCTATCGATCAGCACGCATTCGATCTCGCCGCCCGAGCGCGCGCCGAGCGCGTCGATCGATGGCGCCTGCGTGAGCAGCGCAGCCGACACGCGATAGAAGCACGGCGTGGTCGATGGCGGCGCGACGCCGAGTGCCGCGAGTTCGTCGATATGTGCGCGGATCGCCACCGGGTCGCGGCCCGCCCAGCCGGCGATCACGACGCGTTCGACCTCGACGTCGACATGGGCCGGCGCGCCTTGCAGTGACATCACGTTGAACGACAGGGCTTGCATGCAGGTATCCGTTTGAAGTGCAAATGAAAATGACCGAGGACCGGTCGGCGCGGAAGCGCTCAATCGGCGAGCGGCCGATGCGCGGTCTCGCGGGCCGCCAGCAGCGCGACCGACGTTACGACGAGCGCGGCGCTCACGTACAGCGACACGGCCGTCGTCGTTCCGGTCTGGCGGAACAGCGTCGCGATCACGAGCGGCGCGAAGCCGCCGCCGACGATGCCGGCAAGCGTGTACGCCAGCGACGAGCCCGCGTAACGCACGCGCGTCGGGAATTGCTCGGTGACGAACGCGCCTTGCGGGCCGTACATCACCGCATGGATCACCAGGCCGATCGCCACCGCGGCGACGATCGCCGCCGGCCGCGCCGAATCGAGCAGCGCGAAGAACACGAACGCCCACACGATGCCGGCGATCGCGCCGGCGACGTAGACGGGGCGTCGCCCGAAGCGGTCCGACAGCGCACCGAAGAACGGCACTGCGAGCGCGTTGCACGCCGTGCCGATCATCACGGCAGTCAGCGCGACGGGGCGCGACAGGTGCAGCACGGTCGTCACGTAGGTCAGCGTGAACACCACGATCAGCGCATACAGCACGTCGGAGCCGATTCGCGCGCCGCCGGCGATCAGCAGGCGCCGCCAATGGCACTTCAGCACTTCGGCGACGGGCACGTCGGCGGTCGCATGCGATTCGGCGAGCTGCTCGAACTGCGGCGTTTCGTCGACGCCGCGCCTCACCCAGAAACCGAACACGACGAGCAGCGCGCTCGCTGCGAACGGCACGCGCCAGCCCCACGACAGGAAGTCGCCGGACGTGGTGGACAGCGTCACGAGCGCGATGCAGCCGGTGCCGAGCAGCGTGCCGAACGACGGGCCGATCTGCGTCCACGATGCGGACAATCCGCGCCGCTTCTGGTCGCCGTGTTCGACCGACAGCAACACCGCGCCGGCCCATTCGCCGCCGAGCGCGACGCCCTGCACGAAGCGCAGCGCGACGAGCAGGATCGGGCTCAGGATGCCGGCCTGCGCATAGGTCGGCAGCGCGCCCATCAGCGCGGTCGTCACGCCCATCAGCACGAGCGTGAGCATCAGCACCGCGCGGCGGCCGATGCGGTCGCCGAGATTGCCGAACACGAAACCGCCGAGCGGACGCGACACGTAGCCGACCGCGTACGTCGAGAACGCGAGGATCGTGCCGGCCAGCGGATCGACCGACGGGAAGAACAGATGGTTGAAGACCAGCGCGGCGAGCGTGTTGTAGATCGTGAAGTCGTACCACTCGAGCGACGTGCCGATCATGCTCGCTGTCGCGAGTCGGCTGTTGCGGACGCGGCGGGGCGCGTGGGCGGCGGGCTGGGCGAGAGTACTCATGGTGTCGGGCATGTCGTGAAGGATGACGGGATGGCGAGCGGCGCCTGATGCGGAGGCGTCGCGCGGCGGCCGAGGTCGGCGCGCGGGCCGGTTCAGGTTCCGGTTCAGGCGGGTAGTTCGGCCGAGGCCGCCGGCTTTGCTTCGGCATCGCGACGGGCCGCGGACAGCGGCGCGGCCGCGCGCCACAGCAGGTCGAACGTGCGCACGTCGTCGTGACCGGCGATCGCGGCCGCGATGCGGCGCGTGGCCGCGGCATCGCTGCCTTCGATCAGCACGAGCGCGTCGGCGGCGGGGCGTGCGGCCGCATCGGCGCCGATCGGCGCCGACAGTTCAGGCGCGGTACGGAACAGCCGCGCCGCATGGATGCCCGGTTCGCGCAGCGCCACGTCGAAGCGCTCGCGCAGATGCGGCACGTCGATGCGCTCCGGCGGCAGCACGAACAGCGCGAGATGGATGCCTTCGCCGTCGCCGGCGTCGATCGTCAGGTCGCCGACGCGCCGCTGCGTGCCCGTCATCCGTTCGAAGTTCGCGAGCGACCACGCGGTCTGCTGCGTGAACGCGCGCCGGTACGCGTCGCTGCGGAACACGTCGAGCGTATCGGTCACGTACAGCGCGAGATATTTGCGCGGGCCGCCGTCGGTCGCGCGAAACCGTCGCGCATGCGTGAAGCCGGGAATCGCGACACGCTCCTGCATGTGCTCGCGGTCGTACCACGCGTTGAAATCGGCTTCGTGCGCGGGATCGATGTCCGTCCAGACGCAGAGCTGGCCGTGCGGAAGGGAAGGGCGGGTCATTGCGGGTTCCTTGCGACGCGATTGTCAGGAACTGCAGTGTCCCGAAGACGGGCCGCGCCCGTCCAACAAGAAAACAAATTCGCGGTGAACAGGTTTTCTTATGAGCGGCGCGGACGGCGCTTCGCAGCGGCAGCGGGCGGTGCGGATGTCGCGGAGCGCTTTGCCGCAGCGGTCGTGGTGCTGGTTCCGGTCTTGGCCTTGGCCTTGGTCCCAGGGCGCCCGTGCGCGCCGTCGATGGCGGCGGCATCGGCCGCTGCTGGCGCCGCGGGCGTCGCGTGACTAGCCGCCGACATCGCGCGCGCGACTTCGCTCGCCAGTTCCGCGATGCGCGCGGCGACCGGCAGCCCCTGCGTGCGATACGACGCGACGAGCGGCAGCGCCGGGAATTCGGGTTCGACGTCGAGCAGTTCGAGCGCGCCTTCGTGCAACTCGCGGCCGATGATCGCGGGCGGCAGCGCGGCGACGCCGAAGCCGTCGGCCACGAGCCGGATCATCGCGGCGACCGACGTGATGCAGTTGATGCTGGCCGGCCGCTCGACGGCCGCGAACAGCCGCTCGATCGTCGCATGCGGCCCCGAATGGCGCGAGAAGCTGATGATCGGGTATGCGGCGAGCCGCGCGACGTCGAGCCGTTCGCCGCCGAGCCCCAGCCGAGGGCTCGCGACCCAGCGCACCGGGAATTCGCACAGCGGCAGGTTCGTGAAGTCCGGGCCCGGCACCGGATCGGTCTGCAGGATCAGATCGACGCCGTCGGTGCTCATCAGGCGGACGAGATGCAGCGTGGTGTCGCTCGTGATCTCGACGTCGAGGCGCGGATAGCGCTCGCGCAGTTGCGCCATCAGCGCCGGAAACCAGCTATGTACGATCGACTCGATCACGCCGATCCGGATCAGGCCGGCGTCGCTCGCGGCGTCGATGTCGCGCCGCATCTCGCTGTCGAGCCGCACGATCCGCTCCGCGTACGCGAGCATCCGGCGGCCTGCGGGCGTGAGCGTGGCCGAGCGCGTGTTGCGGTCGAACAGCCGCACGTCGAACGCCTCTTCCAGCGACGCGATGCGGCTCGACACGGCCGCCTGCGTCGTATGCAGTTTCTCGGCGGTGAGCCGGAAGTTTTCCAGCTTCGCGAGCCAGACGAAGGTTTCAAGAAACCGGATGTTCATCGAAGTCCGAACGGTGAGGCGGTGCCGCGCGATGGCGGGGATCGGTCGATGTTAGCGGATTTGCGGGGCGGAAAAATAGCGCAGCGCGCGCACGTCCGGCGCTGGCGAGCGGCCAGCGGGACGACACGCACCGAACGTCGCGCGATCGCGCGCAACGACGCGCCGTACGGATACGTCGTCCCGCCGGCATGATGGTCATAGTTTGTCGAACGCGAGCGTCGGCACGTCGACGACCGTCGCGCCGCCGTCGGCGACGAGCGTCGCGCCGGTGACGAACGACGCATCCGGCGATGCGAGGAACGCGCACACGGCCGCGATCTCGTCGGGATCGGCCGCGCGCCGCAGCGGCACGTCGGCGCTGACGCGCGCGTACGCGGCGTCGAGCGTGTCGCCGTACGCGGACATCAGCGGCGCCATTTCCGCATCGGCCATCGGCGTGCGGACCCAGCCCGGGCATACCGCGTTCGCGCGTACGCCGTGCGGGCCGTAGTCGCGGGCGAGCGACCGTGCGAGCCCGAGCAGCGCGTGCTTGCCGACCGTATAGCCGCACACGCCGGGACCGGCCGCGAACGCGGCGATCGACGCGACGAGCACGATGCTGCCGCGCTGCGCGATCAGGTCCGGCAGGCACGCGCGAGCGCTGACGAACGCGGTGTCGAGATTCGCATGCATTGCATCGCGCCATTGCGCGTCGCCGGTTTCGGCCGCGCGGCCGAGGCCGTGGCCGCCCGCGCAAGCGATCAGCGAATCGATGGGGCCGAATCGTCCGGCGATCTCAGGCAGGAAGCGGGCCCAGTCGGCCGCGCTCGCGGCGTCGCCGGCGAGCGCGAGGCCGCCAAGCTCCGCGGCGAGCGCGTCGAGCGGCGCCCGCCGCCGGCCGAGCAGCACGACGCGGTCGCCGCGCGCGGCGAAGCGGCGCGCGCACGCGGCCCCGATTCCGGTGCCTGCGCCGGTGATCGCGATCGTGCGGGGTCGAGGATGCGTCATGTCGTTCTCCGGAAGGGGCGGTCCCGGTCACTTTAGGCGCCGCCGGCGTGCGCCGGTATCCGCCGAAAGGATGAATGCGGCGCTCCATTTTGCAAAGGCTGACGATGTTCGAGGCCGAATCGCTCTATCCTCCGTATTTTTGCGATAAGTCGGAAAAGCCCGGCAAAATAGCGCGGGCGAGCCCGCGCATCGTCGCGCGGCGCGCCAGCCGGACGATTCCGCCGCGCTAGCGAAGAGCGGCCGGCGGCCAGATCGGCGCGAGCGTGCGCCCGTCGCGGACGAGCGCGTGTGCCGGCGGCGAACGTCGCGGCGGCGGATCGCCCGGTTGCGCATCGCGCGGCCGGACCATCGACAAGATCAGGGAGGGGCCGGCAATGAGGCTGGACGACGAAAGAGAAAGCGTGAACGTCGAGGATCGCCGCGGCGGCGGCGGGTTCGGCGGCGGGCGCGCGACCATCGGCATCGGCACGATCGTGGTTGCGCTCGCCGCGTCGTATTTCTTCGGGATCGACCCGCGCGTCGTGCTCGAAGGCGCATCGGCGCTGCAAGGCCGGCAGCAGCAGGCACAGCCCGCGCCGACGCAACGCCAGGGCGCGCCGGCGAACGATCCCGGCGCGGTCTTCACGCGCAAGGTGCTCGGCAATATCGAGCGCACGTGGTCGGGCGTCTTCAACACGCAGTTGCACGCGCAGTACGAGCCGCCGAAGCTCGTGATGTTCACGAACTCGACGCCGACCGCTTGCGGCACCGGCCAGACTGCGATGGGCCCGTTCTACTGTCCGGCCGACCGCAAGGTGTACATCGACCTGGGTTTCTACGACGAGTTGCGCAAGCGGTTCGGCGCGGGTGGTGACTTCGCGCAGGCGTACGTGATCGCGCATGAAGTCGGCCATCACGTGCAGAACCTGCTCGGTATTTCCGACAAGGTCGACGCCGCGCGCCGGCGTTCGAGCGAAGCGCGCTCGAACGCGCTGTCGGTGCGGATGGAACTGCAGGCCGACTGCTTCGCCGGCGTGTGGGCGAACAATGCGCAGCGAGCGAATCAGCATCTGATGGAACCCGGCGATTTCGAGCAGGGGCTGAAGGCGGCGGCCGCGATCGGCGACGACCGGCTGCAGCAGCAAGGCCAGGGCTATGTCGTGCCGGAGAGCTTCACGCACGGCTCCAGCGAGCAGCGCGTGTACTGGCTGCGGCGCGGGATGGAGTCGGGCGAGGTGAGCGCCTGCGACACGTTCGCCGCAAACGCGCACTGAAACGTACGCTCAAACGTGCGCCGATACGGATCCTGACCGGGAGGGTGGCGCACACGCTGCTGAGCCGTCGTCGCGATGCGGCCGGCAGCCCGCGACCCGCAATCCGCGACCCGCGACCCGCGACCCGCGACCTGCGACCTGCGACCTGCGATCCACGACCCGCGACCCAAAGACGAATTGCCGATTTGTGCTCACCGGCCCACTCCGGCGCGGGTACGCTGGCCCGAACTTCGACGCGTTCGGCCGCCGGCCGCTTTCGCCATGCCGACCCCATTCGTTTCCGCCGACCACGAATCCGCCGACTGGCAGCGCGCGCTGCGCGCATGCGTCGATGCGTTGGACGCGTTCGCGAGCCCGTCGGCGATCGTGTTCTACCGGCTCGACCAGAGCGGCGAGCCAGCGGATTTCGAGCTGTTCGGGATGCCGGAGTCGATGCATCGCACGTACATCGCGCGCTACCGGATGCTCGATCCGCTGCATCCGTCGCGTTGCGCGGCGGGCGAACGCGCGGTCGTGACGCTCGCTTCCCAGTTGCCTGACGAAAGGCGCGACGCGTCCGCGTACTGGACCCGTTTCCTGCGCCGCCACGACGTGGCCGACGTCGTCGAAATCTGGCTGCGCGACGATGCGGGCCGCACGGTCGGCGCGTTTTCGCTGCTGCGCTTCGGCAACGGGGAAGCGGGCCGCAACGGCACGGCCGGACGCTTCGCGCCGGCCGAGATCGACGCGCTGGCGCGCCTGCAGCCGGTCGCCGAAGCCGCGCTGGCGCCGCTGCTGCGCGCGCGGCGCGGGATTCACCGAATCGATTGCGAAGAGCGGCTGACCTATCGCGAGGAGCAGATCGCGCGCCTCGTGCGCAACGGCCGCTCGAACAAGGAAATCGCCCGCGATCTCGCGCTCGGCCAGCCGACGATCAAGACGCACCTGATGCGCATGTACCGCAAGCTCGGCGTATCGAATCGCACCGAACTGGTCGGCGCGTTGTTCCTGTAATTTTTCCCGCACCCCGCACTCGCGCCGCGTTATTGATCCGACGATAACGTGGCGTTCGTCCGTGGCCGGCCCTGCATCCGTGCCGCCCGCGTGCCGGTCCCCGACGCGCTGCCAATTTGCGCTCACGGCGCGCATCGCCCCGTCGATACAGTGGTCCGGAACCCGCATGCCGAAGCGCACGCGGCCCCGCCACGACAACTATCGAGACGCCCATGAGCACCACGAACTACGTCGCCGTCAGCGACACCGTGCGCAGCTTCGTCGCACGTGATTTCGGCCTTTTCGTCGATGGAGAAATGCAGCGCGCGCACTCGGCTGCTCGACTCGACGTGTACGACCCGGCGACGGGCGAACGCCTTGCGACGGTTCCGGATGCCGACGCGGAAGACGTCGAGCGCGCAGTCGCGAGCGCGAAGCATGCATTCGACGCGCGCGTATGGAGCGGGCTGCGCCCGGCCGACCGCGAGCGCATCCTGCTGAAGCTCGCCGACCTGATCGAAGCCGACGCCGAAACGCTCGCGCAGCTCGAAACGCTGAACCAGGGCAAGTCGATTCACGTGTCGCGCGCGATCGAAGTCGGCGCGAGCGTCGAATACGTGCGCTACATGGCCGGCTGGGCGACCAAGATCACCGGCCAGACGCTCGATGTGTCGATTCCGTTTCCGCCTGGCGCGCGCTATACGGCCTATACGCGCAAGGAACCGGTGGGCGTGGTCGCGGCGATCGTGCCGTGGAATTTCCCGCTGATGATCGCGGTGTGGAAGCTGATTCCGGCGCTCGCGGCCGGCTGCACGATCGTGCTGAAGCCGTCGCCGGAAACGCCGCTGACCGCACTGCGCCTCGCCGAACTCGCACGCGAAGCCGGCGTGCCGCCCGGCGTGTTCAACGTCGTCACCGGCGGCCGCATCTGCGGCGCTGCATTGTCGAGCCATCCGTCGATCGCGAAGATCTCGTTTACCGGCTCGACCGCGACCGGCAAGCTGGTCGGCGCGGCCGCCGTGCAGAACATGACGCGCTTCTCGCTCGAACTCGGCGGCAAGAACCCGATCGTGATGCTCGACGACGTCGACGTCGCGCAGGCGCTCGACGGCGTCGCCGCCGGCGCGTTCTTCAACCAGGGCCAGGTGTGCGCGGCCGCGTCGCGCATCTACGTGCACCGCAGCCGGTTCGCGCAGCTCGCGGACGGCCTCGCGGGCGTCGCGCAGTCGATGAAGCTCGGCGCGGGCCTCGACACGACCGCGCAGATCAACCCGCTGGTGTCCGCGCACCATCGCGACAAGGTGGTCGAGCACATCGAGCGCGCGCGCCGCGCGGGCCTCACGTTCCTCGCGGGCGGCACGCCGGCCGACGATCTGCCCGGCTACTACGTGCGGCCGGCCGTGATCGCCGATCCGCATCCGGACAGCGCGATCGTGCGCGACGAAGTGTTCGGCCCGGTGATCGTCGTCGTGCCGTTCGACGATGCGGCCGACGCGGTGCGTCTCGCGAACGCGTCGCCGTACGGCCTCGCCGCCAGCATCTGGAGTAACGACCTGAAGCGCGTGATGAACCTCGTGCCGCAGATCGAGGCCGGCACCGTGTGGGTGAACTGCCACATTCCGCTCGACCCGTCGATGCCGTTCGGCGGCTACAAGCAATCGGGCATCGGCCGCGAGTTCGGCCAGTACGCGATCGAAGGCTTCACCGAAACCAAATCCGTGTGTATCGCGCACTGATGCGCGGGCGGATCCAGTCCCCGCAAAAACCGCAAAAACCGATCCGAAAGTGGAGATTGCAATGAGCTACAACGAAGCGAAGTTCTGGCACCCGATGCTGCACCCGAACGAAATGAAACAGCGCAAGCCGATCCGCATCGTGCGCGGCGACGGCTGCTACGTATTCGACGAAACCGGCAAGCGGCTCGTCGACGGCGTCGCCGGCCTGTGGAACGTCAACGTCGGGCACAACCGGCACGAAGTGAAGGACGCGATCGTGCGCCAGCTCGACGAGCTCGAATACTTCCAATTGTTCGACGGCATCTCGCACCCGCGCGCCGAAGAGCTGTCGAAGAAGCTGATCGACATGATGGAGCCCGAAGGGATGCGCCGCGTGCTGTACAGCTCCGGCGGTTCCGACTCGATCGAGACCGCGCTGAAGATCGCGCGCCAGTACTGGAAGGTGCGCGGCCAGGCCGACCGCACGAAATTCATTTCGCTGAAGCAGGGCTATCACGGCACGCACTTCGGCGGCGCGTCGGTGAACGGCAACACGGTGTTCCGCCGCAACTACGAGCCGAACCTGCCCGGCTGCTTCCACGTGGAGACGCCGTGGCTCTATCGCAATCCGTTCACGCAGGATCCGGAGGAACTCGGCCGCATCTGCGCGGAAATGCTGGAGCGCGAGATCCAGTTCCAGAGCCCCGACACGGTCGCCGCGTTCATCGCCGAGCCGGTGCAGGGCGCGGGCGGCGTGATCGTGCCGCCGGCCAACTACTGGCCGCTCGTGCGCGAGGTGTGCGATCGCTACGGCGTGCTGCTGATCGCCGACGAAGTCGTGACGGGCTTCGGCCGCAGCGGCAGCCTGTTCGGCAGCCGCGGCTGGGGCGTGCGCCCGGACATCATGTGTCTCGCGAAGGGGATTTCGTCCGGCTACGTGCCGCTCGGCGCGACGGCCGTGAACGCGCGGATCGAGGATGCCTTCGTCGCGAACGCCGATTTCGGCGGCGCGATCATGCACGGCTACACGTATGCCGGGCACCCGGTCGCGTGCGCGGCCGCGATCGCGAGCCTCGATATCGTCGTGAAGGAAGACCTGCCGGCGAACGCGGCGAAGCAGGGGGCGTATCTGCTCGAAGCGCTGCAGTCGTTCCCGGAACGCTTCGCGGCGGTCGGGGAGGTACGCGGCAAGGGGCTGATGCTCGCGCTCGACCTCGTCGCGAACAAGCGGACGCGCGAGCCGATCGATCCGCTGTCCGGTTATGCGAACGCGGTCGCCGAAGTCGCGCGCGAACATGGCGTGCTGGTGCGCCCGGTCGGCACGAAGATCATCCTGTCGCCGCCGCTCGTGATCGAGCGCGACCAGCTCGACCGCATCGTCGACGCGCTCGCCGCGGGCTTCGAGGCCGTGCCGTTCGCGTGACGGCATGACGGCGTGACGCCGCGAACGCATGACGACGAACCGGCGGTGGGGCGGGATAACCCGCTGCCCATCGCCGGTTTGCCGATTTGCGCTATGACCGCGTTATTTTGCCTGCGTATTTTTTCGACATCGGAGCAGGATTGGACCGACAGGGGCCGGGTGGCGTAGCGCGGGAGCGCCGGCCCTGGCCGACCGTGAAGCATGGCGCCGGGGCCGGTACCGCAGTGGCCGCTTCGGCTGATACAGGAAGGAGACGACGATGTCGGGTTGGTCTGGAGTGACCGGCGCCGCGGGCGATACGCCCGCCGGCGGGCCGGCTGAAGCGGGCGGCGGCACGGTGCTGAAGGCGGGCGCGGTCGGTTTTCCGACGGCGCTGGCGAGCGCGGTGGGCCTGATCATGGCGAGTCCGGTGATTCTCACCGCGACGTCCGGCTTCGGAATGGGCGGCTGGGCGTTCGCGGTCGCGATGATCATCGCGTTCGTGATGATGCAGGCGCAGGCGACGACGTTCTCCGAAGCCGCCGCGATGCTGCCGACGGCCGGCTCGGTTTACGATTACCTGTCGTGCGGGCTCGGCCGCTTCTGGGCGATCACCGGCACGATTTCCGCGTATTTCCTCGTGCACGTGTTCGCCGGCACCGCGGAGACGATCCTGAGCGGGATCATGGCGCTCGTGAACTTCGAGTCGCTGAACGCCGCGTTCGAGAAGCACAACAGCGCGTGGCTCGTCGGCGTCGGCCTCGTGGTCACGTTCGCGATCACCAACATCATCGGCATCAAGGTGTTCAGCAAGCTCGAGATCGTGCTGACGGCCGGCATGTGGCTGTCGCTGATGATTTTCGGGATCCTCGGCCTCGCGGCCGCGCCCGCCGTGCATCTCGACGGCTGGTTCGGCGGCTCGGAAGTCGGCACCACGGTGCCGGCCGTGCTGTCGCTGGTCGGGATGGCGATGTTCATGTTCGTCGGCTGCGAATTCGTCACGCCGCTCGCGCCGGAAATGAAGGCGCCGGGCCGCACGATTCCGCGCGCGATGGCGCTCGGCCTCGTCGGCGTCGCGGTCTGCATGTTCCTGTACGGCGCCGCGATTCGCCGGCAGGTCGCGAACGTGCCGGTCAGCGCGGACGGCCTCACGCACCTGCTCGACACGCCGGGCGCGATTCCCGCGTTCGCGCTGCAGGTGCTCGGGCCGTTCGGCCGGATCTGGTTCGGCATCGCGTTCCTGTGCGCGGGCGCGGCGACGATCAACACGCTGATGGCCGGGCTGCCGCGCATCCTGTACGGGATGGCGATCGACGGCGCGCTGCCGCGCTGCTTCGCGTATCTGCATCCGCGCTTCAAGACGCCGGTGGTCGGCATCGTCGCGTCGGCGATCGTGCCGATCTTCCACGCGTGGCTGATCAACGGCAACCTCGACAGCATCCTGCACCTCGTGCTCGCCGCGACCTGCGCGTGGGGCACCGCGTACCTGCTCGTCACCGCGTCCGTCGTAATGCTGCGCATCCGGCGGCCCGACCTGCCGCGTCCGTACCGTTCGCCGTGGTTCCCGCTGCCGCAGATCGTGTCGAGCGTCGGCATCGTGCTCGCGATCTGGTACATCACGCCGCCCGGCATGAACGCGCGCGACATCTACGTGCCGTTCGGCGCGATGCTCGGGCTCACCGCGCTGTATGCGCTGTTCTGGACGGTCGTCGTGCAGCGCCGGCATCCGTTCAAGCCGGTGCCGGTCGAGGACGTGCTGCGCAACGAGCACGTCGCATCGTGAAGGCCGTGCTCGCGCGGTGGCGCGCGGCGCCCGATGCGCCGCCGCCCGGCTACCGGCCCGGCGCGATCGCCGCGCGCGTGCTTGCCGACCTCGGCGCGCTCCGCGATCCGGACGGGGGCACCGGCGCAGCCGCAGCCGCAGCCGCGCTGCCGAACGGCACGTGCGTGCGCATTGCCGAACGCGTCGATCGCCAATTCCTGATGCATACGGTCAGCGTGCAGGTATCGGTCGCGGCGCCGGGTCCGGCCGGACAAGGACACGCACGTATCGTGCACACCGGCTTGCTGCGGCGCACCGGCATCGCGGCCGAGCCGTTGGCCGGCTGCGACGCCGCGTTCGTGCGCGCCGTGTCGGCGATCGTCGTGCAGCCGGCGCTTGCCGATGCACTGCGCCCGCTGCACGTGACAGACTGCACGATCGCCGCGCGCGACGGGCGCTGGATGCTCGCCGTCGTGCCGTTCGGCGGCAGCGAGATCGTGAACCGGATGCCGTCGTTTCGCCGCTACGTGCGGCTGACCGGCGAGCAGGCCGCCGCGCTGTCGGCGGCCTGTGCGGCCTTCGAAACCGCACTACGCGGAATTTTGCGGGGGTAAGCTGTGCCGTTGCGCACGCCGCGCGGTACGCAACGTGGATTCAGGGTTTTACCGGAGATGCCGATGCTGTTCCAGTCACGCTCACACGAAGACGTGCACGACCACGGGCTCGCGATCGCGGGTTGGCATCAGGTCTACCGCCAGATGACGCCGGGCCGGTTCCGCGGCACCGTCACGCAGGTGCTGTACGACGATTTCCATTTCTTCCGCGAGACGACCAATCGGCGCGTCGCGCAAACCGGCCTCGCGCCGAGCGGGCGCACGTCGCTCGCGGTGCCGCTGTCGGTGCCGCTCGCCGGCACGTTCCAGGGCCAGCCGGTCGACGGCTATGCGCTGCTCGCGCTGCGCGCGGGCGAGGATTTCGAATTCCATACGCCCGAAGGGATGGGGCTCGTCGGGATCAGCGCGGCATCGGACATGGTCGACGAGCTGTGCGAGGCCGAATTCGGCGCGGCCGGCGCACGCAAGCTGCGGCACGTGACGCGTCTGCCGGATGCGCAGGGCGCAGCGCTCGGCGCGCGGCTGTCCTCGCTGATCGACGACGCGCAGCGCAATCCCGGCTGCCTGGAATACGCGGCCACGCGCAGGATGTTCCGCGACGCGATGCTCGGCATGTTCCTCGATGCGCTCGACCAGGGCATCGGCGCCGAGCGCCGCGACATCACGCACGCCACCTACAGCGATATCGTCAGCCGTTGCGAGAAGCATCTGCGCGAGCGGCCCGAGGAGCCCGTCACCGTGCTCGAACTGTGCCGTGCGCTGCGCTGCAGCCGCCGCACGCTGCAGACGAGCTTCCAGCGCGTCGCCGACGTCACACCCGTCGGCTATCTGCGGACCATCCGGCTGAATGCGGTGCGGCGCCTGCTGCGCACGACGTCCGCGCAGCAGCTCGGCGTCGGCGAGGCCGCCGCGAGCTGGGGCTTCACGCATCTCGGCTATTTCGCGCGCGAATATCGCGACCTGTTCGGCGAACTGCCGTCGCAAACCTTGCGTCCCGAATGACGTCGTCGTGCCGCGACGGTGCCGGCCGGCGCCGTCACCGCTCGTTCGCCGCTTCACCGTTTGCTGATTTGGGATAGAGGTCCGGAATTTTCGCTGGATAAAGTCCTGCCACCCATATCGACAACCCGTCGATTCGCAGTGCGAATCGATGACAACACAGGGGCGGGACATGAAGATCGGACGACGACTGGCCGCGGCCGCGGCCACGCTGGGTTGCATGCACGCACACGCGCAAACCGCCGGCAGCGTCACGCTGTACGGCACGGTGGACACCGGGATCCTCTACTCGACGAACCAGCAGTTCACGCGCGCCGACGGCAGCACGGGCGGCGGTCATGCGTGGCAGATGGGCGGCGGCAATCTCGTGCCGTCGCGCTTCGGGTTCCAGGGCGCCGAGCCGCTCGGCGGCGGCCTCGATGCGGTATTTACGCTCGAGCAGCAGTTCCTGTCCGCCAACGGGCAGGCGCTGCAGGGCGGCACCGCGTTCAGCCGGCAGGCCTGGGTCGGGCTGCGTCAGGAAGGGATCGGCACGCTCGGTCTCGGCCGGCAGTACGACTCGTATACGGACATGCTCGGCGCGTACGTGTCGAGCAACAACTGGGCGACGCCGTACGGCTCGCATCTCGGCGACGTCGACAACCTGAACGCCGCATTCAACTTCAACAACGCGGTGAAGTTCACCAGCGCCGACTTCAACGGGCTGACGTTCGGCGGCACGTTCAGCTTCGGCGGCCAGGCCGGCGATTTTTCGGCGAAGCGCGGCTATGCGATCGCCGCGACCTACACGCGTGCGCCGGTCGCGTTCTCGGTCGGCTATCTCGATCTGCATCATCCGCTCGACGCGGCGCTTGGCGGCGCGAACGGCTATATCGGCGACTTCGCGTGCAGCAACCCCGGCGCGATGTACTGCCTGCTGCAGGACGCCGGCGCGATGCGTGCGTTCGGCGCGGGCGGCTCGGTGACGCTCGGCGCGGCGACGGTCGCGCTCACCTACACGCACACGCGCCTCGGCGACAGCCGCTATTTCTCGACCGGCGCGCAGCCTCGCACGCAGGCGTTCACGTTCGACATCGGCGAGCTGAACGTCACGTACATGTTCACGCCCGCGCTGCAAGGCGGTGTCGCGTACATCTTCAACGCCGCGCATACCGACGGCCGCGGCACGACGCGCTTCCATCAGGTGAACGTCGGCACGAACTACAGCCTGTCGAAGCGCACCGCACTGTACGCGGTCGCGATTGGCCAGATCGCGAGCGGCACGGGGCTCGGCACCGACGCGAACGGCAACGCGGCGAACTATGCGCAGATCCCGGTGCTCGCGAACAGCAATTCGAGCCGGCAGCTCGCGGTGATGGCCGGGATTCGTGTGAACTTTTGACGGTGGGCGCCGGGCGCGGCTCGTGCCCGCCAGTCGGTCGTGTGCCGGCGTGCGGCCTTTGCATGCAGGGGCACGGGCCGCTCGCGGGAAAGCGAGGCTTGAAAAAAATTGTCCGTATGCTTGACTGAACGGGCGTGGATTGACGGAAACGCGTGCGTCACTTTGCGCGGCTTCAGGCTTGCCACAATACCTTCACGGTTTGCGTGAACAATGGCGACGCTTCAGGCGACCCGACGTGTCGCCGGCGTTGCACACGTGTGCAACGCATGACCGTTCCGCTCCACACGCCGACCGAGAGAGACCACATGACCCTGCTGAGCCGCCTGCGCGCGCTGTCCGCCGCCGTTGCGCTGTCCGTTGCCGCCTCGCACGCCTTCGCGGCGGATCTCGTCATCGCGGGCCGCGACGACATCTACGGCAAGGGGCTGGCCGACGCCGTCGCCGGCTTCGCCAAGCTGCATCCGGGCACCGACATCGAGCTGTTGAAGCTGCCGAACGCGAACCTGTACCAGAAGCTGAAGCTGTCGATGCGCGAAGGCACCGGCACGTACGACCTCGTGATGATGGACGACACGTGGGCGCCCGAATTCATCGGCAACGGCTGGCTGAAGCCGCTGCCCGCGTCGCTGGCCGATGCCGATCTCGTGCCGTCCGCCGTCGCGCTCGGCCGCAACGCGGCGGGCGGGCTGTACGCGCTGCCGATCGTCGGCAACGTCGAGATGTTCGCGTACCGGAAGGATCTGCTCGCGAAGTACCAGCTGCAACCGCCGCGCAACTGGGACGACGTGCTGAAGATCGCGCAGACCGTCGGCGGCGCGGACAAGAGCGTATCGGGCGTCGTGTTCCGCGGCACCAAGGGCAACCCGGTCGTGACCGGCTTCCTGCCGATCCTGTGGGCGTATGGCGGCGACGTATTCGACCGTGCCGGCAACGTGACGATCGATTCGCGGGAGTCGCAAGCCGCGCTGAAAACCTTCGTCGCGCTGAAGGCGTACGCGCCGAAGGACGTCGACGTGTACGGGGCCGCGGAAGTGCGCGACGCGCTGCAGCGCGGCACCGCCGCGCAGTCGATCGAAGTGTGGCCCGCATGGATTCCGGCGCTCGACGATCCGAAGCAGTCGCGCGTGGTCGGGCAGATCGCGCTGCAGCCGCCGCCCGGACAGACGGCAGGGCCGGCGCCGATGCTCGGCATCTGGCAGATGGGCATTCCGAAGGATGCACCGCACGCGAAGCTCGCGCAGGACTTTCTCGCGTACCTGAGCTCGCGCGACACGCAAACGCGCCTTGCCGGAATCGGCATTCCGCCGACGCGCCGCAGCGTGTTCAACGATCCGGCGCTGGTGCGCCAGTACCGCTGGTATCCCGATCAACTGAAGGCGCTGGAGGCCGGCCGGGCGCGGCCGCGCGTGAAGGACTGGCAGCAGGTCGAGAGCATTCTCGGCGATCAGCTGCAACTCGCATTGACCGGCCAGTCCGCCCCGGACGCCGCGCTTCGCCAGGCGCAGCAGAAGATCTCGCAGGCAATGGCTGCGTCCGCCAAGTGAAGAGCCGCCGTCACGCATCGTCCGGGCTCCGCGCATGAAGGCGCTCGGCCGCAGCCTGCCGTTCGTCGCGCTGCTCGGGCCCGCGTTGCTGGTGCTGGCCGCGCTCGCGCTGTATCCGGTCGCGCAGGTGCTGATCGACTCGTTCTGCCGTGTCGACTACGCGGCCGGCCGGCGCGCGTTCGTCGGGATCGCGAACTATCGCGCGGTGCTCGGCGACGATGCGTTCGCGGCCGGCTTCGGCAACACGCTGCGCTTCACGATCGTCGCGTCGCTGGTCGAGGTCGCACTCGGCTTCGGTCTGGCGCTGCTGTTCGTGCGCGCGTTTCCGGGGCGGCGCATCGCGTTGCCGCTCGCGATCCTGCCGATGATGCTGTCGACGCTCGTGTGCTCCGCGATCTGGCGCAACTGGCTCAACTTCGACGGCTTCCTGAATGCGCTGCTGGCCGCGTTCGGACTCGATGGCGTGCGCTGGCTGTCCGATCCGCATCTGGCGCTGTGGTCGCTCGCGCTCGTCGACGTGTGGCAATGGACGCCGATGGCATTCCTGATCGTGCTGGCCGGGCTGCAATCGATTCCGCAGGAGCTGTATGAAGCCGCGCGCACCGACGGCGCGAGCGAATGGCAGTGCCTGCGCGACATCACGCTGCCGCTCGCGGCGCCGCAGATCGGCCTCGCGCTGCTGCTGCGCTCGATCGACACGTTCAAGCTGTTCGACAAGGTCTATGCGCTGACGGGCGGCGGCCCCGGCAACGCGACGCAGACGCTGTCGACCTACATCTACGACACGGGCTTCCGCTTCTTCAACGTCGGGCCGGCGAGTGCCGCATCGGTGCTGATGCTCGCGGCGTCCGCGCTGCTGGTTTCGGGGTACGTATGGCAGACGGTTCGCAAGCGGCGCGCATGACCGCGCGGTCGGCACGCATCGCGCACGTGCGAATGAGCGCGGTATTCGGTCGCGGGGCGCCGTGGACGCTGCGCATCGTCGCGCTCGTGCTGTTGCTGCTGCCGTGCCTGTGGATGGCCGGCGCGGCGTTCATGCCGACGCTCGAGCGCCTCGATCATCCACTGCGAATCTGGCCGGCCGCGCCGACGCTCGAGCATTTCGCTTCGGTATGGTCGAACGGCCTCGGCGCGCCGCTCGTCAATTCGCTGCTGGTCGGATTCGGCACGACGGCGCTCGCGCTGACACTCGCGTTCCCGGCCGCGTACGCGCTCGTGCGGTTGCGCTTTCCGGCGCGGCTCGATCTGCTGTTCCTGATGCTCGTGCTCGCATTGAAGCTGATGCCGCCGATCACGATCGCGGTGCCGTTGTTCGCGCTCGCGAAGCGGTTGCATCTGCTCGACTCGACGCTCGGGCTCACGCTCGCGTATCAGCTCTACGCGCTGCCGATGGCGATCTGGATGCTGCTCGCGTTCGTGCGCGACGTGCCCGCCGAATACGAGGAGGCCGCTTGCATCGATGGTGCGGGGCTCGCACGGCGGCTCGTGCAGATCGTGCTGCCGCTGTGCGCGCCGGGGTTGATCGCGACCGCCATCTTCGTATTCATCGCCGCATGGAACGAGTTCCTGATCGCGCTGTTGTTCGTGTCGACGCCGAGCCGCTTCACGCTGCCGCTCGCCATCGCCGGCTACGTGACCGAGAACGGCATCGACTGGGGCGACCTGATGAGCGCGGGGCTGCTGGCGTCGCTGCCCACGCTCGCCGTCGCCGGCTACGTGCAGCGTTATCTGCTGCGCGGGTTCGCCGGCGGGCTGAAGTGACGCGACACGTCACGCGCAGCTATGCCGTACCACGTGCGTGACCGGCACGATCGTCGTGCGCGACGCGCCGCCGAACGTATGGATGCGGTCGGCGAGCAGATCGACGGCCGCGCGCGCGAGCCCTTGCGTGTCCTGGCGCAGCGTCGTCAGCCGATATGCGTGGTAGTCGGCGGCTGGGATGTCGTCGAAGCCGATCACGCGCAGGTCGTCAGGCACGCGCAGGCCGAATGCATCGCGTGCGGCATCGATCACACCGAGCGCGAGCAGGTCGGACGAGCAGAACACGCCGTCCGGACGCTCGTCCGCCGCGAACAGTTGCCGCGCGGCATCGATTCCGCACGCGTGCGTGTCGGACCGCGTATCGATCGAACGGACGAGCGTCGCGCCGAACGCGTCGCCGCGTTGCAGTGCGCGCTCGAACGCCACCGCGCGCGAGCGGGCGCTGTAGCTCGCGGTACGCGGCCCGACGAACGCGAGCCGGCGCGCGCCGGCCCGCACCAGCCGTTGCGCGGCGGCGGCGGCGCCCGCCGCGTTGTCGCTGACCACGACGTCCGCGCCGGGCAGGTTCGCGTCACGATTGATCATCACGACCGGAATCCGGTGGTCGAGATACTGCCGTGCGACCGACAGCGGCGGCGACGCCGACGTCATCACGAGGCCCGCGATCCGGTAGCTGAGCAGCCGCTCGAGCGATTGCCGAACCTGATGCGGATCGTCCGCGTTGGTCACGAGCGGCGTGAACGCGCGCTGGCCGAGCGCGGCCATCAGGTCCGACAGCAGCCGCGCGCGGAACGGATTCTCGAAGCCGGCCGTCACGACGCCGATCATGCTGCTGCGCTGCGTAATCATGTCGCGCGCGATCAGGTTGACCTGATAGCCGAGTGCGTGCGCGGCCGCCATCACGCGTTCGCGCGTTTCGGGCGCGATACTCGCGGTCGGCGAGAATGCGCGCGACACCGCGGAGCGCGACACGCCGGCCCGCGCCGCGACATCCGACGCGGTCACCCATGTTTTTCTTTCCTTGTCAGTCATCGATACATGAACCCTTCGCGACACGAAGAACCCGCGCCGCTGGCCGACTGGATGTCGGCGCTCGACGACGCGCGGCTGCTGCATACGCTGACCCTACCGGGCAGCCATGACACCTGTGCGTATACCGTCGACGATCCGCTCGTGCGCACGCAGCACGCGCCGCTCGCGGCACAGCTCGCGCACGGCGTGCGGCTGCTCGACATTCGCTGCCGGCACCGGAGCGATACGTTCGACATTCATCACGGCGGGATCGCGCTCGGCATGACGTTCGACGACGTGCTCGCGGATTGCACGGCCTTTCTCGATGCGCATCCGCGCGAATGCATCGTGATGTCCGTGAAGGATGAATGGCCCGCGCACGCATGCACGCGCGGTTTCGCCGCGACGTTCGATGCGCACTGCGCGCGGCATCCGCGGCTGCGCTGGCATGCGGGCAGTGCGCTGCCGGCGCTCGGCGACGTGCGCGGCGCGGTGGTGCTGCTGCGCCGTTTCCGCAGCAGCCGGCCGCGCGGTATCGATCTGACCGCGTGGCCCGATAACGCGACGTTCACGATCGATCACCCCGATGCGGCATTCGTGATCCAGGATGAGTACCGGGTGCCCGTCGCCGGTTCGATTCACTATAAGTGGCGGGTGATCGATGCGCTGCTGACCGGCATGCCGTCGCCGGACAGCGGCCGCTGGGCGATCAATTTCTGCAGCGGGACCGGGATGGGCGCGAATCCGTCGGTGGTCGCGCGCGGCGATGGCCGGGTGCAAGGGATTCATGCACGGCTCGCGGAGCGGTTGCGTGAACAGCGTGCGCCGTGCGGCGCGATGCTGCTCGATTTCTGCGACGACGATGACTGGGCGCTCGTGCGGGCGCTGGTCGAGTGCAACCGGCATGTGCCTGCGCCGGGCGGCAGGCGCAGGTCGGTGGGGTGTTAGGGAGAATCCGAGCCGGGTAGGACCGTGCCAGTCGGCGCCGGATGCCGACTCAACGCGTCGCGATCGCCACTGCCGCGCCCGCCATCGCAGTTGCGCTCGTGCGATTCGCGATCCGCTTCGCGCGTGCCGAAGTGAGGAACGCGCGCGCACGCGAAGCAAGGAGTGACCAGAAACAGTCGGCGAGGATCAGGATCGCGAGCATCGTGCCGACGAGCTCGGCCCACGCGAGAATGCCGACATGCGTCAGATCGACGATGGTCGGCAGCAGCGCGAGATAGAACAGCATGATCTTCGGGTTGCCGAGCGTCACGAGCGTGCCCGCGACGAACATCCGCCACGGCGACTGGCCGCGCGGCAGCTCGCCGGCTTGCGTGTCGGTCGGCGCGGTCCACATCTTCCATGCGAGGAACAGCAAATACGCGACGCCGAGCAGCTTCAGCACGAGCAGGCCCGTCTCGAACGTGCGCGCGAACGCGGACAGCCCGGCGACGGCCAGCGTGAGCCACAGCGCTTCGCCGATCCACATCGCCGCGAGGAACGGCAGCACGTCTCGCACGCCGTTCGTGAGCACGCGCGCGACGAGCGCGGCGACGCTCGGGCCGGGCGTGCCGGCGGTGACGAGCAGGGCGAGGGCGAACACGGCAAGCGCGGACAGCGTCATGGCGAACCTCGGGGGCGGGACGTTCGAATGGTCTGGAGTTTCGATTATAGTGACGGCCGTTTCTGCCTGCCTATCTTGTCGCGATGACAGTATCGATCCGGATTCGTCCCGCCACGCGGGAAGACGCGGCCGCGATGGCCGCCGTCGAAATGGCCGCCGCCCGGCGCTTTCATGACGTCGGCATGCCCGGCGTCGCCGACGGCGAACCGACCGATGCGGCCGCCGTGCTCGCGCGCATCGACGACGGCCGCGCATATGTCGCGACGGACGAAGCAGGCACGTGCGTCGGCTTCGCGTTCTACCGCCTGCTCGACGCGCACCGGCTGTATCTGGAAGAACTGACGTCGCGCCGTCGCATGCGGGGCAGCGGATCGGCGCGCGCCTGATCGAGCGGATCATGACGCGCGCCGCGCAAGACGGCATTGCACAGGTCGTGCTGTCGACGTTCCGCGACGTGCCGTGGAATGCGCGGTACTACGCGCGCCTCGGCTTTCACATCGTCGACGATGCGTCGCTCGACGACACGCTGCGCGCGATCCGCGCGCACCACGTCGCACTTGGGCTCGACGAAACGCAACGCGTGTTCATGCGCGCGGACGTGCGCGCATGAACGTGGCGCCGGCCGTCAGGCCGCGTCGCTGAGCGCCGGGTAGTCGGTATAACCGGTTTCGCCTTCCGCGTAGAACGTTTCCGGCACCGGCTTGTTCAGCGGTGCGCCGAGTTCGAGGCGGCGCGGCAGGTCCGGGTTCGCGATGAACAGCTTGCCCCATGCGATCGCATCGGCGTCGCCGCTCGCGAGCGTGGCCTGCGCCGATTCGAGCGTGAACTGCTCGTTCGCGATCAGCGGGCCGCCGAACGCTTGCTTCAGCCGCGGGCTCAGCTGGTCGCCCGAATAGGCTTCGCGCGTGAAGATGAACGCGATCTTGCGGCGGCCCAGTTCGCGCGCGACATAGCCGAACGTCGCGGCCGGGTCGGAATCGCCCATCGTGTGCGCGTCGCCGCGCGGCGCGAGGTGCACGCCCACACGGCCCGCGCCCCACACGCCGATCGCCGCGTCGACCACTTCGAGCAGCAGGCGAGCGCGGTTCTCGATCGGGCCGCCGTATGCGTCGGTGCGATGGTTGGTGCTGTCCTGCAGGAACTGGTCGAGCAGATAGCCGTTCGCGCCGTGAATCTCGACGCCGTCGAAACCGGCCTTCTTCGCGTTTTCCGCGCCGTGGCGGTACGCGGCGACGATGCCCGGGATTTCATCGAGTTCGAGCGCGCGCGGCGTCACGTACGGACGCTGCGGGCGCACGAGGCTCACGTGGCCGCCGGCGGCGATCGCGCTCGGCGCGACCGGCAGGTCGCCGTTCAGGAACATCGGGTCGGAAATCCGGCCGACGTGCCACAGCTGCAGCACGATACGGCCGCCGGCCGCGTGCACGGCCTGCGTCACGCGCTTCCAGCCTTCGACCTGCTCGTCGGACCAGATGCCCGGCGTGTCCGCGTAGCCGACGCCTTGCGGCGTGACCGACGTCGCTTCGCTGATGATCAGGCCGGCCGACGCGCGTTCGGCGTAGTAACGGGCCATCAGGTCGTTCGGCACCCGCGCGCTGCCGGCGCGGGCACGGGTGAGCGGAGCCATCACGATGCGGTTCGGCAGTGTCAGGTCGCCGAGGGTCACGGGGTCGAACAGGGTGGGCATGGCAGAAAACCTCTTCACGAAAGGCGGGATGGCGTCGCGTCGTGCGCGGCGTTCGGCCCGCATGGCCTGGGTCAGAGTTCGCGACGCAGTGCGTCGAGAAATGCGTCGATGACGGCCTCGTTGCGCCGGAAGAACGCCCACTGGCCGATCCGCGTCGACGTCACGAGCCCCGCGCGCTGCAGCGTGGCGAGGTGCGCGGAGACGGTCGACTGCGACAGCCCGCAGCGCGCATCGATCTGCCCCGCGCAGACGCCGTGGTCATACGGCAGCGTCTGCTCCGGGAAATGCGCGCCCGGCGTTTTCAGCCAGACGAGGATTTCCCGGCGCACGGGGTTCGAGAGCGCTTTCAGGATCGCGTCGATGTCGAGTTCGGTCGGCATGGAAAGACGTGGTGTTCAGTCGGAAAAGCGGTGCAAACGGGTATCGTCGATGAGCGAATCATATATCGGAAAATGACGATATGGGTGATGGCACTGCCGCGAGTGGGGTTGATCGCGATCGGCATCGGGACCACGCCGCGATTGAATGGGGCGCGATCAGACGCGCGAAGCGCTTGCGTTCTCGCCGGATCACGCTTTTCCGTACTGCGCGAACAGCCACCGCCGCATCGCGTCGAGCGCGTCCGAATGCGCATTCGCCTGCGGAAAGACGACGTAAAACCCGAGCGACATCGGAAACGAGAAATCGAACACGCGCCGCAGCCGGCCTTCCGCGATGTCGCGCTCGACGAGCGGCTCGCTGGTCAGCGCGATGCCCTGACCGGCGACCGCGGCATCGATCGCGAGCAGCGACTGGCTGAACCGCGGCCCTTTCGTCGGGTCCGCTCGACCTTTTCCGCCGAGCTTCTCGATGAATTCCGGCCACAGATCGTGCGCGTCGTGCAGCAGCACGTGCTTCGACAGGTCCGCCGGTTTGCGGATCGGCGAGCCGCCGTCGAGCAGTGCCGGACTCGCGACGGCGAAGACGTCGAGCGGAAACAGTAACTGCGCGACGAGGCCCGGCGGAAACGGCGGCTTGCTCAACCGGATCGCGATGTCGACGCCATCGGCGCGGAACGTGGCCAGCCGTTCGTCGGCGATCACGCGCACCTCGATGTCCGGATGCAGCCGGCCGAAGTCGGACAGGCGCGGAATCAGCCACTTCGACGCGAACGACGGCGTCGTGCTGACGGCAAGGACCGTGGGGCGCTCGCCGAGGGCGTCCGTCGCATCCGAGATGATCTGCAGTGCGCGCTGGACCGCCGAGAAATACTCGAGCCCGTCGCGCGTCAGTGCGAGCCCTCTCGGCAGCCGCCGGAACAGCTGGACTTCGACGACGTCCTCCAGGTGCCTCACCTGCTGCGCGACGGCGCCCTGCGTCACGCCGAGTTCGTCGGCGGCCAGCCGGAAATTCAGGTGCCGCGCGGCGGCTTCGAACGCGCGAAGCGCATTGAGCGGCGGGAACCGGCGGGTGCGCGACAGAGCCTTCATGCAGTAGAAATCCTACAGGGTGAATGGAGAAATCATCGTTCGACAAGCCGATTATAGAGTCCTACAGTAGCGCTTTGGATCGACGCTCACGGCGTCGGGCCGACTATCCGGGAGAACGGCATGACTGTAGAGAAAGTGGCATTGGTGACGGCGGCGGGCAAGGGCATGGGCGCCGCGATCGCAACGGATCTCGCGCACAACGGTTATCGCGTCGCGCTGATGTCGCCGTCGGGCAGCGCGGCCGAGCTCGCGAAGGAGCTGGGCGGGTTCGGTATCGCGGGGTCCGTCACCGACGACGCCGACATCGCGCGCTTCGTGGACGAGACGCTCGCGAAGTACGGCCGCATCGATGCGGTCGTCAACAACACCGGACATCCGCCGAAGGGCGATCTGTTGTCGATCGACGACGACAAGTGGCACGCAGGCCTCGACCTGATCGTGCTCAACGTCGTGCGCGTGCTGCGCCGCGTGACGCCGGTGTTCCTGAAGCAGGGCGGCGGCGCGGTGGTCAACATTTCGAGCTTCGCGGCCGACGCGCCCGAGCAGCCGATGCCGGTGTCGTCGGCGCTGCGCGCGGCGCTCAGCTCGTTCACGCGCCTGTACGCCGAGCGCTATGCGAAGGACAACATCCGCATCAATTCGGTGCTGCCCGGCTTCATCGACAGCTGGCCGGAGACGCCGGAGATCGTCGCCCGCATTCCGGTCGGCCGCTTCGGCAAGACGCAGGAGATCGCGCAGACCGTGACGTTCCTGCTGTCGGAAGGCGCCGGCTACATCACCGGGCAGAACATTCGCGTCGACGGCGGCATCGTGCGTGCGCTGTAAGCTGGCACGGAATCGCAACGCCAAGCACGTTCGGCTCAGTTGTGCCGCTCGCCGATCCGGTTCTCTTCCGGGCTCCACACGCTCAGCCCCTCCGTCGGATCGAGCGGCAACTCCCAAGGCCGCGCGGCGATCGCCTGCATTGTCGCGTCGAAGCCGGCCTGGCGGCGCGCCGCGATCCCGTCCGGCGTGAAGTCGATGTCCTTCCACTGATCGTCGCCGTCGAGCCGCGGCGCCGCGAGCTTGATCACATGCATCGTCGTCTGGCAGCCCCACGCGGCGAGCGCCTGCACGTCGGCCGACGCGCGCTCCGCCTCCGGCAGCCGCATCACCAGTTCCTTGATCACATGGCGCAGCCGGTGAATCTGCTGTTGCCGCGCGATGTTGCTGTCCGTGCGGCTCGCGTACTGGATGTCCTTTTGCCGCTCCGATACCTGCCAGATGCTTTGCGGCTCCGGCCCGACCGGATTCCACATCTGCACCGAGAAGATGATCGAGCTGCGGCGCGGCGCATCGTCGAGCACGACCTCGACCGGCGTGTTCGAAAAGATGCCGCCGTCCCAGTACGGCGCGCCGTCGATCCGCACGGCCGGGAACGCGGGCGGCAGCGCGCCCGAGCCCATCACGTGATCGATGCCGAGCGGCCGGTCGCGCGAATCGAAATAGCGCATCGCGCCGGTGCACGCATTGACCGCGCCGACCGTCAGCCGCGGGCGGCCCGCGTTCAGCAGGTCGAGGTCGATCAGCGACGCCAGCGTGTCGCGCAGCGGCTCGACCACGTAGTACGACGCGCGCTCGACGCCGACGCGTGCGAGCGGCCCGAGCCATGCGGCCGGATTCGGCCGGAAGAACCCCGGGATGCCGGCGCTGATGACCGCGAGTTCGGCGCCGATCTTGTCCCAGCTCGTCGGGAAGCCTGGCATGTTGACGGCGGCGCGTTCGGTCACGTGACGCCAGAATTCCGCCATCCGCTGCGCCCGGCGCCCGGGCGCGTTGCCGGCGATCAGCGCGGCGTTGATCGCGCCGATCGACGTGCCGATGACCCAGTCGGGCTGGATGCCCGACGCGTCCATCGCCTCGAATACGCCGAGCTGGTACGCACCCAGTGCGCCGCCGCCCTGAAGCACCAGCACGACTTGCCCGGGCAGTCTCGGATGTGCGGGTTGACTTGCCGTCATCGCTTTCCTCACGGTCGGTGACGGCCGGCGGGCGCCGGCCGGTTGCAACCAGTGTAGGCGATCGGCGCCGGGCGGTGCCGGATCGTCGCGCGCCGTGCGGCGCGCCGCGTCATTCCACCGTGATGGTTTCCTTCATGTACGGATGGATTCCGCAGAACACCTTGTACACGCCCGGCTTGTCGAAGCGGAACGAGTAGGTCTCGTCCTGGTCGAGCGCTTTCGAATGGAAGACGCCCGCATCGTTGACGATCGTGTGCGGTTCCGCGTCGAGATTCTTCCACGTGACCGTCGTGCCGGCCTTGATCGTCGTCGACATCGGCGAAAACATGAAGTTGCGGATCGTCACCAGCGGGGCGGCCGTGGTCTGCGCGAACGCGGCGAGCGGCGCGCCGGCGGCCGCCGCGCAGACGAGCAGCGCGGCCGTGCGCATCGGGAGTTTGAGGAAGGTCATGTCTGTGTCCTCGCGTATCGGAATCAGGCGATCGTCGTGTCGTGCAGCGACGCGGCCACCGGATGGCCGGCGAAGTCGACGGTCGTCACGCCGAGCATCGCGGGCAGACGGTCGCGCGGCACCGTGAGCGGCACCGGCCCCGGACCGTTGCCGGCGGTCGGCTGCGGGAATGCGGTCGAGCGCGCGGTGTGGAACGTCACGTTGCCCTCGACCTTCGACACGATCTGATGGATGTGCCCGTTGAGCACCGTGACCGAACCGAAGCGGCGCAGCAGCGCCATCGTCTGCGGCGCGTCGCCGGTGCCCCAGCCCCACGGCTCGTAGATCGTCCACATCGGCATGTGCGAAAACACGACGATCGGCGTGCTCGACGACCGGCCCTTCAGATCCTGCGCGAGCCACGCGAGCTGTTCGTCGCCGAAGCTGCCGAGCCCGTTCGGCTTGAAGTGCATCACGTTGACGAGCGCGACGAAGTGCACGCCTGCATGATCGAAGCTGTAGTAGCCGCGGTTGTCGGAGGCCTTGCCGAACCGGCTGAAGTATTCGGCGCCCGAACCGTCGGTCAGATCGTGTTCGCCGGGCACCGTGTGCAGTTCCGGCACGCGCAGGCCGGACAGCAATTGCGACGCATGGTCGAACTCCTCGGCCTTCGACAGGTGCGTGATGTCGCCGGTATGGATCGCGAGCGCGGGCATCGCCGGCATCGCGTTGACGAGATCGATCGTCTGCCGCAGCGTGCCCGCGACGTCGGGATTCGCGTCCTTGTTGAAGCCGATGTGCGTGTCGCTGATCTGCACGAACAGCGGCCGGCCCGCGTTCACGGGAAGTGCGGAGCCGCTTTGCGCGAGCGCGAGATCGAATGGCGTGAGGATGCCGCCCGACAGCGCGAACAGCGTGCCGAGGCCGCCGAACGCCATGCATTGCAGGGCCTTGCGGCGCGACGGGCGAGTGGGATTCGATGAAGACATGTGAGCCTCGCATTGGTATGACGGAACCGGACGGCCGGATCGTCCGGGAATAAGCCGGCGCCTTCGCATGCGATACCGGTGCGGGCGGGGTTTTATTCCCGTTCCGGGTGGTGCGGCGCCGTATCGGGCTGGGCGCGAGCGGCGGCGCGACGACGATCGCGGGCGGATGGCCCGTCAATGTCCTGTAAGTGACACGACACATTTGCGTCATGCCCGCCAGATAGCCTGCGACACCGAATCATGTGTCCGGAGCCCCTCATGCCGAATCGCGCGGCAACGGAAACCCGCGGTGCGGCCGGTCATCGCGCGCACGCCATCGGCGTCGCGCTGCCTTTTCCGATTGGCGGCGATCGTTCATCCCACGCGCGGCCGCGTGTTACGGCCCACATCCGCTGACGCGCCGATCGGCACGCGGCCGGCCCCATCGACTTTCAATTCGACCAAGACGCTACCGATGGACATCAGTTTCTTCAATCCGAACCGCACGGCCAACGCGTCCGCGTGGCGTGTGCTCCCTAACCGCTGGGACGCGGTCGCGTTTCCGCTGATCATCGGCATCCTGGCGATGGTGTTCGTCGGCTTTCACGAAACGATGGCGCCGATCGCCGTGCTGCAGACGCAGAAGATCTCGCTCGCTCCGTCGAATCTGCCCGAATACGCGCTGCGCACCACGCTGCGGATGCTCGCCGCGATGATCGCGTCGCTCGTGTTCACGCTCGTGTACGGCACACTCGCGGCCAAGAGCCGCCGCGCAGGCATGGTGCTGATTCCGGTCCTCGACATCCTGCAGTCGGTGCCGGTGCTCGGCTACATCTCGTTTACGGTCACGTTTTTCGTCGCGCTGTTCCCGGGGCGCGTGCTCGGCGCGGAGCTGGCCGCGATCTTCGCGATCTTCACGAGCCAGGCGTGGAACATGACGTTCAGCTTCTACCAGTCGCTGCGCACGGTGCCGCGCGACCTGAGCGAGGTGTCGCGCGGCTTTCACCTGACGTCGTGGCAGCGGTTCTGGAAGCTCGAGGTGCCGTTCTCGATGCCGGGGCTGATCTGGAACATGATGATGTCGATGTCGGGTGGCTGGTTTTTCGTCGTCGCGTCGGAGGCGATCACCGTCGGCAATCAGACGATCACGCTGCCGGGGATCGGCGCGTATCTCGCGCAGGCGATCTCCGACAAGAACCTCGGCGCGGTAGGCTGGGTGATCGTCGCGATGTCGGTCGTGATTCTCGCGTACGATCAGCTGCTGTTCCGTCCGCTCGTCGCGTGGGCCGACAAGTTCCGGATGGAGAACACCGCGTCGGGCGACGCGCCGCAATCGTGGCTGCTCGACATGATGCGCCGCACGCAGTTGATTCATCAGCTGCTGGTGCCGGCCGGCTGGCTGCTGTCGCAGGCCGCGCGCATTCCGCTGCGCGTGCCGTCGTTCGGCGGCAGTGGCGCGCATGGCGCATCGGGCGGTGGTTCGTCGCGCATCGGCGACATCGTGTGGGGCGCATTCGTGATCGTGCTGACTGCGTACGTCGCGTGGCGCGTCGTCAGCTTCGTCGCGACCGGCGTGACGATGGGCGAGGTCGCTCACGTGCTGGTGCTCGGGCTGATCACGTTGCTGCGCGTGGTGGTGCTGATCGCGATCGCGTCGGTGATCTGGGTGCCGGTCGGCGTGCTGATCGGGCTGCGTCCCGCACTGGCCGAGAAGATCCAGCCGCTCGCGCAGTTCCTCGCCGCATTCCCGGCCAACCTGCTGTTTCCGGCGTTCGTGATCGTGATCGTCCGCTTCCATCTGAACGCGGATATCTGGCTGTCGCCGCTGATCGTGCTCGGTACGCAGTGGTACATCCTGTTCAACGTGATTGCCGGCGCGATGTCCTATCCGAACGACTACAAGGAAGCGACGAGGAATTTCCGGATTCGCGGTTGGCAGTGGTGGCGGCAGGCGATGCTGCCCGGCATCTTCCCGTACTACGTGACCGGCGCGATCACCGCGTCGGGCGGCGCGTGGAACGCGAGCATCGTGTCCGAGTTCGTCCAGTGGGGCGACACGAAGGTCGCCGCGCACGGCCTCGGCGCGTACATCGCGCAGACTACCGCTGCCGGCGATTTCCCGAAGATCATCCTGGGCATCGCCGTGATGTCCCGGTTCGTCACCTTGTTCAACCGTCTGCTGTGGCGTCCGATGTACGCCTATGCGGAATCCCGGCTCCGTCTCGATTGAGAGTAAGCGCGATGCAAAATTCGACTGTTGTCAACGCCCCTGTCCAGACGTCCCAGCCGCCCCAGCCGCCGCGTCTCGGCGAAGAGATCCTGCGCGTCGACCACGTGAG
>NZ_CABVPL010000029.1 GCF_902499045.1 Burkholderia latens | reverse complement strand
CGGTTCACGGGCGGCGGCGTCGCGGCGGTCACGGCCGCCGCCGCCGCGGGGCTCGCGGTCTGCCCGCTGGCGAGACGCGTCGCGCCGCGCACGCTGGTCGACGTCGGCGCGAGGTTCGGGCTGCCGCCGCTGCCGCATTCACAGGTCGTGCTGTATTCGCGGGTGCGCGATGCGCGCGCGGCGGCGGCCCTTCGAAGGTTCTCCGACAGCCTTGCAATCTCGGCGTAAACTATGCGGTTTCGCCGCCCGCCAATCCGCTGAAGAATTCCGATGAAACCCGAAGCCCGCAAGCACCTCCGCGCCAACCTGCTGATGCTCGGCGCCGCCGCGATCTGGGGCTCGGCGTTCGTCGCGCAACGGTTGAGCCTCGACGTGATCGGGCCGTTCATGTTCACCGGATTGCGCTTCCTGCTCGGCGCGCTGGTGCTGATTCCGCTGCTCACGCTCAATACGGCATCCCGCGCGCAGTTCGCGGCGATTCGCCGCGAGCCGGCGCTGCTGGCGCCGGGGCTCGCGCTCGGCGCGCTGCTCGCGGTGTCGATCTCGCTGCAGCAGTTCGGGCTGCAGTACACGCGGGTCGCGAACGCGGGCTTCATCAGCTCGCTGTATGTCGTGATCGTGCCGCTGATGGGCGTGTTCGTGCGTCACCGGATCGGCGCCGGCACGTGGTTCGGCGCGCTGCTCGCGGCGATCGGCCTGTATTTCCTCAGCATCGACGAGCATTTCTCGGTGCTCTACGGCGACTGGTTCCAGCTCGCAGGCGCCGTGATCATCGCCGCGCACGTGATGGCCGTCGGTCATTTCGCGAAGCGGCACGATCCGCTCGTGCTCGCGTTCCTGCAGTTCGTCGCGTGCGGCGCGCTGTGCGTCGCGGCCGGCATCGCGATCGAGCCGGTCGGCATCGCGATGCTGAAGCGCGCGCTGCCGACGCTGCTGTACGGCGGGCTGCTGTCGGTCGGCGTCGGCTATACGCTGCAGGTCGTCGCGCAGCGCGAAGCGGCGCCCGCGCATGCGGCCGTGATCTTCAGCATGGAAGGCGTGTTCGCGGCAATCGCCGGCTGGGCCGCGCTCGGCGAGACGCTGACGCTGCGCGCGCTGATCGGCTGCGCGCTGATGCTGGCCGGCCTGCTGGCATGCCAGCTGCTGCCGAACGGCGACGCGCGGAAAAAGGACGAAGACGCGCTGCCGGCGTGACGCGCGCGATCCCTATAATGACGGTTCGCATTTCCTCCATGCCAACCGCTTCCGACAGGCCAGCTCCGTGACGTCTCTTCCCGTCGATCCCGCCGCCGACCTGCTGCGCGAACGCGCAGCGCACTATGCCGCGCAGGCGGCGCTCTTTCTGCGCGATCAGGCGCTTTCCACCGCATCGCACGACCTGCGCAGCCCGCTGAACGCGATGCACAGCTGGGCGTACGTGCTCGAACGCCAGCTCGCGAACGCGGACCCGAACCTGCAGCGCGCGCTCGCGGGCATCCGCACCGGCATCGATCAGCAGGTCGCGCTGATCGACGATGCGCTCGACGCGCCGCGCGCGGAAACGCGCAATCTCGCGATCGCGCCACGGCCGCTCGCGCTGCGCCCGCTGCTCGACGACACGCTCGCGCTCGTGCGCTTCGCGCTGGCCGACGCACGGCAGGTGCGCATCGACGCGGCGCTGCCTGAAAACGAACCCGCGCTGAATGCCGATCGCGAGCGCATCGCACAGGCGCTGTGGACGATGCTGACGACGGCCGTCGAAGCCAGCGCCGCCGGCGGCCGCGTGACGTTCACATGCGCGCGCGACGGCGCGCAGTGCGTCGCGCACGTCGGCTGCAACGTGAGCGCCGCCGCCCTCGCCGATCCCGACCTGCCGCACGCGTTCGAAGCGTTCGCGCGCCGCGAGTTGCTGCGCACGCGCGACCCCAAGCGCGTTGCATGGACGGTCGCGCTGTGCCAGCGCGTCGCGCTCGCGCACGGCGGCACGTTCGCGCACGCGCCGTTCGCCGACGGCGCCGCCGTCACCCTCACGCTCTCCGTCCCCTGCGAGGCGCCGGTGTAAGCAATCGGCCGCCCGATACATTACATTTGCCTTTCCGGCCCTATACTGACGGGCCTGTCATGACTGGAGCGATTCCTTGTTACAGATCTTCGCGCTCATCGGCGCGTTGTTCCTGGTGGCCCTGAACGGGTTTTTCGTCGCGGCCGAATTCGGCCTCGTCAAACTGCGCGCGACGCGCGTCAAGACGCTCGCCCGCAAGCACGGCCTGCGCGGGCGCATCCTCGCGGTCGTGCACGGGCGGCTCGATGCCTATCTGTCCGCGTGTCAGCTCGGCATCACGCTCGCGTCGCTCGGCCTCGGCTGGGTCGGCGAGCCCGCGTTCGCGGAACTGATCGGCCCGCTGCTCGACCTCCTCGGCGTGCAATCCGAACGCATCGTGCATCTGGTGTCGCTCGTGTTCGCGTTCTCGCTGATCTCGTTCCTGCACATCGTGGTCGGCGAGCTCGCGCCGAAATCGATGGCGATCCGCCAGCCGGAAAAGATCGGCCTATGGGTCGCGCTGCCGCTCTACGCGTTCTACTGGGCGATGTACCCGGCGATCTGGGTGCTCAACACGAGCGCGAACGCGGTGCTGCGGCTCGCGGGGCTGTCCGCCGATCACGGCGGCGATGCGCACTACTCGACCGACGAACTGAAGCTGATCCTGCGCAGCCGCCGCAGCGCGGCCGGCAATCCGGCGCAGCCCGCACGCGGCGCTTATACCAACGACGAGTGGAACACGCTCGCGCATTCGCTCGACTTCTCGTCGATGACGGTGTCCGATTTGATGCGGCCCGCACATGAAATGATCGGCCTGCGCCGCGACCTGCCGCTGCCGGACAACATGGAAATCGTCGCGCGGCACCGCTTCAGCCGCTATCCGCTGTTCGAGGATGCGTCGCGCGAACAGGTGAGCGGGCTGATCCATCTGAAGGACCTGCTGCTCGCACGGCACGCCGGCGCGGCGCTCGAAGATCTGTCCGACTACGTGCGGCCGGTGCAGTACGTGAAGCCCGACACGCCCGCGCTGGAGCTGTTCCGCCGCTTCCGCAAGGGCGCGCCGCACTTCGCGCTGGTCGGCAACAAGGGCGAGAAGCCGATCGGCTTCCTGACGCTCGACAACCTGCTCGGCGCGCTGGTCGGCCAGATCCACGACGAGTTCCGGCAGGGCGACGCCGACTGGAGCCGCCTCGACGACGGCACGCTGATGGGCAAGGGCAGCCTGCCCGTCGTGTCGCTCGAGCAGGCGCTCGGCATCGACATCGACGAAGGGCGCGCGGAATCGGTCGGCGGCCTCGTGATCCAGGCGCTGAGCGATCTGCCGACCGAAGGCCAGCGCGTGTCGTTCGACCGCTTCGACGTGGTCGTGAAGAAGATGAACGGGCCGCGGATCGTGCTCGTGCGCGTGTATCCGAAGATCGCGAAGGAGGCAGACGAATGACGGCCGCCGCGCGCCGCGTGCAATGAGTTCGACGCTGCCGCGCTGCTGCGTGATCACGCCGGAGCCAGCCTCTGCGTCGGCAGCCGATTGCCGCGCGTTCCTCGATCGGCTATCGGTCGTGCTGGCGCGCGGCGAGACGCTCGTGCAGCTGCGCGTGAAGTCGTTCGACGCGGCCGCGTTCGCGCAGCTGGCCGCCGAAGCGCTCGCGCGCTGCACCGCGGCCGGCGCGCAATTGATGCTCAACGGCCCGATCGGCGCCGCGGGCGTGATGCAGCTCGACGGCGCGGGCTGGCACCTCGACGGCGCCGCGCTGCGCGCGGTCGCGCAACGGCCGCTGCCGCCGGCCAGACGCGTGTCGGCCGCCTGTCATACGGCCGACGATCTCGTTCTCGCCGCGCACGCGGGCGCGGATTTCGTCACGCTGTCGCCGGTGTTGCCGACGCTCAGCCATCCCGGCGCGCCGACGCTCGGCTGGACGAGGTTCGCCGCGCTCGCCGCGCAGGCCGCGATGCCCGTCTACGCGCTCGGCGGCATGACGCGCGCGCATCTCGACGACGCGCGCCGCCACGGCGCACATGGCGTCGCGGGCATTCGAAGCTTCTGGTGAAAGCGCAGCCGGGCGCGGCCGCGCCTGGCGTGGCGAGCGTCACGCGCTCAGGCGCGCATCCCGCGCCATGCGCCGCCGTCGATCCGGCGCGCGTCGTGCGTCAACGCGTAGTGGTTGACGTCTCCCGTCAGCCACGCGACGAGCGAATACGGCGGCAACTCCCCTTCATCGATGCGGTCCCGCGCGCGGGCCGGCGTCTCGAACACGACCTGCCCGCCCGGCGCATCGAACGGCACCGCGTCGGGCGACAGGTTCAGCGCGATGGTCAGCGTCTCGTCGTCGGCGAGCCGCCAAGACGCGAGCAGCGCATCGGCATCGCTGTCGCCGCCCGCCTTCAGCGTGTGTGCGTCCTGCGGACGGCAATCGGATAGCCGCGGCGCAATCAGCTTCGCGCGCACCGCGAGCGCGGACTGCACGAAATGCGCACGCTCGGCATCGCACGCGGTTTCATCGAAGATCAGCGGAATCTGCGGCGTGAGCAACGACAGCGCGAGCGCCGCAAGGCGCGGCGCGTGCTCGCCGTGCTCGCTGTCGCGCCATGCGCCGTCGGACAACACCAGCGACGTCAGCGACAGCCCGCCGTCGGCGCATGCCGCGGCGGCCGACGCGGCCGGCTGCGGCTGGTACGCGGCACCGGACGCAGTCAGCGCGCGTGCCAGCGCACGGATCGACTGATGCGTCGAAATGCCTTCGTGAGCGGCTCCGTCGCGCCCCGTCAGCCGATGCAGCGCACGCTCGCCGCAACCGTTCCATTGCGCATCGAAATGCGTATCGGCCAGATGCACCGGATGCCGCTCGCTGCCGAGCACGAGATGGATCAGCCGGTCGGCCGGCACGGCCGCACGTACGCGATCGGCGATCTCGCGCAGCCACGACGTGCCGATCCGGTCGGCCTCGCGCAGCCGCAGCCCGTCGCAACGGTATTCGTCGATCCAGTACAGCGCGTTGTCGCAGAAGAAGTCGCACACTTCCGGATGATCGAGCGCGAGCGGCGCCGCCTGCAGCGGGTCGTCGCGCGTATGGAAGAACGGCGCCGCGTAATGGCGCAGCGCATCGGTGCCGCTGCCGAAGCGCGCGTAATCGAGCTCCAGCAGCACCGCGAGACCGTAGCCGTGCGCGTCGTCGATCAGCGCCTTCAGCGCATCGGGGCCGCCCTCGGCCGCAAGCGGCGCGAACGGCAGGCTGTCGTGTGGCGACGCGAGCAGTTCCAGCGCGGTCACGCCGAGGCGCGCGAGCTGCGGCAGCCGGCGGCGCACGCCGTCGAAGCCGCCCACCGCGTGCGGACGGATCGCGTAAAGCGCGATGTCTTCCCACGGGCGCCCGTGCCAGAACGTATTGCGCCACCTGAACGCACGCGGCTCGACGACCTCGCTCGGGCCGTTCAGCCCGTCGGGTTGCGAGCGCGACGCGGGATCCGGAATCGACAGGACATCGTCGAGCCGGTAGCGATAGCGCGTGCCGGCTCCGCATTCGACGAAGACCTCGAACCAGTTCGGACCGGCGGCGGTCATCGGCACGCGCAGCGGGCCCGTCCCGGTTTCGAGTTCGAGCTGAACCTGCGTGCTGCCCGGCGCCCACACGCGGAAATGCGTGCGCGGCGTCGTGCCGAGCGCGCCGCACGGCTGCGCGCCGAACGGCAAACAGTGAATGTAGTGCTGCGCATACGGATCGTGCGGACAATCTGACATCATGCGCTCCTCATGCGTGCCGAGCGGCATGGCCGCGCGATCGGCGCGCGGCGCATCGGGGCCCGGCATGCGACGGCCAGGCAGGGGGGAAGAAAAGTATGCGCCGGTTTGGCGCACGCGACGCATCGATTCGTCACATTTTTAAATGCGAATCGACCCCGCAAACGTTTGCATGCCGCGCGAGCCGAATCGGGTAGTCGGCATACCGGAATGGCCGCTCGCCTTGTTGCGCCGCAGCCCCGCGCTTACGCTCGTGCCGATGCGCGTGGACGCCCCGTCCGCGCGCCCGACTCGAGGAATCCGCCATGTCGCTCCCCGCCAGCGCCGCGAAATTCGATCCGGCACGCGCGCACGAATACGCCGAACAATCCCGCATCGCACTCGCCGGCTATGACGCGTGCCACGAACTGGCCGCGTGCATGCTCGCGTCGGCGATCGGCGTGCCCGATGCGCGGCTCCTCGTCGCGGGCGCGGGCGGCACCGGCCAGGAGATCTGCATGCCCGCCGCGCTCGAGCCGGGCTGGCGGTTCACGGCCGTCGATCCGTCCGCGCCGATGCTCGCGCTCGCACGTGCGAACGTCGAAGCGGCCGGTTTCGCCGCACGCACGACATTCATCGAGGCCGGCGTCGACACGCTGCCCGAGGCGCCGGCCTTCGACGGCGCGACGCTGATCGGCGTGCTGCATCACGTGCCCGGCGACGCGGCGAAGGCCGCGCTGCTGGATGCGATCGCGCGGCGCCTGAAGCCCGGCGCCCCGCTCGTGATCGCGGGCAACCATCGCCGCTACGCGGATCACCCGCGCCTGCTGGACGCATGGCAGCAGCGCTGGCGGATGAAGGGCGCGACGCCCGACGCGGTGCGCGCGCAGCTTGCGAAGATCCTGCAGGGCGCGGATCCGCCGGCTTCGGAGGAAGCCGTCTTCGGCTTGCTGCACGCAGCCGGCTTCGACGCGCCGCTGCGCTTCTTCTCGAGCCTGTTCTGGGGCGCGTGGATCGCGGTGCGGCGCAGCGCGTGATCCGCGCGTCGCGATGCGCAACGGCGCGCGCCGCACGCATGGCCGAATGCCGCTGAACGGTCGAGCAGCCGCTCGACTGCGCGGGGTGCGCGCCGCGGTCCTCGCCCGGTATGATGTCGTTCCCGCCCTCTTTCGGCCGCGCCATGCTCACCGTCCACCACCTGAACAACTCGCGCTCGCAGCGCGTGCTCTGGCTGCTCGAAGAACTGGAGGTGCCGTACGAGATCGTGCGCTACGAGCGCGATCCGAAGACCATGCTCGCGCCGCCCGCGCTGCGCGCGATCCACCCGCTCGGCAAGTCGCCCGTCGTTACGGACGACGGCCGCACGATCGCCGAATCGGGCGCGATCATCGAGTACCTGGTCGAACGCTACGGCAACGGCCGCCTCGCGCCGCCGAGCGGCACGTCCGAGCGGCTCGACTACACGTACTGGCTGCATTACGCGGAAGGGTCGGCGATGCCGCCGCTGCTGCTGAAGCTCGTCGCGCTGCGGATCGCGCACGCGCCGATGCCGTTCTTCGCGCGGCCGATCGCGCGCAAGATCGCCGCGACGCTGCAGGCTGGCTTCGTCGATCCGCAGATCGCGCTGCATCTCGGCCATATCGACGGCGCGCTGACGCGCACGGGCTGGTTCGCCGGCGAGCGCTTCAGCGCGGCCGACATCCAGATGAGCTTTCCGCTCGAAGCCGCGATGGCGCGCGGCGACAGCGGCCGGCACCCGGCGATCGCGCGCTTTCTCGACACGATCCACGCGCGGCCCGCGTACCGCCGTGCGCTCGAGCGCGGCGGGCCGTACGAACTGCTCAAGTGACGCGGGGCGCCAGCGTCGCGCGATTCAGCTCAGCAGGCCCGCCGCGACGTTGATCGACAGCCCGAGCACGGCCATGTTGAAGTAGAACGACAGGATCGACTGCGCGAGCACCGCGCGGCGCGCGGAGCGGTTCGCGAGCGACACGTCGGCCGTCTGCGACGCGACCGCGAGCGTGAACGCGAAATACAGGAAATCCCAGTAGTCGGGCTCCGGGTGACTATCGGGAAAGCGCAGCGCGCGATCGCTGCTCGGCGAGCCGTAGTAGAGCCGCGCATAGTGCAGCGTGAAGATCGTCGGGATCAGGAACCACGCGCCGAACAGCGTCGCGCCCGTGATCGCGTAATGGCCGAGCCCCGCGCGAAAGCCGACGCTCTTCGCGGTCGCGAGCTCGATCGCGATCGCGGCGACGCTCGCGACCGTCGCGAGACACACGACGGTCAGCACGGTCGTCGCGTTCTCGTCCTCGCGGATCGCGATGTCGCGCACGTTTTGATGATGCGCGCTCACCATGCGCACCCACATCAGCGCCAGATACAGCCACACCGCGCAATCCCAGCCGATCAGCGCCCGCACGGTCGGCCTCGACGGGAACGGCAGCAGCAGCGCGCACAGCACGCCTGCGGCGAACGCGGCGACCATGCGCGGCCGGTTGCGTAATACCTGCGGATAAAACGTCATCGTGTGATTCCGAAAGCGGATGGAAAGGGTTCGGCCGGCGCGAACGGCGCGGCGGGTAGCGCCCCGATTATCGCCATTCCGGCATGACGTGGCGATGGGCGCGAGCGCCTAAGATACCGGGATGACCCCTTCCCTCTGCCGCCATCCCGCGAACACGGCGGGCCGCGATTTCGTCGTCGGCGATCTGCACGGCTGCGTGGACGTGCTGCGCGCGCTGCTGCACGACGTCGGCTTCGATCCGGCACGCGACCGGCTGTTCTCGGTCGGCGATCTCGTCGATCGCGGGCCCGCGTCCGAAGCCGCGCTCGAGTTGCTCGACCGCCCGTGGTGCCACGTCGTGCGCGGCAATCACGAAGAAGTGCTGAGCCTCGTGTCGCGCGGCAAGCTGCCGCCCGACGCATGGCGCGGGATCGGCGGCGACTGGGGCTGCGAGCTTGCGCCGGAACGGCTGCACGCGCATGCGGTGCGCGTCGACGCGCTGCCGCTCGTACGCGTGATCGGCGACGGGCCCACGCGCTTCAACGTGCTGCACGCGGAATTCTTCGGCGCGGACGCCGAGCTCGACACCGGCAGCTATTCGCACGACGTGCGCGAACGGCTGATCTGGGGGCGCGACCTCGTCCAGGGGCTCGTCGATCCGGCCGTGCAGGCCGGACTGTCGCTGACCTGCACCGGCCACACGCCGGTGCGTGCGCCGCAGCGCATCGGCGCGCAATGGTTCATCGACACCGGCGCGTTCGCACCGTCGGGACGACTGACGATCGCCGAGCCGCGCACCGGCCACACCTGGTCGCTGTCCCAGGCCGACGCGCGTGCGCGTCACGCGGGCGAGCTGCCGCTGCCGTAACGGGACGGTATCAACGCAGCCACGCTCGATGGACGTTCGCCCCCGTCGCTAGCCGACCTGATTCAGTTCGAACACCGCATCGACCGCGGCGCCGTTCCAGTTGTACTCGAGATAGGCCGCGTGATGACAGTCTCGCAGCAGTGTCGTGCGAAACGCGGCGAGACATTCGCCGCCCGGGTCGCGCACCGACGGATAGACGATTCCCGCGCCGCCCGCCTTGCGCACCGCGCGGCCGAGCGCCTGTCCGGCGCCGTAGTCGAGCGGATCGAGCAACGCGGGATCGCGCTGCGGCCACGCGCGCACGTCGACGACTTCGCCGTGCGCGTACACGGTGTAGAGCCGCATCTGCTGGCGCATCGGCGGCTCCTTCGTCGCGGCCAGGAACAGCCCGCTGTGATAGCGCGTTTCGGCGATCGCCGTATCGCGCGAGCGGCCGCAGTAGAACACGCCGTAGCTGCCGTCGGAAAAACGGCTGCCTTGCGGATTCAGGTGCGTGAACGCGGCCATGATCGGCCCCCAGCCCTGCCCGTAGCGGCGCTCGGCCGCCGGCACGAGTTCCAGCGTGCCGACTTCCTGGCGAATGCGGTCGTTGGTCAGCGATTCGAGCGCGTACAGCGCATCGAAGTCCTCGGCCGACGCGACGCGATCGAACAGGTTGATGGCTGGAAAACGAGTGGGAATCACGCGATAGGCGGGCGCCCAGTCGATGATGGTAGTGGGCCAGTGTTGCGTTTCGGTCGGCATCGTCACGCCCAGCCACCCCGCATCGCATCCAGATATTGGCGGACGGCGACCAGGTCGCCGACGTTGCCGGCGAGCATCCGGTCGAGCGCGCGCTTGCCGCCGAACGGCGCGGCGTCGTTCGGCCGCTTGACCCAGCTGTCGGCCGCGGCGGGCTGCGGCAGCAGGATCTGCAGCGACTTGTAGATGCCGAGCAACAGCGATAGCCGCTCGAGCGTATCGCGCGGCAGGCGCGCGGACTCCGGCGACGCCTTCCACTTGAAGAACGTCGAACGGCCGGGCGACCCGAGCAGCACGATCTGCTCGTCGATCGACAGCTCCCAGTCGCGCGCGATGTTGAAGAACGCGCGCAGGCCGGCCGCCGACATCTGCGCGACCGATGCCTGTGGCGAGGCGGAATGCGGATCGAAGGCGGGTTGTGACATGACCGTTAGTCTCTAAATGAATTCACTAACAAGACTAGTCCATTTTCGTATTTTTGCAAGGGTCGCTACCCCTCGATCGGAATGCTGTCCGATGAATCGATATTTTTTGTCCATTCTGGACTGCGATTTTATTTTCTGCGTTAATGGCCGTACGGACCGCGCGTCGAGCGCGACGCGCGGTCCGCAGCAACCGTGTCGCGCAGAACCGGACAGACCACGCCAAGGAACCATCATGAAGAGACTGATTGCCGCCGTTTCGATCGCCCTGCTCGCGGTATCGGCAGGCCCCGCTGCCGCGAAGGACTGGACCACGCTGCGCTTCGGCACCGACGCCAGCTACGCGCCGTTCGAATCGAAGGCGCCCGACGGCAAGCTCGTCGGCTTCGACATCGACCTCGGCAACGAGATCTGCGCGCGGCTGAAAGCGAAGTGCGTGTGGCTCGAGAACGATTTCGACGGGATGATCCCGGCGCTGAAGGCGAAGAAGTTCGATGCGGTGCTGTCGTCGATGTCGATCACCGCGCAGCGTGCGGAACAGATCGGCTTCACGACGAAGATCTACAACCAGCCGACGCGCCTCGTCGTGAAGAAGGGTTCGCCGCTGCTGCCGACGGCCGAATCGCTGAAGGGCAAGTCGATCGGCGTCGAACAGGGCACGACGCAGGAAGCGTACGCGAAGGCGTACTGGGCGAAGCAGGGGGCGAACGTCGTGTCGTACCAGAACCAGGACGGCGTGTATGCGGACCTGATCGCGGGCCGCCTCGACGCCGCGCTGCAGGACGAGGTGCAGGCCGCGATCGGATTCCTGAAGTCGCCGCGCGGCGCGGGCTACCAGTTCGTCGGGCCCGAGCTCGTCGACGAGAAGGTGCTCGGCGTCGGCGCCGGCATCGGCCTGCGCAAGGAAGACACGGACCTGAAGGCGAAGATCGATCGCGCGATCCTCGACATGGTCAAGGACGGCACCTACAAGCGGCTCGCGTCGAAGTACTTCGACTTCGACATCTACGGCGGCTGAAGCGGTGTCGCGCGCGGCGGGCGCGATGCCCGTCGCGCGCGGCTCGACCGCCCCTCCCCTGCCTGCCGGACGGCGACGCCTCCCTGACGTTCTGCCGTCGCGCCGGTTTCGGCGTCCTTGTCGCGCAACCGGATGCCGCACTTCGTTCGCGTTGCCAACGGATCGCCCGCGCTGGCGACCGCAGGCGCTCGACGTCGTCAATACGCGAAGATCGGGCGCCGGGGAACCGGTGCCCGCGTGCACATCCCCATGCGGATCGGGTTGGCCAGCGGGAAAGCGCCGGCCCGGCGCGGATGACCGGGTATCAGCCGGATCCGCCTCGCACCGGGCGCGGAGAGATGGCCTGTCGACGCATGCCGGCCGGCTGCCAGAGGCGCGGTCGACCGGCGATGGGTCGAATCACTGCGATCGCGGCTCGCGGGCCGCTGTGTGTGGCGATCGTCGATCATTTTTCTACCCCGTCTTCGCTGCGTTGCTTGTGCGGGCAACCGGACATCGCCGGTGCCTCGACGATCGGACGACGACGGTCCATGCCGCACGGAACGGGACCGTGCCCCGTCCCGCCGATCATCCCCGCGGACTGCGTCCTGGCCAGACCGTGCATGGTTCGCTGCCGAACCGGCCGGACGCCACGTCGTCGGCGCTCGCACCCACACCAGCGCAAGGAGCGGGCCAGCGTCGCGCGCAGCCGGCCGCGCAAGGCTTTCGTCGGACCAGCGTGCGGCGCGAACGAGCAGGACAGGCGGAAAGTTGCGGAACTGAAACATGCCGGGCGCGCGCGGCCCCGGTCATGCGATGGCAGCGCCTTGCCGGACAAGGCGCGCGGACGGTACGGAAAATTTTCCCGGCACGGATCGCACGCCGTCACGGGCGTTTGCCGCGTGGATTTGCCCGGCCGCCGACGCGAAACGTTTCATCGCCTTTACATGCGGCCCCGCGCGCTCGCGCGGGCCGATTCCGGCGTTGCTGCGGCGTTGCTTCGGCGTTGCTTAAGCGTTGCTCAGGCGCCGCTCAGCCGACCCGCTGATGGTCCGCGTCGCCGGACGGCGAGCCGTCCTTTCCGCCGCTGTCGCCGTTGTTGTCGTGGTCGTTGAGCCCGTGCTCGATCATCATCCGGTAGAGCGTCACGCGCGAGATGCCGAGTTCCGCCGCGGCCTTGTTGATTCGATGATCGTTGCGCAGCAGCGCGTTCTCGATCGCGGTGCGCTCGGCGAGCGAACGCGCCTGTTCGAGCGTCACCGGTTCCGTTTCGCCCGGCGTTTCGAGCCCGAGATCGTGCGGCGTCAGCAGCCGGCTCTCGGCCATCACGATCGCGCGGCGCACGCGGTTGATGAGCTCGCGCACGTTGCCCGGCCACTCGTAGCGGCGCATCGCGTCGAGCGCGGCCGACGTGAAGCCGCTGATCTTGCGGCCGCTGTCGGACTTGTATTTCTGCAGCACGTAATGCGCGAGGATGTCGATGTCCTTGCCGCGCGCGCGCAGCGGCGGCTCGTGAATGCGCAGCACGCAGAGCCGGTGATAGAGGTCCGCGCGGAAGCGTCCGGCCTCGACCGCGCCGTCTAGATCCACGTGCGTCGCCGAGATGATCCGCACGTCGACCGGGATCGACTCCTGGCCCCCGAGCCGCTCGATCTTCCCTTCCTGCAGGAAGCGCAGCAGGCTCGCCTGGCTTTCGACCGGCATGTCGCCGATTTCGTCGAGGAACAGCGTGCCGCCGTTCGCGGACTCGATCCGGCCCGCGCGCCGCTGGTTCGCGCCGGTGAACGCGCCGCGCTCGTAGCCGAACAGCTCCGACTGCAGCAGGTGATGCGGAATCGCGCCGCAGTTGATCGCGACGAACGGCCCCTTGCCGCGCGCCGAGCGCTCGTGGATCGCGAGCGCGGTCAGCTCCTTGCCGGTGCCCGACTCGCCGGAGATGAACACGCTCGCGTCGGTTTTCGCGACCTTGCGGATCGTGCTGAACAGCTGCTGCATCGCCTCGCAGTTGCCGATCATCCCGTGCTCGCCGATCGATGCCGCGTAAGCCGCGCCGTCGACGCGGTCGAGCGCGGCCATCCCGCGCGCGTGGCCGAGCACGTGCGAGATCCATTCGTACGGCAACGGCAACGTCACGTAATCGAAACAATAGCTGCGGATCAGTTCGCGCACGGCAGCACTGATCGTGATGCCGGCCTGCGCGACGGAAATCCAGCCGATCGCCGGCTGGCTCAGGCACGCCTTCAGCGCCGGATAGTCGCGCGACGTGAAGCCGGTGAAATCGATGAGCCCGGCCGCGACGTTCACGCCGGACGTCATGTTCTGCGCGGCGCCTGCCGTCTTCGCGACCGCGATCTCCCAGCCGAGTTCGCGCAGTTGTGCCAGCAACGGCTCGTCCGGCGAACGCATGATCACGAACAGCTTGCGTCCGGCCTCGGGAGCGGTTACGGACACGAGCGGCGTCTCGGGCGCCGCCGTTCCGTTTGCGTCGGGTGACCTTGCAACCATCGTTGTTCCCCGCTTGGCGTTGGTATCGTGCGCCGGCGCTTGCCGCCGCGTACGACGGACCTCGATCGAACCGACATATTGGCTGCATTTCCGTCCGAATAAAATCCCCCCGCGCAATAATCGCGCGTCGGACGAATCGAATCCTTGCATGACTGGTATATCGATGCCGACGACGCGCGGCTAGATGGGTGTTATCCCGGTGGCGCGGCCCGCACGAAGCGAGGCGGAAGGCGAAGCGAGCGTACGAAACCGCGCCCTCGCGCATGCGCGAGGCCGGCGCCCGGCGGCCGGCACGCCGGATCGGAGCAGCGGCAGGCGCGGGCGCGGTCCGTCGGCCGGGCCGGCACCCGCATCTGCAACCGTTTGCGGTTGATGCGGGTCAATCGTCGGAGAAATTGGGGCCGATGCGGGAATGCAACGCGCGCGGCTTCGCGCGGCGGCCCGGTCAACGCCCCGATGCGAGCGGCGCGAGCGCGTTCGCGCGGCCGCGGCCGGCCGGCGCGCCGTCGTGGTCGCCGTATGCGGCGACGAGCGCGTCGACCCGCGCGAGGTGATGGCGATTGTCGTGGTCCCACGGATGGAAGCCGGGCCGGAAAAAGCTCAGCCATTCGCGTGCGATCCGAGGGAACAGCCCGCGGCGCGGCCCGTACAGGAATGCGAGCATGCGCAGCATGCCGCGCACGCGGTGCTCGATGTCGCGATCGCGCGAAAGCAGCGTCACGTGAATCAGGAACACGCTCGGCCAGAACGTCAGCGTCGTCGCCACGTACACGCCGACGCGGATCAGGTAGCTGCGCAGGCCCGGCTTCATCACGGCGTTCCACACGTCATAGGACACGGCCTTGTGCTCGGTTTCCTCGAGTGCATGCCACACCCACATCTGCCGGTAGCCTTCGACCGGACCGGCGACGCGCGTCGGATCGCTCAGGATCCAGTCGGCGAGCATCGCCGTGTAGTGCTCGGCCGCGACCGTTTGCGCGAGCTGCACCGAATGCGGGAGCTTGCGCTTCATGAAACCGAGCGCGGTCCATACGCGTTTGTCGAGCTTGCGCGCGGGCAGCCGGTTCGCCTGCATCAGCTCGTTGTATTCGACGTGCTCGCGCGTATGCATCGCCTCCTGGCCGATGAAGCCGAGCACCTGCCGCTTCAACACCGGATCGTCGATCCGGTCGCGATAGTGGCGCACCGAATCCATGAAAAAACGCTCGCCCGCCGGAAACAGCAGCGACAGCGCATTGAAGAAGTGGGTCACGTGCGGGCCGAGCCCATGCCAGTCCTTTGCGCGCTCGACCGGCAGGTCGAAACGCAGGTCGCGGCGCACCGGCATCACGTTGGCTGCGGCAGCGCAAGCGGCTGACTTCATGTTCGCGGTTCTCCTTGTGTTCGGACGGCCCGGCAGCGGTCGGAGGCTTGCCGGCGCGGCCCAGGCGGTGCATCGCGCAACGCCCGAATCCTGACATCGACAGGTGTAAAGATAGGCGGCGGGCGCCGCCGCGCGCAAGCCGCGCGGTAGACGCGCGCTTCCAAACGGTGCGGGGGCCGCCGGGGCGAAAAAACGGCGGGTCGAACGGCAACCGCGCCGCCTTCAATTCGAACGCGATACGTGCGATGCGGCGCTTATGCGAAGCGCTTCTTTCGGCCCGCGATCGACGCCACCGCCCCGCGCGACGGGCGTTTCGCGGGATCACGCAGGAGGGCGCAACGCTGTGCGGACCGGCCCGGCGGCCGTCGATTCATACGCGCAGGTCGCCCGCATCGCGCGCCGTCGCCGAACGGGCTCGTCGAAAATTCAAACGCGCGTTCCACTTTCGTTTCACGCGACAGGCGCCGGCGCCGCGCCGAATGGCGTGCGGCCGGTGTCGCGACGCGCGTTCGTCGCGCGGGGCGGCCCCCTGCGCGCTCGCCTACAATAGCGGTTTTACCCCACCCTTTTCAGGAGAAGTCATGTCTGTCACCACGACCGCATCGGGCCTCAAGATCGAGGACCTGACCGAAGGCACCGGCGCGGAAGCGCAAGCCGGCAAGACCGTCAGCGTCCACTACACGGGCTGGCTGACCGACGGTCAGAAATTCGATTCGAGCAAGGACCGCAACGACCCGTTCGCGTTCGTGCTCGGCGGCGGCATGGTCATCAAGGGCTGGGACGAAGGCGTGCAGGGCATGAAGGTCGGCGGCGTGCGCCGCCTGACGATCCCGCCGCAACTCGGCTACGGCCCGCGCGGTGCAGGCGGCGTGATTCCGCCGAATGCGACGCTCGTGTTCGAAGTCGAACTGCTCGACGTCTGACGACGACGCCGGCCGACGTCCCGCCGATGCAACGCATCCCGTCTCCCGCCATCGCGCTGCGCCGTTACGACACGTGCGAAGCGTCCGACGTGCACGACTTTCATCAGGTCGTGCTCGGTGTCGACGGCGCGATGGTGATGGCGGTGGACGGCGTCGGCCAACGCATCGACCGGCACGCGGCGTGGCTGATTCCGGCCGGCGCGCGCCACGATTACGCGGGCCTCGGCGACAACCGCCAGCTCGTGCTCGACCTGCCTGCCGCGTCGCTCGCGGTGCCGCAGCGTCTGTTCGATCGCGCGCGGGCCGTGTCGATCGACCCGGCGCTGACGTCGCTCGTCGCGCAGGTCGCCGCGACGGCCGCGCAGCTCGACGAGCCGACTTGCGACGCGCGGCATGCGCATCGCTTCCAGTGGCAAGCCGCCGCGCGTCTGTGCGACGCGCTGCTCGGCGACACCGGCCTCGCCGCGCCCGCGGCCGGCCTCGATTTCGCGCGCATCGACCGCTGGTTGCGTGCGCGGCTCGCGGAGCCGCTGCGGATCGCCGATCTCGCCGCGCACTGCGGCTACGGGATGCGCCGGTTTCATCAACTGTTCGTCGACGCGTTCGGCGAGACCCCGCATCGCTATCTGCAGCGGCTGCGGCTCGACGCCGCCGTCGTGCTGCTCGCCGACGGCCGCCATCCGCTCGTCGACATCGCCGGCATGGTCGGCTTCGCCGACCAGAGCACGTTCACGCACGCATTCACGAAGCGCTTCGGCGTCGCGCCCGGGCGCTGGCGCGGCGAACGGCACTGAGCGGATCCGGCGAGCCCGATCATCGCGTTCGCCGTCACGCTGCCGCATCCGAGACCGGCAGCACGCAGGCGTGCTCGTCAGTCGGTCGCATTGCGTCGCCGCGACGCATCGCATCGACGCTTCGCGCCTGCCTGAAACATCGCCGCCCATCGCGCCCTACGATGGGTTCATGGACAAGACCACCGCTTCCGCCGCTTCCGCCGCTTTCCCGCCCGCGCTCGCGCGCATCGTCGCGACCGTCAGCGTCGGCTTCGTCGTCACGCAGCTCGACGTGACGATCGTCAACATCGCGCTCGCGCATCTGGCCGTCGATCTGCATCTGCTGGTCGCCGGGCTGCAGTGGGTCGTCGATGCCTATACGCTCGCGTTCGCGGTGCTGATGCTGTCGGCCGGCGCGCTCGGCGACCGCTTCGGCGCGCGCCGGCTGTACGTCGCGGGCCTCGTGCTGTTCGCGCTCGCGTCGCTGGCGTGCGGCGCCGCCGGCGCGCCCGCGATGCTGATCGCGGCCCGCGCGCTGCAGGGCGCCGGCGCGGCCGCGATGCTGCCGAATTCTCTCGCGCTGCTCAACGGCGCATGCCGGCACGATCCGCGCGTGCGTGCGCGCGCCGTCGGCGGGTGGACGGCGGCAGGCTCGATTGCCATCGCGGCCGGCCCGGTCGTCGGTGGACTGCTGATCGCCGCATGGGGCTGGCGCGGCATCTTTCTCGTGAACCTGCCGCTGTGTGCGGCCGGGCTCGCGGCCACGTTCGCGTGGGTGCCTGCGGCGCCGGGAGCACCGGTGGCTCCGGCGCTTCCACCACGCGCCGCAAGCGCGCTCGACCTGCGCGGCCAGCTCGCCGCGATCGCGATGCTGACCGCGCTCACAGCCGCCGTGATCGAATGGCGTCCGTTCGGCTTTGCGCATCCGCTCGTCGCCGGCGGTTTCGCGTTCGCGGCGCTGGCCACCGTCGCGTTCGTCGCGATCGAGTCGCGCGCCGCGACGCCGATGCTGCCGCTGTCGCTGTTCCGCCGCCGCACGTTCAGCGCGGCCGTGCTGTTCGGGATCTGCGTGAACCTCACGTATTACGGCACCGTTTTCGTGCTGGCGTTGTATCTGCAGCGCGTGCGCGGCGAATCGGCGTTACAGGCGGGCCTCGCGTTCCTGCCGCTGACGGGTGGTTTCCTGCTGTCGAATCTCGCGAGCGGCCGCGCGGTCGCGCGTCGCGGCCCGCGCGCGCCGATGCTCGCCGGTGCGCTCGTCGCCGCGCTCGGCTACGGTTCGCTGCATTTCGTCGATGGGTCGACGCCGCTGCCGCTGCTGCTCGTGCCGTTCCTGCTGATTCCGGCCGGCATGGGCTTCGCCGTGCCGGCGATGACGACGGCCGTGCTCGCGTCGGTCGAGCAGGAACGTGCCGGTATCGCATCGGCCGTGCTGAACACCGCGCGGCAGGCCGGCGGCGCGATGGGCGTGGCCGCATTCGGCGCGCTCGCGGGCGGCGGCGGCGCGTGGCGCACCGTCGGCGGCCTGCACGCCGAAACCGCCGTGTCGGCCGGACTGCTGGTCGCAGCGGCGTGGCTCGCGATGCTGGTCAGCGCCGATGCGCCTCGCGATACATCGGGCACACGCCGGGCGGCATCCGCAGCCGATTGAGCGGCACGATCGAGCGCCGCCGGCGCGTGCGTGGCCGCGCGACACCGGACGACGAAAGCGGCGGCGCTTGCGTCGCGCGATGACGGGCGCTCATCCGCGCGCCGCGCCGTCGTCGTCCTTTACTTTGCGCACCATCGTGTCCGCGGCCTTCAGCGGCCGCCCATCGTCGTGCCGCAGCGCGAGCTTGCGGATCGCGCGGCCCGTGTTGCGATCGACCAGCACCGAATGCGGCTCGCCGCGCTCGAACAGGTTCGCCTCGCCCCACTGCCGCAGCATCACGATCACCGGAAACAGCCCTTCACCTTTCTTCGTCAACGCGTACTCCTGGTACGCGCTGCCGTCCGACGCCGGCACGACTTCGAACACGCCCGCGTCCACCAGCATCCTGAGCCGGTCCGACAGGATGTTGCTCGCGACGCCGAGGCTCGCGCGGAAATCGCCGAACCGGCGCACGCCGTCGAACGCGTCGCGCACGATCAGCAACGCCCAGCGATCGCCGACGATATCGGTCGCGCGCGCCACCGGGCACGGCGAATCCGCAAGGCTTTTCTGTCTGGCCATCTGTTTCTCCGCTGTCGCGCCAGTCGCGTTCGCACGACGCCGGCGCATCCGGGCGCGGGCCCATCGCCCGCCGCACCCATCAGTTGCATTTTAAAACTACTTTTCCTACACTCACACTAGTTTTAAATTGCAACTACTTGAGCGAGAGCGAGGAAGCCCATGGAATCGTCATGCCGAACAGCCGCCGTCGCACCGGACACGGCACCGGGCGCCGCGCGGCCGGCAAGCGTCACGCACGTATCCACGGCGCTCGTCGCGCTGCTGGCCGTGTGCTGTGCGGCGAGCGTCGCGAACGTGTACTACGCGCAACCGCTGCTCGATTCGATCGCGCGCGACTTCGGCGTTGCGCACGCGGCGGTCGGCGGCGTCATCACCGCGACGCAGCTCGGTTGCGCGCTCGCGCTGCTGTTCGTCGTGCCGCTCGGCGACCTGGTGAAGCGCAAGCGGCTGCTCACCGTCCAGCTTCTGCTGTTGACGGCCGCGTGCATCGGCGTGGCCGTTTCATCGACGCGCATCGCGCTGCTGGCGGCGATGGTCGCGGTCGGGCTGCTGGGCACCGCGATGACGCAAGGACTGATCGCATGTTCGGCGGCCCTCGCGGGCGACGGCGAACGCGGGCGCGTGGTCGGTGCCGCGCAGGGCGGCGTCGTGATCGGCCTGCTGGCCGCGCGTTCGCTCGCGGGTGTCGTCACCGATATTGCCGGATGGCGCGCGGTGTATCTGGTGTCGGGCACGCTCGCGATCGCGATGCTCGCCGCGCTGGCGCGGCTGCTGCCCGACGCGGATGCACCGCGCGAACGCATCGGCTACGCGGCGCTGCTGCGCTCGATGGTGACGCTGCTGCGCACCGAGCGCGTGCTGCGCGTGCGCGGCGCGATCGCGCTGCTGATGTTCGCCGCATTCAGTATCTTCTGGAGCGCGCTCGTGCTGCCGCTGAGCGCGCCGCCGCACGCGATGTCGCATACGCAGATCGGCGCGTTCGGGCTCGTCGGCGCATTGGGTGCGGCCGCGGCCGCCCGCGCGGGGCGGCTCGCCGATCGCGGGCTCGGCGAAGCGACGACCGGCGCCGCGCTCGCGCTGCTCGCGTTTTCCTGGCTGCCGCTCGCGTTCGCCGGCACGTCGGTCGCACTGCTCGTCGTCGGCATCGTGCTGCTCGACGTCGGCGGGCAGGCCGTCCATGTCGTGAACCAGAGCATGATCCTCGGCGCGCGGCCCGATGCGCATGCGCGCCTCGTCGGCTGCTACATGCTGTTCTATTCGGCCGGCAGCGGGATCGGCGCGATCGCGTCGACGATGACGTATGCGCACGCCGGGTGGCTCGGCGTGTGCGCACTCGGCGCGGCGGTCAGTGTGGTCGCGCTCGTCGTCTGGGCCGTGACGCGCGAGCGTGCATGACGCGGATCGAACGCACTCGCTGCGGTCGGGGCGGAACCCCTCCGATTCCGGCTCGTTCGCGTGCGGAGGATCACGGCCGTCGGGCGGAATCGCCCCGCATCAACGCGGTGCGGGGCCGTCAACGACGAAACACCGGCCCGCCCGCGCGGGGCGGCCGGCATGCGAACCGGACGCGCACGGGGATGCGCCCGATCGCACCATCGTTACGGCGTGCGGCGCGGCTTCAACCCGCCGCCTGGATCGCCTCTTCGTACACGCCGGCGACGCGCCGCGCGATCACCGCGTTGTCGAAATGTTCGCGTGCGTAGCGCTTGCACGCGGCTTCGTCCGGCAGCGTGATCGCGCCCGACAGCGCGGCGCCGAGGCCTTCGGCGATCGCGTCCGCGCCGGTCGACGGCAGCACGAGATCGTTGGACAGCCCGGCGACCGCCTCCGGCAGCCCGCCAACCGGCGTCACGAGCACCGGCGTGCCGGACGCGAGCGATTCGACGGTGATGAGGCCGAAGCCTTCGAGCGCGACGGTCGGCACGACGCTGACCGTCGCCGCGCGATACAGCGCCGCGAGATGCTGGTCGGGCACGAAGCCGAGCAGCTTCACGTTGTCCTGCAGCCCGGCCGCGTCGATGCGCTGCTGCAGTTCCTCCGCGAGCTTGCCCTTGCCGGCGATCAGCAGCAGCACGTCCGGATGGCGGCGCTTGACGATGCCGATCGCATCGACGAGATCCTCGAGCCCCATGCGCCGCACGAGCCGGCGCACGGCCAGCACGATCGGCCGGTCCTGCGGCAGTTGCAGCTTGTGCCGCGCCTCGGCCGGCGAGAGCGGCGTGTCGAACTGCGCGGTGTCGACGCAGCCGGGAATCACGCGCACGCGCGACGGATCGATGCCGTAGCGGTTCGTCAGGATCTGGCCGAACGCCTGCGACAGCACGATCAGCCGCGACGAACGCGTATAGACGGCCTGTTCGAGATAGCGCTTCGCGCGCTGCCCGAGCGATGCGGCGCCCTCGACCTGGCTTTCGTCGGCCCACGGGCCCTGGAAGTGCGACACCTGCGGAATGCCGCGCGTCACGTCGAGGCCGGGGAACGTGTACAACGCGAAGTGCGACGAGATCACGTCCGGCCGTGCGCTGCGGATTTCATCGCGCAGCGCGCGGCGCGCGGCGAGCATCCGCCGCGCGAGCGGCTGCGACGCGGGCCCGAAGCCCTGGATCGCGCCGCCGGTGTCGTCGGCGACCTTCGGCGAGCCGGCGACGAGCCCGCGCACCTCGACGCCCGCACCGGGCAGCGCGCCGACGAGCGAGTAGTACATCCGGTCGAGGCCGCCCGCGCGCTCGGGGAACCAGTGCATGCCGATTTGCAACGATTTGATCGGCCGGGAAGAAAGGGACATTACGACTGCTCCTGCGTGACTGCATGCTCGACCCGCTCAAACGCGGACGGCTGCGAGGGTTGGCCGATGCGCCGGTAAAGCGCGACGTACTGGGCGCCCATGTGCGCCCAGCCGAAACGGGTCATCAGTTCGCGGGCCGCGTCGCCCATCGCGCGGCAGGTGTCGCGCGACGCGGCGAGCGAGCCGATCGCGTGCGCGAGCGCGGCCGGATCGTCCGGATCTTCCAGCACGATCCCGCATTCGCGCGTGATGATTTCCGCGCCGCCGGCGGTGCGCGCGGTGACGACCGGCAGGCCGGCCGCCATCGCCTCCAGCAGCGACAGGCTCATCGCCTCGTAGCGCGACGGGAACACGTATGCGTCGACCGAGCGCATCAACGTCGGCATGTTCTTCACGAGCCCGAGGAAATGCACGCGCGACGCGATGCCGAGCGCGCGCGCCTCGTCCGGATACGGGCTGCCGGGCAAGTAGCCGGCCACCGCGAGATGGACGTTGGCCGGCAGCTTCGTCAGCGCCTTCAGCACCGTGCCGAGGTTCTTGCGCGGCGTGCGCAGGTCGCCGACGAACAGCAGCAGAAACGCGTCGTCCGGCAGCTTGAACGCCGCGCGGTCGGCCTGCGCGTCCGCGAACGCGCTGCCGTCGACACCGTTGTAGATCACGCTGATCTTCCGGCTGTCGATGCCGAGGCCGGCGATCTCGTCGGCCACCTTCTGCGACACGGCCGTGATCGCGCGCGAGCGGCGGTACGCCCAGCGCTCGAGCGCGGTGTTCACGCGCGTATAGACGTACTGATACGCCGACCACAGCCCCTTCGTGAGCCCGAACGGGTAGTACGGGCTCTTGAACCAGCCGCCGTGCACGAAGTGCGCGGTATTCACGTCGGCCTTGATCCACGAAATGAAGCCGTTCACGTGCAGCACGTCGTACTCGCTGCGATGCGCGCGCAGCCATGCGGCGCTCTTGAGCGCGAACACCTGCTGCTTGACGAGATTCGACGGCCAGAAGCCGCCGACCTCGATGGGCACCCAGCGCACGCGCGGATCGGCCAGCAGTTCGGGCGCGACGTGCGACGCGACCAGCGTGACCTGATAGTGTTCGGCCAGCGCCGCGCGCGCGATTTCGTAATTGACGCGGCCCTGGCCGTCGTTATGACGCACGACGTGCGTGACGATCGCGATTCTCAATGGTCGCCTCCCCGTGAACGCGCGGCGGCCAGCAGGCGTTGCGCCTTCTGCCAGTGCGCCGCGGCAAGTATCGAAAAAATGGCTGTGAACATCAGCAGGCCGCCGGTGCCGATCAGCGAGTTCGTGAACACGAGCATCGCGAACGTCGACAGGCACAGACTCAGGCACGCGCCGACGAACTTGTCGTGGCGCAGCTTGAACGCCGCGCGCACCGTACGGCCGAACAGCATCACGACGCCCGCGAGATACAGCAGCGTGCCGGGCCAGCCGAGCACGAACGGCACGTTCATCACGCCGCTGTCGAAGCTGCCGTACTTGCCGAGCTCGCCGCTGTCGCTCGACAGCTTCGTCGACGCGCCGGTCGCGCCCATCCCCTCGCCGGCGACGTCGGTGAACGCCGTCTGCGCGAAGGTCGCGTAGAACTTGTTGCGGTCGTCGTAGCTGCGGTCGTCCTTCAGGTTCGCGATGGACTGCAGACGCTGGCCGAGCCGGTCGGCCACCGGCCCGACGGTCAGCAGCGGCACGCACAGCCCGACCAGCACGACACCGCTGATCAGGATCCGCATCCGCACGCGGTTGCTCGACTGCACGAGCTGGATCGCGAGCGCGATCACCCAGCCGCCCCACGTCGAGCGCACGAGACACAGCGCGAACGACACGAAGCCGGCGGCGCCCGCGAACCACCGGATCTTCTGCGGCGCGACCAGCACGAACACCAGCGCGCCCATCATCGCGAACGCGAACGGCCCGGACGAGTTCATCGTGCTGAACACGCGCACGCCGTACGGCACCGGCTCGCCCTGCGAGCCCATCTGCGAGCCGACCATCCACAGCACGTCCCACTGCGGCATCACGAAGTACTGCACGACGCCGTACAGGCCCATCACGAGCATCCCCCACATGAACGTGGACAGCAGCACGTCGCGATACTCGGGGTAGTCGCGCGCGTTCACCATGATGTGAAAGCCGATCAGGATCGGGTACAGCCAGTTCGCGAGGTCGTACGTCGCGGCCATCACGCCGCTCGACACGATCCCGACGAGATACGCATACGTGAGCCCGAACAGGATCAGCAGCACCGGAATCCCGCGCCGCTGCGCGAGCACGCGATAGTGCCGGATCAGCCCGAGCCCCGCGATCATCGTCACCGCGAGCGGCGCGACCTGGATCAGGCTCGTCGGCGTGAACGCGCCCTTCGACCAGTCGGCCAGACGCCGCACTTCCGGGCTCAGGAACCACACCCACCACATGAAGCCGACGTATCGCGCGGGGCTCTTGAAATACAGCCAGATGCCGACCGCGATCGCCAGCACCGGAAACGCGAGCGTCAGCACCTTGCCCTGATGAATGGCGATCAGCGCGGCGGTGAACGTCCACAGCCCCGCCTGCCCGGCCCAGTGCTTCGGCTCCCCGAACCGGCTGCGCTTGTGCGACGGTGCGCGTTCTGCGGCAATCGTGCTCATCGATCCTCACTCACCGCGACGACGCGCTCGAATCCGCGAGCGGCATCGCGAGGCCCGCGGGCGCCGGCGTGCGGCGCCCGCGCAGCATGTCGCGCGTGATCCGCACGTGCTGCTCGGCGAACGCCTGCGTGGTCAGGTCGCGCTCGCGCAGGCACGCCGCCGCGGCGCGCGCGCATGCGAGCGCCGCGACCGGGTCGGCCACGAAGCGATCGGCGGCCTCACGCATCGCCTGCGCATCGAACGCGGGCACGTACGCGGCCGTGTCGTGCGGGAAGTAATCGCTGAGACCGCCGACGTCCGACACGATCATCGGCTTGCCGACCGCCGCAGCCTCGAGCATCACGGTGATGCCCGACGCGTGGAAGTTCGGCCGCAGCGGCACGACGATCACGTCGGCCCATGCGTACAGTTCATGCTGCTTCGCGAGGCCCGATGCCGAGCCGATCCGCACGTTCGGCGCGTGCCATTCGCGCGGCACGCGGCGCCGCGTCGCCAACCGCACGTCGTAGCGCGCGTCGCCGCCGAACGCCGCGAGGAACGTGCGCCAGTCGCGATCGCGATCGTTGCCGATCGCGGCGATCCGCAGCGGCCGGTGCGGCTGCCACTGTTGCGGCTCGGCCGGCGGGAAATCCTGCGTGTTCAGCCCGTAATAGACGAATTCCGCTTCGCGCCCGAGAAAGCGGCGGCACAGCTCGGCGTTGTCGCGGGCGAGCGTCGTCAGCGCGTCGGCGCGTGCGAGCAGCTTGCGGTACAGCCAGCGGCGCGGGCCGCTGAAACCGTTCCACTTGTCGAACAGCCACACGCTCTGCGCGAGCAGCAGCGGGCGTTTGCCCTGCGCGCCGGCGAGCTTCAGGATCAGCGCGGCGGCGAGGTGCTCCTGCTCGGTGTGCGTCCAGATCACGTCGGTGTTCAGCAGCGCGGCGCGATTGCGCCACGCGTGCACGACGTCGAAGCCGAGCGCGGCCTTCAGCGCGCGGCGCGCGACGCTCGCGACGCGGCCCTCGCGGCGGTCCTCCGAATAGGTCAGCCTGAATTCGTCGGATTCGGCGTGGTGATAGCCGTACAGGCAGCCGATGTTCTCGCCTTTCCGGTAGGTACGCGGATCGGCGCCGTAGAACAGATGGACGTGAACCTTCGTGGAACTCATGTCAGCCTCCGCCGGGCCGTCGGACAGGCCGACGCTTCCGGGAGATGGGGGCACTGCGCCCCGCCAAGCGAACGTGGGGATTGCTTCATGTCGAGCCCTCCGGGAGTGGCCGTGCGCACCGCGCGCGGCCCGTTCAAGACGTCACCGGCGGCATTGCCGCACGGTGGGGGGCAAGCTCCGCGCGGCGCGCATCGCGTGCGCCGCGGCGCACCGCACGCCAGTGCTCGCGCACGCGGTCGCGCCGGGCGGTCGGCAGCGACAGCAACAGGTGCGCGAGACCGGGATAGACGCGCGTGCCGACGAGCGTCCACCACCACCACGCGATCTCGCGCCGCACCGGCGGCAGATGCTCGCGCAGGATCAGGTGCAGGTTGTACGCGCCGTTGCTGATCGCATTGAGCGATGCCGCGTCGCGCCGGTCGTCGTCGAACCGCTCGGCCGGGTAATGATCGACCGCGATCGCCGGGTCGTAGACGAGCTTCCAGCCGTCGCGCTGCACGCGCATGCTGAACGCCATGTCGTTGTGCACCTGCGCGCCGGCGCCGCGCAGCCGCGTGTCGAAACGCAGCCGCTCGATCGCCGCGCGGCGATAGCTCATGTTCGCGCCTTTGAGCATGTCGACTTCGCGCGCGCCGCCGACGCCGAGGTGATGGTTGCCGACGATCTTGCCGGACAGCGTGAGCTGGCCGACGAGCTCGCGCGACTCGTCGAGCACGCGACCCTTCTCGTGCACCCAGTCGCGGCCGCCGACCGCGCCGACGCGCGGGTCGGCCAGGAACACGGCCTCGATGCGCGCGAGCCAGTCGGCGCGCGGCGCCGCGTCGTCGTCGGTGATCGCGACGACGTCGCCGTGCGCGGATTCGAGCCCCTTGTTCAGCGCAGCGACCTGCCCCGGCACGTCGACCGGCACGATCCGCAGCGGCAGCGCGCCGCCGACCGACGGATCGGCGAGGCGCTCGTGCGTGGCATCGTCCTCCGGGCGCGCGACGACGATCACCTCGTCGGGCAGCCGCTGCTGGCGCTGCAGCGCCAGCAGGCAGCGCGCGAGGTCGGCGGGGCGCCGGTAGGTCGGAACGAGCACGGATATTTTCATCGGGGGTTCTCCAGTCGGCCGGGCAGGCGCGGCTCGCGCCGGCGCGGTGTCGTGAAATGCGATCAAGCGCTCAGGTATTCGTGGACGGCCGCATAGCCGCGGCCGTAGCCGCGCGCCTTCGGCGGCACGCCGTTGAAGATCCCGCCTTCGAGGTCGACGCCGGCGGTGCGCAGACGCTTGATCGCGTCGGCGATCTCGCCTTCGGTATGCATGCCCGAGCGCAGCACCAGGAACGTCGCGCCGGCCATGCGGCCGATGATGGTCGCGTCGGTCACGGCCAGCACCGGCGGCGAGTCGATCAGCACGACGTCGTAGCGCTTGCCGAGGCCTTCGAGGTATTGCGGCAGACGCGCCGACATCAGCAGTTCCGACGGGTTCGGCGGCCGCGTGCCGGCCGAGATGAACGACAGCCCCTGCACGGGCGTCTCGCGGATCGCTTCCTCGAGCGGCGACTGGTCGCTCAGCAGTTCGGACAGCCCCGGCTGCACGGTGAGGCCGAAGTAGCGGTCGAGCATCCCGCGGCGCATGTCCGCATCGATCAGCAGCACGCGCTTGCCCGAATGCGCGAGCAGCACCGCGAGGTTCACCGTCAGGAAGCTCTTGCCGATGCCCGGCGTCGGGCCGGTCAGCACGATCACGCGGTTCTTCGCGTCCATCATCGCGAACTGCATCGCGGTGCGCAGGCTGCGCATGCTCTCGACGCTCAGGTCCTTCGGACGCAGGCTCGCGAGAATCGGCCGCGCGCGGCCGCCGCCCTTCTCGGCCATCGCGTCGAGCTTCACCTGCTCGGCGCTTTGCGGCACCAGCCCGTACAGCGGCAGGTTGAACGTGCGTTCGACACGGTCCGGATCCTCGATGCCCTGGAACAGGTTGCGGCGCAGGAACACGACGCCGGTGCCGAGAATCAGCCCGAGGAACACGGCAGCCGACAGGATCAGCACCTTCTTCGGCTTGACCGGCTCGCCCGGACGCATCGCCGAATCGACGAGATGGATGTTGCCGCCCGTGCCGGCCTTCTGCACCGACAGCTCCTGCACGCGGTTCAGCAGCAGCACGTAGATGTCCTCGGCCACCTTCGCGTCGCGCTGCAGCTGCACGGCCTTCACTTCGGTCGCCGGCAGGCTGCGGAAGCGGTTGCTGAACTTGTCCTTCTCGGCCTGCAGTTCCGCGAGCTGCTGCTTCGCGGCGATCACCATCGGATGCGAATCGGTGAAGCGCTGCGCGAGCGATGCGAGCTGCAGGCGCTGCGCGGCGATCTGCTGCTCGTACTGCACGCTGCCTTCGAGGTAGACCTTCGCCTCGTCGCTCGCGTTGATCGAGCCGGACGTGCGCTGGTACTGCGTCAGCGCGGCTTCCGCGCGCTCGAGGTCGGCCTTCAGGCGCGGTTCCTCGCCCTTCAGGAACTCGAGCATCTTCGTCGCTTCGGCCTGCTTTGCGATCACGTGCTGGTTCAGGTACGACTGCGCGAGCGCGTTCGCGATCGCGGCGGTCTGGTCCGGATCCTTGCCTTCGAGCGAGATCTGCACGACACCCGTCTGCTTGCCCTGCTCGCTCACCTGGATGCCCGACTGGAAGCCGGTGATCGCGTCGAGGTCGTTGTAGCGGACCACGGTGAACTGCGTGCCCGGACGCGCGACGAGCTTCTGCACGAGCAGCGTGACGCCGCCGCCCTGCTCAGACTCGCCGACGCGGCCCGACAGCAGGCGGCGGCCGTCCGGGTCGACCAGCGTGTACGTGCCGTTCGGGCCGGCGGTCAGCGTCATCTTCTTGCCTTCGAGCGCGGGCACGACGTTGATCGAGTCGATGTCGGCCATTTCGCCGCCCCACGCATACGAGCGCAGCCCGAACCACGCACGCGACGGCTCGCCCGGCGTCGCGACGCGCGCGGCCAGGCTGCCGATCAGCGGCAGCGTCTTCGGCACGATCGAGAAGTTCAGCTTGAACTGCTCGACGACCGGCGCGACGACGCCGCGGCTCTTGATGATCTCGATTTCCGCATCGGTCGGCGCCTGCTGCGGACCGCTGTTGATCATCGCGCCGGTCTGCGTCTGCGTGAGCGCCTGCGTCGTGTTGTCGTTGCCCTCGACCCGCACGTGCACGTCGGCCTGATAGACCGGCTTCGCGACGTAGCAATACAGACCGGCGAGCGCGATGACCGTCACCGCGATGCCGAGCAGCAGCCAGATGTCGTCCATGATCACCTGGAGCAGCTGGCCGAGGACGACGTCCTCTTCCTCGGTTTTCGCGTTCAGGTCCGCGTAGGAGTGTTTCGCTTGCGTGTTCACCATTCGTTCCCGCTTGAGTGGTGCCGGGGCGGAGGCGCCGCCCCGGCGGGCTATCAGCGCGTGATCTGCCGCATGTAGAAGATCGTCTGGATCGTCGGCAGCACCTGCTGCAGCACACGGTTGAACTGCACCGAGCTGGCCGTGCTGACGTAGACGACGTCGAGCGGCTGGAGCGGGAAGCGGCTCGACAGCATCAGCGCATCCGGCTGCGTCATGTCGAGGCGGAACACTTCCGGCTTCGTCGGGTTGTCACGCATCCCGCGCATCACGTAGATCTTGCGCGGGTTCGCATCGGTGTCGAGGATGCCGCCGCCGGCCGTCAGCGCGTCGGCGATGGTCAGCCTGCCCTTGAGCATCGGCACCGTGACCGGCGTCTTCACCTCGCCCATGATGAACACGCGGCTGTCGCTGCGGTCCGGCACGTTGACGATGTCGCCCGGCTGCAGCATCACGTTCTGCTTCACCTCGCCGCGATCGAGCACGCCGTTCGCGTCGAGCGTGTACAGCTTGCCGTCGCGCGTCAGGCGCACGCGCTGCAGGTCGGCCTCGGCGGTCGAGCCGCCCGAGCGCGAGATCGCGTCGACCAGCGTCAGCGGCACGTCGCTCACCGCGAGCGGGCCCGGCTGCTTCACCTCGCCCGTCACCTGCACCTTCTGGCTGCGGAACGACAGCACGCGCACGTCGAGCTGCGGATTCTTCACGTAGCGCGCGAGCGTCGATGCCATCTGGTCGCGGATCTGCGCGACCGTCTTGCCCGCCACGCGAATGCGGCCGACGAACGGGAAGAAGATCGTGCCGTCGGCGGCGACCGTCTGGCCGTACGGATCGGCCTGGCCCGGGAGCGCGGTCGTATACGGCTGCTGCAGCGCGCCCGCGACCGACTGCGTCGTGTTGCCGCCGCTCGAGAACGACTGGCCCTGCGGCGTCGTCAGCTCGGGGTGATCCCACACCGTGACGCCGAGGATGTCCTGCGGGCCGACGTGATACACGTACTGCGACGGATCGGTGTAGCGGCCCGGCGGCAGCGGATGCTCGACCTGCTGCTTCTGCAGCTGATCCATCACCAGCTTCGCGTCGATGTAATGAACCGGATAGGTTTCAGGCTGGCCCTGCCGGCCTTCGTCCTTCAGGTTCGACGAGTCGAGATAGTTGCCGGGCGCGCTCGCGCAGGCCGACAGGAAAGTCGTCAGCGCGACGGCGAGCGCCAGCGGGCGCATGGGACGTTTCAGCATAGTTTTTGCAGCCATCCTTGAACCAGACGTTCGATCAATGAGTAGCTCTCGCGATAGTCGGCCTCAGGGCCGCCATGCGGATCCGCGATCTCGGCGTCCTCCCACTTGCCGAGCAGGTGGACCTTGCCGCGCGCGAACGGATCGACCGCTTCGACGGCCTTGATCTGATCGCGCTCGCTCACGAGAATCAGGTCGGCGTCGCGCACGATCCGGCGCGACAGCCGACGCGACCGGTGCGTCGTCGCATCGACGCCGCGCTCGGCGAGCAACCGCCGCATCACCGGATCGATGCCGTCGCCGTCGTTCGCACGCACGCCGGCGGAGTGAAAGGTCACGCGCGGGCCGCCGCGCGACGCGGCGTGCGACTTGAACAGCATCTCCGCCGCCGGACTGCGGCAGACGTTCGCGTGACAGACGATCAGGATGTTCCGGAACATGGCAGCTCGAATCGGTAACGGGTAACGGCGTGGTAACGACGACGGGCGGCGCGGCGGCGCGGCGCTTACGCGTTCGCGCGCGCGGCGCCCGGCACGCGGGCGGCGACGGCCTGGCGCGAGCCGGGCCGGCCGATCGGGTGATACTCGATGCCCTGCTCGCTCATCGTCTCCGGCTCGTACAGGTTGCGGCCGTCGAAGATCACCGGCGACTTCCACAGCCGGCCGAGCGCGACGAAATCCGGGCTCTTGAACGCCTTCCATTCGGTGACGATCACGAGCGCGTCGGCGTCGCGCGCGGCCTGCGCCTCGTCGTCGGCGAACGTCAGGCGTTCGAGCCAGCTCGGGTGGTCCGCGAGATCGAGCGCAAGCACGCGGCGCGCTTCCTGCTGCGCGACCGGGTCGTACGCGGCGATGCGCGCGCCGCGCGACAGCAGCTCGGCGATCAGCTCGCGGCTCGGCGCCTCGCGCATGTCGTCGGTGTTCGGCTTGAATGCGAGACCCCAGATCGCGAACGTGCGGCCGGTCAGGTCCTCGCCGAAGCGCGCGACGATCTTGTCGGCGAGCACGCGCTTTTGCGCGGCGTTGACCGACGACACCGCCTTCAGGATCTGCAGCGACTGGCCGTGCTCGTCGGCCGTGCGGATCAGCGCCTCGACGTCCTTCGGGAAGCACGAGCCGCCGTAGCCGCAGCCCGCATACAGGAAGTGATAGCCGATGCGCGGATCGGAGCCGATCCCGCGGCGCACGGCCTCGATGTCCGCGCCGAAGCGGTCGGCCAGGTTCGCGAGCTCGTTCATGAACGAGATGCGCGTGGCCAGCATCGCGTTCGCCGCGTATTTCGTGAATTCGGCCGAGCGCACGTCCATGTACAGCGTGCGTTCGTGGTTGCGGTTGAACGGCGCATAGAGCTTCTTCATCAGTTCGCGCGCGCGCTCGCCCGGCACGTCGTCGTCGCAGCCGATCACGATGCGGTCCGGCCGCGTGAAGTCGTCGACCGCCGCGCCCTCCTTCAGGAATTCCGGATTCGACACGACCGAGAACATCTGGCCGTCGTCGCCGCGCTTCGCGAGTTCCTCGGCGACCGCCGCGCGCACGCGCTCGGCCGTGCCGACCGGCACCGTCGACTTGTCGACGATCACCTTGAAGCCCTTCATGTAGCGGCCGATGTTGCGCGCCGCCGCGAGCACGTACTGCAGGTCGGCCGAGCCGTCCTCGTCCGGCGGCGTGCCGACCGCGATGAACTGCACGTCGCCGTGCGCGACCGCGGCCTCGATATCGGTGGAGAAGCGCAGGCGGCCCGCGGAGCGGTTGCGCGCGATGACTTCCTTCAGGCCCGGCTCGTGGATCGGCACGCCGCCGCCGTTCAGGATGTCGATCTTCGCCTGGTCGACGTCGAGACAGAACACGTCGTGCCCGATGTCCGCGAGACAGGCGCCAGTGACAAGTCCTACGTAACCGCTGCCGATGATAGTCAGATTCATGATGTGTCGGACCTCGTGACCAATGATTCGAAATTCGTGAAACCGGAAGGTGCGCGCGATGGCGCGCCACTGTCAGTAAGCGTTGCTGCCGGTGAAGCCTTTCCACAGCGTCAGCACGACGATCTTGATGTCGAGCCAGAACGACCAGTTCTGCATGTAGTACAGATCGAGCTTCACGCGTCCCATCATCTTCTCGATCTGGTCGGTCTCGCCGCGGTAGCCGTTGATCTGCGCCCACCCGGTGATGCCCGGCTTGATCCGGTAGCGGAACATGTAGCCCTTCACCAGATCCTTGTAGATGTCGTCGTGCGCGAGCGCATGCGGCCGCGGGCCGACCACCGACATCTCGCCCTTCAGCACGTTGATGAACTGCGGCAGCTCGTCGAGGCTCGTGCGGCGCAGGAAGCGGCCGACCGGCGTCACGCGCGAGTCGTTCCGCGTCGCCTGCGTGACCTGTCCGGCGACTTCCTGATGCACCTTCATCGAGCGAAACTTGTAGATCTCGAACTCGTGCCCGTCGATGCCCTTGCGCTTCTGGCGAAAGAACACCGGGCCGGGCGACGTGAGCTTGATCAGGCACGCGATCACCAGCATCAGCGGCGCGAGCATCGTCAGCGCCGCCAGCGCGAACAGCCGGTCGAACACGAACTTCGGCAGGATCCGCACGTCGGTGATCGGCGACGCCGCAAGGTTGATCGCGGGCACGCCGAGCAGCTCCACCACCTCCTGGTTGAAGAACGACAGCGTGCGCACGTCCGGGATGAAGCGGATGTTCACGAAGTCGTGGCGAAACACCGTCACGATCTGATGGATGCGCCGCTCCTCCGTGATCGGCAGCGTGAGCCACAGCTCGCTGATCGCGCGGCTGCGCACCAGCCACACCAGCGATTCGAACTGCCGCTCGATGCGCACGTCGTCGAGCGCGACCTCGCCCGGCGCCTCGCTTTCGTCGTACACGCACACCGGGTTGAAGCCGGCTTCCGGCCGCGCCCGCATCTGCGCGATCAGCCGCCGCGCGGCCGGCGTGCCGCCGACGATCGCGACCGCCTTCAGGTTGTAGCCGCCGCGGCGGAGCTGCCGCAGCACGACGTGCACGCAGGCCTTCGAGCCCGCGAGCAGCGCCATCGTGACGAGCGCCCAATAGCCGAGCCACAGCCGCGACAGGTCGCCCGACTGGTGAAAGCTGAAGCTCATCAGGATGCCGGCGAGTTCGACGACGAGCCACGCGAACGCAACGCGGACCACCAGCCCGACGAGACGCTTGCCGCGCCACGACTGATAGATGCCGACGGCCGGAAAGAACACGACGACGAGCAGGCAATCGAACAGCACCGTCGTGCGCTGCAGGTCGCTGAGCCAGATGCTGCCGCCGTGCAGCGCGGCGGCGATCAACGCCCCCAACACGACCATCGCGATATCGATGACTCTCGCCAGCACGCTCAACATGTCTGCTTCCTCTTCTGTGAACAGGCGTTAGCCGAACAGCTCCTTGCGCAACCCGTGCCGCGCATCCGATTCAAACGTTGCATGACGCTATTGAAGCGACAAGAAAATTCCGCCTCAAGCGCACAAGTATTTCGAAAAATAATCGGAAATTCTTGCCGCGATATTCTTGAATTAATTCGGCACGTTTTCCCGAAACGGGCGTGGAGCGCGAATGCTTCGGCAACTTTTCGGTTCCCGCCAACGCCTTGCGGGAAGGGCTGCCAGCCCGGCTCACCGAATTATTTTTTAATTTTTTGTTTGCGCCGGATGCTATCGCGGAAATTTTTCCCGGATACGTGCGCGACGAGTGCGCGACAAATATCGCGTGAGGAACGCCGGTTTTATTGTCGATTTACTTCATGCTACAAAACAGGCACTGACTTCAATCGAGGAGAGTGTCCATGAATGCTCCGGACGTGTTAGCCGATACGCGCCCTTCTTCTTCCGCCGCAGCCGATGCCGGGTCGCGCGTCGCGGTGCAGCCGGTGATCCTTGCCGGCGGTTCGGGCACGCGTCTGTGGCCAATGTCGCGCGAGCACTATCCGAAGCAGCTGATCGGCCTGCTCGGCGACCACTCGCTGCTGCAATCCACCGCGCTGCGGCTCGACGGCCTGACGACCGGCCATCCGCTGAACGACGACGTGCTGATCGTGTGCGGCGAGGATCACCGTTTCACCACCGCCGAACAACTGCGCCTGACCGGCAAGCGCGCGTCGATCATGCTCGAGCCGCTCGGCCGCGACACCGCGCCCGCGCTGACGCTCGCCGCGCTGCGGATCGTCGCGGGCGGCGCCGATGCCGTGATGACCGTGATGCCGGCCGACCATGCGGTGGCCGACCTGCCGCGCTTTCACGCGGCCGTCGCAGCCGGCGTGCACTGCGCGGCGCAAGGCAGGATCGCGACGATGGGCATCGTGCCGGGCCGCGCCGAAACGGGCTACGGCTACATTCGCGTCGGCGCGCCGCTCGGCGATGCCGGCACCGGCAATCTCGACGTGCGCCGTCTCGACCGCTTCGTCGAAAAGCCCCACCTCGAGCTCGCTCGGCAATACGTCGCGTCCGGCGAATACTGGTGGAACAGCGGCATCTTCATCGTGCGCGCGTCGGTGTGGCTGAACGCGATCCGCCAGCTCGAACCGGAGATCTACGCGGCATGCGAACAGGCCGTCGCGCGCGGCAAGGAAGACGGCGACTTCTTCCGCGTCGATCGCGACGCGTTCGCCGCGTCGCCGTCGAACTCGATCGACTATGCGGTGATGGAGCCGCTCGCGAACCAGCCGCAGCTGTGCGAAAGCGTCGTCGTGCCGCTCGACGCGGGCTGGTCCGACGTCGGTTCGTGGGACGCGATCTGGCAGATCCTGCCGAAGGATGACGCCGAGAACGTCGGCCGCGGCCGCGTGCTGTTCGAAGACGCCGAATCGACGTTCGCGCATGCGGAAAGCCGGCTCGTCGCGTGCGTCGGCACGCAGAACCTCGTCGTCGTCGAAACGCCGGACGCCGTGCTCGTCGCCGACAAATCCCGCGTGCAGGACGTGAAGAAGATCGTCGGCCGCATCAAGGCCGAACGCGGCGCGGAAGCGACCGATCACCGCAAGGTCCATCGCCCGTGGGGCCACTACGATTCGGTCGACAACGGCGAGCGCTTCCAGGTGAAGCGCATCGTCGTGAAGCCGGGCGCGCGGCTGTCGCTGCAGATGCACCATCACCGCGCCGAACACTGGATCGTCGTGCGCGGCACCGCGCGCATCACGCGCGGCGACGAAACGTTCCTGCTGTCCGAGAACGAATCGACGTACATCCCGCTCGGCGTGTCCCACCGTCTCGAGAACCCCGGCAAGATGCCGCTCGAGCTGATCGAAGTGCAGTCGGGCGCGTATCTCGGCGAGGACGACATCGTCCGCTTCGACGATACCTACGGCCGCCAGTGACGCGGTGCATGCCGGGCGCTTCGATCACGTGCCCGGCATCCGTCGCATCGGCAGACAAAACGACGGGCAAAAAAAACGCGCGGGCATCGTGATCCACGATGGCCCGCGCGTGTCCGCCCGGATGACGATCAGCCTACGCGATACGCATACTCGCGGCGCTCCGACTGCACCGGGTCGTTGCGGCTTTCGCCCAGCCCGCCCGTGCGGCGCTCGGCGATGAAGCGCTTGATGTCCGACTCCGCGCGCGCCAGCGCGGACAGGCCGGCCAGCACTTCGCTCTGCGGCACACGCACCGGTTCGTCGCTCGCACCGTGGCGATCGATCCACTGACGCGCCCAGTCGAGCGCGTACTGCTGCGCCTCTTCCGCGTCGGTGAAGCGCGGGCCGATCAGGCCCGAGCGTTCGACGCGCCGGTCGTCCTGCATGATCTCGGCCCACGCGCGGTACATCAGGTTCTGCACCGGCTGCGCGGTCCCGTAGATCGTATAGCCGCGATAGTCGTCGACTTGCGGCTCGGCCGTCGCGAAGCTCGCGGCGGACGGACGCCCGTGGCGCAGCGCCGCGGGTTGCGCGCCCGGCACCGCGAACGACACGGCGGCCGCTTGGTCCGCGCGCGCGTCGGCCCTCTCGGCCGCGGTCGCGCCCTCGCCCTCCCAAACGTTTGCCTGAGCGACCGGCAATTGCCACGACTCGGGGTTCTGCCAGAACACGCCGCGCAGACGGTCGTTGTCGGGCACCGGCTCTGCCCGGCACGTCGGCGCGGCCGGCGCGGGCGGCGGCGGCACGTATGCGAACGTGCGCCCGCTGAACTGCGTCAGCACGTCGATCATCTGCAGCAGCGTGCCGTTCGCGAGCCACTCCTCGTAGCGGCGGCGGCATGTCGGCCCAGACGGATAGCGTCCGGGCAGCTTGGACCACGCTTCGCCGGTCGTCAGGATCCACAGCACCGCGTTGGCGACCACACGTGGCTCCGCACGTGGACGGCCCCGGCGGTTCAACCGGATGGGTTCGTCGGCGATCAGTGCCGAAATCCGCAACCACTCTTCATCGTTAAGCTCATCGAAGAACATAGTTGATTTCTCCACGCAGCCAGGCCGGGGCTGCGATTGTCGGCGCCGTCGTCACGCATCGCGTCACGGGGCGACCCGGTTGCACATTATGGTTATCCGATTGTTGTGCATGCCGGCGCGACACCGCACTTTCCCGGTGCCGCCATTCCCGGCAATGGCGCACAAATCACGGTCTCACTCCAATGTGGGAATTTTTGTGCACGAAGCATACCATCCCTAGGGTTTATCTCAATATGACAATGACTTAATGTTACTCACTGAAACAACCTGCCAAGGAAGCGCAATCCATTTACCCTTGAATTTTTTTACGCGATCGTTATGCGTGCGGCTGGAAAGCCCCGTCCGGCGGGGCTTTCCGGGGTGTGCCAGCGGGCTGCGCCACGGCTGTTCGCGAGTGATCCGACCCTCGTCGGTAACAAACAGCGGGACTGCCGCCTAAAATCGGTAAATCAGGGATAAATTCGTAACAAGACATTCACGGATCGGTAAATCGTTCAAATTGCGCCGAACCGAATTATCTCCGTGCACAATCTTTTTATTGTTTCTCTGCGAGTCACGAAAGCGCGCTGACGTCCAATGCACATTGCTTCTCGGCATGCAAGCGCGGACACGCTTGTTACATCTTGGACGCGAAATGCGCACGGCGCCTGCCGGCGGACTGTGCCGCAGGGGCCGGCGAACGCAGTGGCCGCGATCGTTGCCCCGGCAACGAACGCGTCAGCGCAGATCACCGGCGAGCGATGCGGCCACGTCGGCATCCACGCGTTGCGGCGCGACCGTATAGGCCGAATGATCGCAGCCGATCGACAGCGCGGCGCCGTCCTTGAGCGCCGTGCGGATCGGCCCGCTCAATTCGAAGCGCACGAAGTGCACGGCCGACGTCTTCTCCGCGTTGTCGCGGTCGAGATCCTCGTCGGCGATCGCATACACGGCCGGATGGCCGTCCACCTGCAGGTACACGCGATCCTCGACGCCGATCAGCCGCGCGAGCGCCGCCCGCCGCTCGGCCTCGTGCTCGTATTCGATCTGCAGCGTCGCCTTCAGGTTCGTGCCGTCGGGCACGAGCGGCAGATAGGCTTCCAGCTCGCCTTCGATGCCGGCCTCGTCGAAGATCTTCTCGATGTGCAGCATCTCCTGGATCTGATAGCGGATCGTCGTCTCGTCCTCGAACAGCAAGCGCAGATGGTTGCCGAGCGCCACCGCGCGGCGGCGCTTGTACGCGACGAGCCGCGCGTGTTCGGCCTTGCGGATCTTCGCGTACGCTTCGAGCGTCAGCAGGGAGTTGCGGGTCAGCGTCATGGGATGTCCTCGATGTCGTCGGATGTCGTCGATGTGTTCGCAACGAAGGGGGTTCCAGCGCGTCAGATGCCGTACGCGCGGCGCAGCAGCGTGAGCGGATGCGCGAGCGGCGCGTCCGGCAGCCCCTTCTCGCCGATCCCCTGCACGATGTGATGACCGGCGAGCGCGCAGTCCGACGACACGACATCCGGCTTCGGCTCGGCCATCGCGTTGAACACCGGCGTGCCGATGCGCATCGCGTCCGCATGGAACGCCTTCTTCACGCCGAACGTGCCCGCGTGACCGGAACAGCGCTCGACGACGTTCACGCGCGTATCCGGCACGAGCGACAGCGTGTCGGCCGTCTTGCGGCCGATGTTCTGCACGCGCGCATGGCACGGCACGTGATACGACACGGTGCCGAGGCCCTGCTTGAAATCCGTCTTCAGCAAGCCGTCGCGATGCCGCGCGATCACGTATTCGAACGGATCCCAGAACGCATCGGCCACCGCGCGCACGGCTTCGTCATCGGGAAACATCAGCGGCAGTTCGCTCTTGTACATCAGCACGCAGCTCGGGATCGCGCCGATCAGCGCATAGCCGTCGCGCGCGTAGCGCTCCAGCACGGGGATGTTGACGGCCTTCTTCGCGGCGACACCGGCGAGGTTGCCCTGCTCGAGCAGCGGCATCCCGCAGCAGGCTTCGCGGCTGACGAGCTCGTACGGAATCTCGTTGTGCGCGAGGATCGCGAGCAGGTCGTGGCCGATGCCGGGCTCGTTGAAATTCACGTAGCACGTCGCGTAGATCGCGACCTTGCCGGGCGTGCGTTCGCCGTCGCGTACCGGCGGGCCGTCCGAGCGCTTCGCGGCGCGGCGAAATTTGCGCGGCGCGAATTCCGGCAGCCACGCATTGCGGTCGACGCCCAGCACCGCTTCGAGCGCGTGGCGCGCGGGCGGCGTGCGATTCACCGCGTTCACCGCCTGCGTGACGATCGGAATGCCCGCGAAATGGCCGAGCGCGTCGGTGTTCGACAACACCTCGTCGCGCAGCGGCGCTTCGCCGCGCTGGTAGCGGGCCGCCTTCGCGCGCAGCATCAGGTGCGGGAAGTCGACGTTCCATGCGTGCGGCGGCACGTACGGGCATTTCGTCATGTAGCAGAGGTCGCACAGATAGCACTGGTCGACGACCTTGCCGAACGCGGCCTTCGGCACTTCGTCGACGTCGCCCATCGGTGTGTCGTCGACGAGGTCGAACAGCGCGGGAAACGCGCCGCACAGCGACACGCAGCGCCGGCATCCGGCGCAGATGTCGAAGACGCGCGTCATTTCCGCGTCGATCGCGGCCTGGTCGTAGAACGCTTCGGACTGCCAGTCGAGCGGATGCCGGGTCGGGGCTTCGAGACTGCCTTCCTTGTGGGGCATGGTGCGCTCCAGCGTGGCGCGCATGCGCGCGGACGCACCGCCCGCGCGGCGGGCGGCGATCGACGCACGGCCGGCCGCCGGATGTTCCGCGCCGGTCGTGCGGGCTGGCGGCGGCTCGCGTCAGTCGACGAGCGCGTCCAGCGCCTTCGTGTAGCGGTTCGCGTGGCTGCGTTCGGCCTTCGCGAGCGTCTCGAACCAGTTCGCGATTTCGTCGAAGCCTTCTTCGCGCGCCGTCTTGGCCATGCCCGGATACATGTCGGTGTATTCGTGGGTCTCGCCGGCGATCGCCGATTCGAGGTTCAGCCGCGACGAGCCGAACGGCAGCCCCGTCGCCGGATCGCCGACGGCTTCGAGGTATTCGAGGTGGCCGTGCGCGTGGCCGGTTTCGCCTTCGGCGGTCGAGCGGAACAGCGCGGCCACGTCGTTCTGGCCTTCGACGTCGGCCTTCGAAGCGAAATACAGATAACGCCGGTTCGCTTGCGATTCGCCCGCGAATGCGGCCTTCAGATTCTCTTCGGTCTTGCTGCCCTTGAGTTGAGCCATTTGCGCCTCCGTTGAAGTCGGCGCGGCCGCGTGCGAAGCCGGGCCGATGATGTATGTGGGGAACGATGCGGGTGCGGAGCGCGCACGCATCGTGCTCTTCAATCTAGGCGCTTGCGTTCGCATCCCCCAATAGGCTTTTTCAATCCGGACGATAGGGGACGGATTTGGGGTCGGCTTGCGGCTTGCGGCTTGCGGCTTGCGGCTTGCGGCTTGCGGCTTGCGGCTTGCGGCTTGCGGCTTGCGGCTTGCGGCGCAGCATACCCATGCGGCGCCGCGAGTCACGCGTCACGCATCCGTCGCCCGCTTCAGCAGCAATTCCCTTTCGCGCTCGTTGCGGGTCAATTCGGCCGCGCGGCGGAATTCCGCCTTCGCTTCGTCCGCGCGCCCGAGCTTCGCGAGCAGGTCGCCGCGCACGCTCGGCAGCCAGTGATAACGCGCGAGCGCCGGATCGTCGCGCAGCACGTCGACGATCTCCAGCGCCGCGGCCGGCCCGAACGCCATTCCCACCGCCACCGCGCGGTTCAGCTCGATGACGGGCGACGGCGCGACCTCGGCAAGCGCGTCGTACAGCGCGACGATCTGCGCCCAGTCCGTCTCCGACGCATGCCGCGCACGCGCATGGCACGCCGCCAGCGCGGCCTGCAGCGCATACGGTCCGCGCACGCCGCCGAGCTTCGTTGCCCGGTCGAGCGCCGCGAGGCCGCGCCGGATCAGCAATGGATCCCACCGGCTGCGATCCTGGTCGAGCAGCAGCACGGGCCGCCCGTGCGCATCGGTACGCGCATGCATGCGCGACGCCTGCAGCTCCATCAGCGCGACGAGCCCGAGCACCTCGCTTTCGTCCGGCATCAGCCCGGCCAGCACGCGGCCGAGCCGCAGCGCCTCGTCGCACAGCGCCGGGCGCGTCCAGTCGTCGCCCGAGGTTGCCGCATGGCCTTCGTTGAACACCAGATAGATCACTTCGAGCACCGACGCGAGACGCGCGGGCCGCGCATCTGCGGCCGGCACCTCGAACGGCACGCGCGCCGCCGCGAGCGTGCGCTTCGCGCGCACGATGCGCTGCGCGATCGTCGGCTCCGGCGACAGGAACGCGCGCGCGATCTCGCCCGTGGTCAGCCCGCCGAGCAGCCGCAACGTCAGCGCGACGCGCGCATCGGTCGACAGCACCGGATGGCACGACGTGAAGATCAGCCGCAGCAGGTCGTCGCCGATATCGTCGTCGCGCGCATCGGCGATCGCGTCCGCGATGTCCGGGACGACGTGCGCTTCGAGTGCGTCCATTTCATGTCCGAGCTGGTCGCGTTTCGCCGCGTGCAGCGACTCCTGCCGGACCCGATCGAGCGCGCGCCGCTTCACGGCCGTCATCAGCCACGCAGCGGGGTTGTCGGGCACGCCATCGACGGGCCAGTGCTCGAGCGCCGCGACGAGCGTATCCTGCGCAAGCTCCTCGGCCACGCCGACGTCGCGCACCACCCGTGCGGCGCGGGCGATGATCTTCGGCGCCTCGATTCGCCAGACGGCCTCGATCGCACGATGGGTCGCCTCGCGCGTCACGACGCCGGCCCCTGGCCGGCCGCGTCGTGCTCCGCGTAGACCAGCCCCCATTCGTGGCCGTCCGGGTCGGCAAAGTCGTGGGTATACATGCCCGGATACGCGTGCGGCTCACGCGGCACCGCGCCGCCGGCCGCCCGCGCCTTCGCGACGAGCGCATCGACGTCGGCACGGCTGTCGCACGACAGGCACGGCAGCACCTGCACGTGCGTCGCCGGTTCGACCAGCGTCTTGCCGGTGAAGGTCTGGAAAAACGGCCGTACGAGCAGCATCACGAAGATCGCGTCGCCGACGCGGATGCACGCGCCCTGTTCGGTCGTGTACGCCGGCACGACGCCGAAGCCGAGCGCGACATAGAACGCCTTCGCGCGCGGCAGGTCGGCCACCGGCAAATTGATGAACACCATCCTGTGCATGAAGATCGCTCCTGGTGACGACGCGTTCACACGGGCCGGCTGCGCCCGACGTTGAGGTCGCGAAACCGCTCGACCGCTTCGCTCGGCGTCAGGTCGTCGAGTTCGAACAGCGGCCGCACCTCGATCTCGCAGTCCATCTCCGCGCCGAACGGCGCCGGAAAGCGGCGCGTCCATTCCAGCGCTTCGTCGCGCGAGCGCACCTGGATCAGCGTATAGCCGGCGATCAGTTCCTTCGTCTCCGCGAACGGGCCGTCAACGACCGTGCCCTTGCCGCCGGTGTACCGCACGCGCCAGCCGCGCTTGCTCGGGCGCAGGCCGTTCGCATCGAGCAGCACGCCGGCGTTGGCCAGTTCCTCGTGATAGGCCGTCATCGCCTCGACCAGCCGGTTGTCCGGCAATGCGTCGGATTCGCTGACGGCGTTCGCCCGGATCATGATCATGAATCGCATCGCTCACTCCTTGTCGGTGAATAGCGGCGTCCGCTCATCGGCGCCTCATACGGACGACGGGCGGCAAGCCGCCGGATCGACGTGCGGCACGACGAATCCGGGTTAACACCGAGAAGCGGCCGTCACAGGAAACACGGGCCGACCGCACGGACTTCGACCGTGCACCATTGCGCGGCCGGGCACTGGCGCGCGATCTCGATCGCTTCGTCGCGCGTGTCGACGTCGACGATGAAGAAGCCGCCGACCATTTCCTTCGCCTCGGCGAACGGACCGTCGACGAGGCGCGTCTCGCCGTCGCGCACCTGCACGCGCGTCGCGCGTTCGGAACGCTCCAGCGACTCGACGCCGCGCAGCACGCCGCGCGCTTTCAGCGTCTCGGCAAAATCGACCATCCGCGCGTAAAGCGCCTGCCCGTCTTCCAGCGTGCGCTCGGCGCGCTGGCCGGTCGGTTCGACAATCAACAGCATGTACGACATGGAGATCTCCTGTAGGGCCGTGCGTGCAAGCGTTCGGATCGCGGGCCGAAATGACACGCCAGATGCGAAGCGTAACAGCCCCGGCGCGCGCTGCCGCCATCGTTGGCCGTTCGGCATCGGCCTGATGGCCATTTCGACCGCAACACGCGATTTTGCCGTCAAGATGCCGTCCCGAATGCTCGAATTTTCTTCCTGGGGAACGCTCCATGTCACGCCTGCCGCCGCCGTTCGCGCTCGCCGCCTCCGTCGCCCTTTGCACCGCGCCCGCCAGCGCCGCGCTGCCGGTCAGCGCCGACTGCGGCGGCCCGACCATGGCGATCGCCGACATCCGGCATCCCGGCGGCCGCTCGCCGCTGGCCGGCCGCACCACGTCGATCGAAGCGGTCGTCACCGCGGCATTCGGCGGCGCCGACGGCTTCGGCGGGTTCTTCGTCCAGCAGGCGGACGCGCAGCGGCGGCACCGGCCCGGCGTCCCGGAAGGCCTGTTCGTCTATGCGCCGAACGCACGCGTCCGCCCGGGCGAACTCGTGCACGTCACCGGCAGGATCGAGCAGAAATACGGCCGCACGCAACTGACGCTGTCGGGCCACGCGGCCGTGTGCGCACGCGGGCAGACCGTCACGCCGGCCTCGCTGACGCTGCCGGTCGACGACGACGCCGTTTTTGCCGCGCATGAAGGCATGCGCGTGCGGTTTCCGCAAACGCTGACGGTCAGCGACACTTTCGAGCTGGGCCGCTACGGCAGCATCGTGCTCAGCCACGGCCGCCTATACGCGCCCACTCACGTGGCGCCGCCGGCGCAAGCCGCCGCGCGGGCTGCGGTCAATGCGCGCAACCGGATCGTGCTCGACGACGGCTCGAGCCGCGTAAACCCCGCGATCGCCCGCTATCCGCCGCCCGCACTGAGTGCCGCCAACACGTTGCGCGCGGGCTACACGGTTCGCGGCGTCGATGGCGTGCTCGAGAAGCGCTACGGCACCTGGCGACTGCAGCCCGTACCGGCGATGGCGCCCGTATTCGACGCCGCGCCGAATCCGCGGACCGATGCGCCGGCGCGGCATCCGCAGGCCGACGTGCGCGTCGCGTCGTTCAACGTGTTCAACTACTTCAACGGCGACGGCGACGGCGGCGGCCTCGGCGACCAGCCCGTTCGCGGCGCGAAGACACCCGCCGCGTTCGCGCGACAGGAAGCGAAGATCGTCGCCGCGCTGCGCGCACTGGGCGCCGACGTGATCGGCCTGATGGAGATCGCGAACAACGGCTACGGCGAAGCAAGTGCCGTGCAGCGGCTCACGGCCCGGCTCGGCGACGGCTGGCGCGCGGTCCACCCCGGCACCGCGCGGCTCGGCCGCGATGCGATCGCGGTCGCGCTGCTGTACGACAGCCGGACGATCGAACCGGTCGGCCGCGCGTCGACCGTCGCGCTCGACGGGCGCAACCGCCAGCCGCTCGCGCAGACGTTTCGACGCATCGGCGGCATCCGCGCATTCACGGTCGCGGTCAATCACCTGAAGTCGAAGAACTGCCCGCGCGCCGCCGGCGCCGATCTCGACCAGTCCGACGGCCAGGGCTGCTGGAACGCGGCGCGCACGCGCGCGGCCGAGCGCATCGCCGCGTGGCTCGCGACGACCCCGACCGGCGCCGCGGCCGACGGCGTGCTGCTGATCGGCGACCTGAACAGCTACGCGAACGAAGATCCGCTGCGCGCACTCGAAGCGCACGGCTACACGAACCTCGTTGCGCGCTTCGCCGGCCATGCCGGCTACAGCTACGTATTCCGCGGCGAAGCGGGCAACCTCGACCACGCGCTCGCGACGTCCCCGCTTGCCGCCCGCGTGAAGGCCGTGCACGCGTGGCACGTCAACGCCGACGAACCGGTTGCGCTGCAATCCGTGCCCGATTACAAAACGCCGGCGCAACGGGCGGCCTATTACGCATCCGATGCATACCGTTCGTCGGACCACGATCCCGTCGTGATCGACCTTGCGCTGGACGAAGGCGCGATTCGAGCCGCCGCGGGCACGAAGCGTGCTCGGTCACGACATGGCGATTAGTGCAATTGCATCAACGAAACGCATGCAACGGCACTATTTACCTGATTCACCAGGCGACGCCATATTTACCGGACTTTCGCTTCGTGCAACGAGCCCGCTACGCCGCTTCGGCCGATTGCGAAATTTTTTCAACCGCCGGCCTGCCCGATGGAGCGGGGCTTCCCGGGGATCTTGCCGGCGAATTGAAAATTTGTCTCGAAACTCAATTGGCTGATGTGAATCACACTGGTTGCTGGGATTCGTCTTATCTTCAAATTGGCCTGCAAATCAAATCGAAGGAGGATAAACACCATGGCGCTCACCGACTCGATCGAACACAAGCTGGACCGCGGCCTGTCCGACATCCGTCGCACCGGCCGGCGCGTGGGACGCACGACGCGCGCGGCCGCCCGCGACCTGCATGCGGACGTGACCGACGATCTGCGCGGGCTGGTCGACGAACTGGAAGACCTGCTGAAGAACGATGGCGACGGCGATATCGCCGCGCTGCGCAAGCGCGTGCAGGCACGACTCGACGAGGCACGCAGCACGCTCGACTACGCGTCGGGCACCGCGGCCGCCCGGCTGCGCGAATCGGCCGAACGCGTGTCGCAAGCGGTGCACGACAACCCGTGGCAGACCGCGGGCGTCGTCGCGGGCCTCGCATTCGTCGCGGGCCTGCTCCTTTCCCGCCGTTGAGCGGGTTCATCCCGTCCGTCCTCAACCCGACAACGAAGGAGAAACGCCATGCAGAAATCCCTCGCCCTGAAAGCCGCCGCAGCCGTGATGATCGGCAGTCTCGCGCTGGCCGGTTGCACCACCACGCGTGACAAACCCGATAACGCAGCGACCAGCGCGTCGAAGCGCCAGTCGATCGACTCGAGCGTGAACGCGACGCTGTCGCGCCTCTATTCGACGGTGCCCGGTTCGCGTGACCTGGTATCGAAGGCGCGCGGCGTGCTGGTGTTCCCGAACGTGCTGCAGGCCGGCTTCATCGTCGGCGCGCAGTCCGGCAACGGCGCGCTGCGCGTCGGCGGCAGCACCGTCGGGTACTACAACACGTCGTCGCTGTCGATCGGCCTGCAGGCCGGCGCACAGTCGAAGGCGGTCGTGTTCCTGTTCATGACGCAGGATGCGCTCGACACGTTCCGCAAGTCCGACGGCTGGTCGGCCGGCGCCGACGCGTCGGTCGCGGTCGTGAAGGTCGGTGCGAACGGCGCGGTCGATACCAACACGGCGACCGCACCGGTCGAAGTGCTGGTGCTGACCAACGCCGGCCTGATGGGCGACCTGTCGGTGAACGGCACCAAGGTCACGAAGCTCAACATCTGACGATCCGGCGCGGCGCGGCCGCGTGTGCATCCCGGCAACGCCGCGGCTCCGGCCGCGGCGTTTTCGCATGTGCCGCGCGCAGCGGCTATGATGGCGGCACCTTTGCGGGCATACTGCCGTTCGGGCCGCCGTGCGGCGCGCCGCGCCGCGAATGCGTGACGTTCGCGAGCCGATCGCGCGCGTGGCAACGAGATTCAATCAAACCAGACAACAATCTGCGCGAACCTTCCATGGACAGCGGACACGATCACCAAAAATTCTTCTATTTCCTGTTGTTCGCGGTCACCGTCGGACTCTGCTGGATCCTCGCGCCGTTCTCCGGAGCCGTGTTCTGGGGCACCATTCTCGCGATCCTGTTCCAGCCGGTGCAGCGCTGGCTCGCCGCACGCTTCGGCAAGCGGCGCAATCTGGCCGCGCTCGTGACGATGTCGCTGATCATCCTGATCGTGATTCTGCCGCTCGTGTTCGTCATGGCGACGCTCGTGCAGGAAATCGCGTACGTGTACCAGGAACTCAAGGACGCGCCGCCGAACTATTCGAAGTACGTCCACGACATCATTCAGGCGCTGCCGACGTCGATTCAGCACCTGCTGCAGAAGTACGGGCTGACCAACGTTCCCGGTATCCAGAAGAAGCTGACGGACGGCGCCGCGCAGATCAGCCAGTTCGCGGCCGCGCAGGCGCTCAGCATCGGCCAGAACACGTTCCAGTTCGTCGTCAGCTTCGGCGTGATGCTGTACATGGTGTTCTTCCTGCTGCGCGACGGCGGCGAGATCGGCCGGCGCGTGCGCCGCGCGATCCCGCTCGACGAAGAGCACAAGAACCTGCTGCTCGCGAAGTTCACGACGGTTGTGCGCGCAACCGTCAAGGGCAACATCGCGGTCGCGCTCGTGCAGGGTGCGCTCGGCGGGCTGATCTTCTGGATCCTCGGGATCGAAGGCGTCGTGCTGTGGGGCGCGCTGATGGCGTTCCTGTCGCTGCTGCCGGCGATCGGCGCGAGCATCGTGTGGGTGCCTGCCGCGCTCTACTTCCTCGCGACCGGCGCGATCTGGAAATGCGTGATTCTGGTCGCGTTCTGCGTCGGCGTGATCGGCCTCGTCGACAACCTGCTGCGTCCGGTGCTCGTCGGCAAGGACACGAAGATGCCCGACTGGGTCGTGCTGATCTCGACGCTGGGCGGCATGGCGCTGTTCGGCATCAACGGCTTCGTGATCGGGCCGCTCGTCGCCGCGCTGTTCATGGCGAGCTGGGACATCTACGCACGCGCCGAACAGGGCGAGTGACGCGCGGCCGCGCCGCCCCGCTCATGATCGGTGCGGCGCGCCACGGATGACGAAACCCTGATCACGACGGGCGCCGCGGCGCCCGTCTCGCTTTCCGGCGCCGGCCCGGCCACCGTCGGCACGCCGTCGCGACAGCGCATCGTTCGATCGCGCTGCGCTGCCGACGCTGCCTGTTCCATCTTCGTCCGCAAGCGGAGCCGCGCTTTTCGCCGCGCAAAAACACGGCGACGTGACGCGCACGCCACGCTGCCTTTTGCCGGCGATTCACTTCAAGAACAGCGCGCGAAACAATATATGTGGCAAGCCGTCGATCGATGCCCCCTGTTCGAAGTCAACGCGCGAACGCGCGGCCGGTCATGCGTCCGGATCGACGCGCAGCACGAGCTTGCCGCGATGGTCGCCGTCGAACAGGCGATTGAGCACGTCCGGCGCGTTCTCGAGCCCGTCGGCAACCGTTTCCTCGGCCTTGAGCCGGCCGTCGCGCAGCCAGCCGGCGAGCGTCTGCACCGCTTCGCGGCTGTTGCGGTAGTCGAGGATCAGGAAGCCGCGCATCGTGATGCGTTTCGAGATCAGCACGCCGACGTCGTCCGCCGCGCGGCCGCTGTTGTAGTTCGAGATCACGCCGCACAGCGCGACGCGCCCGCCGATCACCATCCGCGACAGCACCGCGCGCATCACCTCGCCGCCGACGTTCTCGAAGTTCACGTGCACACCGTCCGGCGTCGCCCGCTTCAACTGCTCGCGGAAATCGTCGGCCTTGTAGTCGACCGCCGCGTCGAAGCCGAGCGTCTCGGTCAGATAGCGGCACTTGTCCGCGCCGCCCGCGATGCCGACCACGCGCGCGCCGTGGATCTTGCCGATCTGGCCCGCAATCGAGCCGACCGACCCGGCCGCCGCCGACACGACGAGCGTCTCGCCCGCCTGCACCGGCGCGATGTCGGTCAGCCCGTAGTACGCGGTCTGGCCGCTCATCCCGCACGCGCCGAGCAGCGTCGGCAACGGCAGGCCCGGCTGCGCGGGCAGCTTCACGAGCTGCGCGGCCTGGTCGGCCGGCACCACCGCGTAATCCTGCCAGCCGACGAGCCCCTGCACGAGGTCGCCTTCGGCGAAACCCGCGTGGCGCGACGCGACCACACGCCCGATGCCGAGCGCGCGCATCACGTCGCCGATCGCGACGGGCGGCAGGTATTGCGGCACGTCGCTCATCCACACGCGGTTGGTCGGATCCATCGACAGATACAGCACGCGCACGAGCACTTCGCCGTCGGCGAGCGCCGGCACCAGCGTTTCGACGAACGAAAAGTGTTCGCGGCCGACTCGCCCTTCAGGGCGCGTCTTCAGCAACAGTTGACGGTTCACGAGTGTCGCCACGATGTTCTCCTCCGGTAGTTGTGTTCGGCGCGCGTCAGACCGCGCACATACCGCCGTCGATCACGAGTTCGGCGGCAGTCACGAAGCGGCTCTCGTCGGACGCCAGATAGACGGCCGCATGCGCGACGTCGTCCGGATCGCCGAGCCGGCGCAGCGGAATGCCGCGCACGAGCTTGCGCGTCGCATCGCGTTCGCCGAGCGACTCAAACAGCGGCTCGACGATTCCCGTGCGGATGAACGCCGGGTGGATCGAGTTGCAGCGCACGTCGAGCTCGCGGCGCGCACAATCGATCGCGACCGATTTCGTCAGCGACGCGACCGCCGCCTTCGACGCGTTGTATGCGGTGAAATCCGGCTCGACCTTGAACGCGGCCACCGACGAGATGTTGATGATCGACGCGGGATGGCTCTCGGCCAGGTACGACAGCGCATGCTTGCAGCCGAGCACGATGCTCTCGACGTTGATCGCCATCACGCGCCGCCATTCGTCCAGCTCGATTTGCGCGGGCGAGCCGATCGAGCCCACGCCCGCGTTGTTGACGAGCACCGACAGCCCGCCCATCGCATCGACCGCCTGCACGAGCAGCGCCTGCCAGCGCGCTTCGTCCCGCACGTCCTGCGTGGCTGCGAACGCGACCGGCGTCGCGCGTCCCGCATTGAGCTCGTGCGCGAATGCGTCGAGCACCGCCGCATCGGCGACGTCGGTCAGGAACACGCGCGCGCCCTGCTCAACCATCCGGCGCGCGATCGCGCGGCCGAGGCCGCCGGCGGCGCCCGTGATGTATGCGCACTTGCCTGCGAGGCGCGGGGAAACGACTGTCATGGAAGCTTGCTCCTATCGTGGATCGTCGTGGCGGAAGCGTACCGCGACGGCCGTTGCCGTGCGCGAGCGCGACGACCGCCGATTGCGCGAGTATAGCGACCCGGCCGTTGCGCATCGGACAAACCGCGCAGGCCGCCGTGGTCCGCGCCGATCGAATGCACGCCAGCGTACGCGAATGCCGCCAATCGATGAAATGAATATTCATCATGCCCGGTCATAGGCACGACTGATGACATTCGCGCCGAAACCGCGCAACGCGCCCGATCAACCGGGATACCGGTTCGGCGAAGGCCGAACCCCGGCCGGCTTGTGCGGACGACGGGAAGCGAATGGAATGAGCCGCGGGACAGCCGCCGGGCGACGGTCGCATCCGGCGCCGGCGCGCCGATGCCCGGACCCTTCCGGGCAAGCTCGTCAGAAACCGTCGCCGGACGCGCGCATGAACGCGCAGAACTGCGGGGAATGCGTGTCGATCATCTGCTGGAACGGCGCGCGATGCCCGTATGCGATGCCGGACACGAGCAGCAGGCAGACGGCCGCGATGCGCGGCGAGAACGCGCGCCGCGGCAAGCGGTTGTACGCGTGCAGGAACGCCAGCGCGACCGTTGCGCCGAGCAGCCAGCCGACGACGACTTCGGGCGTCGTGTGCGAATGGTCGAACACGCGCGCGACGGCCGTCAATGCGCCGACGATGAGGCCGGCCGCCACGCCCGGCGCCTTGCCGGGGAGAAACGCCTGCCACAGCATCGACAGGGCGACCGTCCACACGGACGTCGACAGCATGGTGTGGCCGCTGATCACGCGGAAGTCGAACTGCGGGAGCTCGATCCCGCAGCCCGCGTAGAGGATCTTCGTGGCGCCGACGACGCTCATGCCGGCCGCAAGCAGCACGACCCAGCGCACCGCGAGCCGCCAGTTCGACAGCGCGAGCCAGAGCGCGCAGGTCAGCGCGACCGGCAGGGTCAGTGCGGCATCGCCTATGTTGCTGATTTCACTCCACATAACGGACTTCTGACAGCGGGAGAAAGGCCGCAGTTTAACGCAAGCGGGCCGTGCGCCTGTTTCAGCCTGTGACAGGCTGTATCAGCCCGCGACACCCGTGATCAGCAGCAGGTTCGTCCCCGTGATGACGACGAACAGCGCCCAGGCGACGGCCTGCGTCTTGCGGCCGATCGCGTGCTCCCCCATCGTTTTGCGGTCGCTGACCGATCTGATCAGCGGCCACATCGCGAACGGCAGCTGCAGGCTCAGCAGCACCTGGCTCCACACGAGCAGCTGTCCGACCGAGTTTTCGCCGAGCCAGAGCACGCCGATCAACGCGGGCACCAGCGCGAGCCCGCGCGTGATCAGCCGGCGCTGGTAGCACGGGATCTTCGTGTGCAAGAAGCCGTCCATGATCACCTGGCCGGCGATCGTGCCGGTCAGCGTCGAACTCTGCCCGGACGCGAGCAGCGCGATGCCGAACAGCAGCGCGGCCGCGCCGCCGGCGATCGGCGTGATCAGCCGGTACGCCTGTTCGATGTCGGTCACGTTGTGCTGGCCGGTCGCATGGAACGCGGCGCCCGCGACGATCAGGATCGCCGCATTGACGAGCATCGCGACGAACAGCGACACGCAGGTATCGATGCGCACCAGCGCGAGCGTGTCGCGGATCAGCCCGCGCGCGCCGCCGACCACATGGCGCGTCTGCACGACCGACGAATGCAGATACAGGTTGTGCGGCATGATCGTCGCGCCGACGATGCCGAGCGCGAGCACGATCGCGTCCTTGCGGTCGCGGCCGGGGTCGCCCGGCACGAGCCCCTTCGCGACCGCATGCCAGTCGGGCGGCGTGATCGCGACCTGCGCGACGAAGCAGAACGCCATCGTCGCGATCAGCCCGAGCACGATCGCCTCGATCTGCCTGACGCCCTTGCCCTGCAGCCCGAGGACGATCACCGTGTCGAGCGCGGTGAGCACGATCCCCCATGCGAGCGGCACGCCGAGCAGCAGCTTGAACGCGAGCGCGCAGCCGAGCACTTCGGCGATGTCGCACGCGATGATCGACACTTCCGCCGTGACCCACTGCAACACGCGCCCGAACGGACCGTAGCGGTCGTAGCTGGCCTGCGCGAGATCCTTGCCGGCGACGAGGCCGAGCCGCGCGGCGAGCATCTGCAGGAAGATCGCGGCGACGCTCGAGAACGCGACGACCCACAGCAGCGCATAGCCGAACTGCGAGCCGGCCTGGATGTCGGTCGCCCAGTTGCCGGGGTCCATGTAGCCGATCGCGACCAGCAGGCCAGGGCCGAAGAAGCGCTTGAGCTTCATCCAGCGCGACGCGCCGGCGTCGATCGTGATGCTGCCCTTTACTTCCGACGGGCAGAAGGGGGCGGTGGCGGTGGTGGGAAGGAGGGGCATGAGTCGGACGCCGTCGATAATGCGCTGATTGTACGAAAAGGCGGCGGCCCCGTGGCGGGAGCGTCGAACGCCCCCGAACAGCTCAATGCCCGATACGCCGTGTCGGCATGCGGCGCGGCCGCGCCGCGAAACGGGCGCGCAACAACATCCACGCGAATCGGCTATTGGTCGTCCAGTAACGCCTCCACATGCGTCTCGGCTCCTGAAGCACCCGAAACAGCCATTCGAGACCGGCTTTCTGCATCCAGGCTGGCGCACGTCGGACTTTGCCGGCAACGACGTCGAACGTGCCGCCCACACCCATCACGAAATCGACACCGAGTTCGGCCTTCCATCGATTGATGAAATTCTCCTTGCGCGGCGACGTGATCGCGACGAACAGCAACCGTGCGCCGGACGCGCGGATCCTGGACACCACGGCTTCCTCGTCATCCCAGAAATAGCCGTGATGAATCCCGGCGATCTTCAAGTGCGGATATTTTCTTGCGATCGCAGATGCGGCCTGGGTGACGACGGCATCGGTTCCGCCGAGCATGAAGACCGGCAGTCCATCCTCCTGCGCCATTTGCAGCAAACGATCGAACAGATCGATGCCGGCGACGCGCTCGCCGACCGGATGGCCGAGCGCACGCGCGCCCCACACCACGCCCATGCCGTCGATGTTGATGATGTCGCACGCCGTCACCGACCCGGCCAGTTCCCGGTCGGCCTGCATATTGACCAGCTTGGCCACGTTGACGACCACGTGCTGGGTGAACTGCCGATGCGCGATACGATTGCGGATCAACTCGACGGTTTCCGACATCGTCGCGACGTCCATCGGACAACCAAACAACTCGATTCGATTCATAGGACTTCCGGTCTGGATAGGCAAGCGTTGGCGGTATCGGCGGCGTGAACCCGGTTCGCGAGCAACGCGATCGCGTAGAACGCCCACGCCTGGGTCCACCGCAAATAATCGACGCGGTTCGTGAAGCGCGCGCTGCGCTGGTAGACGAAGCGGCCGTCGTCCGGCATGTAGAGCGTCTCCACCGCCCGCTCGAATGCGCGCACGGCCAACGCGTAGTCGGCTTCCGACGTCGAGACGGTCAGCAATGTGATCAGCGCCTGTGCAACGGAGTGCATATCGAGCGGCCAGACGCTGTCGTCGTAATATTTGACGGTTCCATCGGGCAGAAAGAACGTGTCCCGATAGTAGGCGAGCCCCTGATCGATCGACTCGGCGAACACGCGGGTTCGACACACGTGCTGCAGCCGATGCAGCGCTTCGAGGTTGTAGCCGGTATGGAACCCGTCGACGAAGCCGTGATGGCCGCGTAAGCCGTACGCCCACGCGCCGTCCGGTCGTTGCATCGAAGCCGTCAACCGTGCGGCGGCGATCGCGCGTTCGCGCATCGACGCGTCGGCGGTCCGCACCGCCGTTTCGGCCACGAACGCCGCACTCCACAGATTGGCGTTGTGAACGAACGCGCGCTCGCCCGGGATATAGGCGAAATAGCCGGCGCCCTGATGCGGCAGGTACAGCGCATCCAGGAAATGGCCCGCATCGACCGCCACGTCGGTGAAGCGGGCTTCGCCGGTGACGTCGCCCAGCGCGTACAACGCACGCGCGACGTAGCAGGTACTGATCGCATTCGGCGTGCCGACCGGCACGAAGAATGCCCGGGCAGCCCAGTCGAAGTGATAGCCCCATGCGCTGTGGCGCCAGCGCTTGCGGTCCACGCGCTGCTCCAGCAGCCAATCGCCGAGCGTGCGGGCCTCGTCGAGGCTCGCTCCGTCGCCGATGCGTCGTTCGCGCTCGAGCAGGCCGAGCACGATGAGCGCGACGCCCTTCGGATTGCGCATTCGCGGAACACCGAGGACTTGTCTGAAATTGAACGGGCTGCGTTTGTGCATCTGCAACCAGGCGATGCGGGCCATCGGAAATTTCGACAACCCGGTGTATTTGAACAAGCGGCTGTTCAAACCGTCGAACGGGTCGTGGCCGGCATACGCGTGTCGGCGGCAATGCGCCAGCACGGCGTCCGAAACCTGCACGGGATCGGGCGTGGCGCTCATTGCCGGGCCTTCCTGGCGCCGATCGCGACCTTGCCGAAGTACAGCGTGATGATGTCGACGTCCGACGGGTCTGTCTGCCAACCCGGCTTGTATACGCCGAACTTCAGATAGGCGCTCACGTCGCCGGGATACGCATTCGGCTTCCCGCTTCCTTCGAAAACGCTCGTGCCGTTTTTCCACAGGTGCGTGATCGCACGCTCGCCGCTTGCATCGGGTGTGTACTGCAGCACCCAGTCGACCCATTTCCCGCGATCGGCGGACGCGCAGCAAAGCCGCCCGCCGAATCCATGGGCGGTATTGGTGCCGCCGCGCACGGAGAACGTGTACTCGTTGCCGAGCAGCGTCAGCATGAACGGCGGCGATCCGACCAGGCCGCTCTGATGGATCTGCGTGATGATCTCCATCTGCCGGGAATCGAATGCAAAGTCGCGCGGCAGATAAGTGCGCCACCAGATCAGATAATCGTGCCCCGGAGAAAAGACGACGTCGCGGGGCAACGCGAATTCCGCGCGCGGCAGTCCATTGATCAGATACGTGAAATTTTCGCTTTTCTGGATCTGCACGCGAATCGACCGACGTGCGGGATCCGCCGGATCCGCTGCCAACATGACGTCCGAGCGCCGTACCGCCTGAATTTCGATGTCGCCGATTCCGCTTTGCCAGTCGTTCGTGTAAATCGGCCGGTAGGATTCGACATGCACCGATTTCGTGAAATCCGACGCCGACGCCATCGCATCGGCCGCAATCGTCAAGCCGATGCATGCTGCCACCAGCGCACGTCGAAAATCTCGCTTCGTATTCATGTCAGCTCCTTCCGACTAGTTGTCGATAACAATCCACATACCGGGCAACGACCGCCTCGGCTCCGTACAAGCGCCGCGCACGCTCGCGGGCAGCCTGCCCCATGCGTTCGCGAAGCGCCGGATCGCCGGCGATCGCGTGCATCGCGCGCGCGAGTGCCGCCGCATCGTCCGGTTCGACGAGGTATCCGGTGACGCCGTCATCGACCAGCTCGGCCAGGCCTCCCACGCGCGTCGCCACCACCGGCACCCCGTAGAACATGGCCTCCAGCGCGGCGATGCCGAACGATTCGAACCGGCTCGGCAGGCAGAACAGCGTGGCTTCTTGATAGAAGCGGGATTTGACCGACCCGGTGAGCCAACCGGCGAATCGAACGCGATCGTCCAGGGCCAACGCCTCCGCATGGTCGCGCCACCGCCGTGTATCGCCATCGCCCGCCATCACGAGATCGATAGCGCCGCCCATTGAATTCACCACGGCCAGCGCGTCGATCAACGTCGCGATCCCTTTTTGCTCGGACAGACGACCGGCAAACGCAATGTACGGGCGGTCGGGCACCCCCAATGCCGGACGACGCGCGTTCTGCGCATCGACGGCCGTATTCGCGATCACGCGCGCGTCGCCCGCACCATCCCTGAACCGGTTCAGCACGCGCACACACGCGTTCGAGACGCCTACCGCCGCATCCGCGCTGCCCACGAACCGGGCAACCGCCATACGGGTCAATGGGCCCGCCCGCTCTGCAAAGCGATCGAAATTTCCCGAGTGCAGATGGAAGACGACACGTCGCCGACAGAGTTTCGCGATCCGCGACAGCAGCAGCTTCCGATAAAACGATCCTCGTTCGGACACGTGAAAGTGCACGATGTCCGCGCTCCATACGTCGCGGAGAAATCGCGCAACGTCCAGCCACATGAAGCTCGCCGCATCGCGTACCTTGCGAAATCCGTGCGTTCCGAAGAACGCGATCTGAATCGACGCGTTCGCAAACGCGTCGCGCTGCGCCATCAGTTCTCCGAGCACCGACGCAATGCCGCCGCGCTGGCCATACCCGGGTCCGACGTGCAGCACGCGTATCCGGCGCGTGCCTGTCGGCTCTTTCGCATCCGTCGCAACCTTTCTCATCAGCACGCCCTCTCCCGCACCGCCCGCTGCATGTCGCGCCGGATCATGACCGCGATCAACGCGAGAAACGGGCTGATCACGGCCGAACCGAGCACGTGTCCGGCCGTGGAAGCCATCGCGAACAGCACGACAAAGAACAGCCGACCGAATCTGCGCGACATGGTGCGCGGCCCGCGGCACAGGAATGCACGCGAAAGCGCAGCGAAATAGACGGCGAAGAGCGGCAATCCGAGCATCAGGATCAGATCGGGAATGTCGATCTCGACCATGTAGCGCACGACCGGATATCCGCCCGTCAGCAACGCGACGAAATTGCGTTGCTGCAGATCGTCCCAGACGTTTGCGAATTTCAGGTTCCGTCCGGACAGCAGCAGCGTGAGCATCTTGTCGTTGCCGATACGTCCGCCCTGATGCGAGAAATAGCGCAGGCTCAGTTCCACCGCGTCGTTCACCGCCGGAATGAACAGATACGCGAGGATCGCCGACGACACCAGCACCGCAGCAGCCATGCCGACATAGCGAGTCGCCTTGATGACGTCGAAGCGCGCGTAACAGTAGGCGCACGTCATCCCCAGCGCGCCGACCACCGCGCCTTTCGTGCCGGACAACATCGCCGCGACCAGCATGCACGTCGCGAGCGCCGCGCTGCGCGCGCGCCAGCCGCGTGTCAACGCGTGCAGGTACGCGAATCCCAGCGCGACGACGATCAACGCGGCGGCTTCGTTCTGCGCGTAGACGATCCCCTTGTATCCCGAGCGAATGTGCGTCTCGGCCTGATAGCTGCGGAACATCTCGATCGACATCGCCGCGCCCATCACGATCGATGCGCCATAGATCGACAACACGACGAACACCACCGATTCGATCTGCGCGAGGCGCCGATCGCTGAGCAGCGCCATGGCCGCCGGATAGACGAAGAACGAAAACACCTTCAGCACGAACACGCTCTGCTCGATCACCTCGCGATCGGTCAGCGTGCCGAGCACGTAGGCGCCAAGCGTCACGCAAACCGCCAGCACCGCCGCGATCGTGATGCGAACGCCCGACATCCTCGCGCGAAACCCGGATAACGTGAACGCCAGAAGGCCGGCGACCATCACGCCGCGGACCAGCAGGGAGATGCGCGCGTCGTTCCCGTGCGACGCCGCGCTGTTCGTCATGTAGACGGACAGGAAGTCGCCGAGCGGTGACAACACGAGCCCGATGCCGAGGGTCGCCCATACCAGCGTCGCGGCGATTCGCGTCGCCGGATCGGTGACGAATCGCGGCGAGCGCGGCCCGTACGAGAAGCGAAGGCTGTCATCCATGGCGAGCGAAGAGTCGGCCGCGCGATGCGGTGAGCGTCAGCGTGGCCACGATCAGCCAGCGAAAGACGGCACGCAGCACGCGCAGCGGTTTGAGCAACCATTCACGCGCGCCGTGACGCCGCGACGACAGCGCGGCGCGCCCGGCTTCGATGGCGCTCGGCATCGTCTCGAATGCCTCCCACACCGCATACGGACGCAACTCGGCGATGCGCAACCCGCCGTGATCGCGATGCCACGGCCAGTCGTCCAGCAGAGCCGCGACCGGACCGCGCGCATGTTCGAGCGCCTTGCGCGCGCCGTCTACGCTGATCCAGTAACCCACCGATCCACTCGTCCATTGCTTGAACGGCACGCCGATCCGCAGCCCGCCGATCCGCCGCGCCCGCTTCAGCGGTTCGTACAGGTAGGCCAGCGCCGCACGATCGCGGGACAGTTTCGAGCGGCCCAGCAGCACGATGTCCGCATGGTCGGAGAGCACCTCACCCGGAATCGACAGCAGACGTTCGAACAGCGCGTGATCGAGCATCGCGTCATCCTCGAGCACGACGGCCGCGCGCCCCGACCGCACGATTTTTTCCCACACGCGGACATGGCTGATGAAACAGCCGACTTCACCGCGGCTCAGCGGTCGTCCGTAGCGTGCGATGACCCGCGCGGCGTCCGTCATGGCCGAGCACGCTTGCGCGTCGAGCGCCCGTGCATCGAACGCGTCCTCGAAGTCGAACTCGACGCCGTGACGGCTCACGATCTCGCGAATCGCCGCGCGTCTCGGCGAATCGACCAGCGATATCACGCGAATATCAAATGTCATGGCGCGCCTTCGTTCTGGTTGACCGCGCAAAGTGTTCGCGCAGCGTCGCCGACCGCGCGATCCACAATGCAAAGACCGCGAGCAATGCGAGCTCCGCAACGAGGTACGCGGCAGCCGCGCCGGCCGCGCCCCATCGCGGCACCAGCAGCACCGCGAGCACTATGTTGAGCACGCCAGCCGCGAGCATCACGCGCGCGCGTCGGCGTGCGCCGCCGAACGGCACCAGCACCTGGAGCCCGAGGAAATACGCGAGATTGCCGAACAAGGTCGACAAGCAGAGGACGTTCACGATCGACGACGCGCCGGCGAATTTGTCTCCGAGCACGAGCCGCGTCAGCACATCCGAACAAGACAGGCAGATCGCAATGCCGATACTCGTCACGAACACGATCGCAATGCCGCCGGATATCGTGAGCCGGGCGGCTGCACGCGCGCCCTCCGGTTGCCGCTGTGCGAACAGCGCGGCAATCCGGGGATAGAGAACCGTGTTGATCTGCGCGGGCACCATGTTTCCCGCGGTCTTCAACTTGTCCGCCGCGGCATACAGTCCCACTTGATACGGTCCGCCGAGCGCCCCGACGATCACCGTGTTCGCAGCGCTGAACAGGCTGACCGATGCGGTGGACACGAACATGTCCGCCCCGTCGGCCAATTGCGCGCGAATTGCACGCCACGAAAAATGCCGGTGGCCGAGCAACCCGAGGCGGCGCGCCATCAGCATCGAACCGCCGGCCGCGAGCACCGACGTCAGCGACTGGATCGCGATCGCCATGTCGACGTCCGCCGGCGAGCGGACCAGCCAGAACGTCAGCGGCAATGCCGCGAACCGGCTCGCCAGCGCGACCGCGGTAAACGACGAGAATCGCTCGAGCCCCTGCAACAGCCAGTTGAGCGTCCACACGTTCGCGATCACACCCAGCCAGCCGATCCAGATCGCCGTGGACATGGCCGCGAGCGTGCGGTCGGCCATCAGCACGACGGCCAGAATCGCGCCGGACGCCACGCACAGGCACGCCTTCGCGCCGACGATCGACCAGACCAGCTCGCTCAACCGCCGCGGATCGCCGCGACACTGCGCGACCGCTCGCGGGCCGCTCAGGTTGAACCCCCATTCGGTCAGTATCGTTCCATACACCGTCAGCGCCGTGACATAGCCGACCACGCCGAATTGCGCCGGACCGAGCACGCGGGTCAGATACGGGAACGTCGCGAGCGGAATGGCATACATGCCGATCTGCCACAGCAGCATCGCGGCGAAATTGCGGCCGAGCCCTGCCCCGCCCGGCCGTGGGCCGGACGATGTGATCGCACGGGCTGCGTTCGACATGCGCGCCGTCATCGGATCACGCCGCCTGCCGCTCGCGCGCCAGCAACCCGCGCGTATCGATCACGATCTTCGTGTGCAGCTTCATCGGATCGATCTGCTTGAATTGCCGATGATCGACGAGGATCACGACGATATCCGCGCGCGCCAGCGCATCGGCAACCTCGCCGAGCATCACGCGCCCTTCCAGCGATGCGGGAAGCTGACGGATGTTCGGCTCGACCGCGATGACCTGCCCGATCTCGCGATTCGCCAGCTCGCGGACGATGCCGACGGCCGGACTCTCGCGCAAGTCGTCGATGTCGGCCTTGAACGCGAGCCCGAAGCACGCGATCACCGGCTCGCGAAAGCGCTTCGCGACATGCTCGATCCGGTCCAGCACGTGGTTCGGCTTGTCGTCGTTGACCGTGCGCGCGGTGCGGATCAGCCGCGCGTGCTCCGGCGCGGAATCGACGATGAACCACGGATCCACGGCGATGCAGTGCCCGCCTACGCCGGGCCCCGGTTGCAGGATGTCCACGCGCGGATGCCGGTTCGACAGGCGAATCAGTTCCCACACGTTGATGTCGAGCGACTCGCAGATGACCGACAGCTCATTGGCGAACGCGATATTGACGTCGCGGAACGAATTCTCGGTCAGCTTGCACATTTCGGCCGTACGCGCATCGGTCAACACGCACTCGCCGCGCACGAAGACCCGATACAGTTCCGCGGCCTGCTCGCTGCACCGCCGCGTCATGCCGCCGATCACGCGATCGTTTTCCACCAGTTCGCGAATCACGTGCCCCGGCAGCACGCGCTCGGGGCAGTGCGCGATCCGAATATCCGACTGTTCGCCGGCCTGCTGCGGGAACGTGAGATCGGGCCGCATCGCCGCGAGCCACGCGGCGATCTTTTCGGTCGTGCCGACCGGCGACGTCGATTCCAGCACGACGAGATCGCCCTTCTTCAGGACGGGCCCGATCGCGCGGCTCGCCGCCTCGACGTGGGTCAGATCCGGCTTGTGTCCCGCGCCGAACGGCGTCGGAACCGCGATCAGGAACGCATCGGCCGGCTCGATCGTGTCGGTTGCCCGCAGATGTCCCTGCGTCACGGCCGCACGTACCAGCATGTCGAGCTCCGGCTCGACGATATGCACGTCGCCGCGATTGATCGTATCGACCGTCGCGCGATTGACGTCGACGCCGACCACCGATTTACGTCGCGCCGCGAATGCGGCGGCGGTCGGCAAGCCGATATAGCCGAGCCCGATTACGGAAATGACATCGAAAGACATGGATGGATCTCGCTGTATTGGGAATAGGGTTCACGCAAACCGGGCGGCCGCCGCTGCCGCCGTGCATGATTCGGGCGCGGGAGCCGTCAGCAGGTCGACGATGCGCTCGCTCGCGTGGCCGTCGCCGTACGGGTTGTGCGCGCGGCTCATCGAGTGGTACACGTCCGGGCACTCCCACAGCTGCGTGACCGCGCTGACCAGCCGATGCGCGTCGGTGCCCACCAGCCAGACCGTCCCGGCCGCAACGGCCTCCGGACGCTCCGTCGTATCGCGCATCACGAGCACCGGCTTGCCGAGCGACGGCGCTTCCTCCTGAATGCCGCCGGAGTCGGTCAGGATCAGCCACGCGCGACTCATCAGATAGACGAACTGCAGATATTCCTGGGGTTCGATGAGCACGACGTTGTCAATGTCGCCGAGCAAGCGCGTCACCGGCTCGCGGACGTTCGGATTCAGATGCATCGGATAGACGATCCGGCACTCGGGAAAACGCGTCGCGATCGTCGCCAGTGCCGTGCAGATCCGTTCGAAACCCACGCCGAAATTCTCGCGGCGGTGCCCGGTCACGAGGATCATTCGGCGCGCGTCGCCGAGGAACGGAAATGCGGCACGCATCCGCGACGCCAGCTCCGGCTCATGCGCCAAACGTTCGGTCACTGTCAGCAATGCGTCGATGACCGTGTTGCCCGTCACGTGAATCCGTTCGGCAGCCACGCCTTCGGACAGCAGGTTCGCCTTCGACGTCTCGGTCGGCGCGAAATGATGCAGCGCGAGCGTGCCGGTCATTTTCCGGTTGGCCTCCTCGGGCCACGGCGCATACAGGTTGCCCGTGCGCAGGCCGGCCTCCACGTGTCCGACCGGAATGCGCCGGTAATACGCGGCCAGCGAAGCACCGAGCGTCGTCGTGGTGTCGCCGTGCACGAGCACCAGGTCCGGCTTGAACGATTCGAGAACCGGATCGAGCGTCGTCAGGATCTGACCGGTGAGGTTGCCGAGCGTCTGCCCGTTGCGCATCAGGTCGAGATCGAAATCGGGCACGATGCCGAACAGGTCGAGCACCTGGTCGAGCATTTGCCGATGCTGAGCGGTCACGCATACCGCGCATCGCACGCCGGCACGCGCCTTCAGCCGCCGCACGACGGGCGCCATCTTGATGGCTTCCGGCCGCGTGCCGAAAGTGACGAGAATGTTTTCATGACGGACAGTCATCGGCTTCTCCGTGAAACGGCTCACATCCGCTCGGCGCGTGCTTCCGCGTCGGCGCCTTCGTACGCATACGCGCCGTAGTTGCCGTACTGCGCGGAGCGCAGCCCCGGCCGGAAGCCGTTGAACACCACGCCCGTCACCGTCGCGCCCACGCGCTCGATCCGCTTCACCGATTCCAGGATCTCGCCCTGGGTCGTCATGCCGGAGCGGGCGGCGAGCAGAATCGTGCCCGCGTGCCGCGCGAACACCGTCGCGTCAGTGACCGGCAACAGCGGCGGCGCATCGAGCAGAACGATGTCGTAGCGATGCGAAACGTCGGAGAGCACCATCGCGAGGTCGTTCGACGCGAACAGCTCGACCGGCTGCCCGACGCGCGGGCCGGTGGGCAGGAAGTCGACATGCGGCGACACACCGCGCACGATCGCCTGATCGAGCACCGCTTCGCCGCGCAGGACGCTCGACAATCCGGACGCCGACTGGGCTCCGAAATCCTTCGCGAGACGCCCGCGCCGCAAATCGCCGTCGATCAGCAACACGCGCTTGTTCGATTGACCGAGCAGCGCCGCGACGTTTGCCGAGATGAACGACTTTCCGATGCCGGCGGACGGTCCCGTGACGAGCACCACGTTGTTTTTCGGCCGATCGAGCAGCAGGAACTGCAACGCCGTGCACAGGCTCCGCAGCGCCTCGACCGCCGGCTCGTGCGGCCGGGCCAACGCCAGAATCGTCGCGCCCTGGCTCGCGCCCGTGCCGGCCCGCGTCAGCTGGCGCTGCACGGGACTGAGCGGAATCGTCGCGACGACGTTCAGGCCGGCGTCGCGCTCGATGTCCGACGGATCGGTCACGCCGCCGAACAGCACGGCCCGCGCGATCGCGACGCACGCGCCCGCCACGAGGCCGATCACCGCAGCCAGCGCGACGACGAGCGCCGGCTTCGGCCACACCGGCTGATCCGGAACGATCGCGTGGTCGATCACGCGCACGTTGCCTATCTTGCTCGCCGTCGCGAGCCGCAACTGCTGGATGCTGTTCAGCAGCCCGACATAGATTTCCGTCTGTACGGTCACGTCCCGCCGCAGCCGGACGATGTTCTGCTGCGCGTCGGGCAGACGCTGGATCGCGTCGTTGAACGTGCCGACGTTGGCCTTGGCCGCGGCGATCTGCTGGTCGAGCGACGCAAGCTGCGGATGCTCCGGCGTGTAGACGGACGCCAGTGCCTTGCGCTTCTGCTCCAGTTCGAACAACGAGGTCTGCGCCGTGACCGACTGGTTCAGCATCGCCTTCGCCTGCTCGGTCAGGTCGATCACCTCATGCTTCGTCTGGTAGGCGTTCAGGCGATCCTCGACCGCGCGCAACTGCTTCTCGACGTCCGGAACCTGCTCGGTCAGGAAGCGCAACGATTTCTCCGCGGTCGCCGCCTTCCGGTCGGCATTCTGGCGAACGTAGTTGTCGGCGATCTCGTTCAGCACGGCAGCGCCCAGGACCGGATCGTCGTTCTCGTACGCGACGCCGATGACGCCGGACTGATCCTTGCCCTTTTCGGTGATGGTCAGCGCCTTCTGCAGTTTCGTCAGCATCTTCTGCTTCGAGAATGCCTTGACGACGAATTGCGCACCCGGGCGCCCTTCGATCGCCGCTACCGTCAGCGTTACGTCGCCGGCCGGCGTGCCGACATGCAGCGGGACGCCGATCCGGCCCGTTGCGTCGGCGTCCAGGTCGCCTCCCGAGAGACGAAAGCGGCCATCGCCGACGAACGTGACGAAGAACCGGTCCTCGAGGAAATCCCGCGGCACCTCGAATGCCGACACCGAAATACGTTCGCCGCCCCACACGAATCCGCCCATCCCGAACAGGCCAGGGGTGGACAGCTTCTTGTTGAAGCGTGCGATCACCGCGCCGATGATCGGGAAATGGTTGGGCTTCGCATCGATGGCCAAACGCTGATCGGCGACGACCGGCTCGGTGACGAGTCTCGATCGCAGGATCTCCATTTCGCCGTCATCCGTCGACTTGACGTCGAACAGCGAGCCGAGACCGCCGACGAGACCGCCGGCCGCCCCGCCCATCATGTCGGCGCCGTTGCTCTCGACCTGCACGACGATGTCGACGCTGTAGACGGGCTTCGCGACGAGCGCGTAGAGGCCGCCGAACAGCACGAAGACGCACGTGACGATGCCGATGATCCCGACGTTCTTGATCATCATGTCGGCGATGCCGCGAATGTCCACTTCGTCCGGGTCTCGCGGGAATTGAGCGGATGCTTTCATAGAGTTCATGTTGACTGCCGATATCCTTGGGCCGACGAGCCGAACGGCTCAACGGGCACGTTCGATCAGGTTGCCGATGCGCTCGACCCAGTCGTTGACGCCGTGTTCGATCAGCGTCAGCGCATAGTCGTAGCTGCGCTGCGACCGGCGGTACGGATCGGCCACGTCGGACGGAAAGGCTTCGGCGATGCGATAGATGCGCCCTCGCGATGCGGGATGGAAGCGCTCGATCGCCCTGCGTTGCTCGAGCTCCATCACGAGAATCAGGTCTGCGGCGCTGCACATGCGCTCGTCGAGCCGTCTCGCGCGGTGCGTCGACATGTCGATTTCCCGCGACTTCAGCAGCGCCGCGGCAACCGGATCGATCGCCATCCCGTTCCTGGCCGACAAACCGGCCGACGACACCGTCACCCCGGGCAGCAAGCGCTGGAACAAGCCCTGCGCCATCGGGCTGCGGCACACGTTGCCGTGGCAAACGACGAGCAGATGCTTGATCATTTGGAGACGATCGCCGCGGTCAGGCCTGCGTTGATGGCGGGCAGCAGCAGGCTCAGAACCCGGCTGAATCGGACGAGCCCGTTGCCGTCGACGTAGACGACGTCTTTCGGCCGCAACTCGAACTGGTTCGCCAGCACCATCGATACCGGCGATCGCGCATCCAGGTGATAGACCTGCGGCGTCTCGCCGTGCGCGCCGCGAATCACGTAGAGTTGCGCAGCGTCGGCGCTCGTGCTGTTGAGGCTGCCGGCTTGCGACAGCGCGTCGCTCAACGTCAGCTTGCCGGTTCGCAGCGGCAACGCCGTCACCGGCTTGGCCACCTCGCCCATCACGTACACACCGTTGTCTTCGCGCGGCACGACGCGCAGCAGATCGCCGTCGCGCAGCGCGATCGACGCCGGGTTCACGTTGCGCGCAAGCATGCCCGGCACGTTGAGCGGATACGACACGCCGTCGCGCACGAGCACCAGATGGCTCTGATCCGCCGTGGGAGCGAATCCGCCCGCGCGATTGACCGCCTCGAACAGCGTCATCGGAATATCGTTGATCGGCACGTTGCCCGGCGTGCGGACCTCGCCGTCGACGTAGATCTGCTTCGCCCTGAACGACGCGACCCTGACCATGACCTTCGGCGTGACGAAGTAGCGCGCCATCGCCGTCGTGATCGCGTTGCGCGCGTCGTCCACCGTGAGTCCGGCCACATGCACGTTCCCCGCATACGGCACCTGCACGTTGCCGACGTTGTCGACGACGAAACCCTGCGGCGGATCGAACGGGCGCCCGTTCGTCTGCTGCGGTGCGCCCTGCGCCTGCGTCAATTCCGGATGATCCCAGACCGTGATCTGAAGGACGTCGCCCGCGCCGAGCGTATAGGGCTGGGCCTTGCCGACGAGCGATCTGACACGCTCGCCGTCGTCGGCGCTGGCCGCCGCGCTGAGCTGGCGAATCAGCGTCGCGTTGATTTCCTCGATCGGAATCTGCATCGACTCCGCGGGCGCGTTGCCGCCCCCGCCGGATACCGCGAGCGTCGCGGGTCCGGTCATGCGCATCCCGGGCGCGGCGGCACATCCCGACAACACCAGGCACGCGCTCGCGATGAACATTGTCGTCCAGCGACCGCGCAGGCCTGGCGAGCCGAACCGGACAGCTTGTTTCACTCGATTTTTCATGGTTTCGATTTCATCGACACGCTTGTACACATCCGCCTTCCGTCGTCACGCCAGCGGCCTTCTCACCCCGCGCGACGCCCTCGCCGCCGCGCAATCAATACGCATTGCTTCCCGCGAACCCTTTCAGAATCGTCGCGCCCACGATCCTCATATCCAGCCCGAACGACCAGTTCTGCAGGTAATAGAGATCGTGCTCGACCCGCCCCTGCATCTTCTCGATCCGATCGGTTTCACCCCGATATCCATTGACCTGCGCCCACCCCGTCATTCCGGGTTTGATCCGGTAGCGCTGGATGTAGCGATCGACGACCTTGCGATACAGCTCGTCATGCTCGAGCGCATGCGGACGCGGCCCGACGACCGACATGTCGCCCAGCAGCACGTTGATGAACTGCGGCAATTCATCGAGACTCGTGCGGCGCAGGAAACGCCCGAGCGGCGTGATCCGCGCATCGTTGCGAGTCGCCTGCACGACCACGCCCGGCTGCTCCGCATGCAGCCGCATCGTGCGAAATTTGTAGATGCGGAACACGCGTCCGTCCGCGCCCTTGCGGCGCTGCCTGAAAAATACGGGCCCGCGCGACGTCGCCTTGACGGCGATCGCGATGATCAGCATCACGGGCAGCAGCGCGACGAGCGCGCACGCCGCGAAGCACCGATCGAAAATCTCCTTGCTCAGCAGCGCATGCGGCGGCAACGGCGACGCGGCCAGATTGATCGCCGGCACGCCGAGCACGTCGGTCATCGCGCTGTCGAACAACGACAACGTGCTGACGTCCGGCATGAAGCGGATGTTCACGAGCTCGTCGCGGAATTCGGATACGAACCGCAGGATCGTGCGTTCCTCCGACAACGGCAGCGCGAGCCAGAGTTCGCGCATGCCCTGCTGGCGTACATACGCAATGAACGCGGCTTCGTTCTCGAACGCCGGAATACCGGCCACCGTCCCGCGCGCCGCGGAATCGGCGTCGAACACCGCAGCGGCCCGAAACCCGCTCGCGGGCGCCCGCTCGATCGTGCCGAGTACGCGACGGCAATACTCGCCGCGGCCGACGACCGCGACCGATCGCAGATTCATGCCCGCATGCCGCAACCGACGCAGCATCGCGTGCACGGCCAGCCGCACCACGACGAGTGCGGTGCCCGTCATGCCCGTCCAGTATGCGAACCACAACCGCGACACGGTGTCCGACCTGTGAAGCGTGAACGTCACCACCAGCGCACCACCCTGCGCGATCAGCCAAGCCAGCGCCAGTTGCCCGGCCAACCGGAACAGCGAGCGCCCGCGCCACGACTGATACACACCGAACGTCGGAAACAACATCAACGAAAAGGCACTCGAAAACGCAACGACCGACACGTCGAACCGGGCATTCATCACCGCGTCGAAACGGAAATGCGCTGCCAGCACCGCACCGAACACGATCAGCATCAGATCGACCGTACGCGCGACGGCGCCCTGGACGCTCGGCGCAACCGACCTGTATTCGAAATGTGACGTGTCGCTCATCTAGCCCCCGCATTCGCGACGTAATCGGCAGCGCCGGAATACCGGAGCCTGCTCGCTTGCATGAACCGTTGCACCACTGCGCGCGACGGCATGCGTGAAGCCGGTCGATAGCCGCTCGCCATAGAGGATTCCTATTTATCGCTCTCCATGAGATGAAGAACGATATTTCACGTTATTGATTCAGACCGGCGCTCACGGCATGACGCACGCATTGGCGACGAGCGAATACGCCGTCGCGCATGCCCCAAAAAGCAATGTACGCAGTGATGCGGTCGAGGATTAACTCAGCGACGAGCGTCGCGGCGCTGTCGAATACGCAGGATGACCCGCCAGATGGCGGCGGCACGAATGAATGGCATCGACGGCATTTCCCCGGCGCCGATACCGAAAGTCGGAATCGAATTCATGATTGGTCTGATGTTATTGATGTTGATTTACTGCGGCACGCAGTCGAATAAGCAGAAAGCGTGCCATCAGCGCAAACCAGGTCGGCGCCCGTTCCTTGTCGGATGGAAACCCTTGTGGAATCCGTGGATTACGCGAAGTTGTTCAGGAATTGAATGCCGGCTTGACGGGTGCGCGCGATACGTCGCGGCGGCGTTGTTACGTTACACGTCGCGTAACACGCGGCGTAACGGACGCGCTTTCGGGCACCGCTGCGTCATCACGTATCGATCGAGTCGTCGCGCCCCTGGAATACCGGACGTTGCCGCTCGATCGTCGGTTCGTCGGTTCGCACGCTCGTGCGTCACGCGCGCGATCGGGCGTCGGCGGGGACGAGAGGTCGATGCCGGCCTTCGCGATTCGCTCGCGCTCGATCACGCGAAATTCGGTCGGCGACAGCGCAACGTGTTGCCGGAACAGCTTTGCCAGGCGCTCGCCGTTGCCGAGACCGGTGCGCCGTGCAACCTTGTCGGCAGGCAGCGTCGTGTGGACGAGCATGTGGCGTGCGCGTTCGAGACGAACGCTCAATACGAATTCCGTCGGCGTGACGCCGACTTCCTTTTTGAAGCGCCGCAGAAAGTTGCGCTCGCTCATCGCGACGGCCTGTGCGACCTGGACGATCGAGATCCGCCCGGCACTGCGTGCGCGCAGTAGCTGCATGGCCGCGCGAATCGGCTGGCTCGCGGCGAGTTCGCGCATCGACCAATCGGGCGAATGCGCGAAAAGGCCGCCGGAATCGCGGCAAACGTGCCGCTCGATCTCGTCGGCCGCGCCGGCGCCGAGTTCATGTCTGAACAATTGCAGCAGAACCGCAGGCACCTCTGCGTCTTCGGCCGGCTCGTCGGCACGGTCCGCCGCCGACACCAAGCTCACGATCGATGCCGCGGGCTGCCGTACGCCGGCCCGCTTCGACACGATGGTCGCGGGCATTTTCACGTCGTCGGCGATCCACCGGGCGCGCGCGTGCACGGCGCGAAACCGGAGCAGCAGCGCTTCGGTCCATGCGAACAGCAGATGGTCGCCGTGGAGATGCAAGAACGCATGCGCGCGCTGCGCGTGGGTATCGTCGAACATGTCGGTCGTCACCTGCACACCGGACGACGACGGCAACAATCCTCCGCCGGCCGACACGAACGTCAGTTGATAGCGGGGGCCCACGGGCAACAGACGATTGGCGAGGTTGAACGCCTCGATCACGTACGCGGCCTGGGCCAGCGAGAAACCCGCACTCAAAAAGACGACAACCGCCCGTTGTTCACCAGCATCCACTTGCCCAGCCCCCGTATTTCGCTGCCCACTTCTCTCAAATGCGCTTTTATTTGATCGATGCGCTTCTCTGTGCTTGAAAAAGCGTCCGCATCATATCTTTAAACCGAAACCCGCTTCGGAACTGGCCGATGCCGACAGGGTTGTGGCGGATTGATACAAGTCCCGCCGTGAAGCGCGCCCGAATTATTGGATAAAGCTCGCATTCCCGTCACGACAATAATTCGCCCCATCGAACACGAAAAAATCGCACTGTCCGTTGTAAGATTAAAAACAAACAGCAGCTGCGAATCTCGAATTTTTAAAGTTTATTAAACAGCTTTCACCAAGACAGCGGGTTTGCGCGAAATAGACGCAAATGGTTCATAAAGGAATGAATTGATTCGGGGCAAACGTTGTCGCAATCCGCAATCTGAAAAACCGGCACGAATCGACGGCACGGCGCGCGTTCGATCGCACGCGCACCGGCGCGCCCGGCCAACACGGTCCGATCGCTCTAGAATCGGCGACGTTCCCACTTCCGCTCACACCCCGTGCCCGCCGATCATCGTCTCGACCTGAACCTGTTCCGCGTGTTCGACGCCGTCTATGTGCACGGCGGCATCGGTGCGGCCGCCCGCGCGCTGCATCTGACACAGCCGGCCGTCACGCATGCGCTCAACCGGTTGCGCGCGCACTTCGACGATCCGCTGTTCGTGCGCCAGGGCAACCGCATCGTGCCGACCGAACGCACGCGCGCGATCATCGCCGACGTGCAGCTTCACCTCGCCGGCCTGCAGCGCGCCGCGCGCGAACCCGCGGCATTCGACCCGGCGACGCTCGACCTGAGCATCGCGGTGGGGATGCGCGACGTGCTGGAATCGCTCGCGCTGCCGCAGATCGTCGCCGCGTTCGCGGACGAAGCGCCGGGCCTGCGCGTCGTGAGCCGCCGTGTCGCGGTGCACGACATCGAGCGCGAACTTGCATCGGGCAATCTCGACCTCGTCGTCGATCGCCGCGTGCGCACCGGCCCGCGGATCGCGACCGAGCACCTGCTCGACGATTCGCTCGTCGTCGCAATGCGGCGCGATCATCCGCTGACGAGCGGCCAACTGCGGCGCGGCGACTATTTCGCTGCCCGGCACATCGCGGTGTCGTCGCTCGGCGAACCGCAATCGCTCGATGTGCTGCTCGGCAACGACGGACGCTTCCGTCATATCCAGCTCGTCTGCCAGCACTATTTCGCCGCGTGCCAGATCGCCGCGGCGGGCGATCTGCTGCTGACGCTGCCGCGCACGTATGCGCTGCGCATGGCCGCGCTGCTGCCGATCGCCGTGCAGCCGCTGCCGCTGCGGCTCAAGCCGTTTCCGCTGCTCGCGTACTGGCACGAATCGCGCGCAACCGACCGCGCGCACCAGTGGGTGCGCGAACGCGTCGCGGCACTCGTGCGCCGGAGCGCCGGGGTCGGCGCGGACTGATCGCGTCGAGCGCCGGCGAGACACGCGGCGTCCGCGATTTCGGCCAAGGCGGTATGCTGACGGTCGACGTGCCGCGCGACGACGCGGCCTCTCGTTCACGCTTACCGGAGACTCGCCATGCCGCTCATCCACGCTGCCGCCACCCTCGGCGCCGATGCACCGAACTATGTCGTCCAGCTACAGGCCGGCACGCACGCGCTGACCGGTGACGAAGCGCCGCGCGAAGGCGGACAGGGCGTCGGCCCGGCGCCGTTCGAGCTCGTGCTCGCGGGCCTCGCGCAATGCACGGCCGCGACGCTGCGCATGTACATGCAGCGCAAGACGTGGCCGGCCGTGCGCATCGACGTGCGCACCGAACTGCATGCCGATCGCGAAGGCCAGCAATACGTGCGCCGCGTGGTGACGCTCGACGGCCCGCTCGACGACGCGCAGCGCGAACGTCTCGCGGAGATCTGCGAGAAGACGCCGGTGACGCTGTTCGTCAAGCGCGGCACGCGCATCGAAACGACGCTGACCTGACACGCCGCGTGCCGATCTTGCCGAGCCGCACGCGCCGACACGCAACAAGCAAAACGGGCGAACCGCGCACGATGCGCGGCCCGCCCGTTTGCGGATGGCGTTCGGCGTTTACAGCCCGAGCGCGGACAGGTCCAGCTTGCCGCCCTTCACCGGCGGACACCAGAAATACGCGCCGGTCAGCGGCCGCGTGAAGCGGAACAGGCCGTCCACGATGCCGTCGTCCGCGCCGCTCATCCGGCGCATCTGCACGTCGAACGCGCGGAACGACGCGCCGAACGCGACGAAGTAGAGCCCGGCGCGGCGCGCATCGGCCCACGGCGACGAACGGCGCAGCATGAACGCTTCGGGCTCGAAGCTCTCCTGCGCGGTGCGCTTCACGTGCGCGAACTCGGGCGCATCGTCGAGTTCCTCGTTGTCCGAGCGGCGGCGGCCGATGATGTGGTCCATGTCGCCGGCGGCGATACGCTCCATCTGGTCGAAGTCGTGCAGCCACTGCTGGACCGCGACGAAGCTCGAACCGTCGAGCCCCGCGCCTTGCCCGGTGACGATCGCCGCGGCCAGCGCGTCGTCGCCGGTCGGGTTCTCGGTGCCGTCCTCGTAACCCGACAGGTCGCGATCGTTCGAATAGCGGAATCCGTCGACCACGTCCTGCAGCGCGAACGCCGGCGCGAGCGCACGCTCGATCGCCCGCGAACGCAGCACGAGATCGCCGCGATCGTCGCCGCGCAGCCAGACCCAGACGTCGGCCGGCGTGATCGGCAGCGTGCGGTCGTTCACCGCGAACGCCGGGTATTCGGCAAGGCCCGGCACCGGACGCCCAAGGTGCGCGGCCAGCGCGTGTCCGAAACCCGCGACCGCGCCGCGCCCGTCGACGAGCTCGCGCAACGCCTTCAGTGCCGCGGCGACATTGCCGTTGTTCGAAATCGTGAAAGTCAGGTATCGGGCCGCCGTGTCGATCGGAGTCAGGATGCCTTGCTGAACGTCGCTCATCGTTTCCTCGGGAAGATATCGTGGTGAATCTGCGGGGCCGCATCGGCCCGCGCGCAACCGCGAAGTGTAATCGATGCCGCACGCCGCCCCGTGCGGCACCGCACCGCGGGACGCGCGCGAAAAAGGGCGGGATGGCATCCGTATCGACGCTGCTACGGCGCATTCGTCAGACATTGCGGCACATCGCGCACTGCTGATAAGATGGCGACACGCCTTTTCGGCGTCTTTTCAACCGTTCACTTCAGGGAGGTGCAGATGTTCCGAATGCCAGCAGCCTTCCCGAACGTGGTCTCGCGACGCGGCTGATCCCGCCCGTCGTCCGCGCCGGCTCCCGAGTGCTCCGCTAACCCGCCAGCCCGCGCATTTTCCCGACAGCCCGTTTCATTTCGTCCGCGTGGTCCGTGCGGGCCGGCTGTTGCGTTTTCGACGTTCTCCGAACCGGAAAGTCCCGCCGCGCGATGCGCCGGGCAACGAGACATGACCAGAAAAACCACCCATCCGGGCGGCCCGGCATTCCAGGCCGTCTTCGGCTTCACCATCCGTTACTGGCGCAAGCAGCCGGCGCGCATTGCCGCGGTCGCGAGCCTCGCGCTGCTCGCCGCGCTCGCCGACGTCCTCACGCCGCTGTTCGCCGGCCGCCTCGTCGACGCGCTGTCGGCCGGCCTGACCGATCGCGCCGCCGCGTGGCACGCGGCCCTCGTCGCGTTCGGCGCGCTGGCCGCGCTCGGCATCGGCGCGACGCTGCTGCGCCAAGGCGTCTACCTGAACATCATCACGCTCACGCTGAAGATGATGAGCGAGATCGCCGCCGCGTCGTTCCATCGCGTGCAGCGCTTCTCGACCGACTGGCACGCGAACAGCTTCGCGGGCTCGACCGTGCGCAAGATCACGCGCGGCATCTGGGCGCTCGACCTGCTGAACGACACCGTGCTGATCGCGCTGCTGCCGTCGGTCACGATGCTCGTCGGCGCGACCGTGCTGCTCGGCACGCACTGGCCGGTGATGGGGCTCGTCGTCGGCGCGGGCTCGCTGCTGTACATCTCGGTGACGGTCGCCGTGTCGCTCGGCATCGTCGCGCCGGCCGCGCGGCTCGGCAACATGTGGGACACGCGCATGGGCGGCGCGCTCGCCGATGCGGTCAGCTGCAACGCGGTCGTCAAGGCGTTCGGCGCGGAAACGCGCGAGGAAGCGCGGCTCGCGCGCGTGATCGGCAAGTGGCGTCAGCGCACGCGCCGCACGTGGGTGCGCGGCACGTTCAACGGCGGCCTGCAGGGCGCGATGCTCGTCGCGATGCAGGCGGCAATGATCGGCGTCGCGCTGCGGCTGTGGGCGAACGACCAAGCGAGCGTCGGCGACATCGCGTTCTCGCTGACGATGTTCTTCGTGCTGCAGGGCTACCTGCGCGATGTCGGCATGCACATCCGCAACCTGCAGCGTTCGGTCAACGACATGGAAGAACTCGTCGCGCTCGAGCGCCAGCCGCTCGGCATCGACGATCGCCCCGGCGCGCCGGCGATCCGGATCGACCATGGCGAGATCCGCTTCGAGCACGTGACGTTCCGTTACGGCAACCATCCGGTGCCGCTGTACGACGACTTCTCGATGCGCATCGCGCCAGGCGAACGCGTCGGCCTCGTCGGTCATTCGGGGTCGGGCAAGACGACGTTCATCAAGCTGATCCAGCGTCTGTACGACGTATCGGGCGGGCGCATCACGATCGACGGCCAGGACATCGCGCAGGTACGGCAGGATTCGCTGCGCAGCCAGATCGCGATCGTCCAGCAGGAGCCCGTGCTGTTCCACCGCACGCTCGCGGAGAACATCGCGTATGCACGTCCCGGCGCAAGCCGTGCGGAAATCGAGCGCGCCGCGCGGCTGGCGAGCGCGCACGACTTCATCGCGGCGCTGCCGGATGGTTACGACACGCTCGTCGGCGAGCGCGGGATCAAGCTGTCGGGCGGCGAACGCCAGCGCGTCGCAATCGCGCGCGCGTTCCTCGCGGATGCGCCGATCCTGATCCTCGACGAAGCGACGTCGAGCCTCGACAGCGAAAGCGAGGTGCTGATCCAGCAGGCGATGGAGCGGCTGATGGTCGGCCGCACGACGCTCGTGGTCGCGCACCGGCTGTCGACGGTGCGCTCGCTCGACCGGTTGCTGGTGCTCGATCGCGGCAAGGTGATCGAGGAGGGCAACCACGACGCGCTGATCCGGATCGACGGCGGGGTCTATCGCCGGCTGTTCGAGCGGCAGGCGCTGGAGCTGGCGAAGGGCCTGATCGATTCGCCGCCGCGCCTGACGGGCGACGATGCCGGGCGGCGCGGGGAGCCGGCGGAGGCGTGATGCGAACGGCTGCGATGCAGGCCGGCGGCGCGGTCGCGGTGGCCGCCGCCGCGCCGCGTTCGCGATTGCGCCGCATCGGGGCCGTGCCACCGCACGGCCCTTCTCGCTGGGCGTCGGCGCCGCGCGCCCGACCCTGTTCGTCATGGGGGTTCCCCGGATCACTTATCATACCGGCCACGCAATTCGCGACGAAAGGCAGATCATGTTTACAGGCATTGTTCAGGGTGTTGGCGTCATCAAGGCCGTCAAGGATCACGGCGAACTGAGGACGTTCAGCATCGAATTCCCCGAGCGGTTCACCACCGGCATCGAGATCGGCGCGAGCGTGTCGGTCGACGGCGTCTGCCTGACGGTGACGACGATCCATTCGCCGGTGCTGATCGACTTCGACGTGATGCTGCCGAGCCTGCGCATTACCACGCTGGCCAACCTGACGACCGGCGCCCGCGTCAACGTCGAACGGGCCGCGAAGGACGGCGCGGAAATCGGCGGGCATCCGCTGTCCGGCCACGTCGACTTCATGGGGACCATCCTGCACATCGCATCGTCCGAACACAACCGGATGATCCGCATCGGCGTGCCGGCCGAATTCAAGCGCTACGTGTTCGCGAAGGGCTATATCGCGATCAACGGCTGCAGCCTCACGGTGTCGGACGTCAATCGCGACGAAGGCTGGTTCGACGTCTGGCTGATTCCCGAAACGCGCCGCGCGACCACGTTCGATGCGAAGGGCGTCGATGACAACGTCAACATCGAGATCGAACGCAGCACCCAGGTCGTCGTGGACACGATCCGCGACGCGGTCAACGAAACGCTCGGCGAGTTGAGCGGAATCGTCACGACACTGCTGGCCGACAAGGGCATCGATATCGAAGAACTGCTCGCGCGGAACGTCGCGAAGCTGCCGAAGGAATGATGCACGCCGGTTGACCCGGTGGTCCCGCGATCACCGGATACCGGCTTTCATCCGCGCGCCGGCGCCGGCTTTGCGCAAGCCGCCGTTCACTCCACCTCCGCCCGCGCCCCCTTCCCGACCGCCACGCGCTGCGACCGGTAAATCCCCGCGTGTCCGGAAAACAGATACGCGACCACGCACACGACGACCGCATACACGCCCACATCCGCGCCGAACAGCTCGATCGCCATGATCGTCGACGCGATCGGCGTGTTCGCCGCACCCGCGAACACCGCGACGAAGCCGAGCCCTGCGAGTACCGGCACCGGCAGCGCGAGCACCTGGCCGAGCGCGTTGCCGAGCGTCGCGCCGATGTAGAACAGCGGCGTCACTTCACCGCCCTTGAATCCCGACGCGAGCGTGACGACGGTCAATGCGAACTTGCCGGCGAACTCGTAGACGGGCAGCGGCCCGTGGAAAGCGGCTTCGATCGTCGGAATCCCGAGCCCGAGATACTGCGGCACGTTCAGCATGGTCGCCGCCGCGGCGACCATCGCGCCGCCGAGCACCGGCTGCAGCGGCGCGTAGCGGACGACGCGCCGGAACCATGCGGTCAACGCGTGCGTCGCGAACGCGAACATCCGCCCGACGACACCGAACGCGACGCCCGCGACGACCGTCGCGGCCAGCCCCGTCGCCGACACGGCCGGCACGAACGGAATCGCATACACGGTGTGATGCACACCCCACGCACGGCACACGACATCGGCGACGATCGCCGACGCGACGCACGCCAACAGCGCGTCGTACCGCACGCGGCCGATCGCGAGCACCTCGAGCCCGAACACGGCGCCCGCGAGCGGCGTGCCGAACACCGACGAGAACCCGGCCGCGATGCCGCCCATCAGCAGCACGCGCCGGTGCTCGCGATCGAGCCGCAGCACGTGCGTGATGCGATCGGCGAGCGCGCCGCCCATCTGCACGGCCGTGCCTTCGCGGCCGGCCGACCCGCCGAACAGGTGCGTGACGACGGTCGCGACGAGCACGAGCGGCGCCATCCGCTTCGGCACGAGCGCCTTCGGATCGTGAATCTCGTCGATCAGCAGGTTGTTGCCGCGCGCGACCGACTGGCCGAACCGGTGATAGACCCAGCCGGTCGCGAAGCCGGCGGCCGGCAGCCCCCACAGCAGCCACGGATGCGCGACGCGCGTGCCCGTCGCCCAGTCGAGCGCGATCAGGAACAACGCGGAAGCCGTGCCGGCCAGCGCGCCGAGCAGGGCCGAGAGCGCGAGCCAGCGGCACACGTAGCGCACGGTCGCGAAAATATCGGCAGAAGTCGAGAAAAACATGATTTCCAGATTCGACGGGACATCGAAACCTGGGCGGCAGAACACCGCATGGACGGCCTGCGACCTCCTGACAACCCAGGAACACGCAGGCATCATCAGCCGGGCGAACCGGCGGTTGAGGGCCGAACCGCACGCACAACGCGCCGGACTCGACCGCAGGGAGGCATGCCATCTCCGCAGGCGGCAATTGTACGCGACGCCGCGCACCGCGCGCAACGCGGGCCGTCAGTCGCGCGGCACGCGCGTCACGCGCGCAATCAGTTGTGGTGCGATCCGGTCGAGCGGCAGGATCGCCGACGCCGCCCCGATCGCCGCGGCCGCCTTCGGCATCCCGTACACGGCGCTGGTCGCCTCGTCCTGCGCGATCGTGTAGCAGCCCTTCGCGCGCATCGCCTTCAGCCCGAGCGCCCCGTCGCGCCCCATCCCGGTCAACAGCACGCCGAGCGCATTGCCCTGCCAGCCGTCGGCGACGCTGTTGAAGAACACGTCGATCGACGGCCTGTACGGCGTTTCCGCCGGATGCCGCGTATAGCCGAGCACGCCGCGCGGCGACAGCCACAGGTGATCGTTGGTCGCCGCGAGCAGCACCTCGCCCGCCTGCGGCACGCTGCCCTGCCGCGCGACGCGCACGGGCAGCCGCGTATAGCCGTCGAGCCACTCGGCCATCCCGAGCGCGAACGCCTGGTCGACGTGCTGCACGATCACGAGCGCCGCCGGAAAATCGGCCGGCAGCGCACGCAGCAGCGCGGCGAGCGCGGTCGGGCCGCCGGCCGATGCGCCGATCGCGATCAGCGTCGGCTGGCCGCGCGCGGGCGCCGGCCCGGGCGGCACGAGCGCCGCGGTCCGGCTTTCGAGCAGCCGGCCGATCTGGTCGATTTTCGCGAGCAGCGGCTGCGGCGCCGCATCCGACGGCAGGCCGAGCGCGAGCGTCGGCGTGTCGACTGCGTCGAGCGCGCCGGCGCCCATCGCCTCGTACACCGACGACGTGTTCGCACTGACGCTCGCGGTCACGATCAGGATCGCGCACGGCGCACGCGCCATGATCCGCCGCGTCGCGGCCACGCCGTCGAGCTTCGGCATCACGAGATCCATCAGCACGAGATCGGGCGGATGCGCGACGCAGAAGTCCACGGCCTCGTCGCCGTCGGTCGCCACCCACAGCACGCGGTGATCGGTGCGCAGCGCGATCACGCGGCGCAGCGCCTCGACGGCAAGCGGCAGATCGTTGACGATGCCGATGTTCATGCGCGCGCATCCCCGATCAAGTCGTGCACCGCATCGAGCAGCGCCTCGTCGTGGAAGCTGCTCTTCGCGAGGTAATAGTCGGCGCCGGCATCGAGCCCGCGGCGGCGATCCTCATCGCGATCCTTGTACGACACGATCATCACCGGCACGCGCTTGAGCATCGGGTCGTTCTTGATCAGCGTGACCAGCTCGATACCGTCCATTCGCGGCATGTCGACGTCGGTCACGACGAGATCGAACGTGTCGCTGCGCACCGCGTTCCAGCCGTCCATTCCGTCGACGGCGACGGTCACGTCGTAGCCGCGCTTCTCCAGCAGCTTGCGTTCGAGCTCGCGCACCGTCAGCGAATCGTCGACGACGAGCACGCGGCGGCGCCGGTCGGCGAGCGCGAGCTGCGGATCGCGCGTGAGCTTCGCGAGCTGGCCGCCGCGCACGAGCTTGTCGACCGAACGGATCAGGTCCTCGACGTCGACGATCAGCACCGGATCGCCGTTCTCGAGCAACGCGCCGGCCGCGATGTTCTGGATCTTGTGCAACCGGCTGTCGAGCGGCTGCACGACGAGCATCCGCTCGCCGAGGAAGCGGTCGACGGCGACGCCGTACAGCTCCGGCTCGGCACCGACGACCACGACCGCCGTGCTCGCGCGCGCGGCGTCCGGCTCGCCCGCATCGAGCAGCTGATGCGCGGCGACGAGCCCCGCGCGCCGGCCGTCGAACGGAAAATGCGGCTGGCCTTCGAGCACGTCGATGTCGTCGTGCGCGAGCTCCAGCGTGCGGCGCACGTGCGCGAGCGGAAACGCATACGGCTCGCCGCCGACCTCGACGAGCAGGCTGCGGATCACCGACAGCGTCAGCGGCAGCTGCAGCACGAAGCGCATGCCCGCGCCCGGCTCGTTGAAGATGCGCACCGCGCCGCGCACGCCGCGCACCATCTCCTGCACCGCGTCGAGGCCGACGCCGCGGCCCGATACGTCCGTCACCGCGTCGCGCATCGAGAAGCCCGGCAGCAGCAGGAATTCGAGCAGCTCGGGATCGGACAGGCGCGCGGCCGTCTCGTCGTCGGTCAGGCGCTGGCGCACGACGGCCGCGCGCAATGCGTCCATGTCGACACCGGGCCCGTCGTCGATCACGCTGACGAGCAGCGAGCCGGCGCTATGGCGCGCCTCGAGCGTCACGCTCGCCTCGGCCGGCTTGCCGCGTGCGCGGCGCGCCTCGGGCGGCTCGACGCCATGGTCGATCGCGTTGCGCAGCAGATGGCCGAGCGGCGCATCGAGCAGGTCGAGGATGTCGCGATCGACCTGCGTGCCTTCGCCGACGATCGAAAAGCGCACCTGCTTGCCGAGCGAGCGTGCGAGATCGCGGACGATGCGCGGATATGCGCGCGTCGCGTCGCCGAACGGCCGCATCCGGCACTGCAACGCCTCGTCGTACAGTTGCTCGGCGATATGCGTGCTGCGCCGCTCGAAGCGGTCGAACTCGTCCATGCGCTCGGCGAGCGAACGCTGCAGGTCGTTGAGCATGTGCCGCACTTCATTCACCGACGCGAGCACGCCCGCGTCGAGATCGTCGGCGAACTGTTCATACAGCAGATCGAGCGAGCGGGCCGCATCGCGCTGCGCACGCTTCACGCGCAGCATCGACTCGGCGAACGGCTTCAGCCAGCGCGATTCGACGAGCGATTCGCCGGACAGGCTCAGCAGCCGGTTCAGCGTATCGGCGCGCACGCGGCGCATCGCGCCTGCGCCGGCCGCGCGGCCGGCCTGCGCCGGATCGGGCACGGCCGCCGACACCGCGAGCGGCGGCATCGCGGCGC
>NZ_CABVPL010000028.1 GCF_902499045.1 Burkholderia latens | reverse complement strand
CGCCTCGGGCGCGAAGCCCGTCGCCGCCGCCCGGCCCGCGCAGGTCGCGACGAACGCCACGGCCGCCGCGGCCGGCACGGCCGCCGCCACGGCCGCACGGTAACGCGGAGCGCCCCTCATGTCAGCCTCCTCTCCCGCTTCCACGCACGCCGGCGGTCCGCTCGCGGCCTGGTACGCCGCATTCGGCGACTGGGCCCGCACCGACGGCGCCGCGTGGCTCTATCTGTTCAAGGCGCTGCTCGCCGCGTTCATCGCGACCGGCGTGTCGATGCGCCTCGACCTGCCGGCGCCGAAGACCGCGATGACGACCGTGTTCATCGTGATGCAGCCGCAAAGCGGCGCCGTGCTCGCGAAAAGCTTCTACCGCGTCGCCGGCACGATCTTCGGGCTGATCGCGACGCTCGCGTTCGTCGGCCTGTTCCCGCAGCAGCCGCAGCTGTTCCTGCTGGCCGTCGCGCTGTGGGTCGCGCTGTGCACGGCCGGCGCCGCGCGCAACCGCAACTTCCGCAGCTACGGCTTCCTGCTCGCCGGCTACACGACCGCGCTGATCGGGCTGCCGGCGTCGCAACACCCGGACGGCGCGTTCATGAGCGCGATGACGCGGGTCGCCGAAATCATGGTCGGAATCGTGTCGGCGGGCGTCGTCAGCGCGCTGGTGTTTCCGCAGACCACCGGCCAGCAGATGCGCACGACGGTGCGCAAGCGCTTCGGCAACTTCGTCGACTACGTCGCGGCGGCACTGTCGGGCAAGCTCGATCGCGGGCACATCGAAACGATCCATACGCGCTTCGTCGCGGACGTGGTCGGCTTCGAGGCGGCGCGCAGCATGGCCGTGTTCGAGGATCCGGACACGCGGATGCGCAGCGGCCGTCTCGCGCGGCTGAACAGCGAATTCATGAGCGTATCGAGCCGCTTCCATGCGCTGCACCAGTTGATGAACCGGCTGCGCGCGGCCGGTGCGCAGGCCGCGATCGATGCGATCGAGCCGTATTTCCGCGAAATCGCGCCGCTGCTGACGCGCAACGGCGATCCGGTGCGCTCGTCGGCCGACGCGGCGCTCGCGGCCGAACAGCTGCTCGCGTGGCGCGACGCGCTGCCGCGGCGCATCCGCGCGACGCGTGCCGCGCTCGAAGCGCAGCCGGACTTTCCGTTGCTCGACTTCGACACGGCCGCCGAACTGCTGTACCGCTTCATCACCGACCTGCACGAATACGCAGCGACCTACGCGTCGCTGTCGAGCGCGACGCACGAGCGCGAACGCTGGATCGAACGCTACGAGCCGCGCACCAACGTGACCGCGATGGTGATCGCGGCGATCCGCACCGCGACCGTGATCCTCGTGCTCGGCTGGTTCTGGATCGCAACCGCGTGGCCGAGCGGCGTGACGATGACGCTGACCGCGGCGGCGACCTGCGCGCTCGCGTCGTCGACGCCGCGACCGACCGCGATGTCCGCGCAGATGGGGATGGGCACCGCGCTGGCCGTCTGCACGGGCTTCCTGCTGACGTTCGGCATCTACCCGCACATCGACGGCTTCCCGCTGCTGTGCGTGGCGCTCGCGCCGCTGCTCGCGATCGGCATCTACATGACGCTGAAGCCGAAGCTCGCCGGCTACGGGATGGGCTATCTGATCTTCTTCTGCTTCCTTGCCGGGCCCGACAACATCACGCACTACGACCCGATGAGCTTCATGAACGACGCGCTCGCGCTGGTGCTGTCGATGCTGGTGTCGGCGATCGCGTTCGCGGTGCTGTTCCCGCCGACCGCGCCGTGGCTGAAGAAGCGGCTGTTCGCGGACTTGCGGCACCAGGTGGTCGCCGCATGCCACGCGCGGCTCGCCGGCCTGCGCACGCGCTTCGAGAGCGGCGCGCGCGATCTGATGTACCAGGCGCACACGTTGTCGGCCGACCAGCCCGACGTGCAGCGCGACGCACTGCGCTGGATGTTCGCGGTGCTCGAAACCGGCAACGCGGCGCTCGACCTGCGCGCCGAGCTGGCGACGCTGCCGTCCGATCCGCGCTATGCGCCGGCGACGCCATGGCGGCGCGCGATCGAGACGATGCGCACGGCGCTGTCCGCGCTGTTCAGCAAGCCGGATGCCGAACGCTTCGACGCGACGCTCGCCGCGGTCAACGCGGCGATCGACGCGACCCGGCAAACGCTCGACGCGGTCGCGCCGTCGCGCGACGAGCGCCACCGGCTGCAGCGCATCCTGAGCCATCTGCACTTCGTGCGCACGGCGCTGCTCGATCCGGAATCGCCGCTCGAGCCGCTCAACCGCAACCGCGCCGTGCGCGCCCAACCAGGAGCCTCGTCATGATGCCGCGTGAAATCGCCATTCTCGATGCCTACATGCCCACGGTGGTGCTGATGTTCGTGCTGGGCGGGCTGGCCACCTGGGCCGTCGACCGCCTGCTCGCCTATACGGGCCTCTACCGTGTCGTCTGGCACCCGTCGCTGTTCCGCGCGTGCCTTCTCGTCTGCATTTGCGGCGGACTGAGTCTCGCCGTTTACCGTTGATTCCGAACCATCATGATTCTCAGAAAACTCTTCGGCTTCGTCGCAACCGCCGTCATCCTTCTCGTCGCGATCCTGATCGGGCGCTCGCTGTGGGTGCACTACATGGACGATCCGTGGACGCGCGACGGGCGCGTGCGCGCCGAGATCGTCAACGTCGCGCCGGACGTGTCGGGCGCGATCGTCGAGCTGCCGGTGCATGACAACCAGCTCGTGAAAAAAGGCGACCTGATCATGCAGATCGATCCGTCGCACTACCAGATCGCAGTCGAGCAGGCGCAGGCGGCCGTCGCCGCCCGCCGCGCGGAACTGCAGATGCGCCGCGACGACGCGGCCCGCCGCGCGGACCTCGATGCGCTCGTCGTGTCGAAGGAAAACCGCGAGAACGCGGCGCACAGCGCGTCGAGCGCCGAGGCGCAGTACCAGCAGGCGCTCGCCGCGCTCGACGCAGCGAAGCTGAACCTCGCGCGCACGCGCGTGGTCGCGCCGGTCGACGGCTACATCACGAACCTGCAGACGTTCAAGGGCAACTACGCGGTGGCCGGCCAGGCGAAGCTCGCGATCGTCGACAGCCACTCGTTCTGGGTCTACGGGTACTTCGAGGAAACCAAGCTGCCGCGCGTGAAGATCGGCGCGCCGGCCGAAATGCGGCTGATGAGCGGCGGCGTGATGAAGGGCCACGTCGAAAGCATCTCGCGCGGCATCTACGATCGCGACAACCCGCAAAGCCGCGACCTCGTCGCGGACGTGAACCCGACCTTCAACTGGGTGCGCCTCGCACAGCGCGTGCCGGTGCGCATCCGGATCGACGAAGTGCCGGCCGACGTGGTGCTGTCGGCGGGCACGACCTGCACGGTCATCATCGATCCGGACCAGCCGAAGAAGTCGTGAGCGCCGGACGGCCGCAGGCGCTTACGCGGCGATGCGGAAGCGCCCGACCAGCGCCTTGAGCGCCTGAGCCTGTTCGTCGAGCGCATTCGCGGCGGCCGCCGCCTGCTCGACGAGCGCCGCGTTCTGCTGCGTGCCGGCATCCATTTGCGTGACCGCGCGGCCGATCTCCTCGATTCCGGCGCTCTGCTCGTCGGATGCCGCCGAAATCTCGCCGATGATGTCGGTCACGCGCTTCACCGCCCGCACCACGTCGTCCATCGTGCGGCCCGCGTCGTGCGCGAGCGTCGCGCCGTTCGCGACGCGTTCCACCGACGCGCCGATCAGCTCGCGGATCTCCTTCGCCGCGGTCGCCGAGCGTTGCGCGAGCAGCCGCACTTCGCCGGCCACCACCGAAAAGCCGCGCCCCTGCTCGCCGGCGCGCGCCGCCTCGACCGCCGCGTTCAACGCGAGGATGTTGGTCTGGAACGCGATCCCCTCGATCGTGCCGATGATGTCGCGAATGTTCTTCGCGCTGTCGTCGATCTCGCTCATCGTCGCGACCACGCGCCCGACGACTTCACCGCCCGCCTCCGCGACAGCGGACGCATTGGCCGCGAGCGCGCTCGCCTGCCGCGCGTTTTCGGCGTTCTGTCGCACGGTCGACGTCAGCTCCTCCATGCTGGCCGCAGTGCGTTCAAGCGCGACGGCCTGCTGCTCGGTGCGCCGCGACAGGTCGAGGTTTCCGGTCGAGATCTCGCCGGACGCCGCCGCGATCGCCTCGGCGCTGACGGCGATCTCGCCGACAGTGGCCGCGAGGCCGGTCTGCATGTCGGCGAGCGCGCGCACCATGCTGTCGCGATCGTTACGGGCGAGCGGGATCGGCCGCGTCAGATCGCCGCGCGCGATGTCGGCGGCGATCGCCTTCGCGTCCGCCGGCTCGCCGCCGAGCTGCGACGCGAGGCGGCGCACGACGCGTTCGGCGATCGCGATCGCGAGCACGATCAGCGCGGCCGTCATCGCGGCGATCATCGCGAACGACGACGAGAAGATCGTCGCGGACGCATCGAGCGTCGCCTTCGATTTCGCCCCGCGTGTCTTCACGAGCATCGCGACGAGTTTCTCGAGCTTGCCGGTCTCGACCAGCAGCGACACGTCCTGCGTGCCGACCTGCCAGTTCATCTGCGACAGGTCGAGCGGCTGCGCCTGCACGAGCGCGACGAAATCGCGCAGATGGCCGCTCCACGTGCCGACCGCGATCGAAAACGCGCGCAGCCGCGCGGAATCGTCGGCGTCCGCCGGATCCGCGTAGCGCTGCAGCGTCGCGAGCGCGTCGCGGATCGACGCGAGCCCGGCGCCGACCTCCGCGCCGAGATCGTCGCGCTCCTTCGCGGTGGTCGCGGTCAGCAGCATCTTTTGCGCGCGGCTCGCGCGCAGCACCTCGGCCCGCACTTCTTCCGCGGCCCGGCTCGCGACGTGCCCCTGCTCGTAGACCGACCCGATCGACGCGTTCAGCCGGCTGATCTGCCACAGCGAAAACACGCCGATCGCGAGCGTGCCGATCAGCAGGATCGCGAACGCCGTCCGCAACGTCGCCTTGACGGTCCAGGGCCGGCGTTCGCGCCGGGCCGCGCGCGCGCGGCGGGCGGCAGGTCCGGCGGCCGACGCGGCTGCGCCGGATGCGGCGACGGTCGCCCCCCGCTGCGGATGCAATGATGCTGCTGCTTTCATCGATATATCCCCGTAGTGATCACGCCGCCGGAAAGGTCGGTTCCGGCGGACGGCATTCCCGCGACGGCTGGCCAATGCCGCGCGGCCCGCGCCGCCCCGGCTCGTGGCCGGTGCAGGCGCGGCGCGCCGATGTTGTCGTTGCGTCTTCTACGGCCGCAATCGGCGCGCCTTGAGTCCGGACAAACACCGATCCGGGCCCGCGGCCCCCTCGGCGAGCGGCCGCGCCGCAGCGTTATACCCGGTCAAAAAAGGCGACCAATAAGCGAATCGTCACATCAATGTCCGAATTGCGACAAAACTTGGCCGGACATTCTCAATACGCCACACTACACTCCTTTGACGCAACAACGATTCCAACGCGCCGATCCCCATCAGAGCGCGTCCTGCCACCTCAACTCGCTCAGCTCACATGGAAACCAGCCTCGATACGGGCGCCGGCACGGCCGCCGCGGCCCAGCCGTCCGTTCCGCCTGCTCCGCGCACCGTCTACCCGGTGCTCGGCGCGATCAGCTTTTCGCACATGCTCAACGACATGATCCAGTCGTTGATCCTCGCGATCTATCCGATGCTCAAGAGCCAGTTCGCGCTGTCGTTCGCGCAGATCGGCCTGATCACGCTGACCTACCAGATCACCGCATCGCTGCTGCAGCCGCTCGTCGGCCTGTACACGGACAAGCGGCCGAAGCCGTATTCGCTGCCGGTCGGGATGGGCTTCACGCTCGCGGGGCTGCTGCTGATGTCGGCCGCGCAGAATTTCCCGATGCTGCTGGTGGCGGCCGCGCTCGTCGGCTGCGGCTCGTCGGTGTTCCATCCGGAATCGTCGCGCGTCGCGCGGATGGCATCGGGCGGCCAGCACGGGCTCGCGCAGTCGCTGTTCCAGGTCGGCGGCAACGCGGGTTCGGCGCTCGGGCCGCTGCTCGCCGCGCTGGTGATCATCCCGCACGGCCAGCACAGCATCGCGTGGTTCTCGGCGGCCGCGCTCGTCGCGATGGTCGTGCTCACGCAGATCGGCCACTGGTACAAGAAGCACCCGTCGATGAAGAAGAAGGCGGCGGCGGCCGGCCATCCGACGCTGTCGCAAGGCCGCGTGCTCGCCGCGATCGGCGTGCTCGTGCTGCTGGTGTTCTCGAAGTACTTCTATCTCGCAAGCATCAACAGCTATTTCACGTTCTATCTGATCGGCAAGTTCCACCTGTCGGTGCAGGCCGCGCAGATCCACCTGTTCGTGTTCCTCGCGGCAGTGGCAGCCGGCACGCTGATCGGCGGGCCCGTGGGCGACCGCATCGGCCGCAAGTACGTGATCTGGGTGTCGATCCTCGGCGTCGCGCCATTCACGCTGCTGCTGCCGTACGCGAACCTGTTCTGGACGAGCGTGCTGAGCGTGATCATCGGCGTCGTGCTGGCGTCGGCGTTCGCGGCGATCCTCGTCTATGCAACGGAGTTGATGCCGGGCAAGGTCGGGATGGTCGCGGGCCTGTTCTTCGGCTTCGCGTTCGGCCTCGGTGGCGTGGGCGCAGCCGTGCTCGGCCAGCTCGCGGACGCGACGAGCATCGCGTTCGTCTACAAGGTGTGCTCGTTCCTGCCGCTGATCGGCGTGCTGACGGTGTTCCTGCCGAACCTCGAAAGCAGCCGGCGCAAGAACGCGTGACGACACGGCCGCGGGATGCGTGCCGCGGCCGGTCGATCGCCTGGAACGGAAAGGATGACGGCGGCTTCAGGCCGCCGTCGTCGCATGCAGCGTCAGGAAACGCTTCAGGATGCCGGACGAATAGCTGCTCGCGATCTCCGACAGGAAGTGCGAGAACGACTGCGTCGCGTGATCGTCGGCCGTGTCGGAGATCGTGCGCACGAGTGCGAACGGCACGTCGTGTTCCGCACACACCTGCGCGATCGCCGCGCCTTCCATCTCGACCGCGAGCGCGTCCGGCAGCGCGTCGCGCAGCGCGACGACTTCGCGCTCGCTCGACACGAAGCGGTCGCCGCTGATGATCAGGCCGCCGTGCAGCGTCGCGCCGGCGAGGCCGAAGCGCTCGGCGAACCGCGCGCCCTCTTCGGCGACGAACAGCGTGCACGCAGCCTTCAGGCGCGCCGTCAATTCCGCGTCGGTCGCGAAGCGCGTGATGCCGAGCAGCGGCACCTCGTAGCGCGGAAACAGCGGCGACGCATCGAGATCGTGCTGCAGCAGCGTATCGGCGACGACGACGTCGCCGACGCGCACCGTGCGCGACACGCCGCCGGCGACGCCGGTAAACACCACGCCGGACACGCCGAACACGTGAATCAGCGCGCTGACGGTCGCGGCGGCCGCGACCTTGCCGACGCGCGCGAGCGTGACGACGCACGCCGCGCCGTGCACGGTGCCGACGTGATAATCGCGGCGGCCGAGCGTGATCGTCTTCATCGCGCCGTCGGCGCGCATCGCGGCGATCAGGTCGCCGAGTTCCTCGGGCAGCGCGGCCAGAATGCCGAGCGGGCGCGTGGCCGCGGTTTCAACCATGTCGATGCTCATCACTCCACCGCTTGCAGTTTCGCGACGGCCAGCGCGAGCCACTTCTCGCCGTGCCGCTTGAATTTCACCTGCGCCTTCGCATCGGCGCCGTTGCCTTCGAGCGCGGTGACGGTGCCCTCGCCGAACTTGGTATGGAACACCTGCTGGCCGACGCGGAACCCGGTGTCGGCCGCGCGCTGCTTGTCCGCGAACGCGGGCAGCGGCGCGGACACGGCGGCGTCGACGATCTGCTCGCGGCTGCCGCCGCCCGGCCGCGCGAACCAGTCGCGCCCCCAGCCGGCGTTGTCCGAGCGGCCGCCCCAGCGCGAGCCCGCCTCGACCTTCGGCGTCAGCCACTTCAGCACGTGCTCCGGCAATTCGTCGAAGAAGCGCGAGCGCACGTTGTAGCGCGTCTGGCCATGCAACATCCGGCTCTGTGCGAACGACAGGTAGAGCCGCTCCTTTGCGCGCGTGATCGCGACGTACATCAGCCGGCGCTCCTCCTCGAGGCCGTCCGATTCGAGCACGCTGTTCTCGTGCGGGAACAGCCCTTCTTCCAGCCCGGTGATGAACACCGCCGAAAATTCGAGGCCCTTCGCCGCGTGCACCGTCATCAGCTGGACGGCGTCCTGTCCGGCCTGCGCCTGGTTGTCGCCGGCTTCGAGCGACGCGTGCGACAGGAAGCCCGCGAGCGGCGTCATCGTGTCGGGATTCTGCGCGGGGTCGCCGAGCGGCGCGGGATCGAGCACGTCGACCGACGGATCGTCCGCATCCACGCCAAGCTCCGGCGCCGCGATCGCGCCCGCGCGCAGCGGAATCGAGCGGGCCGGCGCGTCGAGCCCGTAGCCTTCCTCGCTGACGAACGCGGTGGCCGCGTTCACGAGTTCCTGCAAGTTCTCGAGGCGGTCCTGGCCTTCACGCTCGCCCTGGTAGAAGTCGGCGAGGCCGCTTGCGCGCACCACGTATTCGACCGTCTCCGGCAGGCTCATCTGCTGCGTCTCGGCGCGCATCTTCGCGATCAGCGTCGCGAACGCGCCGAGGCTCGAGCCGGCCTTGCCCGTCACATACGGAATCGCGGCGGCCATCGAGCAGTCGTACAGCCGCGCGGCATCCGCGAGTTGCTCGATCGAGCGCGCGCCGATCCCGCGCGTCGGGAAGTTCACGACGCGCGCGAACGCGGTGTCGTCGTTCGGGTTGTCGATCAGGCGCAGATAGGCGAGCGCATGCTTCACTTCCTGGCGCTCGAAGAAGCGCAGGCCGCCGTATACGCGATACGGGATGCCCGACGTCATCAGCGTGTGCTCGATCGCGCGCGACTGCGCGTTGCTGCGATACAGGACGGCGATCTCGCTGCGCGACATCCCGGTGTTGATCAGCGAGCGAATCTCCTCGACGATCCAGCCGGCTTCCTGCGCATCGGTGCTCGCCTCGTACACGCGCACGGGCTCGCCGTGGCCGGCGTCGGTGCGCAGGTTCTTGCCGAGGCGGTGCGAGTTGTTCGAGATCAGCTGGTTCGCCGCGTCGAGGATGTTGCCGTGCGACCGGTAGTTCTGCTCGAGCTTGATCAGGTTGCGCACGCGGAATTCGTCTTCGAAGTCGCGCATGTTGCCGACGTTTGCGCCGCGGAACGCATAGATCGACTGGTCGTCGTCGCCGACCGCGAAGATCGCGTTCTGGCCGCCCGCGAGCATCTTGAGCCATGCGTACTGCAGCTTGTTGGTGTCCTGGAACTCGTCGACGAGGATGTGCTTGAAGCGCGCCTGGTAATGCGCGCGCAGCGGTGCGTTGTACGCGAGCAGCTCGTAGCAGCGCAGCAGCAGTTCGGGGAAGTCGACGACGCCCTCGCGCTGGCACTGCTGGTCGTACGCCTGGTACAGCTCGACGAACTTGCGGTTGAAGTTGTCGGACGCGTCGACCTTGTCGGGACGCAGCCCCTGCTCCTTCGCGTTGTTGATGAAGTACTGGACGTTCTTCGGCGGGTACTTCTCGTCGTCGACGTTCGCGGCCTTCATCAGCCGCTTGATCGCGGACAGCTGGTCGGCCGTGTCGAGGATCTGGAACGTCTGCGGCAGGCCGGCGTCGCGGTAGTGCGCGCGCAGCATCCGGTTGCACAGCCCGTGGAACGTGCCGATCCACATCCCGCGCGTGTCGATCGGCATCATCGCGGACAGCCGCGCCATCATCTCGCGCGCGGCCTTGTTCGTGAACGTGACGGCGAGCACGGTTGCCGGCGACGCGTAGCCCTGCTGGATCAGCCACGCGATGCGCGTGATCAGCACGCGGGTCTTGCCGCTGCCCGCCCCCGCGAGGATCAGCGCCGGTTCGTTCGGCAGCGTGACGGCGGCGTATTGTTCAGGGTTCAGATTGGCGAGCAGATCGGGCATGGAGCGGCGGCGGACGAGCGAGAAAAATGCGGACCCGCCATTATAAGTCCGTCGTGTGCGATGCCGTGGCGGACCGATGCGGCGTCGCGGCGCAACGAGGCCGCCTTCCGCGCCGGTGGTGGCTCCGGCACCCTTGACCCGCGCTATTTCCGGCGCGCGGCAGCAGGTTTGTCCCCAATCCAGTCGGGATGACGGACATACCGGCCCACTTGTTCGTCGAGTTTGCTTGGTACAGGCCCGGACATTTCAAAGCCGGGATGGCACTCTTCTCGGCACTAGCGCGCTTTTGCCAGCCGATCGGCAAGCATGTCGAGCTCCCGACTGTGGAACAGATCGATGCACTTCATCATATTGAACGACGCCGGAATCGAACCGCCGTATGTCCGGGTGGCATACCGCCGCGCGAGCGCACGGAGCGCATCGTAGGCTTCGATCGGCTGGCGGCCAAACTCCAGATACGCGCTCGCGGCCGCATTCGCATCCTCCCGGTCGCGGACACTGTGCGCGACTTGTGCAAGACAGACGCTAAGTGCCCAGTTTTTCAGCAAAGTTTTTTGCGAGTACCGCGCGACAGGAGACCGAGCATCCGGAGCCGCGACCGTGACTTGCGTCACCGCCGTGGCCGAACGGGTCGGCAGCGCCATGCAGAGCGCTAGCAGCAGGCTTTTCAACGTAGTGCCCAATCGATGCGCGCCCCAAGCGAGCACGTTATTTTCCGCGCCGCCCGGCCGGTTTGTCCCCAATCCAGTCGGGATGAGGAACGTACCGACGGACTTGTTCGTCTAGTTCGGGGCCGTGATACAGGTCCAGGCATTTCAGCAGAGCAAATTCGGCCCCGGCGTAACCTTCCACGGGATTGCCGTAATCGCGGCGCAAATAGTATTCTGCAAGCCGCTCGACCGCCCGATCGCCCTGTTCCTCATCGTAATAAGTCCATTCCAGGAACACACTCTTGGTAATTTCGGCATCCTTGCCTGCCGGCGATCCTCGGTAAGCGATCGACAAGCAGGCCGCCAACGCCCTGTCCTTGTAATTCTCCGCATTGGTGCGCCGCACGGCCATGACGGAATCGGCCGCTTCGGCAGACAGTGCCGAACATAGCGCGACGGCACAGACTGCCCGAAAAATGTTCATTTGAGCGCCCAGAAATAAGCACGGCTAGTGCGATAGTTCGCCCCCGGCTCGTTGAAATAACAAGCGTCGTAACACTGGCGCCCATTGAAAAGCGTCGCATGACCGCTGGCGTCACTCCACCCATGCACCTCGAAAAGGATAAGACCACATTTCCCCGCCAGGGCCCCCCCGCCACTCGGCGGATAGGCAACGATTTGGGGCGCGCCCCAAACAACTTTCAGAAACGAGACCACATCTCGGACACGATAGAAATAGTGCCGACGATCGGCCCCTTCTCTGGTCTTGCCCGACATGAACGGGACGATTACGCCTGCGTCATTCAGGATATAGCTCATACGAACCGCGCATGTGTTCCGCCAAGGGTTCGTTTTATCCCGGATATGCGCAGCGACGCTGCCCCCGATCACCTCTGCCACTCTTTCGCCCGAACGGGCCGGATCGTAAATCTTCGTTGACGCCGCCCATGCGGCGGCAAATGTCGGTCGTATCACTCCATTCTCCTTAGTGGCGACGGCAGACTGGTGCGGCAGGGAGCCCCCGCCAACTCAAAGCCTCCGCCCGACCCGCAAGTTAGCCGTCTCGACACGCGTCAGCAATTGGACACGTACGAACCTGACTGCAAGCCGCGAACGGCTCACTCGCCGCCTGGCGATTTATAATGAGCGGTTCAAGTCTCCAACAAGCATTTTTCGGCAAATTTCCACCATGAGCGACAGCACGCTGGCGAAGAGTTTCGAGCCCCACACCATCGAGTCCCAATGGGGGCCCGAGTGGGAAAAACGCGGCTATGCCGCACCGGCGTTCGACCCGGCGCGCCCCGATTTCGCGATCCAGTTGCCGCCGCCGAACGTCACCGGCACGCTGCACATGGGCCACGCGTTCAACCAGACGATCATGGACGGCCTCGCGCGCTATCACCGGATGCTCGGCGAGAACACGCTGTGGGTGCCCGGCACCGACCACGCGGGGATCGCGACCCAGATCGTCGTCGAGCGCCAGCTCGATGCGCAGGGCGTGTCGCGCCATGACCTCGGCCGCGAGAAGTTCGTCGAGCGCGTGTGGGAATGGAAGGAGAAGTCCGGCTCGACGATCACCGGCCAGGTGCGCCGCCTCGGCGCGTCGACCGACTGGTCGCGCGAATACTTCACGATGGACGACAAGATGTCGGCCGCCGTGCGCGACGTGTTCGTCACGCTGTATGAACAGGGCCTGATCTATCGCGGCAAACGCCTCGTCAACTGGGATCCGGTGCTGCTCACCGCCGTGTCGGACCTCGAGGTCGTGAGCGAGGAAGAAAACGGCCATCTGTGGCACATCCGCTATCCGCTCGCCGACGGCTCGGGCTCGCTGACCGTCGCGACCACGCGCCCGGAGACGATGCTCGGCGACGTCGCGGTGATGGTCCATCCGGAAGACGAGCGCTACGCGCACCTGATCGGCAAGCTCGTCACGCTGCCGCTGACGGGCCGCGAGATCCCGGTGATCGCCGACGACTACGTCGATCGCGAATTCGGCACCGGCGTCGTGAAGGTCACGCCCGCGCACGACTTCAACGACTATCAGGTCGGCCTGCGCCACAACCTCGCACCGATCGAGATCCTGACGCTCGACGCGAAGATCAACGACAACGGCCCCGAGCAGTATCGCGGCCTCGACCGCTTCGACGCGCGCAAGGCGATCGTCGCCGACCTCGACGCGCAAGGGTTCCTCGACTCGGTGAAGCCGCACAAGCTGATGGTGCCGCGCGGCGACCGCACGGGCGTCGTGATCGAGCCGATGCTGACCGACCAGTGGTTCGTCGCGATGACGAAGCCGGCGCCGGAAGGCACGTTCAATCCGGGCAAGTCGATCACCGAAACGTCGCTCGACGTCGTGCGCAGCGGCCAGATCAAGTTCGTACCGGAAAACTGGACGACCACCTACTATCAGTGGCTCGAGAACATCCAGGACTGGTGCATCTCGCGCCAGCTGTGGTGGGGTCATCAGATTCCCGCATGGTACGGCGAGAACGGCGAAGTGTTCGTCGCGCGCGACGAGGAGCAAGCGCGTGCGCAGGCCGCGGCGAAGGGCTACACCGGCGCGCTGAAGCGCGACGAGGACGTGCTCGACACGTGGTTCTCGTCGGCGCTCGTGCCGTTCTCGTCGCTCGGCTGGCCGAACGAAACGCCTGAACTGCAGCACTTCCTGCCGTCGTCGGTGCTCGTCACCGGCTTCGACATCATTTTCTTCTGGGTCGCCCGGATGGTGATGATGACGACGCACTTCACCGGCAAGGTGCCGTTCCACACCGTGTACGTGCACGGCCTCGTGCGCGACGCGGAAGGCCAGAAGATGTCGAAGAGCAAGGGCAACACGCTCGACCCGATCGACATCGTCGATGGCATCGACCTCGACACGCTGGTCGCGAAGCGCACGACCGGGCTGATGAACCCGAAGCAGGCCGCGACGATCGAGAAGAAGACGCGCAAGGAATTCCCGGACGGCATCCCCGCGTTCGGCACCGATGCGCTGCGCTTCACGATGGCGTCGATGGCGACGCTCGGCCGCAACGTGAACTTCGACCTCGCGCGCTGCGAAGGCTATCGCAACTTCTGCAACAAGCTGTGGAACGCGACGCGCTTCGTGCTGATGAACTGCGAAGGCCACGACTGCGGCGCCGACAAGCCGGACGTGTGCGGCGCGGGCGACTGCGGCCCCGGCGGCTATCTCGACTTCTCGGCGGCTGACCGCTGGATCGTGTCGCTGCTGCAGCGCACCGAGGCCGACATCGCGAAGGGCTTCGCCGACTACCGCTTCGACAACATCGCGACGAGCATCTACAAGTTCGTGTGGGACGAGTACTGCGACTGGTACCTCGAACTCGCGAAGGTGCAGATCCAGAACGGCACGCCGGAACAGCAGCGCGCGACGCGCCGCACGCTGCTGCGCGTGCTGGAAACGGTGCTGCGTCTCGCGCACCCGATCATCCCGTTCATCACCGAAGCGCTCTGGCAGAAGGTCGCGCCGCTCGCCGGCCGCTATCCGCAAGGCAAGGCCGAAGGCGAAGCGTCGCTGATGACGCAAGCGTATCCGGTCGCGAACCTGCAGAAGATCGACGAGGCGTCCGAACAATGGGCGGCCGACCTGAAGGCGATCGTCGACGCATGCCGCAACCTGCGCGGCGAAATGAACCTGTCGCCGGCAACCAAGGTGCCGCTGCTCGTGGCCGGCGACGCCGAACGCCTGCGCTCGTTCGCGCCGTACGTGCAGGCGCTCGCGCGTCTGTCGGAAGTGCAGATCCTCGCGGACGAAGCAACGCTCGACCAGCAAGCGCACGGCGCGCCGATCGCGATCGTCGGTCCGAACAAGCTGGTGCTGAAGGTGGAGATCGACGTCGCGGCCGAACGCGAGCGCCTGTCGAAGGAAATCGCGCGCCTGACGGGCGAGATCGCGAAGTGCAATGCGAAGCTCGGCAACGAGGCGTTCGTCGCGAAAGCGCCGCCGGCCGTGGTCGAGCAGGAGCAAAAGCGGGTTGCGGATTTCCAGAGCACGCTCGACAAGCTGCGCGCGCAACTCGATCGGTTGCCTGCGTAACAAACGGTAAGGTCGTTTGCGTTCACTATAATCGGAACGTGAACATAGACTGTTCTGACAAGTCGATTACAGGAATAAAGGTTCGATCATGTTGAAAGTCACCAAGGCAGTATTCCCCGTCGCCGGCCTCGGCACGCGGTTCCTGCCGGCAACGAAGGCGAGCCCGAAGGAAATGCTGCCGGTTGTCGACAAGCCGCTGATCCAGTACGCAGTCGAGGAAGCGATCGCCGCGGGCATCACGGAAATGATCTTCGTGACCGGGCGCAGCAAGCGCGCGATCGAGGACCACTTCGACAAGTCGTACGAGGTCGAGGCCGAACTCGAAGCGCGCGGCAAGGAGAAACTGCTCGAACTCGTGCGCAGCATCAAGCCGAGCCACGTCGACTGCTTCTACGTGCGCCAGCCGGAAGCGCTCGGCCTCGGCCATGCGGTGCTGTGCGCGGAGAAGCTGGTGGCCGACAACCCGTTCGCGGTGATCCTCGCCGACGACTTGCTCGACGGCAACCCGCCGGTGATGAAGCAGATGGTCGACGTGTTCGACCACTATCACAGCTCGGTGATCGGCGTGGAAGAGATCCCGCCGTCGGAGACGAAGTCGTACGGGATCGTCGACGGCAAGGAGTGGGAAGAGTCGATCGTCAAGATGTCGGCGATCGTCGAGAAGCCGGCGCCGGAAGTCGCGCCGTCGAACCTCGGCGTGGTCGGCCGCTACATCCTGAAGCCGCGGATCTTCGAGCACCTGCGCGCGCTGAAGCCGGGCGCGGGCGGCGAACTGCAGCTCACCGACGCGATCCAGGCGCTGCTCGCCGACGAGCAGGTGCTTGCGTACAAGTACCAGGGCACGCGCTACGACTGCGGCAGCAAGCTCGGCTACCTGAAGGCGACGGTCGAATTCGCGCTGCGCCACCCGGAAGTCGGTACCGAGTTCGACGCGTACCTGCGTTCGCGCGCAAACGGCCAACCGGCCGCCTGAACGCGGCAGGGGCCCGCGCCGCGTGCGCGGGGGCCCCGCCCTTACCTGTCGGCCCGCGCGTCAGCGCGCGGCCGCCGGCTTCACCGAGACGACGCCCGGCATCGCGCCCGCGTCGTCTTTTTTCGTCTTCACGAGCCAGCCGTCGCCGGGCTCGAACGGCAGCTTCGCCAGCGCGCTTTTCACCAGCGTCGGCGCGGCTTGCCGCGAGCCCGCGTCGCGATCGCGCAGCGACGCCGACACGCGATAGACGTCCGCACCCGACTTCGCATCGACGAAACGCAGCGTCAGCACGTGGCGATAGATCGTGCCCGCGAACGGCAGCGCGAACGGCGCCGGCCCGTCCACCGTCACGCACGCGCTGCTCGCCGCGCCGCACTGCTCGGCCGTGGCCGCGACCGACGCCGGCTGCGTCGCATACGCGATCGACAGCCGGTAGCGCGCGGCCTGCGCCGGCTGCGCGTCGAACCCGCGGCGAGCGAGTTCGTCGTGCACGAGCGTCTCGATCTGCCGGTAGTCGGCATCGTCGGCCTGCGCGGCCGTGCGAACGAACGCGTAGCCGTGCGCGCCGGACGCGAACGCATCCGGCCGGCCGAGCGCGCTCACGCCGGTCGTGACGCCGGCGCAACCCGCCAACAGCGACACCGCGAGCGCGGCCGCTGCCCATTGCTTTCTCATGACTTCCCCCAAATGCCTGCCGTCGTGCCCGGCCCTGTCAGGCGGACGGCTCGTCGATCGCCGGCAGCGACACCGTCACCGCGGTGCCGACACCGACTTCGCTGTCGACCGTCACGCTGCCGCCGTGGCGCGTGACGACCGTCTTCACGAATGCCATGCCGAGCCCGGAGCCCGAGATCTCGGGCCGCTCGCCGGCATGGAACCGCTTGAAACGTTCGAACAGATGCCGCTGATCTTCCGGCGCGATCCCGTAGCCCTGATCGCGGACCGTGCAGAACATCCGTTTCGATGCATGCTCGACCGTCAGCGTACACGTGATCACCGTGTCCGACGGACTGTATTTGACCGCGTTGTTCAGCAGGTTGACGAACGCGCGCGTAATCAGCGAGCGGTCGGCGCGCGTCCAGCCCATGCCGGTACCGACGTCGGTATCGATGCGGATGCGCTTGGCCTGCGCCTGCGGCCAGACTTCGTCGCTCGCGTCGATCAGCACGTCGACGAGGCTCGTCGGTTCGAGCTGGTACGCCTGCGACTCCGCGCGCGCCAACTGGACGAACTCGTCGGCGAGCGACAGCGCGCGGTGCGCATAGCGCTCGATCCGCGCGAGCAGCCCGCGCATCGCGTCGGATTCGACGCGATCGCGCTCGATCTCGACGAGCGCGAGAATCGACGACTGCGGCGAGCGCATGTCGTGCGACAGCAGGTGCAGCGCTTCCTCGCGCTGGCGCTCGGCCGCATGCAGCTCGGTCACGTCGACGAGGCCCGCAATCCAGCCGGTTATGCGGCCCTGCGCGTTCGTACACGGCGCGTAGCGTAACAGATGGTCGAGCCCGTCGCGGTCGCGCACCTCGATCCCGCGCGCCATCGCATCGTGTTCGGCGCCGAGCGTCGGATCCAGCGCGGCCGGCCAGTGTTCGCGGATCGCGACGTCGTGCTCGGCATTGCCGTCGACGGTCTTCATGAAGGTCAGCTCGCCGAGCGCGGCGCGCAGCGGCCGCCCTTCCGGCAGCGGCAGCGCGAGCCGCGACCCGTAGCGCTTCGCCGCGTGGTTCGCGATCAGCACGGTGCCGGCCAGGTCGGTGACGAAGATCGGCTCCGGCATGCTGTCGAGGCTGTCCCACACGAAGCGCTTCATGTCCTGCACGCGCTGCGCGGCCTGCGCCATCAGCGCCATCTGGCGCTCGAGCACGTCGCCGCCGACGCTGCGCGTGCGCGGCGCCTCGGGCAGCAGGTGCGGTTCGTCCGCGAGGCGTTGCAGCTCGCGGCGCAGGTACGACATCGTCATCTCGAGGCGCCGCCAGTTCCAGATCGGGTACACGGCGATCAGCCCGAAGATCGCCGGCGCGGGCGACAGCCACACGCGCGCCTCGAACAGCAGCGCGACGCTCGCGACGACCGCCAGCGCGGCGAGGCTCAGCGTCAGCAGCAGCGCACGCCACGGCGACAGCATCAGGAAACCGCCGAGCAGCACCGCGAGCGGCAACAGCGACGCGGCGAACAGCCCCGCGCGCGACATGGGCAGGATCGCACTGCCGGTCGTCAGCATGTCGAGCACGTTCGCGTGAATGTACACGCCGGCGAGCGGGCCGAACTCGCCCGACACCGGCGTCGCGAACCGGTCGTACAGGCCCGACGCGGTCACGCCGACGACGACGATCTTGCCGCGCAGCGCGTCCGGTTTCACGCGCCCTTCGAGCACGTCGTCGAACGACAGCGTCGGATACGCGGGGGTGTTGCGGCTGAACGGAATCAGATAGCGGCCCTCGCCCGCCGCGTCGCGCGACAGGTCGTGCGCCTCGGCGCCGGGCGTGCCGCCGGCCGGATGCAGGCGGCCTGCCCGGATCGCACGGTAGACCGGCACCATCAGCTGCGGCCAGCGCACGCGCCCGTCGCTTTCGAACAGCGCGACGCTGCGCACGATGCCGTCGGGATCGACTTCGAGGTTGATGTGACCGAGCCCCGTCGCGCGCGCCGCGAGTTCGGCCACCGGCGGATCGACGGTCCGCGTGCCGTCCGCCTGCTCCGGGCTGAGCAGCACGGGCAGGAACGTCGGCACACGGGCCATCGCGTCGGCGAATGCGCGATCCTCGGGCGACTGCTCGGTAAACAGCACGTCGTAGACGACGGCAGTAGGCTGCGCGCGCGCGAGCGTGTCGAGCAGCCGCGCATGCACGCTGCGCGGCCACGGCCAGCGGCCGAGCGCCGACACGCTGTGGTTGTCGATGTCGACGACGACGACGTCGGGCGACAGCGGCAGGCTGCGCAGCATCAGCAGCCGATCGTAGATCAGCCCGTCGACGCTCGACGACAGCCGGCCGAGCGCGCACGCGAGGATCACCGCGATCCCGAGGCAGCCGATCGCGATCCATTCGATGAGGAAGCGGCGGCCGAGGCGCCGCCGCGGGGAAACGGAGTCGGGTTTCATGCGCCGCGGGTCAGCGCGACAACGTGAACGCGCTGACCGGACTCGTCTTCTGATAGAACTTGCCGCCTTCGAATTCCTCGACCGTCACCGCCCAGTAGTAGTCGCCGGGCGGCAGGTGCGCGACGGTGATCTTGCGCGCCTGCAGGCCGACCTGGTCGACGACGGGTGCGCCGAGATCCTTCGAACGCGACAGCACGAACCGGTAGCGCGCATCCTTGCCGGCGCCGTTCGGCGACCAGCGGAACTCGTAGCCGCCCGCGCCCGGCGATGCGGTCGCGTCGAGCCCCATCTGGCGCCGCTCGAACGCATAGGTGCGCGGCAGGCCTTCGAGGCCGTTCGCGTCGATCGCGGCGACCCGCACGAAATACGTGCCGTTCGGCACGTCGCGGAACACCGCGCGCAATGAATCGGTACGCGTTTCGCGGAACAGGTCCAGCAGTCCCGCGTCGCGCGCGAGCTGCAGCCGGTACGCGCGCGCATCGGGAAGCGGCGCGATGTCGAACGCGACGTCGGGCTCGTCCTGCACCTTGTCCGGATGCGCGAGCGCCGGCGCGGGCAGCAGTTGCACGGGCGCGCCGACCGCGCCGGACGATGTCGCGACGCTGCCGAAGCTCGCATGCACGAGCGTCGGATCGGCCGGTCGCCGCTTTCCCGCGACACCGACGGTGCCATCGAGCACTTCGACGCGCGTCACCGCGTTGCCGGCCGCGTCGTAGTTCACGCGGAACCGCGTGCCGCGCACGCCGGCCACGACCGACGGCGAGCGGATCTGGAAGCGGTCGTCGCGCTTCTTCAGGTGCGTGACGTCGCTGTCGACCGAGCCGCGCGTGAGCTCGAACTCGCGGTCGAGCGTGCCGGTCAGCACGGTGCGGCGCAGCGTCTTCAGGTTCAGCTGGGTGTCGGGCGGCAGGCTCATATGCGTGCCGTCGGCCAGTTCGAGCGTCACGAAGCCGTTCGCGCCGGTGCGCACGCGATCGCCCTCGTTGAGCGTCGCATCGTCCGCGAGCGGCACGTATGCATCGCCGGACGCGCGCTCGGCCGAGCCCTGCACCGCGACGACGCGCGCGGTCAGCTTTTCCTTGCGCAGCCGCGCGACCGGCAGCTTCAGCGCGATGCCGGGCTGCAGGCGCTTCGGCGCAGGCACGCCGTTGAGTTGCTGCAGCAGTTGCCAGTCGTCCGGCCCCTGCAGATAGCGCGCGGCGACGTCGTACAGCGTGTCGCCGGCGTGCGTGCGGTACACGATCGTCTTGCCCTGGGCGGCCGGCGGCTGCGCAGCCGCCTGCTGCGCCGCGAACGCGAACGCGAGCGCGCAACCCGCGCCGAGTGCGGCCGTGCGCAAACGCGCGATGCGCGGCGTGACACGCGCCCTCACTCCGGTTCTCCGTGACCGACCCGCTCGAGCCGGTAGCCGTAACCGTAGATCGGCGCGAGGCGATAGCCGTTTTCCGGCCGCAGGCCGAGCTTCGTGCGCAGCATCGAGATGTGTGTGTCCATCGTGCGCGACGGAATGTCGGTCGCCTGCTTCCACACGAGATCGAGAATGTGCGCGCGCGACAGCGGCCGGTCGAGATGCTGGAACAGCAGCAGCGCGAGCTCGAACTCCTTCTGCGTGAGGCTCACGGCCTTGTCGCCGACATACGCCTGCTTCAGGTTCACGTCGAAGCGGAACTGGTCGAACTCGCGAACGGTTGCCTCGACGTTGATCGGATACGCGCGGCGCAGCAGCGAGCCGATGCGCGCGCGCAGGATCGGGCCCGAAACGGGCTTGACCACGTAATCGTCGGCGCCGGCGTTGAGGATCTGCGTGATCCCCGCCTCGTCGTCGCGGCTCGTCATGAAGATGATCGGCAGGCTGTGCTCGGTCTGGTTCGCACGCACCCACTTGAGCACTTCCTCGCCTGACATGTCCGGCACGTTCCAGTCGAGCACGAGCAGATCGAACGTCTCGCGTTGCAGACGCTTCTTCAGGGCCTTGCCTTCCTTGAACGCATAGCACGTGTGGCCGGCGGCCGTCAGTGTTTGACTGACGAAATCCGTCTGGGCCGGATCGTCATCCAGTACAGCAATTCTCATAGCACCCCGCAAATCGAAATCGGTTCGTCCAGTTCAGCTACCCGCGCTCAGCCGCCATGCGCAATGCGCCTGCGCGGCTCCCGACACCGGCCGGCGAGCCGCCATTTGCCGCCCGCGCGACCTGCGCGGCGCGACGCCCCGGCAAATATCTCAAAAACGGGGCACGGACGAACCGGCGATTTCATCATAGTAGTATGAAATTCGCCGAGAAATTGCGCGGACTACGGTCCTTTGTTCGAATAATCCTTCCCGTCGCGCGATCTCGCGCTTAATCGGCGTCCGTGATGCGGGCCAGCGGCTCCGCATGGTCGCCGGGCGGTACGCGCAGCCGGTCCGCCGGCGACGCTTCGGCCTGCCGTCGCGTCGGCTGCTCCGGCATGGGTTGCCCGAGCATGGGCTGCGCCAGCATCCGCCCCAGGTCACGACGCACGCGCTCCCACGCCGTCGCCGCATAATCGGGCTGGCTGGCCGCCCACGCGTGCGCCAGATCGAACACCCGCCCGATCGTCGCGCCGCAATACGTGAGGCCCGCGCCGTCGTTCCGCGCGGCGTCGCGCAGGCGCTCGTCGAGCGACTCGGCGAGCCACGGCATCTCGGCCGCCGCCGAATCGGCATACGCCTCCAGCGCGGCACGCGCGTGGCGATCCTGTTGCGGATCGAGCTCGATCCGGCTCAACCCGGCCGTACGTGCGGCCGCGATGCTTTCCGCCGCGGACGGACTTCGAATGGTCCCTGGTCTGAAGGGCATGTCCTCTCCCCGTTTGTACGACGGTAGCTTCGGGCATGGCCCCCGTGCCCGCCTCATGGCGTACCGTGGCCGATGCATCCATCCGAGACGGACGACCGGCCGGGCCAGTATACGCAGCCGGTCGCGAGACGAGGTTTAAGAATTGTCAGAGGCGCGGAGCGCCGGGTGGCGCGGCCCGACTGCATCGGACCCTGCCCGGCGGCGTGCCGCGAGAGGCGCGTGATGCGGGCCGTCAGCGGCGGCGCATCAGGAACACGAATGTCTTGTCCTGCGTCGTCACTTCGACGATCTCGTTGCCCGTCTGCTTCGCGAACGCGGCGAAATCGCGTTGCGAGCCCGGGTCGGTCGCGAGCACCTTGAGGATCTGCCCGCTTTCCATATCGGCGAGCGCTTTCTTCGCGCGCAGGATCGGCAACGGGCAGTTGAGCCCGCGCGCGTCCACTTCCTTGTGAATCTGCATCGGCTGTCGACCTTCGAATGACGCGCCACACAGGCGCGGGAGGAAGCGGCGATTTTACCGCAGCGCAGCCGCGGCTGCCCGCGCTGCCGACGGCCGCGCCGCGCGGCGCGGCAGGCGGGTACTCGCCCCCCCGTCACGCGCCTTCGTGCACGCGTCACGAGCCCGAGAAACCGCCCGCGAGCCGCTCGCGCAGATGCCGCACGAGCGCGCGCACCGCGCTCGGCACGACGGGGCTGTACGGCCGAATCGCGAAGATGTGGTCGCCGAACGCGCCCGACGGCCGCCAGCCGTCGAGCAGCGCGACGAGCCGGCCGGCGTCGAGATCGCGCCGCGCGCTGAAATCCGGCAGCAGCGCGATGCCGAGCCCGCCGAGCGCAGCCTCGCGCATCGCCTCGCTGTTGTTCGCCGCGAAGCTGCCGCGCACCGGCACGCTCACGCGCTGGCGCCGCCGGCCGTCCGGCTCGAAGCTCCAGGCGGCCGGCTCGTTGTCGCGCAGGTAGCACAGGCAGCTGTGGTCGACGAGTTCGCTCGGATGGCGCGGCGCGCCGCGCGCGTCGAGGTAGTCGCGGCTCGCGACCAGCAGCGAGCGCGTATCGCACAGTTTCCACGCGACGTGGGTCTGCGGCGCGGTGGTCGTGTGACGGATCGCGAGGTCGAAGCCCTCCTGCGTCAGCGAATGCAGCCGATCGGACAAGTCGAGCTCGATCTGCACGCCCGGATGCTGCCGCAGGAACTCCGGCAGGTGCGGCACGATCTGCTGGCGCCCGAGCGCAACCGGCGCGGTCACGCGCAGCAACCCGCGCGGCTCGCCGGCCAGGTCCTTCACGCGCGCGAAGTGCTGGCCGATCGACTCGAACGCGTCGCGCGTACTGTCGACCAGCGTCTGGCCCGCGTCGGTGAGCCGCACGCTGCGCGTCGTGCGCCGCACGAGCGGTACGCCGGCCGCCTTCTCGAGATCGGCGATGCGCTGGCTCATCGCGGCCTTGCTGATGCCGAGCCGCTGCGCGGCGGCCGTGAAGCTGCCGGCCGCGGCGAGCACCGTCAGCGAGTGGATATGCGGCCAAAGCGCCTGGACATTTTGCTGATTCATTCATCGATTATTCAGAATTCTGAACAGTGAATCAAGCTGCGCGGCCTTCTCCCGCCCCGCCGCTTTGCCTAGACTAGGTTCCGTCCACCCCCATTCCCGTCCCCAGGAGACACGCATGACCACGGTTCCCGCCTATACGTCCGACGCCGACGTCGGCCACTACATCGACGGCGCGCCCGTCGCCGGCCGCAGCGGCCGCTTCCAGGACGTCTTCAACCCGGCGCTCGGCCGCGCAGTGCGCCGCGTCGCGCTCGCCGGCGACGACGAAGTGCAGCGCGCCGTCGCGTCCGCCCGTGCGGCGTTCCCGGCGTGGGCCGACACGCCGCCGATCCGCCGCGCACGCGTGCTGCACCGTTTCCTGCAGCTGATGAACGAACACCGCGACACGCTCGCGGCAATCATCACGGCCGAGCACGGCAAGGTGTTCTCGGATGCGCAGGGCGAGGTCGCGCGCGGCATCGACATCATCGAATTCGCATGCGGCGTGCCGCAACTGCTGAAGGGCGACTTCACCGACCAGGTCAGCACCGGGATCGACAACTGGACGATGCGCCAGCCGCTCGGCGTCGTCGCGGGCATCACGCCGTTCAACTTCCCGTGCATGGTGCCGTGCTGGATGTTCCCGGTCGCGCTCGCGACGGGCAACACGTTCGTGCTGAAGCCGAGCGAGCGCGACCCGTCGGCCGCGCTGTTCATCGCCGACCTGCTCACGCAGGCAGGCCTCCCCGCCGGCGTGTTCAACGTCGTGCAGGGCGACAAGGGCGCGGTCGACGCGCTGCTCGATCACCCGGACGTGCAGGCCGTCAGCTTCGTCGGCTCGACGCCGATCGCGGCGTACGTGCAACAGCGTGCAGTGCAGTCGGGCAAGCGCGTGCAGGCGCTCGGCGGCGCGAAGAATCACCTGGTCGTGATGCCGGACGCGAACATCGAGCAGGCCGTCGACGCGCTGATCGGCGCCGCATACGGCTCGGCCGGCGAGCGCTGCATGGCGATCAGCATCGCGGTGCTGGTCGGCGACGTGGCCGACAAGATCGTGCCGGCGATCGCCGAGCGCGCGCGCAAACTGGTGATCGGCGACGGGATGTCGCCGGAAGTCGAGATGGGGCCGATCGTCACCGGCGATGCGCTCAAGCGCATCGAAGGCTATATCGAGCAAGGCGTCGGCGAAGGCGCGCAACTGGTGGTCGACGGCCGCGGGCTGCGCGTGCCGGGCCGCGAGGCGGGCTTCTTCACCGGCGGCACGCTGTTCGACCACGTGACGCCCGACATGCGCATCTACAAGGAAGAGATCTTCGGGCCGGTGCTCGGCTGCGTGCGCGTGAAGGACTTCGGCGAAGCGGTCGACCTGATCAATGCGCACGAGTTCGGCAACGGCGTTTCATGCTTCACGAGCGACGGCGGGATCGCGCGCGAATTCGCGCGGCGCATCCAGGTCGGGATGGTCGGCATCAACGTGCCGATTCCGGTGCCGATGGCGTGGCACGGCTTCGGCGGCTGGAAGAAGAGCCTGTTCGGCGACATGCACGCGTACGGCGAGGAAGGCGTGCGCTTCTATACGCGGCAGAAGTCGGTGATGCAGCGCTGGTCGTCGAGCATCGGCAAGGGCGCCGAATTCGCGATGCCGACCGCGAAGTAAGCCGCGGCGACGCGCCGCCCGCCGACGGAATGCGCGGGCGGCCGTCGAATCGAACGCGGGCGTCAGCCGGCCTTCGTGCCGTGTGCGCCGTCGGCGGTCGGCCGGTAGGACAGCTCGAGCCGGTACGCGAGCGCCACGAACAGGCTCTGCGCGAGGCCCATCGTCGCGGTCAGCGCGCGGAACCCGAACGTCGCGCTGTCCTGCACCATCAGCGTCACCTCGGCCTCCCGAGCGAGCGGGCTCATCCGGCTGTCGGTGATCGCGATCAGGCGCGCGCCGCGCTGCGCGGCCTGCTGTGCGACCTGCACCGTTTCTTCCGCGTACGGCATGAACGAGATCACGATCATCACGTCGCCCTTGCGCACCGAGCGGATCTGCCCCAGATGCATGCTGCCCAACGCGCTGAACAGGCCGATGCGCTTGTCGGTGTGCTGCAGCGCATAGTCGAGATACACGGCGATCGGAAACGCGCGGCGCGAGCCGGCGATCCAGATCGCCTGCGTGTCGGCGAGCAGGTCGACGGCCCGCGCGAGCGCGTCGGGGTCGAGCGTCTGCCGCAGCTGCTGCATGCCCGCAATGCTGCCCTTGATGAATTCGTCGGCGATCTGCTCGGGCTGCAGGCTCGACTCGCCCGATTCGATCACGTCGCGCACGCGCAGGTTGTACGCGCGGCCGGGCGCGATCTGCTGCGCCAGCCCTTCGCGAAACAGCCGCTGCATCTCGGAGAAGCCCGAAAAACCGAAATGCTTCGCGAACCGGACGACGGCCGACGGCTGCACGCCGCACGCTTCCGCGAGCGACTGGATGCCTTCCAGGCCCAGCTGGTCCCGATGCGTTTCCACGTGACGCGCAATCACCTTCAGGCGATTGCTGAGGCCGTCGTACTCCTGCGTCAGATGCTGCAGGAACGCCTCGACGGTGGCGGGTGGTTTCTCGGATGAACTCATCGGATAGCGCGAAGTTGTCGGCCCCGATGCGCGCGCCGCCTGCGCGTGCGCCCGGGACTCACCTATGGACATGCATGAAGGGCGAATTTAATCACGTTTGCGGCACGGCCCGCACCGCACGCTCGCTCCCACGCGCTCGACCCTCACCTGCACACGCTCCACGGCCGGAATGGCAACGATTTTCCGACGCCGTCGCCGGGCCGTAAAGATTAGGGCGTCTACCGACGCCGATGACGCCGATGCGCACGGCAACGCCGATGGCCGCAGGCAGCCGCTGTTGGCCGCGGCCGACGCCGCGCATCGGCCGCGGCCGGCTCAACGATAGTCGACCCACACGCCGCCCGCATCGGCGGACCGCACGCAATTCTCGACCCACCGCACACCGTCGACGCCCGCATGGACGTCCGGAAAGCGAATGTGCTTCAACGCCTGCGCGTCGCCGCGATCGGCCGCGTCCATCGCGAGCGCGAAGCGCGCATACAGGTTCGACCATGCTTCGAACAGCCCTTCCGGATGCCCGGCGCCGATGCGGTCTTCGCGCGTCGCGTTCGGATGCAGGTACGGCATCCCGCGATCGAGCACCTGCGCGGGCTGCCCCTGGATCTCGTAGCGCAACTGGTTCGGATGTTCGTCCCACCATTCGACGCTCGCCTTCGACCCGATCACGCGCACCTTCTGCCCGTGCATCGAGCCCGCGTTCACCGCGCTCGACCACACGTAGCCGATCGCGCCCGTGTCGTATTCCATGATCGTGAACGCGTTGTCCTCGAGCGGCGCGCGGCTCTTCACGAAGCTCTGCCGCGAGCACATCAGCCGCTTGATCTTCAGTTCCGGCGCCATCACTTCGGAGATGTACAGCGGGTGCGTGCCGATGTCGCCGAGCACGTAGCTCGGCCCCGCGAACTTCGGGTCGACGCGCCAGCGCGCGGCCGCGCTCGCGGCTTCGACGCCGTCGCTGTGAAAGCCGTGCGCGAATTGCATCTGCACGATGCGGATTTCGCCGAGATCGCCGCGCGCGATCATTTCGCGCGCCTGCTCGATCATCTGGTGTCCGGAATAGCCGTACGCGACGCCGACGACGCGGTTCTTCTCGATCGACAGCCGCTGCAGCGCCTCGGCCTCCTCGGTCGTGAAGCACAGCGGCTTCTCGCATATCACGTGCAGGCCCGCGTTCAGCGCCGCGCGGCAGATTTCGAAGTGCGTGTTGTTCGGCGTCGCGATCGACACCGCGCGGATGCCGTCCGCGCGCTTCGCCTCGGCGTCGAACATCGTCCGGTAGTCGGGGTAGCAGCGGTCCGCGGCGACGCCGAGCCTCACGCCGAACTGCCGGCCGCGTTCGGCATCGATGTCGAACGCGCCGGCCACGAGCTGGAAGCTGCCGTCGCGCAATGCGGCCGACCGGTGGCTGTAGCCGATCTGGCTGCCGAGGCCGCCGCCGACCATGCCCCAGCGAATGGAATGTCCGAGCAGAATCTGTCCGTCGATCATGATTGTCGTGTTCCTGTTCGTGTTCAGGTGTTCAGGTGTTCATTCAGTCTGTGTGCACAGGTCCGGCAGACGGCCGATCACGCGAACCCGGCCGACGCGAGAAACGCGCGGCTCGCCGCGACGTCGCGCAGGCTCGTGCCGGCATTGCGCGGATCGCGCTCCTGTTCGATCGTGATGTAGCCCGCATAGCCGATGTCGTCGAGCGCGCGGCGGATCGCGCGGTAGTCGAGCACGCCGGTGCCGATCGGGCACATCACGCCGCGCGCGCACGCCGCGAAGAACGCGATGTGCTCGCCCATCACCGCGTCGTACACGGCCGCGTCGATATCCTTGAAATGCACGTAGTCGAGCCGCGCCGCGTGACGGCGCAGCCATGTCTCGGGATCCATCCCCGAGTAGTACAGGTGGCCGGTGTCGAGACAGAGGCCCGCCGTCTCGGCCGCGATATCGGCGACGATCCGATCGATCTCGTCCGCGAACTCGATGTAGCCGCCCGCATGCGGATGGATCACCGCACGCACGCCGAATTCGTCGCGCGCGAGCGTCGCGATTTCGCGAATGTGATCGACCATGCGGGCCCAGCGCTCGGCGGACAGCCGCGGCGCACGATCGGCGTGGCCGGCCGCGTAGTCGCGTTCGTCGTGCCCCCAGTCCATCACGACCAGGTACGGCGCCGCATGGCGCTGGCCCGGCTGCGTCGCCAGCTTCGGCAGGCGCGTGATCAGCGCGCAGATCTCGCGCGTCTGGCGCAGCAGGTTCGGCAGGTTCTCCGGCGATACGAGATCGTCGAAGATCGTGCCCGCGGTGATGCTCAAGCGCTGCCGCTCGAGCTCCGCGCTCACCACGTCGAGCTCGAGCGGGATGTAGCCGTACGGGCCGAGCTCGATACCCGAATAGCCGGCCTGTGCGGCTTCGGCGAGCACGTGCCGCCACGGCGGCAGGTGCGGGTTCTTCACGTCGTCCACGCCCCAGCAGCAAGGCGCGCAGCCAATCTTCATCGTCATGTCGGTCAGTCCATCAGGAAAGCGGCGCGCGGCCGCGAGCGTGGCAGCGTCGGCGCGCGGCCCGATGCCAGCGTGTTCAGCCTGCTCAGCCGCGATAGAACGCCGGCCGCTCGGCCATCGCGATCGGCTCGACCGCGCCGCTGCGCTGCGCGCGCACGCACGCGTCGGCCGCGACGGCCGCCGCATAGCCGTCCCACGCGGACGGGCCGGTCAGCGCGCCCTGCCGCACGCCGTCGATGAACGCCTGCAGCTCGACGTCGTACGACGCGATGAAGCGCTCCTTCCAGTCGGTCATGATCTCGACCGACTTGCGCGCCGCGTGCTTGAGCCCGACCGCGGGCGGATCGGGCAGCTTCGCGATGCCGTTCTCGCCGACCACCTCGCACTGGATGTCGTACCCGTACTGGCAGTTCACGAAGATCTCGACGTCGATGCGCACGCCGTTCGCGGTTTCGAGCAGCACGATCTGCGGATCGGCGAGATGCGCGCTCGCATGGCGCGTCTTCTTCGGGTAGACGACCTGCGCGCTCGTGTAGTCGTCGCCGAGCAGCCAGCGCAGCACGTCGAGCTCGTGGATCAGCGTGTCGGTGATCGCCATGTCCGTGGTGTAGCGCTCGCCGACCGACTGGTTGCGGTGCGCGCAATGCAGCATCAGGGGCGCACCGATTTCGCCGCTGTCGATCACGCGCTTCAGCGCGCGATAGCCTTCGTCGTACGGACGCATGAAGCCGACCTGCACGAGCCGCTTGCCGTGCGCGACCTCGGCCTCGACGATGCGCATGCAGCCGTCGGCCGTCACCGCGAGCGGCTTCTCGCAGAACACCGGCTTGCCGTGCGCGATCGCGTCGAGCACGAACGCTTCGTGCGTCGGCCCCCACGACGTGACGAGCACGGCCTGCACGTCGGCGGCCGCGACCACTTCGCGGCCGTCGCCGTAGATTTCCGCGTCGAGCCCGTACTTCGTCACCGCGTCGCGCGCCTGCTGCGGATCGATGTCGTTGACGGCCACCACGCGCGCGCCGGACAGCGTGCGCGTGAGCCTGCGGATATGGTCCTGGCCGATCGCGCCGCAGCCGATCACGCCGATTTGCAAGGTCATCCGGATATCTCCAGTCGTTCGTTCATCAGCGGCGCGGCCCGTGCCGCGCCGGTCAGCGAAAGGTCAACAGCGGGTCAGCGCGCGGCCGCCCGCTCGAAATGGCGCTCGACGTAGCGCTGGATCGTGTCGCGCATGTAGCGCGACGACGCTTCCGCGCGGTCCTCCCACGCGAATACGCACGACGACATCACGCCGTCGAAACCCACGTTGCCAAGCGCGCCGAAAAACACGTCCCAGTCGATCTCGCCCTGCCCGATGTCGAGATGCTGATGCACGCGAATCTGGTTCGAGCCCGGCGGGTTCACGATGTAGCGCAGCTGGCTGCTCTTGCGGTGATCGAACGTGTCGGCCACGCGCACGTGCGCGAGAATCGGCGCGGCGGCCGCGATCATCGCGGCCATGTCGTCGCCGTAATAGAACGTATGCGGCGCGATGTACGACAGCTTCAGCGACGGCGAGCCGATGTTCGTGACGATGTCGATCGCCGGCTGCAACTGTTCGATCCAGTCCTCCGGATGCGGCTCGACCGACAGCACGATGCGTTCGCGCTCGAGGATCGGCAACAGCTCGTCCATCGATCGGAACCATGCAGCTTCGCACAGCTCCTTCGGATTCGCGCCCGGCCGCTCGCCGACCGAGCGCTCCGGCGACGCGCCGCGCCCGAATTCGGACACCATCAGCGGGCATTCCATCTCGAGCGCGACCTCGATCGCCTTCTTCCAGCAGCGCACGGCCCATTGCCGCTCGTCGTCGAACGGGCTGGCCCAGCGGTACATCGGCTGCAGCGACGCGAGGCTCACGCCGCTTGCGCGCATCGCTTGCCGGAACGCGGCCATGCGCTCGCGCGTCGCGCGCGGCATCACCCACCAGTCGAGAAAGTCGCTGCGCGGCGACAGCTCGATCTGGTCGTACCCGAGCTCGGCGACCGCGTGCGGCAGCCGGTCGAGCGGCAGGTGGCGAATCATGTAGGGATCCAGAGCGATCTTCATCTTCTTCCCGTAAGGTTGCGTGTCCGGCCGCGGCGAATCAGCGGCGCGACTTCTTGTTGCGATACTGGTCGGCGATCACGGCCGCGACGATGATGGCGCCCTTGACCATCTCCTGGTAGTACGCGTCGATCCGGATGAACGTGAAGCCCGACGTCATCACGCCGAGGATCAGCACGCCGATCACGGTGCCCGTCACGCGCCCGAGGCCGCCCGACAGCGACGTGCCGCCGATCACGACCGCGGCGATCGCGTCGAGCTCGTACATCACGCCCATGCCAGACTGGCCGGAGATCGCGCGCGCGGCCGTCACGGTGCCGGCGATCCCGCTCAGGAGGCCCGCGATCGCATAGACGAACACGAGGTGACGGGTCACGTTGATGCCCGACACGACGGCCGCATGACGGTTCGCGCCGATCGCATACGTGTACTTGCCGAAGCGCGTGTAGCGCAGCACGACGTGGAAGATCGCGGCCACCACGACGAAGATGATCACCGGGTTCGCGCCCGCGCCGATCGCCGCGAACTGGTCGGTCAGCATCGACACCGGCATCCCGTTGGTGAACCACTTCGCGAAGCCGCGCGCGGCGACCATCGTGCCGAGCGTCGCGATGAACGGCGGGATGCCGGTCAGCGCGATCAGCGAGCCGTTCAAGAGGCCGACCAGCAGCCCGACGCACACGCCGGCGAGCACCGGCCAGATCACCGGCAGGTCGGTCAGATGCGGAAACACCGCGCGCGGAAAGTCGGACACCTGCGCGAGACTGGCCGACACGACGGCCGCCGCGGCCACGACCGACCCCGACGACAGATCGATGCCGCTCGTGATGATCACGAGGTTCACGCCGACCGCGATGATGCCGATCACGGCCATCTGCAGCACGATGATCTCGAGCCGCTCCGCGTTGAACAGGAAGCTCTGGCCGACGACGAGCCAGCCGATCACCTCGAAGAACAGGCTGATGCCGACCAGCACGAGAAAGATGCTCAGTTCCGGCGGCCACTTCGCATGCCGCGTCTTGATCGTCATGGACTGCGCGTCCGCGACCGGATTCAGGTTGCCCATTTCAGTTGTCTCCATGCTTGTTGCGGCTCAGCGCGAGGCCAGGTCCATGATGCGGACCTGGTCGGCGTCCTTGCGTTCGACGATGCCGGTCATCCGGCCTTCGTGCATCACCATCACGCGATCGCTCATGCCGAGCACCTCCGGCATCTCCGACGAGATCATCAGCACCGCGACGCCCTTGCCGGCGAGCGCGCTGACGAGCCGGTGAATCTCGGCCTTCGCGCCGACGTCGATGCCGCGCGTCGGCTCGTCGAGGATCAGGATGCGCGGTTGCGTGAGCAACCATCGGCCGATCAGCACCTTCTGCTGGTTGCCGCCCGACAGGTTCTGGATTTCCTCGTGCAGGCCGGGCGCCTTCACGCGCAGCATCCGGCTCATTTCCTCGCAGTCGCGTTTCAATTGCGCCTGCCGCACGAAATTGAACTTCACGTAGCGGTTGCTGAGCACCGCCGCTTCCATGTTCGCGAGCAGGTCGAGATTCAGGAAGCAGCCGCTGTCCTTGCGGTCTTCGGTGAGGAACGCCATCCCGTGCTTCATCGCCTGCGCGGGCGTCGAAATACGCACCGGCTTGCCGTCGATCAGGATCTCGCCCGACGTGGCCGGCACGACGCCGAACAGCGCCTCCGCGACGTTCGAGCGCCCCGAACCGACGAGGCCCGCGACGCCGAGGATCTCGCCCGCGCGCAGCTCGAAACTGACGTCGCGGAACACGCCGTCGACGCTCAGGTTCTTCACGGCGAGCACGACGTCGCCGATCGGCACCTCTTCCTTCGGAAACATCTGCGTGATCTCGCGGCCGACCATCATCCGGATGATGTCGTCGCGCGTGACGTCGGTCGACGCATGCGTGCCGATGTACTTGCCGTCGCGGAACACCGAGAACTCGTCGGCGATCTCGAACAGCTCGTTCATCTTGTGCGTGATGTAGACGATGCCCTTGCCCTGCTCGCGCAGCTGGCGAATGATCCGGAACAGATGCGTGACCTCCTTCTCGGTCAGCGCGGAAGTCGGCTCGTCCATGATCAGCACGTCGGAGTCGAACGACACGGCCTTCGCGATCTCGACCATCTGGCGGCTCGCGACCGTCAGCGTGCGCACGTCGGCTTCCGGATCGATGTCGATCGACAGCCGCTCGAACAGCGCGGCCGTGCGGCGGCGCAGCTCCGCGTGGTCGATCAGGCCGAAGCGGTTCTTCGGCTCGCGGCGGATCCAGATGTTCTCCGCGACCGTCATGTACGGCATCAGGTTGAGTTCCTGGTGGATCATCGCGATCCCGCGATCGAGCGCGTCGAGCGGGCCGCTCAGCACGACCGGCTCGCCGTTGATCAGGATCTCGCCCTGGTCCGGCGTGTAGACGCCGGCGATGATCTTCATCAGCGTCGACTTGCCGGCGCCGTTCTCGCCCATCAGCGCATGCACGGTGCCGCGGCGCACGCGAAACTGCACGCCGTCGAGCGCGACGACGCCGGGAAACGATTTGCCGACGCCGCGCACTTCGAGCACGCAATCGGCCACGGGCGCGCCGGACGAACCGGGCGCGGTGGATGAAGCGGCCGGCGCGCTTTCGCTGGCCATCGAGCGCGCCATCCTGGCTGTAAACATGGACGTTCCTCGAAAGTCTCACGCGAGCCCGGCCGCGCCGGGCCCGCGCAGTTCAGCGGAAAAACCGGTCAGTGCTTCGCGTACTGGTTCATGTTCTCCGGCGTGACGAGCTCGAACGGCACGTTCACGAAGCGCTCGACCGGCTGCTTCTTCGCGAGCTTCAGCGCGGTCGCGACGGCCTGCGCGCCCTGCCCGGTCGCGTTCTGATAGACGGATACCTTCAGGTCGCCGCTCTTCATCGCCGCGAGCCCGTCCGGCGTCGCGTCGATGCCCGCGACGATCGTCTTCGGCGTCAGCTTGCGCGCGGCCTTCAGCGCGTTGATCGCGCCGATCGCCATCTCGTCGTTGTTCGAGATGATCGCGTCGAACTTCGTGCCGGAGCTCAGCCAGTTCATCGTGATGTCCTGGCCTTGCGTGCGGCTCCACTTGCCTTCGCGCTTGTCGACGATCTTCATGCCGGCGCAGTCCTTCGTCGCGATCACGTCCTCGATGTCCTTCGTCCGCGTGCGTGCCGACTCGTTCGACAGCTCGCCCATCAGCACGAGGACGTCGCCCTTGCCGCCGAGCAGCTTGCACACCTGGCGCGTCTGCAGCGTGCCCGACTGCTTCTCGTCGGACGCGACCACCGCGACGCCGGCCGGCAGCTTGTCGAAGTCGACCGGCTTGCGGTTCACGTAGACGAGCGGAATCTTCGCTGCGGTCACCATCTTCGTGATCTTCGGCGTCGCGTCGGTATCGACCGGATTCACGATGATCGCGTCGACCTTCTGCGCGATCATGTTCTGGACCTGGCTCAACTGCTTGCCGACGTCGTTGCCGCCGTCCTCGATCTGCACGGTCGCGCCGTCCTTCTTCGCGGAATCGGCGATGCTGTTGCGCAGGATCGTCAGGAACGTGTCGTCGAACGATGCCATCGTCACGCCGATCTTCTCGGCATGCGCGAGCGGCATGGCCAGGATCGCGGCGGCCGCGGCGGCCATCAGCTTGGTCTTCATGATCACTCTGTCTCCTCATCTCCGGGGGGCGGAAAACGGCGCTTTTGCGCGCCGCCGGCGCCGAGTCCGACCTGGTCCGATCGGGACTGAAGCATCCGGATGAAACTGTAGATCACTTGCTCGAAAATTTGGAAATTTATTTCTACGTGATTTCACCTAGGGAACTGGATTTCCAAAACGCCTAGACTGCGTTCCGTAGCCCGATTCGTTACGGCACGCGCTTGCGCGTCGTGCCGCGCAGGTGACGGAGCATCGTTGCCGGATCGGTCCCCAATCTGCCGGCAGCGCCGAGCGCCGGCCGCGAGCGTGATACGTGATATGAGCCCGTTGAACTTTCCGACTGACCGCCCCATCGATCTCGCGTGCCTCGGCCGCGTCGCCGTGGACCTCTACGCGCAGCAGTACGGCAGCCGCCTGGAGGACGCACGCAGCTTCCAGATGTATCTCGGCGGCTCGTCGGGCAATGTCGCGTTCGGCGTCGCCCGGCTCGGGCTGAAGACCGCGATGATCTCGCGCGTCGGCGACGAGCAGATGGGCCGCTTCGTGCGCGAGACGCTCGAGCGCGAAGGCTGCGACACGAGCCAGCTGCAGACCGACCCGGAACGCCAGACCGCGCTCGTGCTGCTCGGGCTGAAGGATCGCGACACGTTCCCGCTGCTGTTCGTGCGCGAGAACTGTGCGGACATGGCCGTGCGCGCCGACGAAATCAGCGAGGACTTCATCGCCGGCTGCCGCGCGCTCGCGATCACCGGCACGCACCTGTCGACGCCAGGCACGCGCGAAGCGTCGCTGACCGCGCTCGGCTACGCGCGCCGCCACGGCGTCGTGCGGATTCTCGACATCGACTACCGGCCGGTGCTGTGGGGCCTGACCGCGCGCGGCGCCGGGGAAAACCGCTACGTGCCGGACGCGCACGTCACGCGTCAGCTGCAGCAGGTGCTCGGCGAGTTCGACCTGCTGGTCGGCACCGAGGAGGAATTCCTGATCGCGGGCGGCGTGCCGCACGACCTGATCGCATCGCTTCAGGCGGTGCGCCGCGCGAGCAGCGCGGTGCTGGTGGTCAAGCGCGGCGCGCTGGGCTGCTGCGTGATCGAACGCGACATCCCCGCGCGCATCGACGATGCGCCGACCTTCCACGGCGAACGCGTCGAGGTGCTGAACGTGCTCGGCGCGGGCGACGCGTTCCTGTCGGGGTTGTTGTCCGGGCTGCTGCGCGGACGCGACTGGGCGGAGGCGACGCGCATCGCGAACGCGTGCGGCGCGATCGTCGTGTCGCGCCACGCGTGCTCGGCCGCGATGCCGACGCCGGCCGAGCTCGCGCACTGGTTCGGCGGCAGCCGCAATCCGCAGGTCGATGCCGACCGCACGCTCGCGCATCTGCATCGCGTGACGGTGCCGCGCCGCCAATGGGACGATCTGTGCGTGATGGCGTTCGATCATCGCAGCCAGTTTTACGAACTCGCGGTGCAGGCCGGCGCGGACGAAGCGCGGATCAAGACGCTCAAGCGGCTGCTCGTGCGCGCGGCCGAACAGGTCGAACGCGATCGCCATATCGAAGGCCACGTCGGCGTGCTGATCGATGGCGGCGCGTACGGCCGCGACGCGCTCGCGTCGGCCACCGGCCGCGGCTGGTGGGTCGGCCGCCCGGTCGAGCTGCCGGGCTCGCGCCCGCTGTGCTTCGACGACACGCGCTCGGTCGGCTCGTCGCTCACGCACTGGCCGACCGAGCAGGTCGTGAAGTGCCTCGTGCATTACCACCCGGACGACGACGTCGACCTGCGCGTCGCGCAGGAGCAGCGGGTGCTGGAGCTGTGGGAGGCCACGCGTGCGAGCGGCAACGAGCTGCTGCTCGAAATCATCCCGCCGCGCGCGGTCACGCCGGCCGGCACCGAGGACGACGCAGTGCTGCGCACGGTCGCGCGCTTCTACAACCTCGGCGTGATGCCCGAATGGTGGAAGCTCGCGCCGATGAGCGCCGACGGCTGGGCGCGACTCGACACGCTCGTCGCCGAGCGCGATCCGCACTGCCGCGGCGCCGTGATCCTCGGGCTGAACCAGCCGCTGCAGTATCTCGTCGACAGCTTCCGCTCGGCGACGAACCCGATCGTCAAGGGCTTCATGGTCGGGCGCACGCTGTGGGCCGACGCGTCGCTGAAGTGGCTCGCCGGCGGGATCGACGATCAGGCGCTGATCGACGAAGTCGCCGGCAACTTCGCGCAGCTCGTCGATGCGTGGCTCGGCCGGCGTGGCGCCGCGCGCGCCGCCGCAGCCGCGGCTTGATGCCGATGCGCGACGATCGCCGATGCGCGTGCCCGACACCCACGATGCCCCCCCGACTCTTCCTGATCGACAGACGATGACCACCACCGTGAGACTGACCGTCAGCCAGGCGCTCGTGCGCTACCTGGCCGCCCTGCGCGCCGAAGTCGTCCAGCCGGACGGCCGCACCGAAATCCTGCCGTACTGCGGCGGCGTGTTCGCGATCTTCGGGCACGGCAACGTGGCCGGCCTCGGCGAAGCGCTGCACGCGGAGAAGGACCGGCTGCCGACGTTCCGCGCGCACAACGAGCAAGGGATGGCGAACGCGGCCATCGCGTTCGCGAAGGCGAATTTCCGCCAGCGGATGATGGCCGCGACGTCGAGCATCGGCCCCGGCGCGACCAACATGCTGACCTCCGCCGCGCTCGCGCACGTCGGCCGGCTGCCGCTGTTGCTGCTGCCCGGCGACGTGTTCGTGTCGCGGCTGCCCGACCCGGTGCTGCAGCAGGTCGAGGATTTCGAACAGGGCGACGTCAGCGCGAACGACTGCTTCCGCCCGGTCACGCGCTACTTCGACCGGATCACGACGCCCGAGCAACTGCTCGTCGCGCTGCCGCGCGCGATCCAGGTGATGACCGATCCGGCGCAATGCGGGCCCGTGTGTCTCGCGCTGCCGCAGGACGTGCAGACGTTCGCGTACGACTGGCCCGAGGATTTCTTCGCGCCGCCGGTGATCCGGATGCGCCGGCCGCCGGCCGACGCGCTCGAGCTCGCCGATGCGCTCGACGTGCTGAAGGCCGCGAAAAAGCCGCTGATCGTCGCCGGCGGCGGCGTGCTGTACAGCCAGGCGTGGGACGCGCTGCGCACGTTCGCGGACACGCATGGCGTGCCGGTCGCCGAATCGCAGGCCGGCAAGGGCAGCCTCGCGTGGGACCACCCGCTGAATCTCGGCTCGATCGGCGTGACGGGCTCGCCCGCCGCGAACCGCGCGGCCGCGCAGGCCGACGTGGTGTTCGCGGTCGGCACGCGGCTGCAGGACTTCACGACCGGCTCGCATGCGCTGTTCGGCAACGCGACGCTGCTGAGCCTGAACGTGCAGCCGTTCGATGCGGGCAAGAAGCGCGGCCGGCAACTGATCGCCGACGCGCGCACGGGCCTCGGCCAGCTGTCGGCCGCGCTCGCGGGCTGGCAGGCCGATGCGGGGTGGACGGCCGCGAACCGCGACCAGGCCGCCGCGTGGCACGCGCGCGTGACCCAGCTGACCACGCGCGTGCCGAACGACACGCTGCCGTACGACGCGGAAGTGATCGGCGCGGTGCGCGACTCCGCGGCCGACGCGGGGCGCGACAGCGCGCGCGACGATCTCGTCGTGTGCGCGGCCGGCACGCTGCCGGCCGAGCTGCACAAGCTGTGGCGCAGCGGCGTGCCGGGCAACTATCACATGGACTACGCGTATTCGTGCATGGGTTACGAGATCGCGGGCGGCCTCGGCGCGAAGCTCGCGCGGCCCGAGCGCGAAGTGATCGTGATCGTCGGCGACGGCTCGTACATGATGCTCAACGCGGAGCTCGCGACGTCCGTGATGCTCGGCCGCAAGATCATCGTCGTGATCCTCGACAACCGCGGCTACGGCTGCATCGAGCGGCTGCAGCTGAACTGCGGCGGCGCGAGCTTCAACAACATGCTGGACGACTGCGTGCCCGAAGGCGGCGAACGCTCGACGATCGACTTCGCGATGCATGCGCGGTCGATGGGCGCCGAAGCCGTGCACGTGCGCGACGTGGCAGAGCTGCGCCATGAGATGAAGCGCGCGCGCGCGGCGGCGACGAGCCAGGTACTCGTGATCGACACCACGCACGAGCGCACGACGGAGGACGGCGGCGCGTGGTGGGAAGTCGCGGTGCCGCAGGTGTCCGAACGTGCTGACGTCGAACGCGCGCACCACGCATACCTCGACGAAAAAACCCGGCAGCGGCGCTGATACGCATGCCTTATCCATCCGCCGCACCGGTAAAACAACATTCGACCCAAGGACGCACGTCATGAGCTGGAACGTTCGCATCGGTATCAATCCCCTGTCGTGGATGAACGACGACCTGCCGTCGCTCGGCGGCGAGACGCCGCTCGAGACGGCGCTGAAGGAAGGCGCCGAAATCGGCTATGCGGGCTTCGAGCTCGGCAACAAGTTTCCGAAGACCGGCCCCGAGCTGAAGGCGAAGCTCGCCGAGTTCGGACTCGTGTGCGTGTCCGGCTGGTATTCGGGATTCCTCGCGGAAGTCGCGCCGGGCATGAGCGACGCCGATGCGGTCGCCGCCGAGATCGAGCGCTGCCGTGCGCACATGACGAAGCTGCAGTACAACGACGTGAAGGTGGTCGTCTACGGCGAATGCGCAGGCACGATCCAGGGCAGCATCGACACGCCGGTCGCGAAGCGGCCGCGCTTCGTCGACGACGCGTCGTGGCAGCGCTATGCGGCGCGCCTCGACGCATTCGGCGCGCACCTGCTCGACACGTACGGGATCAAGCTCGCCTACCATCACCACATGGGCGCATACGTCGAATCGCCGGCCGACGTCGACCGGCTGATGGCGCTGACCGATCCCGCGAAGGTGTTCCTGCTGTTCGACACCGGTCATGCGTATTTCGGCGGCGCGGCCGATCCGGTCGCGCTGTTGAAGAAGCATGTCGCGCGTGTCGTGCACGTGCATTGCAAGGACGTGCGTCCGCAGGTCGTCACGCAGGCGCGCAACGGCGGCTGGAGCTTCCTGAACGGCGTGATCAACGGCACCTTCACGGTGCCCGGCGACGGCGCGCTCGATTACGAGGCGACGCTGCGCACGCTGAAGGATGCCGGCTACGAAGGCTGGCTCGTCGTCGAGGCCGAGCAGGATCCGGCCGTCGCGCCGAGCTATCAGTATGCGAAGAAGGGGTACGACTCGCTGCGCGCGATCGTCGACCGGTTGAGCGCCTGAGTACCTGAGTACTTGAGCGCCGTCATCTCATCGAGGAGACTCATTCCATGACGATTTCTCCCCTGCTGGTCAAGGCGTCGCCGCAGCGCGAAATCTGCAACGTCACACCGGAGTCGGCCGGCTGGAAGCACGTCGGCTTTCGTGCGCTGCGCCTGAAGGCCGGCGATACCGAAACGGTCGATACGGGTGCGCGCGAACTGTGTGTGGTCGTGCTGACGGGCACCGTGCGCGCCGAAGTCGACGGCGAAACCTACGATGCGCTCGGCAAGCGCGACAGCGTGTTCGAGGACGTGTCGCCGGATGCGCTGTACGTGCCGGGCGGCAAGACCGTCACGCTGGCCGCGACCCGCGACGCGGAGGTCGCGCTGTGCACCGCGCCGTACGTGAGCGGCAGCAAGCGCGTGCAGCGCCTCGACGGAGAACGGATGCGCCGCGCGGTGCGCGGGCAAGGCACGAACACGCGCTACGTGTGCGACATCCTGATGGGCGACAACCCGGCCGCGGACCGGCTGCTGGTCGTCGAGGTGATCACGCCGGCGAGCCATTCGAGCAGCTATCCGCCGCACAAGCACGACCGCGACGCGGCGCCCGACGAAACGTCGCTCGAGGAAACCTATTACCACCGGATCGACCCGCCGCAGGGCTTCGCGTTCCAGCGCGTGTACACGGACGATCGCAGCCTCGACGAAGCATGCGTGGTCGAAAACCACGACGTCGTGATGGTGCCGCGCGGTTATCACCCCGTGGTCGCGCCGCACGGCTACAACCTGTACTACCTGAACGTGATGGCGGGGCCGAGCCGCGCGTGGGCGTTCAAGAACGATCCGGCGCACGAATGGATGCTCGATGCGGCGCCGAAGCGTTGATGCGTTGATGCGACGAGCGCTCGGACGTCGGCGCCCGACGCTCACATGAACCGCACTTGCGACGACACGGAGCAGCCATGACGACGACCTTCCCGCGCTTCGCACCCTTCGGCGAAACTGCGTCGGTTCCGACGCTGCCGCACTTCGATGCGGACGTCGCGCGCCGGCTCGGCGACATCGCGGTCAATCTCGCGGCGCGGCGCGGGCTGCCGATCGCGGTCGGCATCGTCGGCGAAGCGGCGCCGCTGTTCTACTGTGCGCTCGACGGCAGCCGCGCGCACGACAGCGACGCGATCCGCCGCAGGCAGAACACGGTATTGCGCTTCGGCGCAAGCTCGCTCGAGGTCGGCGCACGCTTTCGCCGCGCCGGCTGGTCGTTGCAGTCGCGGGGATTGCCGGACGCCGACTATGCGCTCGACGGCGGCGGCGTGCCGCTGCGGCTCGCCGGCGGTGCGATCGTCGGCGCGATGGCGATCGCGGGGCTCGACGACGAGCGCGATCACGCGCTCGCCGTCGAAAGCCTGTGCTGGCACGTCGGCGCGAACGCGCTCGCGATGAGCGCGTAGCGGCGCGCGCCGGCTCGCGCGATCAGTTCAACCCGCCGCTCACGACGAGGTGCTCGCCGGTCATCCAGCGCGCATCGTCCGATGCGAGGAACACGGCGACCGACGCGATGTCGTTCGGCTCGCCGAGCCGGCCGAGCGGCGTCTGGCCGAGCACCTGCGCTTCGAGGTCCGAACCGATGATGCCGGCCGTGTGCGTGCCCTCGGTCACGACCATCCCCGGGTTGATCGCGTTCACGCGGATCTTGCGCGGGCCGAGCTCGAGCGCGAGCACGCCGGTGATCGCGTCGACCGCACCCTTCGTGCCGCTGTACACGGCGCTCGCCGGCGGCGTGATGCTGGTCACGACCGAGCTGATGTTGATGATGCTCGCGCCTTCGCCGAGATGCTTGACGGCCGCCTGCGTGGTCAGCAGCACGCCGAACACGTTCGTGTCGAACTGCCGGCGGTAGTGTTCTTCGGTGATCGCTTCGATCGGCGCGAATTCGTAGACGCCGGAGTTGTTGACCAGCACGTCGAGACGGCCATACGTTTCGATCGCGGTATCGACGATGCGTTGCGCATCGGCGGCCTTCGACACGTCGCCGCCGACGGCGACCGCGCGGCCGCCCGCTTCGGTGATCGCGCCGACGACCGCGTCCGCGCCCGCCTTGCTGCTCGCGTAGTTGACGACGACCGACGCACCTTCGTGGGCCAGTGCCTTCGCGATGGCCGCGCCAATGCCCTTCGATGCGCCCGTGACGATCGCGACCTTGCCTGCCAGCTTGCTCATGATTTCATTCCTCAGTCGGAAGACTTCGATGGTTGGGTACCGGTCGTGCGTGGTGCACTGCACCGGCCTTGCTGGCAATCTTCGGGGTTTCAGCCGCGGCGATAAAGCGGCTCGACACGAATTGAGTGGCGGAGTTTGACGAACAATCGCGAACACTCGGCCACGCGCGCGTGCGCTTAGCCGGTGCTCAGCCATGCGCCGACGACGTCGCCGCCGAGCCTGTCGAGCGCACCGTCGTAGACGATCCGTCCCCGCCCCATCACCGCGACGCGCCGCGCAAGCCGCGGCGCGAGCTGCAGTCGCTGCTCGATCAGCAGGATCGCGACGCCGGCGGCCTGCAAAGCGGCGAGACACGCGCCGACCTCGTCGACCGCGAGCGGCGCGAGCCCTTCGGCCGGTTCGTCGACGATCAGCACGCGCGGGCCGCCGGCGAGCGCGCGCACCAGCGCGAGCACCTGCTGTTCGCCGCCCGACAACCGGCCGGCCTTCACGTCGGCACGCGCGGCCAGCAGCGGAAAACGCGCGAGCAGCCGGTCGAGCGCCGCACGTCCGGCCGCGCCGCTCACGCCGCGCAGCCCGAGCCGCAGGTTGTCGCGCACGGTGAGCAGCGGAAACACGTCGCGGCTTTCAGCGACGTAAGCCACGCCGCGCTGCGCGATCTCGAACGTGCGCGCGCCCGCGCATTCGGCGCCGTCGATGCGCACGGAGCCGGCCGTGCGCACGAGCCCCATCACGGCCTTCGCGAGCGTCGAGCGGCCCGAGCCGTTGCGGCCGAGCAGCGCGAGCGTCTCGCCCGGCGCGAGCGCGAGGTCCACGCCGTCGAGCACCGGCTGCATCCCGTACCACGCGCGCAGCGCGCGAATGTCGAGCAGCGCGTTCATGCGCGCTCGCCCAGATAGGCCGCGCGCACGGCCCGATCCGCGCGGATCGCGTCGGGCGCGCCGGTCGCGACCACCGTGCCGCGCACGAGCACCGTGATGCGCTCCGCGAAGCCGAAGACAGTATCCATGTCGTGCTCGATCATCAGTACCGTGCGGCCCTGCGTGGTCGCACGGATCAGCGCGATCATCCGCGCCGCCTGGTCGCGGTTCATGCCGGCCGTCGGCTCGTCGAGCAACAGCGTGCGCGCGCCGCTCGCGAGCGCGATGCCGAGATCGAGCGCGCGCTGTTCCGCATAGCCGAGCTCGCCGGCGAGCGCATCGCGCCGCGCGTCGAGGCCGATGTCGTGCAGCACGCGCTCGGCCGCACGATCGACCGACGCCGACTCGCGCAGCCGGTTCCACCAGCGGCGCCGCTCGGCCGGCGCGTGCAGCGCCGCGCAGCGCAGGTTGTCGAACACGCTCAGGCGCGCGAACGCGCTCGTCTGCTGGAAACTGCGGCCGACGCCGAGCCGGCTCGCGACGACCGGCCCACGCCCGCGCAACTCGACGCCGTGCAGCACGACGCGCCCGCGCGTCGGCCGCGTCGCGCCGGCGATCACGCCGAACAGCGTCGACTTGCCCGCGCCGTTCGGCCCGATCAGCGCATGACGCTCGCCGGCCGACACGCTCAGGTCGATACCGTCGAGCACCGTTTGCGCGCCGAAGCGCTGCACGATTCCGTGCAGCGCGATCGCGTTGCCGTTCATCGCGCGTCCCCCTGCCCGCCGCGGTTCGCGAGCCGTGCGCGCCAGCCCCACAGCAGAGCGCCGATGCCGGCCGCCGAGCCCGCGACGGCCCAGCCGGCCGGCGCATCGGCATCGATGCCCCACGCGCCGAATGCGAGCCCCGCGCCGTCGTCCTGCGCGAAGCGCCACGCATAGCCGAGCTCGGCCGCGCAGACGATCGCGACGGCCCAGAACACGCACGCGCCGACGCCGCACAGCACGCGCCAGCGCTCGGCCGCCGGTGCGTCGCGGCGCAGCGCCTGCACGAACGTCCGCGCGATGCCGGCGATGCCGCGCGGCGCGGCGACGACGACCGCCACGAACAGCACGCCGAGATACAGCGCCCATGCACGCGACACGCCCGCGACCACGACGCTCAGCGCGGTCAGCACGACGGCGCCGGCCGCGGGCCCGAAGAACGTGCCGGTGCCGCCGATCACCGCGGCGATCAATACGGTCGCGGAACGCGCCATCGACACGCTGTCGGGCGTCGCGACCTCGACGTCGATCAGCGTGAGCGTGCCCGCGACGCCCGCGAAGAACGACGCGCACGTAACCATCGCGAGCCGTACGCGGCGCGGATCGGTGCCGAGCGCGGCCACGCGCGCCGGGTTGTCGCGCACCGCGTTCGCGAGCCGTGCGAGCGGCGTGCGCGTGAGCGCGTGCATCGTCAGCGCCGACACGATGCACCACGCGGCGATCAGCACGTAGGCCTGCGTCTGCGCGCCGAAATTCCACCCGCCCACCGGCGTGCCGCTCGCGCGGTCGATCGGCACGCCGCCGACACCGCCGAACCACGCGGGCACGCTCCACGCGGCGGCCGCGACGCATTCGCCGAGGCCGAGGGTGATCATCGCGAACACGGTGCCCGCACGGCGTGTCGCGAGCAGCCCGGCGGCGAACCCGGCGCCCGCGCCGGCTGTGCCGCCGACGAGCGGCAGCAGCGGCAGTGGGCCGCCGACATGATTGAACCAGTGCGCGGCAGCGAATGCGCCGAGGCCCGCGAACGCGGCATGGCCGAACGACAGCAGCCCGGTCGTGCCGAGCTGCAGGTTGTACGACAGCGCGAGCACGACGAGCGCGGCCGTCTGCGCGAGATAGCCGAGCATCGCGCCATGCGGCCACAGCCACGCCGGCAGCGCGATGCACGCGGCGAACAGCCCCCAGCGCAGCGCGCCGGCCCGTGCGCGGCTAGCCATCGACACGCTCGCCGAACAGCCCGCGCGGCCGGGCGACCAGCACCGCGACGAGCAGCAGGTACGGCACCAGCGGTGCGAGCTGCGCGACCGACACGGCGGCGATGTTGTCGGGCAGCGCGACACCGGCCCATTGCGCGAAGTCGCGCAGCGACGTGTCGCTGGATGCGGCGAAGGTCTGCGCGAAGCCGACCGCGAGCGACGCGACGAACGCGCCGCCGAGCGAGCCGAGCCCCCCGATCACGACGACCGCGAACACGATCGATCCGACGGTCTCGGCGAGTGCCGGTTCGATCACCGCGAGCGGCGCGCCGATCACGCCGGCCAGCGCCGCGAGCGCGGTGCCCGCGCCGAACAGGCCCGTCATCATGCGCGGCACGTCGTAGCCGAGCGCCTCGACGGCCGCGCGATGCGTGAGCGCGGCGCGCACGACAAGCCCGATGCGCGACGCACGCAGCAACGCGCCGAGCGCGACCAGCATCGCCGCGGACATCCCCATCATGAACAGCCGATAGCGCGGCAGCGCGAGGCCGAACACGGTCACGGGCGCGCCGTCGAACAGCGGTGGCACCGGAGCCGGCAGCGGCGCGAGGCCCCACAGAAGTTTCGCGGCCTCGCCGATCAGGTAAGCGAGGCCGAAGGTCAGCAGCAGCTCATTCGTGTGGCCGCCGCGCGCCTGCACGCGGCGCAGCAGCCAGCGTTCGCAGCCGGCGCCGAGCAGCCCGACCGCGAGCGGCGCGAACGCCAGCGCGGCCCAGAAGCCGGCGCGCGCGGCGATGCTGTAGCCGACGTACGCGCCGAGCATGTAGAAGCTCGCATGCGCGAAGTTGAGCACGCCCTGCACGCTGAAGATCAGCGTGAGGCCGGCCGACAGCATGAACAGCAGCAATCCGTAGCTGAGGCCGTTGAAGGCCTGGAGCGCCAATGCGTGCACTTCTCGCGCCCGTCAGCCGGCGAGCGGCTCGAGCGCCGCGCGCAGCGCGTCCGGCAGCGGCACCGGGCGGCGCGTGCCGCGATCGACGTACACGTGCACGAAATGCCCCTGCGCGGCCGGCGCGGTTTCCCCCGCCGCGAACAAGCCGATCTCGTAACGCACGCTCGACGTGCCGAGCTTCGCGACGCGCAGCCCCGCATCGACCGACTGTGGAAACACGAGCGGCGCGAAGTAGTTGCACTGCGTCTCGACCACGAGGCCGATCGTCTGCCCGTGCTCCACGTCGAGCACGCCAGCGCGGATCAGGTACTCGTTCACGACGGTGTCGAAGTAGCTGTAGTAGACGACGTTGTTCACGTGCCCGTAGACGTCGTTGTCCATCCAGCGGGTCGTGATCGGCAGGAAGTGGCGATAGGCGTCGCGCGGACGCGGCTGCGGCTTGTCGGACATGGCGATGGCGCTCAGGGTGAGGAAGAGAACGACGAGGACGTGGACGGCAAAGCGGATGAACCGGGCGTTGCGCGCGCGCCGGGCGGCACGGTTCGCCGGCGAACGGCCGGATGCCGCGTCGCGACCGGACGCGGCACGGTGCATGACGTGCGGAAAGCGGCGCGGCCCGTCACTGCCCCGGCCGGTCGACGAATTCGAAATCGAGGCCGCGCGCGCGCATCCAGTCGGCCAGCGCGTAGCCTGTGCCGGCGCGCCACGGGCGCAGCCGCGGCGGATCGACGAGCCGGTACTCGAGCAGCTCCGGCGACAGCGCGACGGTGCCCGACGCGCGCACGTGGTACGCGATGATCAGCTCGTTCTTGCGGATGAACTCATAGACGCCGACGAGCGTCACCTGCTCGGCCGTCAGCGCGGTTTCCTCGAACACCTCGCGCGCGATGCCCGCCTCCGGCGTCTCGCCGTTCTCGAGGAAGCCGGTGATCAGCGCGAACATCCCTTCGGGCCATGCCGCGTTGCGCGCGAGCAGGATCTTGCCGTCGAGCTCGACGATCGCGGCAACCACCGGCAGCGGATTGTTCCAGTGCACGTAGCCGCACACGTCGTCCGGGCACACCTGGCGGACGCGGCCGCCTTCGTGTTCGGGATCGGCGCGCTCGGTCAGCGGGCGCGCGCAGCGCGGGCAGAAACGGTAGTCGGCGATGGTCATCGATGAGGATCTGGCGGGCGTCTCGCGGCGGCGTGCCGGCCGCGTCGCGCGCCCGCTCGGCGCGGGAAAGGCTTCATTCTAGCGAGTTTGACCGCGCCGCAGACGATCCGGCCCCGCCGACGTCAGGGTTGCAGGCGGGCCCGCGTGCGCCCGCGCGCGGCGGTCGCGGCAAAGCCCGCCGCGCCGGCGAGCAATGCGGCCGCCGCGACCCACAACGCCGGCGAGAACGACCCGAAACGCGCGGTCAGGGGCGCCGCGACGAGCGGACCGAGGATCTGCCCGACACCGTACGACGCGGTCGCGTAACCCATCAAACCGGCCGCGCGTTCGCCGTGCAGACGCCGCGCCTCGCGCATCGCGAACAGCGTGATCGCGGTGAACGGCAGGCCGAGCAGCGCGCTGCCGACGGAGAAGCCGGCCGCGTTCGGCCACACGATCCCTGCGGCGATCCCGAGCGCCTGCGTCGTGCAGCCGGCCGCAAGCAGCAGCCGGTTGTCCCAGTGGCCGGGCAGCCGCGACGCCGCGATCGCGCCGACGATCAACGCCGCGCCGAACATCGGCCAGAACAGGTCCGGCCACGGCGAGCCGGGCGGCAGCGCGGCGCGCGCGATCACCGGCAGGAACGTCGCGGTGATGATGTAGCCGAAGCCGGGCATCCCGTACAGCGCGACGAGCCACGCGGCATCGGCGCGACGGCGGCGGGTATCGTGCGGGGCCGCTGAAGGAGTCGCAGCGGGCGCAGCGGCCGTCGGCACCGCCGACGATCGCGGTATAGCCGACGGGACGACTGTCGATGTCGGCGCCGAAGCCGAAGTCCCAGCCGAAGTCCCAGCCGAAGTCCCAGCCGAAGTCCCAGCCGAAGGCCCAGTCGAAGTCCCAGTCGAAGTCCCAGTCGAAGTCCCAGTCGAAGCCGAAGCCGAAGCCGACGCGGACGCCCCCTCGAACGTACGCCATATCGCGACCGCGAGCACCGCCGACAACGCCGCGAACCCGAGCCACCCGAGCGCCGCGCGATGGCCTGCCAGCGCGCCGCCGATCAACCCCGTCAGCACGATGCCGACACCGGGCCCCGCGTAGATCACGCCGCTCCATTCGGGCGCGTGCAGCTCGGTGAGCCGCCGCAATCCCCATTGCGACACGAACACGAACGTCCATGCGCTGACGACGCCCGCGGCGAAGCGCACCACGAGCCAGACGGACAGCAGATGGCCGAGGCCCATCGCGGCGGTCAGCAGTACGGTCGCGGCTAGGCCGAAGCGCACCATCCGCGCCGGAGCGACACGCAGCGCCGCGCAGCTGACCGCGCCGACGAAATACCCGGCGTAGTTCGCGGACGCGAGCCAGCTGCCGGCGTTCAGGCCGATCGAGCCGTCGGCGAGCATCAGCGGCAGCAGCGGCGTGAATGCGAAACGCCCGATGCCGAGTGCGACCGCGAGTCCGGTCATGCACGCGAGCGCAGCCGCGCGGGCACGGCGGCCGGCGTCATCGGACAACTGCGCGCCGGCGGCGCCGCAAACGTCGGAACGGGACATGGCGGGATGGGCCGCGCGCGCTGCGCACCGGCCGAACGGGAGTCGGAATGCCTGTATCGTAGCTTGACCGACCGTTCTCGAAAAATGAATAATGAAGAATCCTTATATCTCACGGAGAGAACCATGGACCTGGCGGCGCTGGCGATTTTCCGGGCCGTCGTGCGCGAAAACGGCGTCACACGCGCGGCGGCCAAGCTCAATCGCGTGCAGTCGAACGTGACGACGCGCATCAAGCAGCTCGAGGAGGAGCTCGGCGCGGCGCTGTTCGTGCGCGACGGCCGCCGGCTCGTGCTGACGCCGGCCGGGCACACGCTGCTGCCGTACGCGGAGCGGCTGCTGGCGCTCGCCGACGAGGCGCGCGACGCGGTGCGCGAGGACACGCCGCGCGGCCGGTTGCGGCTCGGCACGATGGAGAGCACGGCCGCGAGCCGGCTGCCGGCCGTGCTCGCGCGCTATCACCATGCGTGGCCGGACGTGTCGCTGGAGCTCGTGACCGGCACGACCGGCTGGCTGATCGACCGCCTGCGCGACTTCGAGGTCGACGCGGCGCTGTTCGCACGCCCGCCCGCGCCGGACACGCTGCCCGACACGTTCGAAACGGTGCCGATCTACCGCGAGGAACTGGTGCTGCTGACCCCGCGCGGCCATCCGCCGGTGCGCACGCCGCGCGACGTGATCCTGCCGACGCTGATCGCGTTCGAGCGCGGCTGCACGTACCGGAAATACGTCGAGCAATGGTATGCGGCGTACGGGATGAAACCCGCGCGCGTGCTCGAACTCGGCTCATATCACGCGATCGTCGCGTGTGTCGCGGCCGGTGCGGGCATCGCGGTCGCGCCGCGTTCGGTGCTGGATCTGCAGCCGGAAACCGGCAACGTCGCGACCCACGCGATCGCCGAACTCGACGCGATCGACACGCTGCTCGCGTGGCGGCACGGTTATGCGTCGGCGGCGCTGGCCGCGCTGCGCGATGCGCTCGGCGAAGCCGCGCGGGAGACCGACGATGCGGCGAAAGCCGCGGCGCCGGTTTCGGTGTCGGCGTGAGTCGGCGTAAGTCGGCGGGCCGGGAGGCCGCCGGCGCGGGTTCACCGTTCGTGCCCGCCAAAAGAAACGACCTGACCGGCACGCGTGCCGATCAGGTCGTTTTTTCTTGCGATGGATGCGATGCGCTCAGCGCAAGCGCATCGCATCGGCCGTGACGATCAAAGACGTTCTTCGACCCAGCCCTTGACGCCCGCGAGCGCGCCCGGCAGGTTCGCCGGTTCAGTGCCGCCTGCCTGCGCCATGTCCGGACGGCCGCCGCCCTTGCCGCCGACTTGCTGCGCGACGAAGTTCACGAGCTCGCCGGCCTTGACCTTCTTGCTCGCGTCCGGCGTGACGCCCGCGATCAGGCTGACCTTGCCGCCTTCGACGGCCGCGAGCACGATCGCCGCGTTCTTCAGCTTGTCCTTCAGCTTGTCGACGGTTTCGCGCAGCGTCTTCGCGTCCGCGCCGTCGAGCGTCGCGGCCAGCACGTACACGCCGCCGACTTCGACGGCCTGCTGCGCGAGCTCGTCGCCCTGGCTCGATGCGAGCTTCGACTTCAGCGCGCCCAGTTCCTTCTCGAGGGACTTCACTTGCTCCTGCACCTGCGCGATGCGCTGCGTGAGCTCCGACGGCTGCGCCTTCAGCGCGGCCGCCGCTTCGTTCACGCGCGCGTCGAGTTCCTGCACGTAGCGCACCGCGTTGTCGCCGGTGATCGCCTCGACGCGGCGGATGCCGGCCGCGACGCCGCCTTCCATCACGATCTTGAACAGGCCGATGTCGCCGGTGCGGTGCACGTGCGTGCCGCCGCACAGTTCGCGCGAGAAGCCAAGGTCGAGCACGCGCACTTCATCGCCGTACTTCTCGCCGAACAGCGCCATCGCGCCGCCCTTCACCGCTTCGTCGTACGGCATCACGCGCACGATGCCCGGCGCGTTCGCGAGGATCTCGTCGTTGACGATCTGCTCGACGCGACGGATTTCGTCGTCGGTCATCGGCGCGTTGTGCGCGAAATCGAAGCGGGTCTTTTCCGCGTCGACGAGCGAGCCCTTCTGCTGCACGTGCGAGCCGAGCACTTCGCGCAGCGCCTTGTGCATCAGGTGGGTCGCCGAGTGGTTGCGCTGCGTGCGCGCGCGGCGGTGCGCGTCGATTTCCGCGCGCAGCACGTCGCCCACCTTCAGCGTGCCCTGCTCGAGCGTGCCGTGGTGGCCGATCACGTCGGCCTGCACCTTCAGCGTGTCGGCCACCGCGAAGCGCGTCGCGGCATTCGCGAGCACGCCCTGGTCGCCGACCTGACCGCCCGATTCCGCGTAGAACGGCGTGTGGTCGAGCACGACGACCGCATCCTGGCCGGCCTTCACTTCGTTGACGGCCGAACCGTCGACGTACAGCGCGACGACCTTCGCGTCGTCGAACGCGATTTCCTCGTAACCGTGGAACGTGGTCTTCGCGCCCGAGTATTCGAGGCCCTGCGTCGCCTTGAACTTGCCGGCCGCGCGCGCCTGCTCGCGCTGGCGCGCCATCGCGTCGTCGAACGCCGGCTCGTCGACCGTCATCCCGCGCTCGCGGCACACGTCGGCCGTGAGGTCGAGCGGGAAGCCGTACGTGTCGTGCAGCTTGAACGCGAGTTCGCCGTCGAGCACCTTGCCGCCCTTCGCTTCGACGTCGGCGAGCGCCGCTTCGAGGATCGACATCCCGTGCTCGATCGTTTCGAAGAAGCGCTCTTCTTCCTGGCGCAGCACGTCGGTCACGCGCTGCTCGGCTTCCTTTAGCTCCGGGTACGCCGCGCCCATCTCGGCGACGAGATCGGCCACCAGCTTGTGGAAGAACGAGCCCTTGCGGCCGAGCTTGTAGCCGTGGCGGATCGCGCGGCGCACGATCCGGCGCAGCACGTAGCCGCGGCCCTCGTTGCCGGGAATCACGCCGTCGACGATCAGGAACGAGCACGCGCGGATGTGATCGGCGATCACCTTCAGCGAGTTGTTCGTGAGGTCGCTGATCTCGGTCACGCGCGCGGCGGCCTTGATCAGGTTCTGGAACAGGTCGATCTCGTAGTTGCTGTGCACGTGCTGCAGCACCGCGGCGAGACGCTCGAGGCCCATGCCGGTGTCGACCGACTGCTTCGGCAGGCGCGTCATGTTGCCTTGCGCGTCGCGGTTGAACTGCATGAACACGAGGTTCCAGATCTCGATGTAGCGGTCGCCGTCTTCTTCAGGCGACCCCGGCGGGCCGCCCCACACGTCCGGGCCGTGGTCGTAGAAGATTTCGGTGCACGGGCCGCACGGGCCGGTGTCGCCCATCGTCCAGAAGTTGTCCGACGCGTAGCGCGCGCCCTTGTTGTCGCCGATCCGGATGATCCGCTCGGTCGGCACGCCGACTTCCTTCGCCCAGATGTCGTACGCCTCGTCGTCTTCCTGATAGACGGTGACCCACAGCTTTTCCTTCGGCAGCTTGTAGACTTCCGTCAGCAGTTCCCACGCGAAGCGGATCGCGTCGTGCTTGAAGTAGTCGCCGAACGAGAAGTTGCCGAGCATCTCGAAGAACGTGTGATGGCGCGCCGTGTAGCCGACGTTCTCGAGGTCGTTGTGCTTGCCGCCCGCGCGCACGCTGCGCTGTGCCGTCGTGGCGCGCGAGTATGGACGCTGGTCCGTGCCGAGGAACACGTCCTTGAACTGGACCATGCCCGAGTTCGTGAACATCAGCGTGGGGTCGTTACCGGGCACGAGGCTCGACGAGCGGACGATCGTGTGGCCCTTCGATTCGAAGAATTTGAGGAATTTCTCGCGGATTTCGGCAGCTTTCATGGCGTGCGGGGACGGTCTGGCTAAGACGGCTACAAACGCCGGCGGCCCTTGCGGGCGCTCGGCGGCAGGTTTCTGAAACGATCGATTATACGGGATAGATCCGGATGCGCGGCCGGCACGCCCGGGCGGCGCCGGTCCAGTTCGACTCGAGCCCGAATCCGGCCGCATCTGGCCTGCGTCGTGATCCTCTGCGAGGCCGGTCAGCGCAGGGCCGACCGCCGGGCCACCGCCGCGGCCGATTCGCCTTAAGATGCTCGGCATGCCAATCCGCCTTGCTCCGGCCGGGCGAGCCATGAAAGGAGACGATTCGACGATGGGTGCCCTGAGCCATATCCGCGTGCTGGACCTCACCCGCGTGCTCGCGGGCCCGTGGTGCGCGCAGACGCTTGCCGATTTCGGCGCGGACGTGATCAAGGTCGAGCGCCCCGGCGCCGGCGACGACACGCGCCACTGGGGGCCGCCGTACCTGAAGGACGCGGCCGGCGCCGATACGGCCGAGGCCGCGTACTACCTCGCGGCGAACCGGAACAAGCGTTCGGTGACGGTCGACATCGCGACGCCCGAGGGCCAGCAGATCGTGCGCGAACTCGCCGCGCAGAGCGACGTCGTGCTCGAGAACTACAAAGTCGGCCAGTTGAAGAAATACGGACTCGATTACGACTCGCTGCGCGCGGTGAAGCCGGACCTGATCTATTGCTCGGTCACGGGTTTCGGCCAGACCGGCCCGTACGCGCACCGCGCGGGCTACGACTTCATCGTGCAGGGGATCGGCGGCTTCATGAGCATCACCGGCGAGCGCGACAGCGAACCGGGCGGCGGCCCGCAGAAAGCCGGCGTCGCGATCGCCGATCTGGCGACCGGCCTCTATTCGACGATCGCGGTGCTCGCCGCGCTCGCGCACCGCGACCGCACGGGCGAAGGCCAGTACATCGACATGGCGCTGCTCGACGTGCAGGTCGCGCTGCTCGCGAACATGAACACCAACTTCCTCGCGAGCGGCAAGCCGCCGGTGCGCTGGGGCAACGCGCATCCGAACATCGTGCCGTACCAGACGTTCCAGACGAGCGACGGCTGGATCATCGTCGCGGTCGGCAACGACGGGCAGTTTCGCAAGTTCGTCGAAGCCGGCGGCCGCCCGGAACTGGCCGACGACGAACGGTTCGCGACCAATCCGTCGCGCGTGCGCCATCGCGACACGCTGGTGCCGATCCTCGCGGAGATGGTGAAGGCGCGCGACAAGGCCGACTGGATCGGCGCGCTCGAAGCGGCCGGCGTGCCGTGCGGGCCGATCAACGAACTCGACGAGGTGTTCGACAACGAGCAGGTGGTCGCGCGCGGAATGCAGGTGTCGCTGCCGCATCCGTGCGGCGCAGACGTGAAGCTCGTGCGCAATCCGATCCGGATGAGCGCGACGCCGCCCGATGCGCGCACCGCCCCGCCGCTGCTCGGCGCGCAGACGGAAGACGTGCTGCGCGACATGCTCGGCTACGACGCCGCGCGGATCGCGGCGTTGAAGGCGAAGCAGGCGATCTGAGCGACGCGGCGGCGCGGCGGCGGGCCGGAACGGGGGGCGGCCGCCGTCCGGTCAGCGCCAGGCCAGCGTATCGCAGCCGCCGGCCAGCGCCGCAAGCGCCGCGGGCAATGGCGAACGCACGACTGCCGCATAACCACCGTGCCCGACCGACAAACTGTCGACGGTGACGGCGACCGCGTCCGAATCCGCCGCGGCCAGAAAGACGAGCGACGGCGGCGGCTCCGACGCAATGCGATCACGGATGTCCAGCCGCCCGATCTGCCGTGGAAATTCACGCGCGAGGTCGGCCGGATTGAGCTGTCGTTGCGCGACGATCGTCGAAAGGGGCCCAAGATGCGCGGCCAGATCCGCCGACGCCACGCATTGCCGCGGGGCACGGCCGTCAGCATAAGTCACCTGCACGGCGAACCGCGCCGCGGGCTGTGAGCGCTGCGCGGTCAGTGTGAGCGCGGCGGTCGTATAGGTCAGCGACATCACCTCGTCGGGCAGCACGCTGAGCAAGTCGGTGCCGGGATCGATCCGTATGGGGCTGTCGGTCCAGTCGGCGAGGCTGCGCCAGCCGAAACCGGCGAGCAGACCGACCAGCATCGCCAGACACGGGATCGCGAATCGCGTTGCCGGTGCGCTCTTCACGATACCTGCACCACGGTTCCCATCGGAGCCCAGTCGTACAGTGTTTTCGCATCGGCCTCAGCCAGACGTACGCAGCCGTGCGATCCGAACCAGTCGCTGACGGTATTACGCGCCATTCTCACAAACGACAGTGGCATCGGCCCGTGGTACTGGTGAAGCGCTTTGCCGTCTCCCGTGAAGAACATCGCGTAATCCATTTGCACGTTATAGGCACGACTGCGATAGGTTGGGCATTTCCGCATGATGCGGAAGGCACCACGATCGGTCGGATGCTCACTGTCTCCCGTCACACAATCGAAGCGGAACACCCTTGCTGCCCCCTCAAACGCCTCCACGCTCTGACTCGATAGATCGACGACGATTCGTTTCGCCGCCGACGATTTCTTTCCGCCGACCCGCTGATTCCGCCTTGCGCCGCTCGACATGGCCCCTCCTTCCGATCGAATTGAATAGACCGTCACGTTACCGGCCGGCCGATCACAAAGTCATGGGGTTCGTCACACAATGCAGCCGGTTGCGCGTCGCGCCCACGACAATCGTACGGGCAGCAAGGCTCACAGCGCGCCGCGACGCATCGCATGAAATTCGCGCTTGGTTAAAAAACGTGTCCGGATGCGATGACCCACGTCCGCCGGTCAGTCCGTCGTCCCCATCGCGTCGAGCCAGCCGCGCGCTTGCGGCCACTCGCCGAGCCCGCTGTCCGCGTTGATGTGGCCGCGCGGGCCGATATCGTGGAAGGCGCTGCCCCATGCCCGCGCGCACCCGCGCGCGAACGCGAGCGAGCCGTACGGATCGTCGCTGCTCGCGACCACGCAGGTAGGAAACGGCAGCCGCTCGTACGGCACTGGCCCGAAGCCGTGTGCGTCGGCGGGAAACGCCGGCCCGGCCGGGTCAGGCAATGCGACGAGCAGCGCGCCGCGCACTTTCTCGAGCGCGGCAGGCCGCGCATAGCGGGTCGCCCACCATGCGGCGGTCAGCGTGCCGAGGCTGTGCGCGGCGATCGTCACGGACCCCGGCGCGGCTTCGACCGCCCGGTCGAGCGCGAGACACCAGCCGTTGCGGAACGCGCGGTCCCAGTCGGGCATCGCGATCCGCACGAAACGCGGATCGGCCCGCTCCCAGCGGCTTTGCCAGTGGAGCGGGCCGGAGTTGCCGTAACCCGGCAGCACGAAAACGAGAGCATCGTTCATGAAGGATTCGTCGACGAAGAATGTCGTTATATGACGTCGACGAAGTGTCGCACACCCGCTCCTCCCTGATGCTGCCTGTCGAATCGCGGAATGGATGTGCGGTGAATCAACGGGTCGCGACGGCCGGCGCGCATGCGCGCCGGCTGCGATCAGCGCACGCCTGCGCCGACCAGGCCGCCGGCCGCCGCGCCGGCCACCGTGCCGACCGGGCCGCCCGTGATCAGATAGCCGAGCGCGCCGCCCGCGGCCGCGCCGATACCGGCATTGCGCTGCGTATGCGTCATCGCGCATGCGCCGAGTTGCGACAGGGCCGCGACGATCACCGCGGTACGAACGAGAAAGGTGGTCTTCTTCATCATGATTGTTGGCGTCCTCCCGCCACGCACAATCGTGAATGGCGGCATTGAATCGGTAAGGCCATCATAGGAAAAGCCGAATGCGACGGGCAATCCGATTTACGTCGTGTTACAGCCGACACAATATCGAGATATTGCGGCGGACTGCGCGGCGCGCCGGCGCCGCCGTGCCGCGACCCGCGCGGTACCGACCCCGGTCAGGTAGAATTACGGGATTAAACCGGCGCGACGCGCCGACACAACCTGACGCCAACCGCATGAGCACCGAACGCAACGACGCCCCCGCGGCTTCCAACTTCATCCGCAACATCATCGACGACGACAACCGCACCGGCAAATGGGGCGGCCGCGTCGAGACGCGCTTCCCGCCCGAGCCGAACGGCTATCTGCACATCGGGCACGCGAAGAGCATCTGCCTGAACTTCAGCGTCGCGCGCGACTACGGCGGCGTGTGCCACCTGCGCTTCGACGACACGAACCCGGAAAAGGAAAGCATCGAGTACGTCGACTCGATCGTCGACTCGGTGCGCTGGCTCGGCTTCGACTGGCGCAAGGATGCAGTCGATCACCAGTACTTCGCGAGCGACTACTACGACAAGCTCTATGAATTCGCGGAACTGCTGATCCAGCGCGGCAAGGCGTACGTCGACAGCCAGAGCGCGGAAGAGATGCGCGCGAACCGCGGCTCGCTGACCGAAGGCGGCAAGCCGTCGCCGTTCCGCGACCGTTCGCCCGAAGAAAACCTCGACCTGTTCCGCCGGATGAAGGCCGGCGAGTTCAACGAAGGCGAGCACGTGCTGCGCGCGAAGATCGACATGGCGTCGCCGAACATGAACATGCGCGACCCGGTCATCTACCGGATCCGCTACGCGCACCACTATCGCACCGGCGACGCGTGGTGCGTGTATCCGATGTACGACTACACGCACTGCATCTCCGACGCGCTCGAAGGCATCACGCACTCGCTGTGCACGCTCGAGTTCGAGGATCACCGCCCGCTGTACGACTGGGTGCTGAACGAGCTCGCGGAAGCCGGCGTGTTCACGCGGCCGCTGCCGCAGCAGATCGAATTCTCGCGGCTGAATCTCACGTACGCGATCACGAGCAAGCGCAAGCTGCTGCAGCTCGTCACCGAGGGCCACGTCGACGGCTGGGACGACCCGCGGATGCCGACGATCGTCGGCATCCGCCGCCGCGGGTTCACGCCGGAGAGCATCCATCTGTTCTGCGAGCGGATCGGCGTGACGAAGGTCGATTCGTGGATCGACATGAGCGTGTTCGAAGGCGCGCTGCGCGACGATCTCGACGACAAGGCCGCGCGTACGGTCGCGGTGCTCGATCCGCTGAAGCTCGTGATCGACAACTATCCGGAAGACCTCGAGGAAGCGTGCACGGCGCCCGTGCATCCGCATCACCCGGACCGCGGCGTGCGCACGTTCCCGATCTCGCGCGAGCTGTGGATCGAGCGCGACGACTTCGTCGAGAACCCGCCGAAGGGTTATTTCCGGCTGTTCCCGGGCAACAAGGTGCGCCTGCGCTACGGCTACGTGATCGAGTGCACGGGCTTCGACAAGGACGCCGACGGCAACGTGACGGCCGTGCACTGCAACTACTTCCCGGACAGCAAGTCGGGCACCGAAGGCGCGAACAACTACAAGGTCAAGGGCAACATCCACTGGGTCAGCGCGAAGCATGCGCAGGCGGCCGAAGTACGGATCTACGACCGGCTGTTCAAGGAGCCGCACCCGGACGCGGGCGGCGCGAACTTCCTCGACGCGCTGAACCCGGACTCGAAGAAGATCACGCAGGCCTTCGTCGAACCGGGCGCCGGCGACGTCGCACCGGAAACGCGCCTGCAATTCGAGCGTCACGGCTATTTCGTCGCGGATCGTGTCGATTCGAAGCCGGGCAAGCCGGTGTTCAACCGGATCGTCGGCCTGCGCGACAGCTGGGGCAAGCCGGCCTGACGGCCCGCCGTCGCACGACGAAAAAAAACCGACCCGCACGGGTCGGTTTTTTTATTGCCTGTTGGAGGCCCGAGGCGCAAAACCGATGCGGGCCGCGCGCGCTCACGCGCGCGTCAAACGCCGATGCAGATCCGCGAGCGGCAGCGTCGTGCGAAACAGCCGCGCGAGGCTGCGGCTCGCATACGTATCGACGTCGGCCGGCGCCGTCCAGCGATACGCGTCCATCTCGGGAATCAGCGAGCCGTCGCGGCGGCTCGGGAACAGCGACGTGCACGTGCAGTGCGCGAGATCGATCTCGTCGTCCGCGACCTGCACCGCGAACAGGTGCAGGTCCTTGTCGTGACGGTACGCGAAGCGGCCAAGATCGAGCAGCCGCGCGGCATCCAGCTCGATGCCGGTTTCCTCGCGCAGCTCGCGCAACGCCGCTTCGGCCGGCGTCTCGCCGGGCTCGCCCTGCCCCTTCGGGATGTCCCAGTGCGTGGTGTCCGTCGCATGCGCGAGGAACACGCGGCCGGCGCCGTCGAGCATCACGACGCCGCACGACACCGTGCGCGGCGCACCGCTGCGCTTCATCGCACGCGTGCTCAGCGCTTCTGCAACTGCCACTTGCCCGCGGCGGTCTTGCAGAACACCGGCTTGAGCGTCATCGTCTGGCCCTTCGCGGCGATCTCGGTCGCGATCTCGCGGCAGGTCTTGCCGTCGCTCTCGGACGTCGACGGCGTGAGCTTCGCGTCGATCTGCGTGCCGCGGCCGCTGCTCTGCCACGTCGTGGTCTCGCCGTCCTTGCCCTCGTCGCGCGCCTGCGCGACGGCCTTCGTCAGCGACGCGCGATCGGCCTTGCTGAAATAGGTCAGCGGCGTGTCGTTCAGGAAGCCCAGGTTGCTTTGCGCGTGAGCGGACAGCATCGCGGCTGCGCACGCGGCGCCGGCCAGCACGCGCGTGACGATGGAAAGGGATGCACGCATCGACATGTTTTTCTCCTTGGATGTTCGATCGAACGGCGCGGTGCATGCCGGCGAACCGGCGGCCGGCACGCCGGCACGCGCCACGCCCGTCAGCGAGCGAGCATAGCATGCGTGCCGCAACGGCCGGGCGCTAGCGCGCGGCCGACGTAGCCGCCGGTTGATATCCGTCGGTCAGCGTGTTCAGGAACGCGATCACGTCCTTGATCTCGGCCGCGTTCAATGCCGGCGCATCGCCGCGCTTGCGGTCGAACGGCGGCTCGCGGTTGATGTTCGGCCAGTAGCGCTTCGGCAAATCGTCGTAGATCTGCACTTTGCCGTGCACGACCGGATAGAACTTCTCCGGATGGATGTCGCGCTCGACGTAGAAGCGCATCACGTCCTCGAGCGAGTGATACACGCCGTTGTGGAAGAACGTCTTGCGTAGCGCGACGTTGCGCAGCGACGGCGTGCGGAACAGTCCGCAGAATTCGTCGCGGCCCGTCAGGTCGGTGCGCTCGGGCCCGCACGCGCCGAGATCGTAAAAGCGCGGATCGCGATTGACCGGCAGCGCGCGATTGCGCGGCACCGCGATCGCGATCAGCCCGAAATCGCTGAACTGCGGCGGGCCGCCCTCGAGCGTGCGCTGGCTCACGTGGCAGCTCGCGCAGTTGCCCTTCTTCTCGTCGTTGAACAGTTGCAGCCCGTGCAACTCGGCCGGCGTGAGCTGCGCACGGCCGGCCAGATACGCGTCGTATTTGCTCGTGTACGGATCGAACAGCGCCGGCTGCTGCTGGAATGCGTCGAGCGCGCGCAGCACCGCGTTGAACGTCGCCTGGTCGTCGGCCAGGACCTGATCGCCGAACGCGTTGCGGAACGCGTTCGCATACGGCGCCGCGCGAACGGCCTTCGCAACCCGTGCCGGCGAACTGCTCATCTCGAACGGCGACGTGAGCGGAATGCGCGCCTGTGCATCGCGCGTATCGACGCGGCCGTCCCAGGTCAGGCCGCCGGTCGGCCCGGCGTCGATGCTTTCGTCGCCTTCGTCCGGCGAATCGTGGAAGTGCTCGCTGAACGGCGGAATGCCGCGCAGATACTTCAGCGACGGTACCGCGCGAAAACCGGTACGTCGCATGTCGTCGCCGCCGAGCTGCACCGACAGCGCGTTTGGCGGGCCGAACGCATGCTCGGCGCTGTGGCACGACGCGCATGCGAGCTTGCCGGACCCGGACAGCGACGGATCGAAGAACAGCTGCTTGCCGAGTGCCGTCATCTGCTTCACGCCTTCGAACACCTGCGCGCGCGTCTGCGGCTGGCTGGCCGGTGCGACCGCCGGGGCAGCGGGCGCGGCCTGCGCCGCCGGCACGACGGACGCGACCGGCGCATTCGCGCCGGGCTGCGCATCGCAGCCGGCAAGCGCCGCGAGTCCGCCCGCAAGTGCCAGCGTGGCCGCGGGAATCAGCGTTCGCGCGGACGCGAAGGATGTCAGAAGGCTGTGCATCGTCGTTCTTCTTGTAGCGGTGGGCGATCGGCCGGAGCTTATGTCAGTTCCGTGACCGTTCAATGACGTTCCACCGACAGTCAATTGAAAGCGCCCCTACACCCCGCTGTCAAATCGGTTCCAGATAATGCGCGCAGCCGGGCGGGATCGCGAGGTTCGCGTGCCGGCCCTTCCGCCATCCGGTTCCCACACGCGACCAACGACGAATGAGAGAGAACATCGCATGAAGAAGCACGCCTGGATTCGCTACACGCCGCTCGCCTTCGCGGCCGCGCTGAGCCTGACCGCCTGCGGCGGCGACGACGTCACGCAGCAGGGCCTGTCGGCCGTCAAGAACGTCGTCGTGATCTACGCGGAAAACCGCAGCTTCGACAACCTGTACGGCAACTTCCCGGGCGCGAACGGCCTGCAGAACGCGACGGCTGCGAACTCCGTGCAGAAGGATCGCGACGGCTCGACGATGGCGACGCTGCCGAAGATCTGGGGCGGCCTGACCGCGACCGGCATCACGCCGGCGGTGACCGAGGCGATGACGGCGAACCTGCCGAACGCGCCGTTCGCGATCGACGACCCGAACGGTTTCAACCAGCCGATGAGCATCGCGACGCGCGACGTCGTGCACCGCTTCTATCAGGACCAGATGCAGATCGACGGCGGCAAGAACGACATGTACGCCGCGTGGACCGATGCGGGCGGCCTGACGATGGGCCACTACACGCCGGATCCGTCGAAGCTGCCGCTGTGGAAGATCGCGCAGCAGTACGTGCTCGCCGACAACTTCTTCATGGGCGCGTTCGGCGGTTCGTTCCTGAACCACCAGTACCTGATCTGCGCGTGCGCACCGTACTATCCGAACGCCGACAAGAGCCCGGCAGCCGGCAAGATCGCCGTGCTGAACGCCGACGGCAAGTCGCTGAAGGTCGCGGCGAACTCGCCGGCCTCCGCGCTCAGCGGCCCGCCGAAGTTCGTCAACGACGGCGCGCTCACGCCCGACTTCTACGGTGTCAACACGATGCAGCCGGCGTACCAGCCGAGCGGCAACAAGGCGGCCGCCGGCGGCGACCCGCTGCTCGCCGACCCGGCCAATCCGTCCACGATGCCGCCGCAGACAGCCACCAACATCGGCGACCTGATGACCAACGCGGGCGTGTCGTGGGCGTGGTATGCCGGCGCGTGGGGCCAGGCGCTGCAGGCGAGCCAGAACGGCACGTCGAACGTGATCTACGGCGCCGATCTGTCGGCGCCGAACTTCCAGCCGCATCACCAGCCGTTCAACTACTTCGCGAACCAGGCGCCGGGCACCGCGAGCCGCGCGCAGCATCTGCTCGACGGCGGCACGAACGGCGCCGAGTTCATCAAGGCGATCGATGCGGGCACGCTGCCGCAGGTCACGTTCTACAAGCCGCAAGGCAACCTGAACGAGCACCCGGGCTACACGGACGTCACCTCCGGCGACCAGCACATCGCCGACGTGATCGCGCACCTGCAGGCCAGCCCGCAGTGGAAGAACATGGTCGTGATCGTCACGTACGACGAAAACGGCGGCTTCTGGGATCATGCTTCGCCGCCGAACGCCGATCGCTGGGGCCCCGGCACGCGCATTCCGGCGCTGATCGTGTCGCCGTTCGCGAAGAAGGGCTTCGTCGACCACACGCAGTACGACACGGGTTCGATCCTGCGCTTCATCACGCGCCGCTTCTCGCTGCCGCGCCTGCCCGGCCTGCAGCAGCGCGACGACGCGCTGAAGGCGAACGGCGCGCAGCCGATGGGCGACCTGACGAACGCGCTCGCGCTGTCGCCGAACCTGTAATCGCATCATCGTCATCGTCGCGAACGGGCCGACAATGCCGTCGGCCCGGACGAACGAAGGGCAGCCCCGCGGGGGCTGCCCTTTTTCATGCCGCGTGCGGTGCGCCGCCCGCCGCCGTCACCACCCGTACTTCAGCTCGACGCCGACGTAGTCCGCGTTGTGCCCGCCTGCCTGCCGGATCGCGTCGCCGACCTGGAAGTGCACGGCCTCGACCGCGCCGATCAGGTTCGCGGCGATCGTCCAGTCCGCGCGCAACTGCACGTACATGCCCGTCCACAGGCCGCCCTTGCCCGCGGTGCCCGGCACCGCGACGTTCGGCTGCTGATAGACGGCGTCGCCCGTCGTCTCGCGCCATTGGAAGCCGAGCGCACCGAGCAGCGACAGGTTCGGCGACGGCTTCAGCGTCACCGACGGCTTCACGTGAATCAGGTTCGCGTAGCTCGTATAGCCCGCGAGCGTGAAGTAGTAGCCGTTCGGAAACAGCGGATTGAAGGTACCGACGCGGCCGTCGTGCGGATGCCGGTCGCCCGACGCGGCGTCGACCTGCAGCGCGATGCGCGGCGACCACGGCGCATCGAGCCTGTAACCCGCGATCGAGCCGACGGCCCACGCGCCGATCGTCGCGTTGCCTAACGTGCCGGTCTGCAGCATCGTTTCGAGATCCCAGTCGAAACGGCCGTGCGTGCCCGTGTAGCGAACGTCCCACACGTCGCGATGCTCGGGACCGCTCGCATCGAGAAACCGCGCGCGGCTGCGGTTGTAGCGCGACCAGTAGCCGGACAGGTCGCCCGGCCCGACCGACTGCCGCTCGAAGCGCACGCCGCTGAACGTGAGATCGCGATTCGACACGTCGTCGAAATCGGACGCGTTGCGGTTCTGCACCGGTTGCGTCGCGTAGCCGATGAAGCGCCACTTGCCGTATTCGTAGTCGGCCCACACCGCATCGAACGCCTGGCGCACGTTCGGGCCGTCACGCGCGGCGATGAAGCGTTGCAGGTCGAACGCCATCTCCTGCCGCCCGACGCGGAACTTGAACGTGCCGCCGCCGAGCGCGCCCGTGTAGGTCGCGAATGCCTGCTCGAGATCGAGCGGGTTCTTGTCGACGGGCGACACGGTATTCTTGCCGAATGCGCGCGCATCCTGCAATTGCACGAAGAATTGCCAGTGCCGGCCGAGGTGCGCGTCGGCATGCACCTCGACGCGCTGGATCACGTACGTATCCGATTGCGCCGAGCCGATGCCGAACAGCGGTGCGTCGTTGATCTCCAGGCGCTCGCGCAGGTTCACGCCGAGCGACAGATAGGAAGCCGAATCGTTGCCGAGCGGAATGTATTTCAACCCGTCGAGCGGCGCGCGCGGCACGCACGGATTCGCGAGCACCGACCAGTCTTCCTGCCAGCGGTTGAACAGCACCGTCGGGCGTTTGGCCGTGCACGTGGAGGTGGCGGCGGGCGCGGATGCCGAAGCCGATGCGGCCGCCGTTTGCGACAACGCTGCGTCGGCGCCCGCGAACAGCAGCCCGGCGACGATCGATACGCGTGCGGCCCGCTCGAAGCGGCCCGCGCTGCGCCGCCCCCGCCCGATTCCGGTCATGCGCGCTCCTGCGTGGCGGTTGCGGCCGCCTGCGCCGCACACAGCGCAAGCGCCGCGAGCGCGCCGGCCGGCACGAGCAACGCGAGAAACCCGACATACCGGAACCCGAGCGCCCCGCACGCGGCGCCCAGCGCGAACGCGGCGATCGCCGGCAGCATCTTGCCGAAGCGCGCCCGCGCGGCTGTACGCGCGCTGTCGGCCGTACCCGGCGACAGCATGTCGACGACGTCGAGAATCGCCTGCGTCACGTTGCCGGTCATCACCGTGTTCGGCACGCCGCCCGCGCGCGCGATCACGCGCGGATGCGCGTTCTGCACGCCCATCGCGAACGTGCCGACGATGCCGGCCACGAGCGCGGGCAGGCTGTCGGGATGCGCGACGGGCGTCGCCCACACGCCGGCCGCGCAGAAACCGAGCAGCAGCACGGCCTGCACCGTGTGCAGCACGCGCGTGCCCTGCCATGCGGGCCGGCCGGACATCGACCGCGCGATCAGGCTCGCGGCGATCACGCCGCCCACGAACGCGGGAAACACGCTCAACTTCAGCACGACGCCCTGACCGAAGCCCGCTATGCCCGCGCCGATCAGCACGAAGTTGCCCGTCACGTGCGCGGTGAACAGCCCGAACAGCGCGACGAAGCTCAGCGTGTCGACGAAGCCGGCGACCGCGGCAAGAATCGTGTCCTCGTGCTTCATCGCGCGATGCTCGCGTGGATCTCGGCGACGTAGCCGCCCGGGAACTGCACGAGCGCCGCGTCGCGGCCGTCCGACGCGAACGGAGGCACGAGCACGGTCACGCCGGCCGCTTCGGCCTGCTTCAGCGTCGCGCCGAGGTCGGCCACTTCGTAGCCGGTCATCTCGCGGCCGAACGGATACGGCAGATGGCCGTCCGTCACGAACACCGTCATCCTGCCGAAGCCCGATTCGATCCGGATCCGCCGGTACGTGTCGTTCGGCCGGCCGATCTCGATGCCCGGCGCATGACGCACGTCGGACACGATCTTCCCGTGCGAGAACGCGACGAAGTTGCGCGCGAGCGCATCCGCGCGCTCCGGCGACACGTATACGCGATTCTCCGGCACCGTCTGAAGCGCGTCGTAGTTCGGCGCTTGCGTGTGCCAGTACAACTGCATGTTCACGCCGCCCGGCCAGCTGACGATCGCGTCGCGCCCGATCGGATCGGGGAACGTGTCGACGATCACGTCGGCACCGTGTGCGCGCGCCGACTTCACCGCGGCGTCCATGTCGGTGACGAGATAGCCGGTGCGCTCCGCGCAGAACGGATACGGAATCGGCGTCTTGAAGCCGAACACCGAGATCGTGCCGACCGGCGTCAGCACGAGCTGCGACATCGTCTGGCTCGGTGTCGGCGTGACCTGGAACACGCCCTGCTTCGACTTCTTGCCGCCGAACGTCGCGACGAAACTGTCGGTGAAGCGGTCGAAGTCTTCCGGCGCGACGCACACGTGCGTCGTGTCGTATTGCGGGCCGACCGCGACCGCGGGCGTCGCGATGGCCTTCGCGATCGGCGATTTCGGGTACGCGGCCGGCGCGACCGCCAAGCCGCCCGCGAGCATCGCGGCGATCAGCACGGAACGAATGGATTTCATGACAGGATTCCTTGTTTTATTGGACGGCCCAATGCATCAGTCGTGGCCAGCATCGGCCGGTTGCCGCGCATCGTCGAGCACGGTCGCGAGCACGAGTGCCGCGATCAGCCCGAGATGTTCGAAAAAGCTGTTCAGCGCGACGAAATGCTCGATGCCCGAACGGTTCCAGAAATCGTTCGCCACGATCATCGCGACGAGCGTCAGCATGCCGAGACTGCCGGCGCCGAGCCACGTGAAGCGGCGAAACACCACGCACAGCGAGCCGGCGATCTCGACCGCGATCGCCAGCGCTGCCCACAGCGCCGCCGGATGCAGGCCGAAGTGCGCCTGTTCGGCGACCGCGCCGTTGAAATCGAGCGCCTTTGCGACGCCGCCGAGCAGATAGGCTGACACCAAGGCAAGCCGCACGAGCGACAGAACCCCCGGCTGCGACAGCAGCGCGCGGACCCATGCCGGCGTGCCGTAAACGGTGCGCGTCGTCATGTCAGACGGCCCAGCACGAACAGCCGAACGCGCCCCAGAACCCCTTCGCGTCCGACGTCGGCAACGAGCGGCCCCACGCGCTTGCATGCGCGTGGCCGTGCACGCCGCATGCGGTCGAACAGCCGCACGCGGCAGCGGCCGCCGCAGCAGCACGTTGCAGCGGCGCGCCTTCGCGCTGCGTCGCGCCCCAGCCGCCATACCCGCCGTAGGCGCGCACCGGCGACCAGTCCGGCATCGCGGGCGGAATCGGCGCGTCATGCGACGCGAACGGCCCGGCGCCCCACACGATCCGGCCGCCCACCACCGTCAGCAACGCAGTCGTGTCGGCGATATCATCCTCCGCGCACGTGAAGAAATCGCGATCCGGGACCATCAGGTCAGCCAGTTGCCCGACCGCGATGCGCCCTTTCTTGCCTTCCTCGTTCGAGAACCACGTCACGTACTCGGTCCACATCCGCAGCGCGGTTTCGCGATCGAGCAGGTTGCGCTGCGGGTACATGCGCATGCCGCCGACCGTCTTGCCCGTCACGAGCCATGCGAGCGACACCCATGGGTTGTACGACGCGACGCGCGTCGCGTCGGTGCCGGCCGACACCTTCAGCCCCTTGCCGAGCATCTTCGCGACCGGCGGCGTCGCTTCGGCCGCCTGCGCGCCGTAGCGCTCGACGAAGTATTCGCCCTGGTACGCCATCCGGTGCTGCACCGCGACGCCACCGCCGAGCGCGGCGATCCGGTCCATCGACTTCTCCGAGATCGTTTCCGCATGATCGAAGAACCAGTTCAGTCCGGCAAGCGGAATGTCGCGGTTCACCTTCTCGAACACGTCCAGCGCGCGGCTGATGGTTTCGTCGTACGTCGCGTGCATGCGCCACGGCCAGCGGTTCTGCGCGAGCACGCGCACGACGCCTTCGAGATCGTCCTCCATCTGCGCGGGCAAATCCGGACGCGCGACGCGGAAGTCCTCGAAGTCGGCCGCGGAAAACACCAGCATCTCGCCCGCGCCGTTGTGACGGAAGTAGTCGGTGCCGTCGTGATACTTGACGCTCTTCGTCCAGCTCACGAAGTCCTCTTTCTCCGCGTTCGGCTTCTGCGTGAACAGGTTGTACGCGATGCGCACCGTCATCTCGCCCGCGTCGTGCAGCTGCCGGATCACTTCGTAATCGTCGGGATAATTCTGCGAGCCGCCGCCCGCATCGATCACGCCGGTCACGCCGAGCCGGTTCAGCTCGCGCATGAAGTGACGCGTCGAGTTGTACTGATACTCGAACGGCAGCTTCGGCCCCTTCGCGAGCGTCGCGTACAGGATCGTCGCATTCGGGTTCGCGAGCAGCAGACCGGTCGGATTGCCCGCGTCGTCCCGCAGGATCGTGCCGCCCGGCGGCTCCGGCGTGTCCTTCGTATAGCCGACGACGCGCAGCGCGGCCGCGTTCAGCAGCGCGCGGTCGTACAGGTGCAGGATGAACACCGGCGTGTCGGGCGCGACCGCGTTGAGCTCGTCGATCGTCGGCAGGCGCTTCTCAGCGAACTGGTGCTCGGTGAAGCCGCCGACCACGCGCACCCACTGCGGCGCCGGCGTGATCGCGACCTGCCGCTTCAGCATCTCCATCGCGACGGCGAGCGAGCGCACGCCGTCCCAGCGCAGCTCGAGGTTGTAGTTCAGGCCGCCGCGAATCACGTGCGTGTGATTGTCGACGAGGCCCGGCAGCACCGTGCGGCCGCCGAGATCGACGACCTTCGTCGCACGGCCGGCGAGCGGCATCACGTCGGCGTGGCTGCCGACCGCGACGAAGCGGCCGTCCTTGATCGCGACCGCGGTCGCGACGGGGTTCGCGCGGTCGAGCGTCGTGATGCGCCCGTTGTGCAGGATCAGATCCGGTTGAGTATCGGTTGCGCTCATTGATATGTCCTCGATGGGATCAGAAGCCGAGCCAGTGGCGGATGGCGCCGATGGCCTGCGCGCCGATCAGCATGCCGGCGAGGCCGATCAGCGCGATCAGCGGCGGCGCCGGCGAGCGCACCTTGATCACGCTGTACACGACGCCGATCAGCACACCAGCGGCCAACGACAATAGATAAGATTCCATAACGATTTTTTCTCCCGGCCGGATTAGAATGAGCCGCGTCGCGCTGGCCGCATCATGTGCTGTCGCCGCATCCACTCCGCTTCCCTGTCATCCTGTCCGACCATGCAACACCTTCCTGATCTCGAAGCCTGGGCCATCTTCGCGCGCGTCGCGGAGACCGGTTCGTTCGCGAAAGCCGCGGAACTGCTCGGCGTGTCGCAACCGACCGTGTCGAAGGCGATCGCGCGCCTCGAAAAGCGCCTCGGCGCGATGCTGCTGTACCGCACGTCGCGCAAGCTGTCGCTCACGCCGACCGGCGAACTGCTGCGCGACCGCGCGATCCGGCTGCTCGCCGATGCGGAACTGATCGAGAGCGAGGCCACCGCGCATGCGCTCGAACCGCACGGCCTCGTGCGGGTGAACGCGCCGATGTCGTTCGGGCTGCACCATCTGTCGCCGGTGCTGCCGGCGTTTCTCGAACGCTACCCGCGCGTCGACGTCGACCTCGTGCTCACCGACCACATCGTCGACATCGTGTCCGGCGGCTTCGACGTCGCGATCCGGATCGCCGAGTTGAGCGATTCGTCGCTGCGCTCGCGCCGGCTGTGCGCGGTGCGCCGGCCGCTCGTCGCGTCGTCCGCGTACCTCGACCGGCATGGCCGGCCCGAGCATCCGCGCGACATCGAACAGCACGTGTGCCTCACCTACACGAACCTGCCGACGCCCGAGTACTGGCGCTTTCGTCACGCGGCATCGGGGGAAGACTTCGGCGTGAACGTGCACGGACGCATCCGCACCAACAACGCCGACGTGATCGTGCCCGCGCTCGTCGCCGGGCACGGCCTCGCGCTGCAGCCCGAGTTCCTGGTGTGGGACGAGTTACAGCGCGGTGAGCTCGAGGAAGTGATGTGCGACTGGAAGATCGCCGACATCAACGTCAACCTCGTCACGCCGCCCGGCATGCTCCGCGCCGCGCGCGTGACGGTGCTGCTCGAGTTCCTCGCCGAACATTTCGCGCACGCGCCGTGGGCGGTGCCGGCGGGCTGAGCGGCGGCGTCCGGCGCGTATCGCGGCCGGGTCCCCATTGCCGGTCGCCCGTTGCCGGTCGCCCGTTACTTCGCCGGGACGGCCGGGATCGACTCGTGCGGCGTCGCGGTACGCTGCGGCGCCTTGTGGACCATCGTGTACGCGTAGTCCACGCCCATCCCGTATGCGCCGGAATGCTCCTTCGCGATCGCCATCACCGCGTCGTACGAGTCGCGTCGCGCCCAGTCGCGCTGCCATTCGAGCAGGACCTGCTGCCACGTGACCGGCACCACGCCGGCCTGCACCATCCGCTGCATCGCGAAATCGTGCGCGGCCTGCGACGTGCCGCCCGATGCGTCGGCCACCATGTAGATCTCGTAATCGCCTTCGAGCATCGCGCACAGCGCGAACGTCGTATTGCAGACTTCGGTCCAGAGGCCCGACACGACCACCTTCTTGCGGCCGTTCGCGGCCAGTGCGTCGCGCACCTTCTGGTCGTCCCACGAGTTCATCGACGTGCGCTCGAGCGTCTTCTGGTTCGGGAACACGTCGAGCAGTTCAGGGTAAGTGTGACCGGAGAAAGCCTCGGTCTCGACCGTCGTGATCGTGGTCGGGATGTTGAACACCTTCGCCGCCTTCGCGAGCCCGACGACGTTGTTCTTCAGCGTCTGGCGATCGATCGACTGCACGCCGAACGCCATCTGCGGCTGCTGATCGATGAAGATCAGCTGGCTGTTGTGCGGAGTCAGTACTTCAAGTTTCGGGTTGCTCATGGCGTGATCATCCGTGGAATGGAAAGAGAGTCTTGCCTCGCCGTAAACGCGGGAGGCCTCCAGCAGGTACTACGTCCGGCTTGCGTCGTCCGTCTCGGCTTATTAAAACCGCAATCCTCTGCCGCGAACATCCAACAAATGGAATCACTCGAATTCCAGAATAGGTGGTCCATAAAGGGCAATCCGCCCTTTTTTTCCTCACGTAAACCCGATACGCTTCCAGGACCTCGGCGATGCACTCGTCGCCGCCCATCGTCCGATCACGAGACCACGAGACGCCCATCATGAAAGCCTATGTCTTCTCGCTGCTCGCCGGCATGCTCGCCGGCGTCATCTACGGCGCGATCGGCGTAAACTCGCCCGCGCCGCCGATCATCGCGCTCACCGGCCTGCTCGGGATGCTGGCCGGAGAACAGATCCTCCCCGTCGCGCGGCGCATGCTCGCAGGCCACCGGCTGAACGCCGCGTGGCGCGACGCGAAATGCAGCCAGCACATGTTCGGCGCGTTGCCGGGCGGCAGCACGAACGAGCGCAAGCCGTCGTGATACGGCATCGCCGCCTGCACCGCGCATGAGCAACGTCGAACTGTTCCACTATCTGCTGCTGTTGATCTGCGGCGCCGGCGCGCTCACGTGGCTTGCCGAGCGCGTGTCGATTCCGCCGGCCGTCGTGCTGCTGCTCGGCGGCTGCGTGGTGGCCGTCGCCGGCAAGCGCGTGCCCGACATGGACCCGGCGCTGCTGCTCGCGGCCGTGCTGCCGCCGCTGCTGATGTCGAGCGGCTTCTATACCGCGTGGAAGGAGTTCCGGCGCGAGCTCGCGTCGATCGCATCGCTCGCGCTCGGCGCGGTCGCGTTCACGACGGTCGCGGTCGCGCTCGCCGTGCATGCGGCGAATCCCGCGCTGCCGTGGGCCGCGTGCTTCACGCTCGGCGCGATCGTGTCGCCGCCCGACGCGGTCGCCGCGAAAGCGATCCTGCAGCGCCATCCGCTGCCCGCGCGGCTCGTCGCGGTGCTCGAAGGCGAGAGCCTCGTCAACGATGCGTCGGGCCTGCTGCTGTACCAGATGGCCGTGTCGGCCGCGCTCGCCGTCACGATCACGACCGCGAGCGCGACCGGCCTGTTCTTCTCGCTCACGCTGATCGGCATCGCGGTCGGCCTCGCGTGCGGCCATGCGATGTGCTGGGTGCTGCAGCGCCTGCGCGAGCCGATGCTCGGCATCGTCGTCACGTTCGCGATGGCATGGGGCAGCTACGGGATCGCCGAAGCCGTGCACGGCTCGGGCGTGCTGTCGGTCGTCACCTGCGGCCTCGTGCTCGGCGTGCGTCAGCATCGGGTGTTCGGCGCCGACATGCGGATCAAGGCGAAGGCGACATGGGAAGCGATCGTATTCGTGCTCGACGCGCTCGTGTTCATCCTGATCGGCCTCGCGCTGCACGCGATCCTCGCGGGCGTCAATCACGAAGGCGCGGTGCTGATGGCCGGCCTGCGCGTCGCGCTGCCGGCCACCGCCGCCGCGATCGGCGCGCGGCTCGTATGGGTGTTCGTCGCGATGTGGCTCCCCGGCCGCATGCGCGCGCGGCGCGCGGGCCATGCACCGTGGTCGTGGCGCGAGGCCGTCGTGCTCGGCTGGTCCGGCATGCGCGGCGTCGTGAGCCTCGCCGCCGCGATCGCACTGCCCAGCGCGTTCCCCGCGCGCGACCTGATCCTGTTCAGCACGTTCCTGCTGATCATTGCGACGTTGGTCGTCCAGGGCGGCACGCTCGCGCCGCTGATCCGCGTGATGAAGCTGCGCCCGGCCGCGCGGCATACGATGTCCGAGCACGCGGTGCGCGCGCATACGTTCGGCGCGGCGCTTGCCGAACTCGATGCGCGCGAGCAGCGCGGCTCGAGCCTCGAACGCGCGTCGCTCGACCGGCTGCTGACCGAATACCGGAGCCGCGTCGCATTCAACGAACGCGCGCATCGCGACGGCGCGGAGCCCGCGGACGTGCGCGCACGGATGCTGCGCGTCGAACTCGAGCTGGTCGGCGTGTCGCGCAACGCGCTGCTCGACCTGCATCGCGACGGCCGCGTCGACGACGCGGTGCTGCACCGCATAGAATCCGAGCTGGATTTCGAGGAGCTTCGGCTGCAGCGTCTGCTCGAACCGTAACGCCCGGCCGCGCCGCCGGCCCGTCCCCTTTCCCCTCCTGGAACTGCTATGAGCGAACTCACCGTCGAAGCGAGCATCGGCTCGGTCGACTACCTGGTCCACTTCACCGACGGCGTTCATCAGTGGCGCGCGGACGAACCGGCGGCGCTCGGCGGCGGCGACGCGGCGCCGACACCCGTCGCGCTGCTGTTGTCGAGCCTCGGCGCATGCACCGCGATCACGCTGAAGATGTACGCGCAACGCAAGGGCTGGCCGCTCGCCGAAGTGCACGTGAAGCTCGCGCACGAAGCAGGCAGCGCGGGCAGCACGATCGTGCGCCGCATCACGCTCGACGGCGACCTGACCGACGAGCAGCGCGCGCGTCTGCTGCAGATCGCGAACGCGTGCCCGGTGCACAAGATCCTGTCGAACCCGATCGCGATCGATACGGCCATCGCGTGACGCATCGCCCCTGACCATGACCAAGCCCACCATGTCCGCATCGATCAAGACCCTGCTCACGCCGCGCGAAAGCGACATCGGCAACCTCGTCGTGCGCCGCGTGCTGCCCGCGCGCGCCGCGCGCCTCGTCGGCCCGTTCATCTTCTTCGACGAGATGGGGCCGGCCGTGCTGCCGGCCGGCCGCGGCATCGACGTGCTGCCGCATCCGCACATCGGCCTCGCGACCGTCACGTATCTGTTCGACGGCACGCTGATGCATCACGACAGCCTCGGCTATCGCCAGAAAATCGTGCCCGGCGACGTGAACTGGATGACGGCCGGCCGCGGCATCGTCCACTCGGAGCGCTCGCCCGACGAGGATCGCCCGCGCGAGCAGCCAGTGCACGGAATCCAGACCTGGGTCGCGCTGCCGGTCGAGCACGAGGACACCGCGCCGGCGTTCGCGCACCACGCGGCCGACACGCTGCCGTCGCTCACGCGCGACGGCGCCAGCGTGCGCGTGATCGCGGGCACCGCGTTCGGGCTCACGTCGCCGGTGGACGTGTTCTCGCCGACGCTCTATGCGTACGTCGAATTCGCGGCGGGCGGCCGGCTCGCGCTCGACGCGGAACACGACGAACGCGGCGTGTATCTCGTCGACGGCGACCTCACGATCGACGGCACGCCGCTCGCGCCTTCGACGATGGCCGTGCTCGAACCCGGCGCCACCGTCGCGCTCGCGAGCGCGAGCGGCGCACGCGTGATGCTGCTCGGCGGCGCACATCTGCCGGGCGAGCGGTTCATCGAATGGAATTTCGTGTCGAGCGAGCGCGCGAAGATCGACGCGGCGCGCAATGCGTGGGCCGCGCAGACCTTCGGCAAGGTGCCGGGCGAGGAGCACGAATGGACGCGCCAGCCAGAGCGCCGCGCGCAGTAAATCGGCCCGCTCGTCGCCGCACGACGGCCGGCACGCACGCCGGCCGTCGTGCGTTTACCGCTTCAATCCCATCAGCTTCGCAAGCACCGGCCAGCGCTCGAGCGACTCGACGAACGCGCGCCGCGCCTGCTCGTCGACATAGCGCTCGGGGTCGAGCGCGGGCAGATGCCGCGCGAGGCCGCGCACGTCGTTCGGCTGCGACAGGCGATCGTCGTCGCCGACGTTGATTACTGTTCGTCGATCCATACGCCATCCGGAGTCTTCACCGCATAGCCGGTGTTAGTCTGCATCGTCACCGTGCCCTCGTTCTCGCCGACCATCCGTGTGCGCGGCAAGTCCGCCGCGTATTGCGCGAGCGTCACGCCCGGCTTGAACGGGCTGTTCGACACGAGGTTCGACAGCAGCTGTGCGAGCGCGAGGAAGCTGGTCGGCTGGTCGATCACCGTCGCCGTGCCGTGGTTGCCGGCGAAGCCGACGAGCCGCACGCCGACCGGCCCGTGGACGATGCGCGGCGTCGGAATCTCGCGCAGGCCGGCCACCTGGTTCTTGTCGCCGCGCAGCGCGGCGCCGTGCTCGGGTACGAACACGATCACCGCGCGCCGGCCCGACTGCGCGATCAGGTCGGCGAGCCGGTCGAAGTCGCTCATCAGCTTCGTCGCGCGCTGCGGATACGAATCGATGCTGGTCAGCGCGCTGCCGACCACGCGGTTGCCGTCGTGCAGGCTGATGGTGTTGTAGTACAGCGCGACGGGGCCCGGCACCGACGCACGCTGCGCATACCAGTTCGCGAGCGTGCCGTAATCGTCCTTGATCGCCGAGCCGTCGAACGCGTGCATCGCGACCGGCGCGGCCGCGTTCGACACGATCGGCGCATCGGGCACGCCGATGTTGTCGTGAATCACCTGCAGGAAGTTGTCGAAATGGCCGTCGTGGTTCAGCAGCGACTGCACCGTATAGCCGGCGGACGCGAGCTGCGAGAACAGATGACACTGCTGCGGCGCCGGTTTGTACAGGTCCGCATGCGCTTCCTGGCCGCAGCTCGCGCGCAACACGCGGATCGCGGCCGGGCCGCTGTAGCTCGCCGCCGTGCTGAAGTTCGTGAACAGGTAGTCGAAGTGGCTCAGCATCGGATGGTTGCGCACCTTCGCCGCGTCGAGATCGTCCCACGACAGCGAGCACACGTGCAGCACGATCACGTCGAACTGCGCGGCCGGATCGTTGCCGAGATGGCCGAACGCGACCTGCCGCTGCGACTCCTGCGCGCGGAACGTCGCGAGCGCCGCGTTGTGATCCTCGGGCTGGCCGGAACGAACGGCCGCGGCATCGGCCTGCTGCGGCAGCGGCGCGACGACCCGCGCCATCAAGCCGCTGCCCGCCTGCCACAGCGGCATCACGATCAGCACGGCGAGCACGAACGTCGCGACGCGCACCCAGCGATTGACGATGAAATAGACGATCAGCGCGCCGGCCACCGTCAGCACGAGCACCGGCGGCAACAGGCGCGGCAGCAGCTCCATCCAGTAGTCGAGCCTGAACGTGCTGACTTCGCGCACGGCTTCGGCGAGACGCGCGAGCGGCGGCGCATGCAGCTCGCGCGCGAGCAGCGGCACCGCGATCGCGATCGCGACGAGCTGCCGCACGATGCGCCACCCGCGCTGCCGGATCGGCGCGCTCGCGGCGAGCGCCACCGCGAACGCGAGGTTCGCGACCCACAGCGGCTGCAGGTGGCCGGTCGCGAACAGCGCGAACTTCAGGATGAAATACAGATTCCAGAACGTCATCTAAACCACTCCATGATGCGCGCCGCGTCAGTCGCGCGCGCGATCGAGCTTCGGCGCCAGCATCGACTGCACGCCGCGCGCCGCGCCCTTCCACATTCGTACGTAGCCGTCCAGGCCGACGCGCAGCACTTCCTTCAGCCCGCGCAGCGGCGTATCGGCGCGCGCGGCCGCGTGCCAGTCGAGCCATGCGTCCGCGCGGCCGAACGTGCACTGCACGAGCTGGCGCTCCTGCTCGAGCGTCAGCGCGTCGAAACTCACGCCGACGTGGGCCGGCGTCACGCGCGTCACGCGCACCGGAAACGGGAACGCGCGGTCGCCGCGCGTCACGCACACGGTCAGCGTGTCGCCGACCGCGAGCGGCAGCCCCGGCACCGCTTCGAGGCCGAGGCCGCCGGTCGAGTAGTCGCTCGTGAAGCACGCGGCTGTCGACCCGTCGGCCAGCAGCAGCGTCGCCGGCACGCGCATCGCGATCCGGTGCGTGACGCGCACCTGCCTGGTCTCGCGCGCGACGGCCAGCGCCGCGCCGAGCATCGCGAGGTTGTAGACGGTCCAGCCGAGCGTGATCAGGATCGTCGACGCCTCGTCGCCCTGCTCGGCCGCGAGCCGCCACAGGCCGGCCATGATCGCGAGCACGTTCAGCGCGAACAGCACGAGGTACGGTTTCGACGTCGACCAGTCGACGTAGCCTTCGTCGATCTTGCCGCCCTTGTCGGTCACGTTGAACTTGCCGTGCTTCGGGCTCAAGAACGCGACGGTGGTCGGCAGCGCGATGTACCACGCGAGCACCGATTCGTAGACCTCGGCCCAGAACGAATGGCGGTAGCGCCCCTGCATCCGCGAGTTCGCGACGTTCGCGAGCACGAGATACGGAATCACGTAGCTGGCGAGCGCGACCGACGACGCGTTGATGAAGTACAGGTGGAAGAACAGGTACGCGAGCGGAATCGTCAGGAACACGAGCCGCGGGATTCCGTAGAAGAAATGCAGCATCGCGTTGCCGTAGCAGATCCGCTGGATGAAGCCGAGCCCGCGCCCGAGGAACGGATTGTCGATACGGAAGATCTGCGCCATCCCGCGCGCCCAGCGCGTGCGCTGCTTCACGTGGCCCGCGAGGCTCTCGGTCGCGAGCCCGGCCGCCTGCACGGTCGGCAGGTACGCCGACGTGTAGCCGCGGCGATGCAGCTTGAGCGCGGTGTGCGCGTCCTCGGTCACGGTTTCGACCGCGACGCCGCCGACTTCCTCGAGTGCGCTGCGCTTGAGCACCGCGCACGATCCGCAGAAGAACGTCGCGTTCCACAGGTCGTTGCCCGACTGCACGAGCCCGTAGAACAGGTTGCCCTCGTTCGGAATCTCGCGGAACGTGCCGAGGTTGCGCTCGAACGGGTCCGGCGAGAAGAAATGGTGCGGCGTCTGCACGAGCGCGCATTTCGGGTCGCGCAGGAATACGCCCATCGTGGTCTGCAGGAACGAGCGCGTCGGCACGTGATCGCAGTCGAAGATCGCGATGTATTCGCCGCGCGTCTTCGGCAGCGCGCGGTTGATGTTGCCGGCCTTCGCGTGGCGGTTGTCGTCGCGCGTCAGGTAGCCGATGCCGGCCTCGCGCGCGAACGCCTCGAACTCGGGGCGCCGGCCGTCGTCGAGCAGGTACACGCGCAGCTTGTCCGTCGGCCAGTCGATGCTTTGCGACGCGAACACGGTCGGCTTCACGACCGACAGCGGCTCGTTGTAGGTCGGGATGTAGATGTCGACGCTCGGCCAGTTGCCGGGATCGTCGGGCAGCGGCACGATCGGCCGGTCGAGCGGCCACGCGGTCTGGATGAAACCGAGCAGCAGGATCATCCACGTATACGCTTCGGCGCCGTACAGCAGATAGCCGGCGAACGCCTCGACCGGGCTGCGGAAATCGAGCGTCTGGGTCGTGCGCCACCACACGTAGCGAACCATGGCGAGCAGCGCGAGCGACGCGAGCGCGAGCGTCGGCAGGTGGCCCGGCAGGCGGCGCAGTGCGAGCGCCAGCACCGCGACGATCGCGAAGAACGCGAACTGCGCGCCGGGCATCAGCGGCGACATCCCGGCCGCCGCCCACATCAGCGCGCCGGCGACGAGCAGCAGCGGCGCAAGCCAGCGGTGCCGGCCGACGCCGTGCGCGCGCGCATCGAGCCAGCCGCCCCAGCGCGCCCACGGCAGTCTCGCGAGCAGCGCGTCGGCGCGTGCGCCGAGCGCGCGCACCGCGACGTAGACGGGCACGACGAAGGTGTCGAACCACGCGAGCGGATCGCGCACGGGACGGTCGTCGTCCGTGCGCGGCGCACGGACGATCGCGCGCCACAGCCATTCGCGCACGCTCAGCGGCTGCAGCACGCCCCATTCGCGCGCGAGCCGCAGGAACGCCGCGCGCGCCCAGCGGCGCACCGGATCGGCGCGGCCGGGCGGCGGCGCATGGAAGAACAGCCGCACGAGCCAGTCGAGCAACGTGCGCTCGGCCGGCAGCCCGATTCCGCGCGCGCACCAGTCGCTCACGCGCCGGGCCGCGGCGCGCCAGCGCGAGCCGAACGCGGCGTTCATCGCGCGGCTCCCGCACGGCCGGCGGCCGCGGCCGCGAGCCACGCATCGACCCAGTTCGCGACGCCGTTCAGATCGTGCGATGCCTGCGAATACGGCGCGTCGTCGAAGATCCAGCTGCCGCGCGCGAGCGTTTCGGGCACGGCCGCGTCGACGTGGATCCGCTGCTCGAGCATCGCCGCCGGCCCCGCCACCGCACGCAGCATCGCGAGCGCGTCGCGCTGCATGTCGCGCGCGGGGTTCAGCCGGTTCACGACGATCTGCACGTCGCCGCCGCCCGCGCGCAGCGCGTCGAGACGCGCGGCCACCGTCGCGCATGCAGCCGGCTCCGGCGGCACGACGACGAGCGTCAGATCCGCGCAGCGAACCGCGTGCTCGGCCTGCGGCGACGGATAGCGCGCGGTATCGATCAGCACGGCGCCGCCGGCCGGCAGCGCGATTTCGTCGAGCGCGCGCGACAGCCACGCGGGATCGGCGGCGAGCCGCGCATCGCACGCGGCGGCGCCCGCCGCATCGACCTGCCCGTACGGCACGAACAGCACGCCGTCGGCATTGCGCCACGTATGCGCGTGCCACGGCGCGGCGTCGGCAGGCTCGCCGAGCAGGCTGTGCGCGAGCCCGTGCTCGGGCAGCGTGTCGAGGCCCAGCGTCGCGCCCATCAGGTTCTGCGCGTCGAGCTCGAGCACGACCACCGGCCGGCCGCGGCGCGCGAGCAGCACCGAGAGCGCGGCGGCGATCGTCGTGCGGCCCGCGCCGCCCGTCGTCGACGTGATGGCGATCGTCTTCATGGCGCCGCCTCGCCGGTGCGATCGGCTTCGGGCAGCAGGCGCCCGCGCAGCGCGACCGGCACGAGCTCGCACGGCACCGCGTCGCGCCGGTGCAGCCCGCGCGGCGCGTGGAAGCCGCGGCCGACGCCCAGGTGTTGCACGACGATCCACACCGGCACCGCGATCGCGATCCCGACGATGAATCCGATGACGAGTTCGGCGATCATGCGCCCTCCTGCTTGCGCAACGGCATCGCGCTGCGGATGGCGCCGCGCGCACGCGCGGCGGGAAACGCGGAAACCGGGGCCGGCGTATCGGCGGCCGGCGGTGCATCGTCGGCGTCTGCGAGCTGCGGCGCTGCGTTCGGAGCATGGCCGCCGGGCGCGGTGTGCTCGGCAGCCGGTTCTTCGGCGAACGCAGCGGGATCTGCGGTGTGTCGACCCGGTACGCGCGCCGCCGCACCGGCCACAGCCGCGTCACCCGCCGGCCGCGACGCCGCGAACAGGTCGCTGTAGTCGGCGATCGGCGCGCGCCGGTTCTCTGCCTTCAGCGCGTCGAGTTCGGCGTCGATGCTGCCCTGCCCGAGACACACGATGCGATCGGACAGCGTATCGACCGGCACGTCGAAGATCCGCGCGAGCGCGTCGTCGGCATCGGCCGGCTCGCACGCGAACAGGAATACGTACAGGTGCGCGGCGTCGGCCGTCACGACGTCGCCGGCGCGCCGCGGCCGGCAGTGCCGCAGCGCATCGACGTGCGACACGCCCGGCAGCAGCGCGATCTTCGCGAGCGTGTGCGGCAGCGCGAGCACGGCGCCGCGGTCGAGCACCGCGCGAATCCGCAGGCAGAACGCGCCGACTGGCAGGTAGCCGAGCACCGAGTCGCCGAGCGCGGCCGCGAGCGCCGCACGATAGTCGGGCGCGACGGGCCGCGCATACAGCTGGCCGCGCAGCGCGGTCACGGCGGTCTGCATCCGCGACATCGGCAGGTCGCGCGCGACGACGCGGTTCGCGCCGACGCTCAGCACCAGCATCTCGAACTGCTGGCGCAGCACCACGTCGCGCTCGACCACCGCGATCTTCAGCGCGCCGCCGCACTGCCGGCGCAACGCGTGGACCGCCGCGCACACGCTCTCGAGCTGCGCGTGCGAGCGAAACGCGAGCACCGCGGTCGCGGCCTGCGCATGCGTGCAGGCCGCGACGACGGCCGCGTTGTCGTCGACGATTTCCCAGCCGGCGGGCGCGCGTGTGCCGTCCTCGAGCACCGCGCGGCTCGCGACGACGCGATCCTCGTCGGTCGCGAGCTTCATCCGGCGCGCGGGCTCGGCTGCATCGCCATCGGCGATCGCCGCGAGCCGGCCGCTCGGCGCGAAGCGCAGCGGCCGCACCTCGCCGGCCGCGAGCATGTCGCCCGCGCGCCAGAAATCGACGACCCACAGCAGCTCGCCGTGCGTGCGCTGCAGCTGCGCGACGCCCGTGCACACGCCGTGAAAGCCGCTGCGCGTCGCACGGCTCGCGTCGCGCACGAGCGGCGGATCGTCGGTACGCGGGCCGGTGTCCGCGCGCGCGATGTCCGGGTCGACCAGCAACACCAGCGCGATCCGGTGCGTGCGGCACCAGTCCGCGAGCGCGGCGCCTTCCTCCGCGAGTGCGGCCGGATCGTCCCAACTGAACCAGCGCTGCGCGCCTTCGACGAAATAGACGGAACGCGCGCGAAAACCGTAGCGCTTCATCGCGCGCAGGCCGCCGGTGAGCCGCGCGAACGGCGCGGGCGCCGCGCGGCGCGGCGCATCGGGCTGCGTCGCGGCATCGTCGTCGTCCGCGGCATGCGCCGCCGGCATCGCGAGCACGTTCAGGTTGCGCGGCCAGCCGGCCGGCTGCGCGCCGCCCGCGAAACCGCGCGTCTGCAACTGCGCGGCGACCTGCGCGGGCTGCCGTGCGAGCACGACCGTCACGTCGCGCGTGCGCGACTGCCGCGCGCTTTCCCACACCAGCGCGTCGCACGCCGGCGTGCCCGCGGCCGCGTAGACCGCATACAGGCCGCCCGCATCCAGCTGCGTCCA
>NZ_CABVPL010000027.1 GCF_902499045.1 Burkholderia latens | reverse complement strand
CGCAGGTCGCGGCGCTGCGCGAGCGCGCGGCGACGCTCGGGCTCGACGGCGCCCGCGTACCGGTGCGCGGCGTGGTCGCGCCGCGCCGGCTGCCGGCCGACATCGCGAAGCCCGGCGGCTACCGGCTCGCGATCGGGCCGCGCGGCGTGCTGATCGAAGGCTACGATCGCGCGGGCCTCTACTACGGCGTGCAGACGCTCTACTCGCTCGCGCCGGCCGGCGGCGGCACGATCCCGGCGCTGCTCGTCGAGGACGCGCCGCGCTTCGTGCATCGCGGCATGCACGTCGATCTCGCGCGCAACTTCAAGCACCCGGCGACGCTGCGCCGCCTGATCGACCAGATGAGCGCGTACAAGCTCAACCGCCTGCACCTGCACCTGTCCGACGACGAAGGCTGGCGCATCGAGATCCCGGGCCTGCCCGAGCTGACCGACATCGGCGCGCGCCGCTGCCACGATCCGAGCGAAACGCGCTGCCTCTTGCCGCAGCTGGGCTCCGGGCCCGACAACCGCTCGGGCGGCGGCTATCTGACGCGCGCCGACTACGTCGCGCTGGTGCGCTACGCGGCCGACCGCTTCGTCGACGTGATTCCCGAAATCGACATGCCCGCGCACGCGCGCGCGGCGGTCGTGTCGATGGAAGCGCGCTACCGGCGGCTGCATGCGGCCGGCCGCGACCAGGAGGCGAACGCGTACCGGCTGCTCGATCCGCAGGACACGTCGAACCTGACGACCGTGCAGTTCTACGACCGGCGCAGCGACCTGAACCCGTGCGTGCCGGGCGCGCTGAATTTCGCGTCGAAGGTGATCCGCGAGATCGCGGCGATGCATGCCGACGCACAAGTGCCGCTGCGCATCTGGCACTACGGCGGCGACGAAGCGAAGAACATCCTGCTCGGCGGCGGCTTCCAGCCGCTGAACGGCACCGACCCGAACAAGGGGCGCATCGACCTCGCCGCGCAGGACAAGCCGTGGGCGCGCTCGCCTGCGTGCACGGCGCTGCTCCAGCGCGGCGAGATCAAGTCGATCGACGAGCTGCCGACGCGCTTCGCGAAGCAGGTGAGCGCGGCGGTTGACGCGAACGGGATCGGCACGATGGCCGCGTGGCAGGACGGCATCAAGCACGCGAACGGGCCGCAGGACTTCAGCACGCGGCAGGTGATGGTGTCGCTGTGGGACACGATCTTCTGGGGCGCGTCGGACAGCGCGCGCGACCTGAGCAACAAGGGCTACCTGACGGTGCTCGCGCTGCCCGACTACCTGTACTTCGACTTCCCGTACACGCTCAACCCGCGCGAGCGCGGCTATTACTGGGGCTCGCAGGCCACCGACGAGTACAAGGTGTTCTCGCTCGCGCCGGAGAACCTGCCGCAGAACGCAGAGGTGATCGGCGATCGCGACGGCAACGCGTTCGAGGTGACGGGCACGGGCGCCGCGCCGCGGATCGAAGGGATCCAGGGCCAGGCCTGGGGCGAGGTGATGCGCAACGACACGTTCCTCGAGTACATGGTCTATCCGCGCCTGCTCGCGCTCGCCGAGCGCGCGTGGCACCGGGCCGACTGGGAGCTGCCGTACGCGGCCGGCGTGCGCTACAAGCGCGGCGACACGCATCGGGTCGATACGGCCGCGCTGCAGCGCGACTGGGCCGGCTTCGCTACGCTCGTCACGCAACGCGAATTGCCGAAGCTCGACCGCGCCGGCATCGGCTACCGGAAGCCGACCTTCACGCTGACGAACCGGTGATCGATCGGAAGACGAAACGGTTGAACCGTTGAACCGCCGTTCGGCTGAACGGCGCGAGCGGTGCGCGATGCAGCCGAACGCATCGCGCGCCGCGCCAAAGAAAAACGGCTTGCGACGCATACGTCGCAAGCCGTTTTCGTTTTACCGGCCGGCGGCCCGAACTCGCTACGCGGATCGGGCCTGCTTCATCGCATCACGCCGGCTGCGCGGCCGCGCCGCCGCCCGCCGACGGCAGGCGCGCGCCGAGCTGTTCCGCATAGCGTACGGCCGCGTTGCCGCAGACGATGTGGAACGTGTCGGCCGACACCCACGCGACGTCGAGCGCGCCGAGACGCTCGCGATCGACCGCGTCCGCATCGCGCACGACGACGCGCAGCCGCGTGGTCGCGATCGCGTCGAGCGACACGACGTTGGTCGCGCCGCCGAACACCGCGAGCCAGCGCAGCGGATCCGGGTCGAGCGGGCCGGCCGCCGCGCCCGTGACCGGCTGCGCAGCGGCAGCCGTGGCCGTGGCAGCGGCGCCGGTCGCGCCTGCGCCGATTGCCGAACGGATCTCGTCGGCGATGATGTCGGCCTCCGGCCCGATGATCACCTGCACACTGTTGCCGCCGCGCTTGAGCACGCCGCGCGCGCCGATCGACTTCAGCTCCGGCTCCGACACTTTCTCCGGATCGACGACGCTCAGGCGCAGGCGCGTCGTGCATGCGTCGACGACGGTCAGGTTGCCCGCACCGCCGAGCGCGGCGATGTAGCGCTGCGCGCGCGGCGCGGCTGCAGCGGCACCGGCTGCAGCGGCATCGGCCGCCGGCGCGACGAAGCCGCCCGATGCATACGATTGCGCAGCGGCATCGGTCGATGCCGGCTCGCGGCCCGGCGTCGCCATGTTGAACTTGCGGATGAAGAAGCGGAACAGCCCGTAGTACGCGACGCCGTACGCGATGCCGAGCGGAATCGCGATCCAGCCCTTCGTCGACAGCCCGTAGTTCAGCACGTAGTCGATCGCGCCGGCCGAGAACGTGAAGCCGAGCTTCACGCCGAGAATCTGGCAGATCGCGAGCGACAGCCCGGTGAGCACCGCGTGGATCACGTACAGCACCGGCGCAAGGAACATGAAGCTGAATTCGATCGGCTCGGTCACGCCGGTCAGGAACGACGTGAGCGCCATCGAGAACAGCAGGCCGCCGACCATCGCGCGGCGCTCCTTCGGCGCTTCGTGCAGCATCGCGAGACACGCGGCCGGCAGGCCGAACATCATGATCGGGAAGAAGCCCGCCATGAAGGTGCCCGCCGTCGGATCGCCCGCGAAGAAGCGATGCAGGTCGCCGTGCACGATCTCGCCGCCGGCCGGCGGCGTGAAGTTGCCGAACACGAACCACGCGAGCGAGTTGATGATGTGGTGAAGGCCCGTGACGAGCAGCAGCCGGTTCAGGAAGCCGAACACGAACGCGCCGATCGCGCCGGCCGTCGTCAGCCACTGGCCGGCCGCGTCGATCGCATGCTGGATCGGCTGCCACACATACCCGAACGCGATCCCGAGTATCACGCACACGAGCCCCGTGATGATCGGCACGAACCGCTTGCCGCCGAAGAACGCGAGGTAGTCGGGCAGCTTGATGTCCTTGTAGCGGTTGTACAGCAAGCCTGCGACCACGCCCGCGATGATCCCGGACAGCACGCCCATGTTCAGCTTCGGATCGATGTCCTTCATGATCGCGGTTTCGATCAGATAGCCGATCGCGCCCGCGAGCGCCGCCACGCCGTTGTTGTCCTTTGCGAAGCCGACCGCCACGCCGATCGCGAACAAGAGCGGCAGGTTGTCGAAGATCGCGCCGCCGGCATCGGCGATCATCTTGATGTTGAACACGTCCGGCTGTCCGAGCCGCAGCAGGATGCCGGCGACCGGCAGCACCGCGATCGGCAGCATCAGCGCGCGGCCCAGGCCCTGTATCTTCAGAAACGGATTCCCGTCCATTCAGTCCTCCAATCCATATCTCGTCGTTAAGCGTCGTTGAGTGATTGCTTTCGTAGTGAAACGGGTCGCGCGCCTGCCGCCGACGTTCAGTCGAGCGGCCAGACCTCGCGGCTTGCTGCCCTTACCGCCTGTGCCGAGTCGAGTGCGAGCAGATCCTGCGCACGCTGGCGGCACAGCTGGTAATCGAGACGGCGCACACGCGCCTTGATGCCCGGCACCGACACCGGATCGACCGACAGTTCGGTCACGCCGAGGCCGACGAGGATCGGCACCGCGAGCGGATCGCCGCCGAGCGCGCCGCACACGCCGACCCACTTGCCGTGCTTCGCCGCGCCGCGCACCGCGATGTCGATCAGCCGCAGCACGGCCGGATGCAGGCCGTCGGACTGCGCGGCGAGATCGGCCTGGCAGCGGTCCATCGCGAGCGTGTACTGCGTGAGGTCGTTGGTGCCGATCGACAGGAAATCCGCGTGCTGCGCGAGCTGGTCGGCAAGCAGCGCGGCCGACGGCACCTCGATCATCACGCCGACCTCGATCGGCTCGGTGCGGCCCTGCGCACGCGCGAACTCGTCGATGCGCTTGCGCAGCCGCACGAGCTCGCCCGCGTCCGTCACCATCGGCAGCAGGATGCGCACCGCGCCGAACGGCTTCACCGCGAGCAGGCCCTGCAGCTGATCGTCGAGCAGATCGGGGCGCACCTGCGCGAGACGGATGCCGCGCAGGCCGAGCGCCGGGTTCGGCTCGGGCGGCAGCGTCAGGTAGTCGACTTCCTTGTCGGCGCCGACGTCGAGCGTGCGGATGATCGCGGTGCGGCCCTGCAGCGCGTCGACGATCGACTGGTAGCTTTGCTGGTGTTCGATGACGGTCGGCGCGGCCTGGCGATGGATGAACATCAGCTCGGTGCGCAACAGGCCGACCGCATCCGCGCCGTTGTCGACCGCGGTGTTCGCGTCGTCGAGCGTCGCGATGTTCGCGGCGACCTCGATCGCGCGGCCGTCGACGGTCGCGGCCGCCGCGCCGGCCATCTGCCGGTTCGCCTCGCGCACGCCGTCGAGGCGCTGGCGCTCGTGGCGCGCCCGTTCGACGTCGAGCGCGGTCGGCGCGTGTTCGAGACGGCCCGCGCTCGCGTCGACGACGACCTGCGTGCCGTCCGGAATCGCATACAGCGCGTCGCCGACCGCGACGAGCGCCGGAATGCCGAGCTGGCGCGCGATGATCGCCGCATGCGACGTCGCGCCGCCGCGCGCCATCACGAGCGCGGTCACGCGCTGGCGATCGAGCGACGACAGGTCCGACGGCGTGAATTCCTCCGCGGCGAGCACGGCCTCGTCGGGCAGCGCGCGCGCGGCGCCGCTCGTGTCGCCGAGCGCGCGCAGCACGCGCTTCTCGATGTCGCGCAGGTCGGCCGCGCGCTCGGCGAGCAGCGCGTCGTCGAGCTTCGACAGCGTGTCGATCTGCGCGCGGATCGTCGCGCGCCATGCGAAGCCCGCGCTCTTGCCGAGGCTGATCTGGTCGCGCGCCGCGTCGACGAGCGTCGGATCTTCCAGCAGCACGCGATGCACCGCGAAGATCCCCGCCTCGCCGACCGCGCCGCGCGCCGACGCGTTGCGCACCGTTTCGCCGAGCTCGGCATCGACCGCCTTCAGCGCATGGTCGAGCCGGCGGCTTTCCGACGCGGGCGTGCCGGTTGCCTGTTCGGACGGCACGATGTCCGCATCGTCCAGACGCACGAGCGTGCCGACCGCGATGCCCGGCGCCGCGCACACGCCCGCGAGCGTGTTCGGGTCGAGCGGCGCGCCGGTGTGGTGCACGGCCGTCTGCGGCGCGGGAGAGCGCAGCCGCGCCGGCTTCTCCTCGACTTCGCCGTGCGCTTCGCGCAGCAGCTCGCGTTCGACCGCTTCAACCGCTTGCTGCGCGTGCGCGCCGCGGCCGATCAGCTCGATCGCCGCGCCTTCGCCGGCGCCGAGGCCGAGCAGGCCCACGACGCTCGCGATCGACGCCTTGCGGCCGTCGAACTGCACGTCGACCGTCGCGTCGAAACCGCGCACCGATTCGCGTGCGCGCGCGGCCGGCCGCGCATGCAGGCCGCCGGGCTGCGTCAGCACGATTTCGCGGCGCACTTCGTTCATCGCGGCGGCGCCGGCCTGCGCCGCGTGCGTCGCGGCTTCGCCCTTGCCGCGCAGCGTCAGCAGCGGCGTCTCGCCGGCCTTCGCGAAGCCGCTCGCGCGCTCGACGACGTCGAACGCATCGGCGTTCGCGATCGCGATCACCGACACCAGCGAATGCGCGCTGCGCGCGACCGCATCCTGGTCGAACTCGATCAGCAGGTCGCCCGCTTCGACGCGCGCGCCGGCTTCGACGCGCGCGGTGAAGCCCTGCCCGTTCAGCTCGACGGTATCGATGCCGATGTGCAGCAGCACTTCCGCGCCCTGCGGCGTCGTGATCGTCACCGCATGGCCGGTGCGCGCGAGATGCGACACGATGCCGGCGCACGGCGCGACGAGCCTGCCCGCGAGCGGGTCGATGCCGATGCCGTCGCCGAACATCCCGCCGGAGAACACCGGATCGGGCACGTCGGCCAGCGCGACGATCGGCCCCGTCAACGGGCTGAGCAGGACGATCGGATCATGGGCGGAACTCTTCAACTGGGACTCCTCGGCGCGTCTCATCGGCTGTCTCGGCTATCAGTGCGTTTCGGTGACTTTGTTCAGGTGGCGCGGCGTGTCGGGATTGCGGCCGCGCGCGACGGCGAGATCCGCCGCCATCACGTAGAACGAAAGAATGGCGGCGATCGGGTCGAGCGCCGAATGGGCGGATTGCGCGAGCGGCAGCACGGTGCCCGACACGCCGGGCGTGCCGGCGGGCGCCGCGAGCAGCACGGCGGCGCCGCGTGCGCGCATGTCGTGCGCGAGCTGCAGCAGCCCGGCCTGTTCCGGCCCCGGAGGCGCGAACACGAGCAGCGGATAGTCGCGGTCGATCAGCTCCATCGGGCCGTGACGGACTTCGGCGCTCGAGAACGCCTCGGCCTGGATGCCGGACGTTTCCTTCAGCTTCAGCGCGGCTTCCTGCGCGATCGCGAGACCCAGTCCGCGGCCGATCACGATCATCCGCTCGATACCCGCGAGCGCGTCGACGGCCGGCGTCCAGTCGAGCCGGCCCGCCTGCGCGAGCACGTCGGGCAAGCCGCGCAATGCGGTCACGAGCGCGGCGTCGCGCTGCCAGTACGCGACGATCTGCGCGGACAGCGACAGCATCGCGATATAGCTCTTGGTCGCGGCGACCGACAGCTCGGGGCCGGCCATGAGCGGCAACTGGTGCTCGCATGCATCGGCGAGCGGCGACGGCAGCACGTTCACGGCGGCGACGGTGCGCGCGCCGGCTTCGCGCAGCGCAGCCATCGTGTTGACGAGATCGGGGCTCTTGCCCGACTGGGAGAACGCGAGCGCGAGCTGGTCCTGCACCTTCAGCCGCGCCTGCTGCAGCGTCGCGACCGACATCGGCAGCGACGCGACGGGCACGCCGAGGCGGCTCATCGTCAGGCTCGCGAAATAGCTGGCGGCGTGATCCGAGCTGCCGCGCGCGACCGTCAGCGCGACGGCCGGCGGGTGATCGAGCAGTTGGCCGGCGAGTGCTTCGACGCGCGCGGTGTCGGCGAGTTGCGCGGCGACGACCTGGGCGGACTCGCGCGCTTCCTTAAGCATATTCGACAATCGATTCTCCTTCGACGTAGGTCGCGGTGAGGTTCAGGTCTCGATCGAACACCGCGAGGTCAGCCCACGCGCCGCGCTCGAGGCGGCCGCGATCGGCGATGCCGAGGTAGTCGGCCGCATAGCGCGACATCCGGTTCGACACGTCGGCGAGCGGCAGGCCGAGCGACACGAGATTGCGCAGCGCCTGATCCATCGTCAGCGTGCTGCCGGCGAGCGTGCCGTCGGCGAGCCTCACGCCGCCGAGGCACTTCGTCACGTGCTGGCTGCCGAGCCGGTATTCGCCGTCGGGCATGCCGGTGGCCGACGTGCTGTCGGTCACGACATACAGGCGCGGGATCGCGCGCAGTGCCGCGCGGATCGCGCCGGGGTGCACGTGCAGCAGGTCGGGAATGATTTCCGCGTACTCGGCATGCGCGAGCGCCGCGCCGACGAGGCCCGGATTGCGGTGATGCAGCGGCGACATCGCGTTGAACAGGTGCGTGAACCCGCATGCACCGTGCTTGAGCGCGGCGACGGCGTCGTCGTAGGTCGCGAGCGAATGGCCGAGCTGCACGCGCACGCCGCGCGCGGCCATCTCGCCGATGATCTCGATGTGGCCGGCGATTTCCGGCGCGAGCGTGACGACGCGGATCGGCGCGATCGACAGGTACTTCAGCACTTCGTCGAGCACGGCCGACACCGCCGCGTCCGGCTGCGCACCGAGCTTGCCGGGGTTGATGTACGGGCCTTCGAGGTGCACGCCGAGCACGCGCGCGCCGCCTGGCGTACGCGTGCGGGCGGCGGTGCCGAGATTCGCGACGACCTCCATCAGTTCGTCGCGCGGCGCGGTCATCGTCGTCGCGAGCAGGCTCGTCGTGCCGAATTGCGCGTGGGTGCGCGCGATCGTGTCGATCGCGTCGCCGCCCTCCATCACGTCGGCGCCGCCGCCGCCGTGCACGTGCAGGTCGATGAAGCCGGGCAGGATGTACGGCGAGTCGTTCTTCGCCGGGTCGGCAGGCGTGCCGTCGAGCACGGCGATGCGGCCGTTCTCGCTGTCGATCGAACCGTGAATCCAGCCTTCGGGGGTCAGGATGTTGCCAGTCAGCATGACGTTTCTCTTGGTGATCTGGTGACGCGGACATCCGCGTCGCGATTTGCAAATTCGTTGCGATTCATTGCGCGCGATTGCGTTCCATTGCGATTGCACTGGAGTGCGCGCCGTGCCGCGCGTCAGCGTTTCAGTTCGGCGACGAAGTCGTAGTAGTCGTCGCGGCAATACGTTTCGGTCACTTCGATCGCGCGCTGGTCGGTGCCGTAGCCGATGCGCGTGATCACGAGCAGCGCGGAGCCGGGCTTCACCGCCATCCATTTCGCGATCTCGTGCGTCGCGTTCGCCGCGCGAAAGTGCTGCAGCGCGCGCACGACGGTCATCCCGCGCGCGTCGAGGTATTCGTACAGCGACGCGCCGAGCGCCTGCGGGTCCGGCACCACGGCGGCCGGCAGCGTCGAATGCTCGACGGCCATCACGATGCCGTCCGCGCGTCGCAGCCGTTCGAGCCGCGCGACCGTCGCGCCCGGCGCGAGGCCGAGCCGCGTGAGTTCGTCGCGGCTCGCGGCGCGCAGCGTGCGCGACAGCCACACCGAATCGGGCACGAAGCCGCGCTGCCGCATCTTCGCGGTGAAGCCGACGAGCCGCGACAGCGGATCGGCGACGCGCGGCGTGATGAAGCTGCCCGCGCCGCGCGCCCGCTTGATCAGCCCCTGCTCGACCAGCAGCGCGAGCGCGCGCCGCGCCGTGATCCGCGACACGCCGACCGACACCGACAGCAGCCGCTCCGACGGCAGCGCCTCGCCGGCCCGCCACGCGCCGGCGTGAATCGCGCTCGCCAGATTGCGGGCGAGCTGCAGATACAGCGGCGTGTCGTCGAGGGGATCGGGCGCCAGTTCGGACCAGCCGGTTTCCATGTGCCTCCGCGTGTCGGACGACGATCCAGGACCGTCGAAAGTGAACGCATTATATAACCACCATAATACCAGTCAACGAACTGGTATTAGCGCGTTCGAAATCGCCGGAAGCCTTGTCAGGCAAGCGTTTTAGTAGCCGGAAAGCCTTTGTTTACAATGCGATGCGGGATAGGGATTTACCCGGATTGGTATGCAAGGGGACAGTCCGGGCGGCAGATCCGGCTGCTCGAATGGGGCGGAATCGATACCGGCATAGAACCAGTTCGCGCAACTGGTATGCATCGGACGACGCATACCGACGACGCGCCGCGTCAGTGGAATTCACGGCTTGACGTGCGCAGGCCGCCGAGCAGCGGCGTCAGGTCCTCGAAATGCTGCGCGACGAGGTGCCTCACGTCGCTGACGACCTGCCACACGCCCGATGCGGCGAGCAGCCGCGAATCGAGCGTTTCGCGGCGCTGCCGCGCGAGCAGCTCGGGCCGCACGATCACGTTCACGCAGCCCGTTTCGTCCTCGAGCGTCATGAACATCACGCCCTTCGCGGTGCCCGGCATCTGCCGTGCGATCACGAGCCCGCACGCGCGCGCGAGCCGGCCGTCGGGGCGATCGTGCAGTTCGGCCGCGGACGACAGCCGCTGCGCGCGCAACGCGGGCCGCAGCAGCGCGACCGGATGGCGGTTCAGCGTGAGGCCTGTGGCGTGATAGTCGGCGAGGATGTCGTCGGCTTCGGACGGCGCGTCGAGCGCGGGGGGCTCCGCCTCGTCGATCGGCGCGGCGGCGAGCAGGTCGCGCTCGGGCGCCGCGGCGACGGCCTGCCACAATGCGTCGCGGCGATGGCCGGCGAGCGTTGCGAGCGCGTTCGCGGCGGCGAGTGCTTCGAGATCGCGCCGTTCGAGTTGCGCGCGGCGCGCGAGCGCGTCGACGTTCTCGAACGGGCCATCTGCGCGTGCGGCCTCGATGCGCCGCGCGGCGGCCTCGCCGAGCCCGCGCACGAGCGACAGGCCGAGCCGCACCGCGGGCTGGCCGTGCGGCGGCGGCTGGCCGGGCAGCGCTTCGAGCGACGCCTCCCAGCCGCTGCGCGTAACGTCGGCCGGAAACACCTTCACGCCGTGGCGTTTCGCGTCCTGCACGAGTTGCGCGGGCGCGTAGAACCCCATCGGCTGGCTGTTCAGCAGCGCAGCGAGAAAGATCGCCGGTTCGTGGCATTTGAGCCAGCTGCTCGCGTACGCGAGCTTCGCGAAACTGGCCGCATGGCTTTCGGGGAAACCGTATTCGCCGAAGCCCTTGATCTGCTCGAAGATCTGCTCGGCGAACTCGCGCGTGTAGTTGCGCTCAAGCATCCCGCCGATGATCTTGTCGTGATACTTCTCGAGATTGCCCTTACGCTTCCACGCGGCCATCGCGCGGCGCAAGTCGTCCGCTTCGCCAGGTGTAAAACCCGCGGCGACGATCGCGATCTGCATCACCTGCTCCTGGAAGATCGGCACCCCCAGCGTCCGAACGAGCACTTCCTTGAGCGCGTCGCTCGGATACGTGACCTCGCCCTCCTCTTCGCCAGCCACGATCCTGCGCCGCTGCAAATACGGATGCACCGCGCCGCCCTGGATCGGCCCAGGCCGCACGATCGACACCTGGACCACGAGATCGTAATAGTGGCGCGGCTTCAGCCGCGGCAGCATCGACATCTGCGCGCGCGATTCGATCTGGAACACGCCGACCGTATCGGCGCGGCAAATCATGTCGTAAGTTGGTTCGTCATCCTGCGGAATGTGTTTCAGCGTGAACGGCTTGCCGTCCTTCTCCGGCCCGCGCCACGCGGTGCGCAGGTCGAACGCGCGATGCAGCGCCGACAGCATGCCGAGCGCGAGCACGTCGACCTTCATCAGCCCGAGCGCTTCGAGATCGTCCTTGTCCCACTGGATCACGCGCCGCCCGTCCATCGCCGCATTTTCGACCGGCACGAGCCGCGTCAGCTTGCCGCGGCTGATCACGAAGCCGCCCGAGTGCTGCGACAGGTGGCGCGGGAAGTTGAGCAGGCGCGCGGCGAGTTCGGCCCACGTGCGGATCAGCGGCGTTTTCGGGTCGAGCCCGGTCGACGAGAATTGCTGCAGCAGGTCGCGGCTGCCGTCGAACCAGCGATGCCCCTTCGCGACGCGATCGACCAGCATCGGATCGACGCCGAGCGCCTTGCCGGTTTCGCGCAGCACGCCGCGCGGACGATACGTCGACACGGCGGCCGCGAGCGCCGCGCGATGCTTGCCGTATTTTTCGTAGATGTGCTGGATCACTTCTTCGCGGCGCTGGTGCTCGAAGTCGACGTCGATATCGGGCGGCTCGCCGCGCTCCTCGCTGATGAAGCGCTCGAACAGCATCGTGCTCTGCTCGGGATTCACCTCGGTGATGCCGAGGCAATAGCAGACCACCGAGTTCGCGGCCGAACCGCGGCCCTGGCACAGGATGTTCTGGCTGCGCGCGTATTTGACGATGTCGTAGACGGTCAGGAAGAAGGGTTCGTAGCTCAACTTCGCGATCAGGTCGAGTTCATGGCGGATCAGAGCTTTGACCTTCTCCGGAATGCCCTGCGGATACCGATCGGCCGCCCCTGCGAAGGTTTCCTGTTCCAGATAGCGCGTCGGCGTGAGCCCCTTCGGCACGATTTCGTCGGGATACTCGTAGCGCAGCTTGCCGAGATCGACGTCGCATGCATCGAGAATCGCGCAGGTTTCGCCAATCTCTTCCGGCGCAAACAACTTCGCTATCCGTCCACGCGTACGCAGATGCTGCTCCGCATTCGGCGCGAGCGCATAGCCACACTCGGCCACCGGCATCCCGACACGGATCGCCGTCATCACGTCCTGCAACGCCTTGCACGAACGCCGGTGCATCGTCACGTCGCCGAGCGCGACGATCCGCACGCCGCGCCGCTCACCGGCCTCGCGAATCTCGTCGCGCTGCGCACCATCCAGCGCGCGCTGCAACTGCACGAGCCCGAGCCGCGCGCGCGCGCCGAACGTCGCGCGAAACCACGCGACCTGCGCATCGAGCACGTCCGCCCGCACCGGGTATGTCGGCACGAGAATCGCGAAGCAGTCGGGCATGCCGCGCAAGTGTGCGAACTCCGCCGGCGGCGCCGACAGCATCCGCGGCGTCAGCTTGTAAGTGCCCTTCGGCGCGGCCATCCGCCGCCACGAAATCAACTCGGAAAGATTGCCGTACCCTTCGCGGTTCTGCGCGAGCAGCACGAGCCCGAACGCGCCGGGGCCCGGATCGTGGCCGGGCGCGACTTCATCCGGCGTGACGTCGAAATACGAACCGATGACGAGCGGCAGTCCTTTCGCCTTCGCGGCGACATGCATGCGCGGCGCGCCGGCAAGCGAGCATTCGTCGGTGATCGCGATCCCGCGATAGCCGAGTTCCACCGCCCGCTCGACCAGTTCTTCCGCATGCGACGCGCCATGCAGGAACGAAAAGTTCGAGCGGCAGAACAACTCCGCGTAATCGGGCAGCAAACTGAATTGCGCAATCATCTTCGTTCACCCGAACAGCCCGTGCAGGAACCAGTGCGGTTCGGCCTCGCTCCCCGCGCGCTCCCTGAACACCCAATAGCACGCGCCGGCTTCGTCCTGCGCGACGTGGTAATCGCGCGCAGCGAACTGACCGTCGAACCACCCGGCCTCGATCCGCTCCGGCGACGACATCATCCGGAGCGGCGTATGAAATACCGGCCGCTCGCCGCGCATCAGCAACGGCAGCGGCTCGGCCAGCAACCACGCGGGGCGCGGCGGCGCGGCCGGCAGCCCCCCGGCCGGCTTGCCCGCCTGCGCGTCGAGCGGCAGCCAGCGGTTCGCGGCCTCCGGGCGGTAATCGGCGACGGGCGCCGCGCGCAGCACGTTGTCCGCGCCGAGCCGCGCGACCAGCAGTTCGAGCAAGCGCGCGCGCGTCTCTTTCGTGCCGCCCGGCTCGGGGAAAAGATCGTCGGCCGGCGGCGCGACCGATTCGACGCGCGTGGCCTTCAGCCGCACCGCGATCACCGCGGCCGGCAACTCGACGCGCGCGAGCCGCTCGCCGAGCAGCCGCATGAAGTGCGCTTCGTCGCGCACCGGCGCCGCGAACGCAAGCTCGAGCGGCGTCGGCGGCACGGCCTGGCGGCCGCGCTCGTGCTCGAGATCGAACGTCATCGCGGCGAGCGACAGCTGCCGGGCGGCGAGCCACCCGCATAGCTGCACGACGAGCCGCCGCGCGGCGAACAGCACGGCTTCCGCGTATTCGACGCGCTCCGGCAACTCGAGCCGCACGTCGAACACGGGCGGCACCGCCATCCACGCGAGCGGCTCGATCGCATCGCCGTACGCGCGATCAAGTGCGGCGAGCAGCGCCGGACCGCAGCGCCGCTGCAGCCCCGCGCGCGGCAGGCCGCGCAGATCGGCGAGCGTGCGGCAGCCGAGGCCGTCGAACCAGCCTGCATACGGACGCGCGTCAGGCAGCAACACGCACGGCAACCGGTCGAGCGCGCGGACGAGCGAAGCCGGCGCGGCCACGCGGCGCCGGATGCGCGAGCGCGCCGACGTGCGCGCGAGCAGCCACGCGCCGCGGCCGGTCGGTGCGGCGGACAGGCGCGCCGCATAGCCGAGCGCGGCGAGCGTCGCCCGCACCTGGCGGCACAGCGCCGGCAGCCCGCCGAACAGGCGCAGGCTCGGGCCGACGTCGACGATCAGCGTCGCTTCGTCGTCGAGCGCGACGCACGGCGAGAAGCGCAACAACGCGAGCGCGACCGCGCGCAGCGCATCGGCCTCGCGGGCGGGATCGCGGTCGACGAGCCGCGTGTCCGGCGCGAGCGTCAGCACGCCGCCGCGCTTCATGCCCGCGCGCACGCCCTGGCGGCGCGCGGCCGCATCAGCGATCAGCACGACACCCTGCTCGAGCACCGCGCAGCCGGCCTCGCTGGCGGCGGCGTCAGACGGCGGCGGGGCGCACACGTCGAGCGGCAGGCGCGGCAGATGGATGCCGAGCAAGACGCGCATAGCGGCTCTCCACGATGGGCGACGGCAGATCGAGCGTGAGCGGCTCGCTGCACGCGGGCCCGCGACGCTTGACGATGTCGAGCGACACGCCGCCCGGCACCGGATGCAGCGCGACGCGCAGCACGGCCGGCGACGGCTGCCGCGCGACCGACAGCGGGCGCAGCATCACGAACAGCGTGTCGCCGGTGCGCGCGGCCGCGAGATGCAGGCGGCGCAGCGCATCGGGCCGCGCGTCCTGCCAGAGCAGCAACGCGCCGCAGCAGCCCGCCTTGAGCGCCTGCTCGGCGGCCCACAGCGCGTCGGTGCGGCTGCCCGCGCGCAGCCACAGCAGCGCGTCGGACGGCACGCCGAGGCTGGCGAGCGCTGCCGCATGCGGCACGTGCGGCGGCGCGACGAGCGCGAGCGGACGCCGCGCGCTGACGGTGCGCGCGAGCGCGGGCGCGAGCAGCCGCATCTCGCCGCAGCCCGGCTGAGCGGCCAGCAGTTCGACGAGGCCGCCGACCGGCCAGCCGCCACCCGGCAGTTCGGCCGACAGCGGCGCGAAGCCTGTATCGATCGTGCGCGGGCCGCCGCGCGCGAGCTGCGAGCCGCGCCACAGCGACGGATGAAGGGATTCGGGGGAAATGGAGGATGCGAGCATGACGCCACCCACAACTGTATGGATATACAGTATATGGCAATGCGCTCGCGTCGCACAGTGCTGGTACGAAACTGGCTTTCGTCAGAGGAAAGACGGCCGAAAAGCCCGCGTAACCGTCATGTTACGGCACGCCGTGGCGGGCGTGGCCGCATCGTGCCGGCCGAACGGCCCGCGCAATCCCGGCTTTACGTTATGCTGTCCGCCGACCCGATCCACACCACCGGAGGGGACGTGAAACGAACGATCCGTGCGATCGCATGCGCGGCCGTCGCGCTGGCGCTGCCGGGCGCGGCATTCGCGCTGACCGACGGCAGCGCGCAATACGACGACTGCATGCTGGGCGCGCTGCGCGAGAGCCGCAACGGCGCAGCCGCGCAACTGATCCAGCGCTCGTGCGACGCACTGTACCGCAACAACGCGATGCTGCTGCCGCGCGAGCGGCGCTTTCACGAGTGCGTCGTGCAGTCGCTGCCGGGCGTGCGCGACAACTACGCGATCCAGCAGATCATGGCGATCTGCTCGCGGCGCGGCGAGATGTGAGCACGTGCGGAACGCCGCGCGATCGCGCCGCCTTTACGCGCAACGACATGAAAAAGGGTTTGCGCGATCTCATGCAGCAACGCCGCACAGTGTGCTCCCTCCGGTCGCAGACAAGCTCGATGAGCGGTCAGTCGTAGAGCCAGCGACCCGCTTTCGCCGACGCGATAAGCATTCGAACATTCAGATCCGGAACACGATGGATCACTTTTTTCTTGAACGGATTGATCAAGTCAAAAAATGAATAATCGTCTTCCGGGTAATATTTTTTTATATCGAATCCGCTTATATCAACATCAAACCTCACCGAATACTCCCGCATCAGCTCCTCGACCTCAAAATCATCAAAATCCAGGTCGGCGTCCAGATCGGTAATTTCCGTTATCTCGTCAGCGATGAACGAGATAGAGAATCCAGATTTATTCCTTACAAACTCGATCACCCTTTTATCAAGATCTACCATAACCTATCCCTCCCTTGCCAATCCCTCGACCATCCCGTCCGCAACGACCATGGAATGCCGTTTGAAATTTTTGCTATTTGACTTGACAGGGGGAACTGGCGCGGCCGGCAGCGCGGTGCCAATGCCGGAAGAGACATACCGGATTTAGCCTCAAACCACGACACTGAACATCGATGTCAATGTGGCAGACCGTTAGAAAATCTCATTAACGGAAATACGCGAGTGCAGTTCCGGATCGTTATTGCTTGCCCCTCTCTCGCAAATCAAGCGCATGAACGCCGGTCCGGGCAACACCTGCGCGGCTGCAACAAAACACATCCGCCGCACACGAAAAAAAGGCCTGCACAGGTGCAGGCCTTCGTTCGGTTGCCCGATCGCGTTCAGAACGACGCGACCATCGAGCCCTTGAACTGCTTCTTGATGAATTCCTTCACTTCCGGCGACTGGTACGCCTTGACCAGCTTCTTCACCCACGGCTGATCCTTGTCCTTCGCGCGCACGGCGATCAGGTTCGCGTACGGGCTCGTCAACGACTCGAGCGCGATCGCGTCCTTGGTCGGCTGCAGGTTCGCGGCCAGCGCGTAGTTCGTGTTGATCACGGCGGCGTCGACGTCCGACAGCACGCGCGGCAGTTGCGCGGCGTCGAGCTCGGAGATCTTCAGCTTCTTCGGGTTCTCGGCGATGTCGAGCACCGTTGCGTTGTTGCCGCCCGTGCCCGCGCCCGCCTTCAGCTTGATCACGCCTTGCGTCTGCAGCAGCAGCAGCGCGCGGTTCTCGTTCGACGGATCGTTCGGCACCGCCAGCTTCGCACCTTGCGGCAGATCCTTCAGCGACTTGAACTTCTTCGAGTACACGCCGATCGGCGAGATATAGGTGAGCCCCGCGCTGACGATCTTGTAGCCGCGCTGCTTCACCTGGCTGTCGAGGTAGGGCTGGTGCTGGAAGCTGTTCGCGTCGAGGTCGCCCGCGTCCAGCGCTGCGTTCGGCTGCACGTAGTCGTTGAACTCGATCACCTTCACGTTCAGGCCTTCCTTCTCCTTCGCGACCTTCTGCACGACCTGCCACACTTCCGCATCCGGGCCGGCGACCGTGCCGACCTTGATCACCTTGTCGTCGGCGTGCGCGCCCGCCGACAGCGTCAGCGCGGCACCGGCGGCCAGTACGGAAAATACCTTCAGGAGACTGCGACGCTTCATCTGTTTCTCGCTTTCTTGCTAACTGAAAATAGGAGCGCGATACGGGTATGCCCGGACTCGCACGAAGGCGCAAATGGTGTCACAGGATCGAGCGGAAGTGAAATACATCCCGCTTATATGGGTATGCACCGCGACGGTGCTGATGCCGCCCGCGCGATCCGGCCGTCGGTTGCACTTGAACGAGTTCAACGCGCGTCGCCGGCCGCTTCGGCGACGCGGAACGCGCCGACCGCGTCGCGCAGCTTGCCGGCCTGCTCCTGCAGCGACGCGGCCGCCGCCGCGGCCTGCTCGACGAGCGCCGCGTTCTGCTGCGTGACCTGGTCCATCTGCGTGACCGCGCGCCCGACCTGCGTGATGCCGCTCGCCTGCTCCTCGGACGCGGCCGCGATCTCGCCCATGATGTCGGTCACGCGCGCGACCGCCTGCAGGATCTCGCCCATCGTCGTGCCGGCCTGGCCGACCAGCGTCGAGCCGTTGCGCACGCGCTCGACCGAATCCACGATCAGCGCGCGGATCTCCTTCGCGGCCGTCGCGCTGCGCTGTGCGAGCGAGCGCACCTCGCCCGCGACCACCGCGAAGCCGCGGCCCTGCTCGCCGGCGCGCGCGGCCTCGACCGCCGCGTTCAGTGCGAGGATGTTGGTCTGGAACGCGATGCCTTCGATCACGCCGATGATGTCGGCGATCTTGCGCGAGCTGTCGTCGATCTCGCCCATCGTGCCGATCACGCGGCTCACGACGTCGTTGCCCGCCCGCGCGATTTCCGACGCATTGTTCGCGAGCCCGCTCGCCTGCCGCGCGTTGTCGGCGTTCTGCTTCACCGTCGCGGTCAGCTGCTCCATGCTCGCGGCCGTTTCCTCGAGCGACGCAGCCTGCTCCTCGGTGCGCTGCGACAGATCGTCGTTGCCGGACGCGATCTCGCGGCTCGCCGCCGCGATCGACTCGGCCGACTGGCGGATCCCGCCGATCGTCGTCTGCAGGCGCGCCTGCATGTCGCGCATCGCCGCCATCATGCTCGTGCGGTCGCCCGCGCGCACCGGCACGGGCCGCGTCAGGTCGCCCTGCGCGATGCGCGCCGCGAGCGCGGCCGCTTCGTCCGGCTCGCCGCCGAGGCTGCCGCGCACGTTGCGGATGATCACGAGCATCGCCGCGCTGATCACGAAGCCGATCACGAGCACGACCGCGAGGTGGCCGAACAGCGTGCGGTAGTAGACGGTATCGATATCCTTCAGGAACACGCCGCTCGAGATGTTCCAGTCCCACGGCGCGAAACGCGTGACGTAGCTGATCTTCGGCACCGCGGTCTCGCTGTGCGGCAGGCGGCCGCGATACTCGGCGAAGCCGCTGCCGGTCGCCTTCGCGGCGTTCAGGATCGTGACGAACAACGGCTTGCCGTCCGGATCGAGATAGTCGCCGACCTGCGTGCCGACCAGCTTCGGCAGCGTCGGGTGCATCAGCACGACGGGCTTCGAGTCCATCACGAATACGTAGCCGGACTCGCCGTAGCGCATCGCGGCGAGGCTCGCGAGCGCGTCGCGCTTCGCGTCGGCCTCGGACAGCGTGCCGGCCTGCGCGAGCGCGTGATACGCGTTCACGATGCCGGCCGCCGAGTCGACGAGGTTGGCGATGCCGGCCTTGCGTTCGGCGAGCATCGTCGCGCGCGTCTCGTATGCGCTCCACGCGCCGACGCCCAGTAAGCCGATCCACACCAGCGCAAGCGCGAGCCATAGCTTGCGGTTCAAACTCATTCTGCTCATCTGCGTGCCTTGAAGTCGAAGTCGATGCCCGCATTGCGCACGCACGGCCGGTCGCGCGCAAACGGTTGCCCCCGTATTTACGGCAGCGAAACTTTCGACTTGAATACATGCAGCCGGTGCGCGCCGCCCGCACGCGCGATGCACGACGCCACATCGAACGGCCGCTGTGCTACAAAGACTGGCTGACCGGTGCGCGATGCGCCGGCGACATTCAAGGGCCATTCATGTACGTCATCGACATTCACTACAACGCGTCGCTCGAGCGCATCGACGATGCACTCGAACGCCACCGCGCGTATCTGCAGCCGCTGTTCGACCGCGGCATCTTCATCGCGGCGGGGCCGAAGGTGCCGCGCGAAGGCGGCGTGATTCTCGCGGCGCGCATCGACCGCGACGAACTCGACGCGATCCTCGAGACCGATCCGTTCGTGACCGAAGGGCTCGCGACCTATCGCGTGACCGAGTTCAGGATCACGCGCGCCGCGCAAGGCTTCAACGTGCCGGCGCTGCCGTAACGCAGCCGCGCGGCATACGTACGCGCGCGCGCGTGCATGCCGCGCCGCTTCGAGCATCGCGCATCGCAAATCGTCGGGAAGCAGGAGAAAGGCGTGACGGCGAGCCCGTCACGCGTGTCGCCGGGCCGGCGCCCGGACGCTCACGCGGGGCGCGCGCCGCTCAGTCGACCAGCAGTTTCAGGTCGTGGACCCACGGGGCGGGGCCCTGGCCGTCGCGCACGAACAGGCGCAGCTTGCCGTCGCGATCGAACACGTAGCTCGCGGCGGTGTGATCCATCGTGTAGCTGCCGGGCGTCTTGCCGGGCACCTTCGCGTAGTACACGCGGAAATCCTTCGTGACCTTCTTGAGCTGCGCTTCGTCGGCCGGCCGCAGGCCGATGAACGACGGGTCGAACGCGGGCACGTACTGGCCGAGCAGCGCGGGCGTGTCGCGCTCCGGATCGACGGTCACGAACAGCACCTGCACGCGCTTCGCGGCGTCGGGCCCGAGCTGCTTCAGCGCTTCGGACAGTTCGGCCATCGTCGTCGGGCACACGTCCGGGCAGTGCGTATAGCCGAAGAACATCACGACCGCCTTGCCCTTGAAGTCGGCGAGCGTGCGCACCTTGCCGGTGGTGTCGGGCAGCGCGAAATCGCTGCCGAACTGCGTGTTGCCGGTGATGTCGAGATTCTGGAATTTCGGCGCGTTGTCGCAACCGGCGAGCAGCGCAGCTGCCGCGAATGCGCACGCGAGCATCCAGCGTTGGCGCGCGCGGCGCCCGAACCATGATTGGAGCATTGCGTTCAAACCGTGCGGTTACACGCCGAGCAGCGGGCGTGCATAGTGATCGACGAGCAGCGCCGCGAACAGCAGCGACAGGTAGACGATCGAGTAGCGGAACGCCTTGCGGGCGAGTTCGTCCGAATAGTCGCGGTAGATCTTCCACGCATACGCGAGGAACACCGCGCCGAGCAGCACCGCGCTCGTCAGGTAGACGGCGCCGCTCATCCCGGAGATAAACGGCATCAGCGCGACCGCGAACAGGATCACCGTGTACAGCAGGATGTGCAGCCGCGTGTACTGCTCGCCGTGCGTGACGGGCAGCATCGGCAGCCCCGCGTTCTCGTAGTCCTTGCGGCGATAGAGCGCGAGCACCCAGAAATGCGGCGGCGTCCACACGAAGATGATCAGCACGAGGATCCACGCGTCGCCCGGCACCGCGCCGGTGACTGCGGCCCAGCCGAGCGCCGGCGGCATCGCGCCCGACGCGCCGCCGATCACGATGTTCTGCGGCGTCATCGGCTTGAGCAGCAGCGTGTAGATCACCGCATAGCCGACGAACGTCGCGATCGTCAGCCACATCGTCAGCGGGTTCGTGAACGTATAGAGCGTCCATGCGCCGACGCTGCCGAGCACGGCCGAGAACAGCAGGATCTGCGGCGTCGTGATCTCGCCGCGCGCGGACGGACGCCACGCGGTGCGGCGCATCATCGCGTCGACCTTCTGCTCGACGAGGCAGTTGATCGCGAACGCGGCGCCGGCCAGCAGCCAGATGCCGACCGTGCCGCCGATCAGCACGTGCCACGGCACCATGCCCGGCGTCGCGAGAAACATGCCGATCACCGCGCAGAACACCGCGAGCTGCGTGACACGCGGCTTCGTCAGCGCCATGTACTGCGAAAACCGGCTACCGGGCGATTGGGAAAGGGTGCTTTGCATGGGGACGGTCACGCCGGGGCGGCGTCGCGCGCGGGCTGCACGACACGGCCGGGGCGGCTTGAAAGGATGCGAAAGTTTAACATGACGACGAGCAGCAGCAGGACCGCGGCGCCGCCGTTGTGCGCGACGGCGACGGGCAGCGGCCACTGCAGCACGATGTTGGTCAGCCCCGTGGCGAACTGCAGCAGCACGACCAGCAGCACGCCGTTCGCCGGACGCCGCAACGACTCGAAGCGGCGCATCTTCAGCGCGAACGCGACCAGGTACGCGACGACGACGAACGCGAACGTGCGGTGCGTCCAGTGGATCGCGACCAGCGCGTCCTGCGTGATCGCGTCGCCGTCCTTCGTCATCCCGAGCGCGCGCCACAGATGGAAGCCCTGGCCGAAGTTCATCGGCGGGATCCACTGGCCGTTGCAGGTCGGGAAATCGGTACAGGCGAGCACCGCGTAGTTGGTGCTCACCCAGCCGCCGAGCGCGATCTGCACGACGAGCAGCACCAGCGCCGCGAGCGCGGCCGCGCGGTAGCGGCCCGCTTCCGGATCATGCGACGGCAGCGGCGTCTGCCGCGCCGCGAGCCAGCCGAGCGTGCCGAGCAGCGTGAGGCCGAGCAGCAGGTGCGTCGTGACGATCACCGGCTGCAGCTTCATCGTGACCGTCCACGCGCCGAACACGCCCTGCACGACGATCAGCAGCAACAGGCTCGTCGGCCACCACGGCGACACGTGCAGCGGGCGGCGGCGCAGCCGCGCGGCCCATGCGATCACGACCTGCGCGATGATCAGCACGCCGATCGCCATCGCGAAATAGCGGTGGATCATCTCGATCCACGCCTTCGTCATGCTGACGGGGCCGGTCGGCATCGCCTGGTGCGCGGCCGTGATCGCCGCGTGCGCGATGAACGGCGACGACGTGCCGTAGCAGCCCGGCCAGTCCGGGCAGCCGAGGCCCGAATCGGTCAGCCGCGTGAAGCCGCCGAACATCACGAGGTCGAGGGTCAGGAACGTGGTGATCCACACCAGCTTGCGGAATTTGTCGTCGTCGGCCTTCACCCACACGTACGACAGCGGCAGCAGCGCGATGCACAAGCCGATCAGGCCGAGTTGCAGTAGATACGACATCGGAATGGTGCCTCGTTGGATTGCCTTAGCCGATGCTCGACCACTTCAGCAGCTTCGTGACGTCCGTCTTGATCTTGCTGGGGTTCGGGTTCTTCGGGAAACGCATCATCAGGTTGCCGTTCGGATCGACCATGTAGAGATGGTCGGTGTCCTTCGTGCCGGCGTCGGCCGGCAGCCACGCGGCGACCGCGGCCGGATCGGCGACGAACCGGCGCGTGTCCGGGTACGCTTCCAGCACCTTCGGCGGAATCGCGCCCGCATCGCTGCGCAGCCACACCATCGTGATCCGGTGCCGCTCGCCGGCCTGCGTGACGCGGATCTGGCGCATGAAATAGAGCTTCTGCGCGCACGCGTCGTCGCACGCGCTGCGATCGGTCATCACGAACAGCCACACGCCACGCAGCGACGACAGCGGCACCGTCTTGCCGGTTTCGTCGGTGACTTGCAGGTCGGCCGGGATCGGCCGCTGCGGCTCGATCAGCGTGCCGTAGTTGGTCGAGCCGCCCTTCGGCTTGATCACGTAATAAGTGAAGTACGACGCGATGATCGGCGCCGCGCACACGAGCCCGAGCAGCACGAGCATCCAGCGGCCGCGCTTGCGGGCCGCCGGCGAAACCGGCGACGCGGCCGGACCCTGACGGGAAGATTGCATGGACAAATCAGACCTCTCGAAACGAACCCGCGGCGCGGCCGCCGCGTCCGGGCATCGCGCTCACGCGCCGGCCGACTTCTTCGCCGCACGCCGCGCGGCGTACAGGCCGAAACCGAGCGCGGCCGCCGCGATGCCCCACCACTGAAACATGTAACCGTAATTGCGCTCGACGCCGGTCGTCGCCGCCGGCCAGTCGCGCACGAGCTTGTCGCCGTCGTCGCTCGTCTGCTGGATCACGAACGGCTGCAGCGGCAGCCCCGTTTCCTTCGCATATGCGGCAACGTCCAGGTTCTGCCGGATCTTCTGGTGCGCGGCCGAACCGCCTTCGCCGAGCTCGAACGCACGCGACGCGTCGGCGCGCGCGATGCCTTCGATCTCGATGTCGCCGGCGGGTGTCGCGAACGGCTCGATCGCCGTGCGATCGGCGATGTTGCGCGGCAGCCAGCCGCGGTTCACCAGCACGACGCCGCCGCCCGTGAGTTTAAACGGCATCACGACGTAAAAACCCGGCTGGTCGTTATACGGCCGATTGTCGAGGAACACCGCTTGCTCCGGCAGGAAGCGGCCTTTCGCCCGCACACGGTGGAACTCGATCGACGCGAGCGGAATCGGCTGCGCGCCGACGTCGACGGGCGCCGCGTGCTCGAAGCGAACGATGTTCGCCTGCAGCGCTTCCTTCTGGTGCGCGCGATCGCGCTGCCAGAAACCGAGGCGTATCGCGGCCGCGACGACGACGAGGATCAGCAGCGCAGGCAGCCAGCGGATCTTCATCGGGCCACCCGCGAAGCACATTCGCGAAAGCGAAGTGCGATAATTATCCTCTTCCTTTCGAATTGCCGTCGTCCGGTTCGTGTCATGCACATACTCGTTCCCATCGCCTTCGTCCTGATCATCGCCAGCATGGGCTCGGCGCTGTACTTCATGATGCACGACCGCGGCCATACGAAACGCATGGTCTGGTCGCTTGCCACCCGCGTCGGCCTGTCGGTGTCGCTGTTCCTGTTCATCCTGTTCGCGAACTGGATGGGCTGGATCCATTCGACCGGCCTGCCGATCGGGCGTTGAACCATCCGCCGCCGCTGTGACATTTCGCCGCACAGCGGCGCCACCAAGCAAAAGCGCCGCCTGACTGAGTCGCGGCGGCGCCGGGGTAGCGTTGAGCGCAAGCAGCTGGCCGCCGCCTCGCCTCGCCAATGAAAACGGCCCGCGCATCGCTGCGCGGGCCGTTTTTCCATTTACAGCCAGTAGACGATGACGTACAGGCCGAGCCAGACGACGTCGACGAAGTGCCAGTACCACGCGGCGCCTTCGAATGCGAAGTGATGATCGGGCTTGAAGTGGCCGCGGATCATCCGCACCAGCACCACCGCGAGCATCGTGCCGCCGAGGAACACGTGGAAGCCGTGGAAGCCCGTCAGCAGGAAGAACGTCGAGCCGTAGACGCCCGAGTTCAGCGTCAGGTTCAGTTCGTTGTATGCGTGGTAGTACTCGAAGCCCTGCATGAACAGGAAGCAGATACCGAGCACGAGCGTCGCGGCGAGCCACGCGATCGCCTTCTTGCGGTGATCGTCGCGCAGCGCGTGGTGCGACACGGTCAGCGTCACACCCGATGCCAGCAGGAACGCGGTGTTCAGCGTGGGGACCGGCCACGGGCCCATTGTCTTGAAGTGACCGGCGAGCGCGGCGGGGCCTTCGTTCGGCCACACGGCGGAGAAGTCCGGCCAGATCAGCTTGTAGTCGAGGCTGCCGAGCTGGTGCAGCGCGATTTCGCGCGCATAGAACAGCGCGCCGAAGAATGCGCCAAAGAACATCACTTCGGAGAAGATGAACCAGCTCATGCTCCAGCGGTACGACTTGTCGACGTTCTTGCCGTAATGACCGCCTTCCGACTCGGCGATCGCGTCGCCGAACCAGTGATACAGCGTGAAGAGCAACCACAGCAGGCCAAGCAGCGCCGTGTACGGAGCCCAGTCGTGACCGTTGATCCACAGCGCCACCGACCCGAGCATGACCAGCAGGCCGACGGCCGCGCTGATCGGATGCTGCGACGGATGCGGCACGAAATAGTACGGGGTCTGGTTTTGACCGCTCATGCTTGATTCTCCACTTCAGTCCAATTTATGTACCGGAAACCGCTCCGGCTGTATTTCTTGCGCGACGCGACGGCCGCCGCTCTTTCCCGCACGCAGCGCCGGGGCGCTGCGCACTGCATTCTTTCGTGGCCGCGGGTTCAGCCCACGACCGCTCGCACGATCAGGATCAGCACGCCGATGAACACGCCGGCCGCGATCAACGCGACGATCAGCACGTGCAACGGATTCAGCTGCGTCGCGTCGGCCTCGAGGTCGCGCCGCTTGCGCACGCCGAAGAACGACCACAACACCGCTCGCAGCGCCTGCCCGAACGATCCGCTCCGCCTGGGTTCCGTCATCGCCCCGTCTCCGTCGTCATGCGGCCGGCTTCGCCGCGCCCTGCTCCGCCGTCTTGCGCGGTGCCGGCGCCGGCGCGGCCGGCGTATTCAGCTCGAAGAACGTGTACGACAGCGTGATCGTCTTCACGTCCTTCGGCAGTTTCGGATCGATCACGAACACCACCGGCATCTTGCGCGACTCGTTCGCGGCCAGCGTCTGCTGCGTGAAGCAAAAGCACTCGATCTTCTTGAAGAACTCCGTCGCCTGCTTCGGCGCGTAGCTGGGAATCGCCTGCGCGACCACCGGCCGGCCCTGGCCGTTCGTCACGTCGTATACGATCGTCGTCAGCTCGCCCGGATGCACGTCGAGGCTGTTGTGCTCCGGCCTGAAACCGAGCGGGCCGCGCGCATTCGCATCGAACTCGACCGACACCGTGCGGCTGTAGTCGACCTGCGTGCTCTTCGCTTCGCGTTCGCTGACATCGCGCTGCACCAGGTTGTTGATGCCGGTGATCTGGCAGATCGCGCGATACATCGGAATCAGCGCGAAGCCGAAGCCGAACATCAGCGCGGCCACCACGAAGAGCTTCACCAGCATCGAACGATTGAACGCCCGATCGACGGCGCCCTCTTCCGGCTTCGACATACGACTACTTCCTCGCTACTGCGTCAGTTACTGCATCAGTGGGTGGACAGCCACCACTGCTTGATCACGACACCCACGAAAAAAACGGCGGCGATGACGAGCAGGGTAAGGCCGAGCCGCTTGTTGCCCGCGCGAATCTGCTCGGGCGTTCGTCTTTCTTGTGGATTCCGGGTCATCTGAAACTTCGCTGAAACTTCGCTGATCCATCGATTCGGCGCCCGCCGCGGGCTGCCTGTCAGGCAGGCCGCGGCGGAACGCCCGATGAAGCTTATTCGACGTGCGGCGGTTGCTCGAACGTATGGAACGGAGCCGGGCTCGGCACCGTCCACTCGAGGCCCGTCGCGCCATCCCACGGCTTGTCCGACGCCTTTTCCAGCTCACCGCCGCCACGGTACGCCGGCAGCGCGACCGCGAACAGGAAGTACACCTGCGCGAGGCCGAAGCCGAATGCGCCGATCGTCGCGACCTGGTTGAAGTCCGTGAACTGAGCCGGGTAGTCCGCATAGCGGCGCGGCATGCCCGCGAGACCGACGAAGTGCATCGGGAAGAACGTCAGGTTGAAGAAGATCATCGACGCCCAGAAATGGATCTTGCCGCGCGTCTCGTTGTACAACCAGCCCGTCCACTTCGGCGACCAGTAGTACCAGCCAGAGAACAGCGCGAACAGCGAACCGGCCACCAGCACGTAGTGGAAGTGCGCGACCACGAAGTAAGTGCCGTGGTACTGGATGTCGAGCGGCGCCATCGCCAGCATCAGGCCCGTCAGGCCGCCGAACGTGAACACGAACAGGAAGCCGATCGCGAACAGCATCGGCGTTTCGAACGTCATCGAGCCGCGCCACATCGTCGCGAGCCAGTTGAACACCTTCACGCCCGTCGGCACCGCGATCAGCATCGTCGCGTACATGAAGAACAGCTGGCCGGTGACCGGCATGCCCGTCGCGAACATGTGGTGCGCCCAGACCATGAACGACAGGATCGCGATCGAAGCGGTCGCGTACACCATCGAGCTATAGCCGAACAGCGTCTTGCGCGCGAACGCCGGGATCACCTGCGACACGATCCCGAACGCCGGCAGAATCATGATGTACACCTCGGGGTGGCCGAAGAACCAGAAGATGTGCTGGTACATCACCGGGTCGCCGCCGCCCGCCGCGTTGAAGAACGACGTGCCGAAGTGGCGGTCGAACAGCACCATCGTGATCGCGCCTGCCAGAACCGGCATCACGGCGATCAGCAGGTACGCGGTGATCAGCCAGGTCCATGCGAACATCGGCATCTTCATCAGCGTCATGCCCGGTGCGCGCATGTTCAGGATCGTCACGACGATGTTGATCCCGCCCATGATCGACGATGCACCCATGATGTGGACCGCGAAGATCGCGAAGTCCATGCCCGGGCCCATCTGCGTCGACAGCGGCGCGTACAGCGTCCAGCCGGCGGCCGTCGCGCCGCCCGGCGCGAAGAACGAACCGACCAGCAGCACGGCTGCGACCGGCAGCAGCCAGAAGCTGAAGTTGTTCATCCGCGCGAACGCCATGTCGGACGCGCCGATCTGCAGCGGAATCATCCAGTTCGCGAAACCGACGAACGCCGGCATGATCGCGCCGAACACCATGATCAGGCCGTGCATCGTCGTGAGTTCGTTGAAGAACTCCGGACGCATGATCTGCAGGCCCGGCTCGAACAGCTCGGCGCGGATGCCGAGCGCCATCACGCCGCCCGACAGGAACATGATGAACGAGAACAGCAGGTACAGCGTACCGATGTCCTTGTGGTTGGTGGCGAACAGCCAGCGGCGCCAGCCGTGCGGCGCTTCGTGCGCGTGGTCGTCGTGCGCGTGGCCCGCGGCTACGTCGTGCCCGATGCTAGACATGAGAATCTCCTAATGCGAATACGTCGACTAACTCAGCGACACGTCAAGCCGCCGGCCCGATCTCGACACGCCGGGCTTCCTTGGCGTCAGCCCCGCCCGTGATCGTTTCCGGCTTTTTGAGAATAATGTGGTCTTCCGCCACGCCTGCTGCCTTCAGCGCGTCGCGCACGGCTTGCGCGCGATGCTTCGCGAGTTCGGCGTTCGCGTCGGCCGAGCCCGTCTTGTCGGTGAAGCCCGACAGCGCGAGCTTCGCGTCCGGATGTGCCTTCGCATAGTCGGCCGCCGCTGCGATCGCCGCTTTCGCGTCGGCCGGCAGCACGCTCTTGCCCGTTTCGAAGTAGATCGTCGACAGCGCCGCCGCGGCCGATGCCGATGCCGACGCTGCCGCCGGCTGCTCGGCTGCGCCCGACGCGGCTTGCGCCGGTGCCGACGCCGCTTCGGCAGGCGCTGCCGCGCCTGCGGTGTCTTCCGGCATCTTGCCGTTGCGCGCGTCAGCCACTTGCTTCGGCTGCAGCAGGTCGTTCTTGTGGTTGCCCCACGAATTGCGCTCGTACGTGACGACCGATGCGATGTCGAGGTCCGACAGCGACGCCCACGACGGCATCGCGCCCTTGCCGTGCAGCACGCGCTCGACGTGCGCGGCGATCGGGCCGTTCACGATCGGGCTGCCGTCCATCGCGGGGAACGCGCCGAGGCCCTTGCCGTTCACCTGGTGGCAGGCCGCGCAGTTCGCCTTGTAGACTTCCTCGCCGTGCGCGACGAGTTCGGCCATCGTATAAACCTTGTTCGGATCGACCGACGCGCTGGCCAGCTTCGCCTTCTGCGCGGTGACCCACTTCGCGTAGTCGTCTTCCGACAGCACTTCGACCACGACCGGCATGTACGCGTGTTCCTTGCCGCACAGCTCGGTACAGAAACCGCGGAACGTGCCGACCTTGTCGGCCTTGAACCACGTGTCGCGCACGAAGCCGGGGATCGCGTCCTGCTTCACGCCGAACGCGGGCACGTACCACGAGTGGACGACGTCGTTCGCGGTCGTGATGATGCGGATCTTCTTGTTGACCGGCACGACGAGCGGGTTGTCGACTTCCTGCAGATAGGTTTCGGTGATGGCCTTCTTGCCCATCACTTCGTCGCGCGGGGTGGTCAGCGTCGACAGGAAGCCGATGCCCTCGCCCGGACCCTTCACGTAGTCGTAGCCCCACTTCCACTGGTAGCCGGTGACCTTGATCGTGAGATCGGCGTTGGTCGTGTCCTTCATCGCGACGACGGCCTTCGTGGCCGGCAGCGCCATCAGCACGACGATGATGAACGGCACGATCGTCCAGATGATTTCGACGGTCGTGCTTTCATGGAAATTGGCGGCCTTGTGGCCTTTGGATTTGCGGTGCGCGAAGATCGAATAGAACATCACGCCGAACACGCCGACGAAGATCACCGTACACAGGATCAGCATCATCGTGTGGAGATCGTAGAGCTCCTCGGCGATTTTCGTGACCGGCGGCTGAAAGTTGATCTCGTTGACGCGGGGGCCGCCCGGGCTATCACCGACCGCCAGAGCAGCACCGGCAAAGAGCAATCCGCTGCATGCCAGCACGCCCGTGAGGGCTCGCTTGATTGTTTTCATAGCATCCTTACCCAAAATTTCCATTCAAACCCTCCCCCGTCGCGCGAGCGGCCGGCCCGTTCCGGCCGGTGCCCGCGCCTCGTCAGCCGCAGCGCCTGAGCGACACGCGCAGTTCGTCGGCGAACTGCGCACGCTTGTACTGCGCGAGATGCTGCCCGATTACGACGGTCTGCCCGCGCGATACGAGTCGAATCGGATCGCGCGGCGTCGCACCCGGCTCGACCCGCACCCAGCGCGGGTTGAATTCGATCTGCGTGAGCCGCTCCGCATCCATCCGCTCGATCACGAGCCGATGCGGAAACAGCCTGATGCGCTCGTAATCGACCGCATGACGAGCGTAGATCGCGAACGCGATGCCGACCGCCAGCAATTCGACTCCGGTAAAGGGCATGACGAGCCACGCTCCGCGCCACATCAGCAGTGCCGCGATCACCAGCGAGAAGCCCGCGAGCGACGCGTAAAACAGCATGAACTGGCGCGGCGACACCGAACAGTTGCGTTTCATCAGCCAGTCCGCGAGGACCGGTTCGCTGTTCGTCGTCTCCGCCAACACCCTCGCTGCTTCCATCGCCGCCTCACGCGAATGGCATGCGATGCATGCCTGCATCGGACTCGTCGGCCCGTATTGCGGGGACCCCAGGACGACAAGCTGACGCATTATAGGCGGGTTCAATGGCATCCACAAGCAAGCGGCTATCGGCCCGCAAGCCAAGCGCCACAAGCTTCCCGGCCGTTTTGCGCGTCAATTCGACCCCGCTTTGCGCCGCTAATTTCAGACATAACAAAACCCCTCTTTACCGCTTCACCGATTCCTCGGACGCCCCTTTCCGATATCTTCGATGCGCACGATCCCGTGCCCTTCCGCGGTCGTGCGCGGCACGGCCTTCCAGGCGTGGCCGTAGATCACCTCGAACGTCAGCGCGATCGTGCCGTCCGCGCGCCGGCGCGCGTCCAGCGCGTCGCCGAGCGCCGCGCGAAAGCGCCGCGCCGCGTGCGGCGGCACCGTGCGATCGAACGGATAGGCGCCCCAGCGGCGCACGTCGGCCAGCAGGGAATCCGGGGTCTTGTACGTGACGGTCAGCACTTCCTGGTCCATCACCGGAATCTCGAAGCCGCTCTCGACGAGCATGTCGCCGAGATCGTGCATGTCGACGAAATCGATCACGCGCGCGGCACCCGGCGCGATCCCGAGCGCCGCTTCGGCGTCCGCGCAGGCCGCGCGCAGCTCGCGCAGCGTGTCGGGGCCGAGCGTGCTGAACATCAGCAGGCCGTTCACGCGCAGCACGCGCTGCCATTCGGGGAACACGGTATCGGGACGCGAATGCCAGTGCAGCGCGAGGTTCGACCAGATCAGGTCGAACGCGCCGGCCGCGAACGGCAGCACCGAAAAGTCGGCCTGCGCGACGCGCGGGCCGCGCTGCCCCAGCGCCCGGCCGAGCGATGCGGGCAGCCAGCGGCGCCAGCTCGTCTGCTCGACCTCGCGCGCGCCGGCCCGCGCGAGCATCGCGCCGGAGAGATCGACGCCGAACACCGGCGCCTCGGGAAAGCGCGCGCGCAGCGCCGGCAGGTCGTCGCCCGGGCCGCAGCCCGCGTCCAGCACGGCCGCGGGGCTCACCTTGATGTATTCGAGGCGCTCGTTCATCCGCTGCGCGATCTCGCGCGGCAGGAACGCGACCGCGTCGAACGTGGCGGCACGGCGGTCGAAGATGCGCCGCAAACGCCGGGCGTCATTGGCCGGACGGCCGGTTGAAGTCGAAGCTGGGGACATGTCGGGCACACTGGCGAAGAGCCCGAAGTATACTCGCTCGCCTCGTAGCCTTCAGCGAGGCGGGCCGTCAGGAGTGTTCGCGATGGATCGCCGTTTCGCCCCGCGCCAAATGCGCGTCGTTTTGTCGCAGGTTCGCGGGCTGGCCGCGCGCGTCGCCGCACTCGCATTGCCGAATCGATGCGCACTGTGCGGCAATTTGTCACATACGGTGATTTGCATGGCCTGCGACGGCGCGTACTGGAATGAAGCGCGGCTGCGCTGCGACGTCTGCGCGGTGCCGCTGAGCGCCGGCACGCCGCGGCTGCGCCCGACTCGCGGCCGGCATGCGCGCACCGGACAATCGTCCGCGTACCGGTGCGATGCGTGCCGCGCGACCCCGCCGCCGTTCGATGCGACGCTCGCGCTCGCCGATTACCGCGCCCCGCTCGACACGCTCGCGCGCGGCCTGAAGTTTCATGCGCGGCTCGCGCTCGGCGCGGAATTCGCGGCGCGGCTCGCGCGGCAGATCGACGATACCGACGCGATGCGCGCCGCGGGCGGCTTCGACGTGATCGCGCCGGTGCCGCTGTCGCGCGCACGGCTCGTCTCCCGCGGCTACAACCAGGCGTGGGCGATCGCGCGGCCGCTCGCGCGCCGGCTCGGCGTGCGCGCGGACGCGGCGCTGCTCGCACGCGTGGCCGACACCGCGCCGCAGTCGCGGCTCGACCGGCGCGCACGGCGCGACAACGTGCACGCGGCGTTCGCGGTGGCGGGCGAAGTTGCCGGCCGCCACGTGGCGCTCGTCGACGACGTGATGACGTCCGGCGCGACGCTCGCGGCGGCCGCGCACACATTGAAGGCGGCCGGTGCCGCGCGCGTGACGAATCTGGTTGCGCTGCGCACCGCCAGGGATTAATTAGATAGAAAGTAGAGAGGCCGGCCGCCCGCACGCGGTCTCGGCCGTCACGAACCGGCCGGCCGGGAAGGAACGCACGTCGTTCCGCCCGGCCGGCCCAGCCAGACCCAACCATGTTCAACGTCGTCCTCGTCGCCCCCGAAATTCCGCCGAACACCGGCAACGTGATCCGCCTGTGCGCCAATACCGGCGCGCGCCTGCATCTGATCGAGCCGCTCGGCTTTCCGCTCGACGACGCGAAGATGCGTCGCGCGGGCCTCGACTATCACGAGTACGCGGAAATGCGCGTGCATCGAGACTGGAACGCGTTCGTCGCGGCCGAGACGCCCGATCCCGCGCGGACGTTCGCGTTCACGACGCGCGGCTCCGGACGCTTTCACGATCACGCGTTCGCGCCCGGCGACTGGTTCGTGTTCGGCTCCGAGACGCGCGGCCTGCCGGCCGATCTGCTCGAGCGCTTTCCGAACGAACAGCGCGTGCGCCTGCCGATGCGGCCGGGCAACCGCAGCCTGAATCTGTCGAACACGGTAGCCGTGGTCGTGTTCGAGGCGTGGCGCCAGGCCGGTTTCGAAGGCGGCGCGTGACGCGCGCGCCGCACGCCGGAGCGCGCTAGCGGCGCGCGAGCCGCGCGCGATACAGGTCGTGGATGTCGGATGAAAAGCACGCGAATATCACGCGCGCGAGGTTCGGCGCCTGCGGAAGCATTTCGATGACCGTGCCGACCGCGATGTCGACGGCCTCGTCGGCCGGATAGCGATAGATGCCGCAACTGATCGCGGGGAACGCGATCGACGTCGCCGCCACGTCGTCGGCCAGCTCGATCGCGCGCCGGTAGCACGCGGCAAGCAGCTCGGGCTCGCCGCGCCCGCCGCCGTGCCAGACCGGGCCGACCGCATGAATCACGTAACGTGCCGGCAGCCCGTGGCCGCGCGTGAGCTTCGCGTCGCCGGTCTCGCAGCCGCCTAGCGTGCGGCACTCGGCCAGCAGGCCCGGGCCGGCCGCGCGATGAATCGCGCCGTCGACGCCGCCGCCGCCGAGCAACGAACCGTTCGCGGCGTTGACGATCGCGTCGACGTCGAGCGTCGTGATGTCGACGAGTTGCGCGTCGAGCGTCGTGGAACCGATCTGCAGCATGACCCCCTCCCGAAACGCCGGAGACGGTTCAAGCGTAGCGCGCTTTGACGCTAACCGCTTTGCGCGCGCGCGGCCGCAAAAATCGGCGTGATGCTCATCGACCGTAGCTGGACGCCGCCCGCATCCGGCGCCTCGGCGCCGACGGCTGCGCGACCGATCTGCCGGCCGAGATGCGTCGCGGCTATTCGGCGCGCGCGTCGCGCCGCAGCAGCCCGCTGACCGCATCGCGCGGCGCGACGCCGTCGAACAGCACGCCGCACACGGCCTCGGTGATCGGCATTTCGATCGCCTGCGTGCGCGCGAGCGCGAGCACGGCCTGCGCGCAGCGCACGCCTTCCGCCACATGGCCGAGCGCGCCGAGGATGTCGTTCAGCGAGCGGCCGGCCGCGAGTTGCAGGCCAACCGTGCGATTGCGCGACAGGTCGCCCGTCGCGGTGAGGATCAGGTCGCCGAGGCCCGTGAGGCCCGTGAAGGTTTCCGCGCGGCCGCCCAGCGCGACGCCAAGGCGCGACATTTCGGCGAGGCCGCGCGTGATGAGCGCGGCGCGCGCGTTCAGCCCGAGCCCGAGACCGTCGGAGATGCCGGTCGCGATCGCGAGCACGTTCTTCACCGCGCCGCCGACCTCGACGCCGACGACGTCGTCGCCCGTATAGATCCGCATCGCGCCGTGATGGAACGCGGCGAGCGTGCGGTCGCGGCATTCGGCGGACGTGCTCGCGACCGTCAGCGCGACGGGCAGCGCGAGCCCGACCTCGCGGGCGAAGCTCGGCCCCGACAGCACGCCATTGCTGTGCTGGCCGGGCAACTCGGCCGCGATCACCTGGTGCGGCAGCAGATGCGTGTCGGCCTCGAAGCCCTTGCAGACCCACACGACGTGCGCGGGCACGCAGCCCGCGTCGCGCATCGCGCCGAACAGCGTGCGCAGCCCGGCCACCGGCGCGGCGATCACGCACAACGCGTCGTCCGCGGCGCCATGCGCGAGTGCGGCGCCGAGATCGGCGTCGTAGCGCAGCGCATCGGGCAGCGCGATGCCGTCCAGATAGCGGGAATTTTCGTGCCGGGCCTGCAGCCCGGCGATCAGCGCGGCGTCGCGCGCCCACAGAAGCGTATCGTGCCGCGCGGCCAGATGGCCCGCGAGCGCGGTGCCCCAGGCACCGGCGCCGAGAACGGCTACTTTCATACCCAGCACCGGTCCGGAGTGAAACGTCAGTTCAGCGTCGTGCCATTCGGCGCGCCGTTCGGTGCGGCTGCCGCACCGGCCTGCTGCTGAAGCTGCGCGAGACGCTGCTCGTACAGCGCCTGGAAGTTGATTTCGGCCAGATGGATCGGCGGGAAGCCCGCGCGCGTGATCGCGTCGGCGATGTTCGAGCGCAGGTACGGGAACAGGATCGTCGGGCACGCGATGCCGACGAGCGGGTCGAGCTGTTCGTCCGGAATGTTGCGGATGTCGAAAATGCCGGCCTGCTTCGCTTCGATCAGGAACGCGACCTTGTCCTTCACCTTCGCGGTGACGGTGCCCGACACGACGACCTCGAACACGCTTTCCGCGAGACGCTCGGCCTTGACGTCGACTTCGACTTCAACCGACGGCATGTCTTGCTCGAGGAAGATCGCCGGCGAATTCGGCTGCTCGAGCGACATATCCTTCAGGTAGACGCGCTGGATGTTGAAGAACGGTTGGTTTTCGACGTCGGACATGGTGTTTCCCTAAAAGTGGTGACGAGGCGGCGCGGCTTCATGCCGGCCAGCCCGGTTGGAGCCTGTGCGCCCGGAGCCGCGGCGCAGCCGGCGGCCATTCTGCCCTAATCAGGCCGCTTGCAGAAGCGGCACGAGGCCGCCTTCGCGGTCGAGCTTCGACAGATCGTCGTAACCGCCGACGTGCGTGTCGCCGATATAGATCTGCGGCACCGTGCGCCGGCCCGTGCGCGTCATCATTTCCTCGCGGCGGGCCGGATCGCGATCGATCAGCACCTTTTCGATCTGCTCGACGCCGCGCAGCTTCAGCAGGCGCTCGGCCTGCATGCAATACGGACACACCTGCGTGCTGTACATCAGAACCTTGTTCACTTCGCCACTCCTTGTTTGACGACCGGCATCCCGGCCTGCTGCCAGGCGGCGACGCCGCCCTCCAGCACGTGTACCTCGGCGTAGCCCGCCGCCTCGACCTCGCGCGCCGCCTTCTGCGACTGCTGGCCGTTCTGGCAGACGAGCAGCACCGGGGTGCTCTTGTTCTTCGCGACCTGCGCAATTTTCGCGCCGATCTCGCCGGCCGCGACCTGGCGCGCGGACGGCAGGTGGCCGGCGGCGAAGTCGGACGGCGCGCGCAGGTCGATCACGACCGCGTTGCGGCGATTGATGAGCTGCGTCGCCTCCGCAGCCGACAGGCCGCCGCGGCCGCGGCGCAGCGCCGGCCACGCAAGCAGGCCGCCGGAAACCAGCAGGATCGCGATAAGGGCCAGGTTCGTGTAATTGGTAAAGAACGTCACGGAAAGCCGCCGGAAAAAGAGAAATCGGAAAAGGACAATCCCGCCATTATAAAATAACCGCCTTGCGCGATGGCGGGCCCGGTCCGGGTGCCGTGCGACGCGCGCCGCTTCCCTATCACTACCGACCGCAAGATCCATGTACAAACTCGTTCTCATCCGCCACGGCGAATCGACGTGGAACAAGGAAAACCGCTTCACCGGCTGGGTCGACGTCGACCTGACCGAACAGGGTCGCAACGAGGCCTACCAGGCCGGCGAACTGCTCAAGGAGGCCGGCTACACGTTCGACATCGCGTACACGTCGGTGCTCAAGCGCGCGATCCGCACGCTGTGGCACGTGCAGGACAAGATGGACCTGATGTATCTGCCGGTCGTCCATTCGTGGCGCCTGAACGAGCGCCACTACGGCGCGCTGTCGGGCCTGAACAAGGCGGAGACGGCCGCGAAGTTCGGCGACGAGCAGGTGCTCGTGTGGCGCCGCAGCTACGACACGCCGCCGCCCGCGCTCGAGCCGACCGACGAACGCGCGCCGTTCAACGACCCGCGCTACGCGAAGGTGCCGCGCGAGCAGCTGCCGCTCACCGAATGCCTGAAGGACACCGTCGCACGCGTGCTGCCGCTGTGGAACGAGTCGATCGCGCCGGCCGTGCGCGCGGGCAAGCAGGTGCTGATCGCCGCGCACGGCAACTCGCTGCGCGCGCTGATCAAGTATCTCGACGGCATCTCCGACAGCGACATCGTCGGCCTGAACATCCCGAACGGCGTGCCGCTCGTGTATGAACTCGACGAGAACCTGAAGCCGATCAAGCACTACTACCTCGGCGACCAGGAAGCGATCGCGAAGGCGCAGGCCGCCGTCGCGAAGCAGGGCAAGGCGGGCTGACGTCCGTCGCGCCGGGCCGGCCGCCTTCCGCGCGGCCTGTCCGGCCGGCACCGGCGCGCGGCGCGAACCTTCGCGGCCCCCGTGCTGTCGAAGCCGCTTTCGACTTCGCCGCGCATCCGGCGGCACCCGCCGGGCCTCCGGCCTTTTCGCGCCGTTCCACTGAGTATTCGGACGAACAGTTATACTTGTCCGCTACATCCCCGCTACCGCCACGCGCTTCCCGACCGCACCAGACTCTCTATGCGAATGAAATTGAAGAACATCGGCCTGATTGCCGCGGGCCTTGCCACGGGCGTATTCGCCACGCTGCAGATCTCGGCGTCGGCCGAGCAAACCGTCACGGCGCCGCTTCCCCTCGACCAGCTCCGCCTGTTCGCGGAAGTGTTCGGCCAGATCAAGCGCGAGTACGTCGAGCCGGTCGACGACAAGAAGCTGCTGACGGCGGCGATCAAGGGCATGGTGTCGAGCCTCGACCCGCACTCGTCGTTCCTCGACAAGACCGACTACGACGAGCTGCAGGAGCAGACCAAGGGCCGCTTCGCCGGTCTCGGCATCGAGATCTCGCAGGAAGACGGCCTCGTCAAGGTGATCTCGCCGATCGAAGATACCCCCGCGTTCCGCGCCGGCATCCGCCCGGGCGACCTGATCACGCGCATCAACGACAAGCCGGTGCGCGGCATGACGCTCGACAAGGCCGTCAAGCAGATGCGCGGCGAGCCGGGCACCAAGGTCACGCTGACGATCTTCCGCAAGAGCGACGACCGCACGTTCCCGGTCACGGTCACGCGCGCGGTCATCAAGGTCCAGAGCGTGAAGATGAAGATCCTCGCTCCGGGCTACGCATACATCCGGATCACGAGCTTCCAGGAACGCACGACCCCCGATCTCGCCGCGAGACTGCAGGACATCGCGCGCCAGCAGCCGAGCCTGAAGGGCCTGATCCTCGACCTGCGCAACAACGGCGGCGGCCTGCTGCAGAGCGCGGTCGGCGTCGCCGGCGCGTTCCTGCCGCCCGACTCCGTCGTCGTGTCGACCAACGGCCAGATCCCGGATTCGAAGCAGGTCTACCGCGACACCTACGACAACTACCGCCTGCCGTCCTTCGACGGCGATCCGCTGAAGAACCTGCCGCCCGTCTTCAAGACCGTGCCGATGGTCGTGCTGACGAACGCGTATTCGGCGTCCGCATCGGAAATCGTCGCCGGCGCGCTGCAGGACTCGAAGCGCGCGCAGATCATGGGCAAGACGACGTTCGGCAAGGGCTCGGTGCAGACGGTCCGCCCGATGACGGCCGACACCGCGCTGCGCCTGACGACCGCCTACTACTACACGCCGAGCGGCCGTTCGATCCAGAACAAGGGCATCACGCCCGACGTGCCGGTCGATCAGTACGCGGACGGCGATCCGGACGACGTGCTCGTGACGCGCGAGGTCGACTACACGAACCACCTCGCAAACACGCAGGATCCGAACGAGAAGAAGGAACAGGAAGAGCGCGAGCAGCGCCGGATGGACCAGTTGCGCGTCCTCGAAGAGCAGAACGACAAGAAGACGCCGGAGCAACGCCAGAAGGACCGCGATCGCAAGCCGATCGAGTTCGGCAGCGCCGACGACTTCATGATGCAGCAGGCGCTCAACAAGCTCGAAGGCAAGCCGGTCCAGGAATCGAAGTCGCTGCTCGCCGAGAGCACGACGAAGAGCCCTGCCGCCAAGGCTGCGACCGCCGCGAAGGCGTCGGGCGCGAAGGCCGCCGCACCGAAGGCCGCGTCGGCGCCGCAGTAAGCGCCGGCCGGCATCCGACGGGCCATCGCGGGAAGACCGCGATGGCCCGTTTTTCATGTGCGCCTAGAATACGCAGACAGACGCAAACACGTCCGCGCCGCCGGCGGTGTGCGTGGCGCCACTTCCCCATGAACGACGATCAACTCCTCCGCTATTCCCGCCACATCCTCGTCGACGAAATCGGCATCGAGGCGCAGCAGCGCTTTCTCGACGCGCATGCGATCGTCGTCGGCGCCGGCGGCCTCGGCTCGCCGGCCGCGATGTATCTCGCGGCATCCGGCGTCGGCTCGATCACGCTGGCCGACGCCGACACGGTCGACCTCACGAACCTGCAGCGGCAGATCCTGCACGCGACGGCGTCGGTCGGCCGCAGCAAGGTCGAATCGGGGCGCGACACGCTCGCGCAGCTGAACCCGGACGTGACGGTCAATGCGGTCGCCGCGCGCGTCGACGACGCATGGCTCGACGAGCATGTGCCGCGCGCGACCGTCGTGCTCGACTGCACCGACAATTTCGCGACGCGCCATGCGATCAACCGCGCGTGCGTCGCGCACGGCGTGCCGCTCGTGTCGGGCGCCGCGCTGCGCTTCGACGGACAGATCAGCACGTTCGACTTCCGCGACCCGGCCGCGCCCTGCTACGCGTGCGTGTTCCCGGAAGACCAGCCGTTCGAGGAAGTCGCATGCGCGACGATGGGCGTGTTCGCGCCGACGGTCGGGATCATCGGCGCGATGCAGGCGGCCGAAGCGCTGCGCGTGATCGGCGCGATCGGCACGACGCTCAATGGCCGGCTGATGATGCTCGATTCGCTGCGGATGGAATGGACGACGATGAAGATCGCGCGCCAGACCGATTGCCCCGTGTGCCAGGGCCGGCACTGACGCGCGTGATGGGTGCGCCGGGCGGCGCATGCGTGACGTTCAGCAACATTTGCGAAGATTCATGCGGCCCTGAAGCGGCCCCTCGAGCCACCCTTCAAGCCGCGGCGTCCGCGCGCGGCTCCGCGACCGCCAGGCGCTTGAGCGCCGCCTGCACTTCCTCCGGCTCGAACGCGGCCAGCACGTCGGCCGTCGGCTTCTCGAGCGACTTCAGGTGCGCGCGCAGGATCTCCTGCTTCACGACCAGCAGCTGGCTCGGATGCATCGAGAACTCGGTGAGCCCCATCCCGAGCAATAGGCGCGTGAGCGCCGGGTCGCCGGCCATCTCCCCGCACACCGACACCGGCACGCCCGCGCGCTTCGCTTCGCGCAGCGTGTAGGCGATCAGGTGCAGCACCGCCGGATGCAGCGGGTCGTACAGATGCGCGACCGCGTTGTCCGCGCGGTCGATCGCGAGCGTGTACTGGATCAGGTCGTTCGTGCCGATCGACAGGAAATCGAAGCGCTTCAGGAACAGCGGCAGCGCGATCGCCGCGGCCGGGATCTCGATCATCGCGCCGACGCGCACGTTCGGATCGTACGCGAGCCCCGCGTCGTCGAGCTGGCGCTTCGCCTCGCGGATCAGGTCGAGCGTCTGGTCGATCTCCTGCGCGTGCGCGAGCATCGGGATCAGGATCTTCACCTGCCCGAACGCGGACGCACGCAGGATCGCGCGCAACTGCGTCAGGAACATCTGCGGCTCGGACAGGCTCCACCGGATCGCGCGCAGCCCGAGCGCCGGATTCGGCGCCGTCTCGTAGCCTTCGTCGAGCGCATCGAGCGGCTTGTCGGCGCCGACGTCGATCGTGCGGATCGTCACCGGCATGCCCTTCATCCACTCGACCGCGCGCTTGTACGCGGCGAACTGCTCCTCTTCCTCCGGCATCTCCTTCTGATGCATGAACAGGAACTCGGAGCGGAACAGCCCGACGCCGACCGCGCCGGCCTCGACGGCCGCCTTCGCGTCGTCGGGCAGCTCGATGTTCGCGTACAGGTCGATCTTGGTGCCGCACAACGTTTGTGTCGGCGAGAACTTCAGGCGCTGCAGCTTGCGCTGCTCGAGCAGCTTCTCGGACTGGCGATACGAATATTCCTCGAGGACGATCGGCGCCGGATCGACGATCACGATCCCCTGGTCGCCGTCGACGATGATCAGGTCGTCCTGGCGGATCAGCGAACTCGCATGCTGGACGCCGACCGCGGCCGGAATGCCGAGGCTGCGCGCGACGATCGCCGTGTGCGACGTGCGGCCGCCGAGATCGGTGACGAACGCCTGGAACGACTGCGACTTGAACTGCATCATGTCGGCCGGCGCGATGTCGTGCGCGACGACGATCATCTCGTTCTGGCCGCGCGCGGCCGCGCCGTCGAGCGCCTGCGATGCGGACGGCGCGCCGGCGAGCGCCTTCAGCACGCGCTCGACCACCTGCTCGATGTCGGCCTTGCGCTCGCGCAGGTATTCATCCTCGATGTCGTCGAAGTGGCGCGTGAGCAGTTCGAGTTGCTCGGTCAGCGCCCATTCGATGTTGTAGCGGCGCGTGCGGATCAGGTCGATCGTTTCCTGCACGAGCATCGCGTCGTTCAGGATCATCGCGTGCACGTCGATGAACGCGCCCACTTCGGTCGGGGTGTCGTCGGTCAGGTCGGCGCGCAGCGCCTCGAGCTCGCGGTTCACGACGTCGCGCGCCGTGCGGAAACGCTCGACCTCGGCATCGATGCGGTCGATGTCGACGAGATAATGGGCGACGTCGAGCGCCGCCGGCGCGATCAGATACGCTCGCCCGATCGCGATACCACGTGAGACGGGAATGCCATGCAGCGTGAAGGACACGCGCACCTCCTCTGTACATGTAAAGCCGCGGCACACTGCTGCGATGCGCTTATGACCCCGGTTAGCGATTATAAATTCCGCGCCTCCCTGCTGACTGCATGCAGCGCAGCATTGCGCTTTTCGCATCAATGCTGCGGGCAAAAAAAATGCCGCGGGAAACGCGGCATTCTGCTTCGAAACGGCAATGATCCCGCGCGGGGAATCACTGGCCTTCGCCGAACTTGTCCGCGATCAGTTTCAGCAGCGCGTCCATCGCTTCCTTCTCGTCGGGCCCGTCGGTCTCGATCGTCACCGTGCTGCCGATACCGGCCGCCAGCATCATCACGCCCATGATGCTCTTCGCGTTGATCTTGCGCCCGTTGCGCGTCATCCAGACTTCCGACTGGAAGTTGCCGGCCAGTTGCGTAAGCTTGGCGGATGCGCGTGCATGGAGCCCCAATTTGTTGACGATCGTGGTTTCTTGTTGAAGCATGATTCTCGGTCGGGTCGGTCGCGGCCGCCGGCGACGGGCGTCGGCGGGTCGGTCTAAAACGGAAAACGGGACGGTCAGTGCGATTCGGTGCGCGGTTGCGGCTCGGGCGGAATCGGCGCGCACTGGCCGCAGCCGACTTCGGTCGGCGGCGGCGGCGTGCCGGCCGCCACTTCGTGAACGCCCTTCGCGCCGCCGGACAGCGCCTTGTCGACGAGCTTGTCGAGCGGCACGGTGCGGTAGCAGACGGCGCGCACGAGCATCGGCAGGTTCACGCCGGCGAGCACGCGCACGTTGTCGAGCTTCGCGAGCTGGCCCGCGATGTTCGCGGGCGTCGCGCCGTACATGTCGGTCAGCACGACGACGCCGTTGTCTTCCCTGAGCCGCGCCAGTTCCGCGTGCGCGAATGCCATCACTTGAGTCGGGTCGCTGTCCGCCAGCACGTCGATACAGCCGATGCGCGCGGGCACGCCGCCATAGATGTGCGCGATGCAGTCGCGCAGCGCGGTGGCGAGCGGCGCGTGCGCGATGATCAGAATCCCGGCCATGTCAGCGTGCTCCCGCCCGCCGCTGGCGGGCCGACGCCCCGCGGCGGGGCAACGAGCATAGCGAGTGAGGGAAGCGTTTCATGTTCAGCCTTGCAACGGTTTAGGGCCCGACCGCCGGGCCTGCGGCGCACGGGTCGCGGCGCCTGGCAAGCGGGCATTGTAGCAGGCCGGTCGAACCGCTCCGGCGGCGGGGGACCTGCGCGGCCGCCGCCGGGCTTGCGCGCGAAGCCGGCTACGCGGCCGCCCGCTCCAGCGCGTCGATGAACATCGCGGCGACGTCGAAACCCGTCTGCTCCATGATCTCGCGAAAGCACGTCGGGCTCGTCACGTTCACCTCGGTCAGCCAGTCGCCGATCGCGTCGAGCCCGACCAGCAGCAGCCCGCGCGCGGCAAGCACCGGCCCGAGCGTCTCGGCGATCTCGCGGTCGCGCGGCGTCAGCGGCTGCGCGACACCGAGCCCGCCCGCGGCGAGATTGCCGCGCACCTCGCTGCCCTGCGGAATCCGCGCGAGCGAATACGGGACCGGCTCGCCGCCGATCAGCAGGACGCGTTTGTCGCCGGCCTTGATCTCCGGGATGAACTTCTGCGCCATCACCGAGCGCGTGCCGTCGTGGCTGAGCATCTCGACGATCGAACCGAGGTTCATGCCGTCAGGCTTCACGCGGAACACGCCCATCCCGCCCATTCCGTCGAGCGGCTTCAGGATCACGTCGCCGTGCTCGGCGTGGAACGCGCGCAGCCGGTTCGCGTCGCGCGTGACGAGCGTCGGCGCGACAAACTGCGGAAATTCGCCGATCGCGAGCTTCTCCGAATGATCGCGGATCGCCTGCGCCTTGTTGAACACGCGCGCCCCCGCGCGCTCGGCCAGCTCGAGCAGCCACGTCGACGTCACGTACTCCATGTCGAACGGCGGATCCTTGCGCATCAGCACCGCGCCGAACGATTCGAGACGGCGCGCGTCGACCGCGCCCGCGTCGAACCAGGTGTCGCGATGCAGGTCGTCCAGCTCGCCGACGATCTCGATGCGCCGCACGTCGGCCTCGACGGCGGAACCCGTCCACGCGAGGTGGCGCGGCTCGCATGCGTACACCGCATGCCCGCGGCGCGCGGCCTCCGCCATCATCGCGTAGGTCGAATCCTTGTAGATCTTGAAGCGCTCGAGCGGGTCGGCGATAAAGAGAATGTCCATGCGGGTCCTGTACGTAGCGAAGCCGTTACACCTGGATGGCTTCGGGATCGGTCTTTTCCAGTTCGATCGACGACGCGATCAGCGACAGGCGCGCGACGACGCCGTACATGTAGAAACGGTTCGGCGGCGCGGCGCCCGGCTTCGCGCCGGCATCCGGCAGCGCGGTGTGCTCGAAACCGAGCGGCACGTAGTGCATGCCCGGCGCGTTCAGGTTCTGGTCGCGCTCGCGGCCGCCGTGCGTGCGGTAGAAGCCGCCGACAACGTAGCGGTCGATCATGTACACGACCGGCTCCGCGACTTCGTCGCCGACGCGCTCGAACGTGTAGACGCCTTCCTGCACGATCACGTCGCGCACCGCGAGCCCCGCCTTCGACTCGGCCATCTGCGCGCGCTCGGCCTTCGACATGCGGCCGATCTCGGCCGCGTCGTGGACGGTCATCACGCCGCGCCCGGCGGTGCCCGCGTCGGCCTTCACGACGACGTACGGCTTTTCGCTGATCCCGTATTCGCGGTACTTGCGCGCGATCTTCTTCAGCACGCCGTCGATCGCGTCGGCGAGCGCCTGTTCGCCTTCATGCGCCTGCCAGTCGACGCCTTCGACGTGCGCGAAATACGGATTCACCATCCACGGATCGACGCCGACCATCTTCGCGAACTTCTTCGCGACGTCGTCGTAGCACGAGAAGTGCGTCGACTTGCGGCGCACGGCCCAGCCCGCGTGCAGCGGCGGCAGCAGGTACTGCTCGTGCAGATTTTCCAGCACGGCCGGAATCCCGGCCGACAGGTCGTTGTTCAGCAGGATCGAGCACGGGTCGAAATTCTTCAGGCCGAGGCGGCGCTGCGAACGCTCGAGCGGCTCGAGCACGATCTTCTGGCCGTCGGCGAGCGTGATCGGCGTGATGTCGGTGATGCTCGAATCGAGCGAGCCGAAACGCACGTTCAGGCCGGCCTGACGCATGATCGTCGCGAGCCGCGCGACGTTTTCGAGGTAGAACGCGTTGCGGGTCGGCAGCTCGGGAATCACGAGCAGGTTCTTCGCGTCCGGGCAGATCTTCTCGATCGCGGCCATCGCGGCCTGGACGGCGAGCGGCAGCACTTCGGACGGCAGATTGTTGAACGCGCCCGGGAACAGGTTCGCGTCGACGGGCGCCAGCTTGAAGCCGGCATTGCGCAGGTCCACCGAACAATAGAACGGCGGCGTGTGTTCCTGCCATTCGAGCCTGAACCAGCGTTCGATCGCAGGCGTCGCGTCGAGGATCTTCTGCTCGAGCTCGAGCAGCGGACCGTTCAACGCGGTAACGAGGTGGGGAACCATGAATCACTCGCGAGCGGGAGAATGAAGATTGTAGAGCAATTGCCTTGCCCATTTGGGGATTGTTCCCGGCTTCACAAGGATATGGAGGAAGTTTTCGGCTATTGACCCGATAGAGTGAAGGGTTATCCGCTACGGCAGCGCGCGGCAGGAGAAAAAAAGCCCGCCGGGTGGGCGGGCCGAAGTCGCTGCGCTCATTCGGTGCGGGCGCCGTCTGCGCGGCGGCCCGCCGTTCGATCGCGTTACTTATTCGACATGCTCGCCGTGCAGGATCACGTCGAGACCTTCGCGCTCTTCCTCTTCGGTCACGCGCAGGCCGATCGTCAGGTCGATCAGCTTCAGCAGCACGAAGCTCAGCACGCCGCTGTAGACCAGCGTGATCAGCACGCCCTTCGCCTGCAGCAGCAGGCTGCCGTCGAAACCGCCGATGTCCTTGACCGCGAACACGCCGGTCAGCAGCGCGCCGAGGATCCCGCCCACGCCGTGCACGCCGAACGCATCGAGCGAATCGTCGTAGCCGAGCTTCGACTTGAGCCACGTTGCCGACCAGAAGCAGATCACGCCCGCCGCGATGCCGATCACGAGCGCGCCCGCCACGCCGACGAAGCCGGCTGCCGGCGTGATCGCGACGAGACCCGCGACCGCGCCCGACACGATGCCGAGCACCGACGGCTTGCCCTTCGCGATCCATTCCGCAAACATCCAGCCGAGCGCCGCGCACGCCGTCGCGACTTGCGTCGTCAGCATCGCGAAGCCCGCACGGCCGTCGGCCGCAACCGCCGAACCCGCGTTGAAACCGAACCAGCCGACCCACAGCATCGAGCCGCCGATCATCGTCAGCACCAGATTGTGCGGCGCCATCGATTCGCGGCCGTAGCCGACGCGCTTGCCGAGCACGAGGCACGACATCAGGCCCGCGATGCCGGCGTTGATGTGCACGACCGTGCCGCCCGCGAAGTCGAGCACGCCGTCCGCCGACAGCCAGCCGGTCGGCTCCCACACCATGTGCGCGATCGGCACGTAGACGATCAGCGACCAGAGCGTCATGAACACGAGCATCGCCGAGAACTTCATCCGGTCGGCGAACGCGCCGCAGATCAGCGCCGGCGTGATGATCGCGAACGTCATCTGGTACACGAAGTAGACCGATTCCGGAATCGTCGACGCGAGATGGCTGACGGTCAGCGTGGTCGCCTTGTCGCCCTTGATGTAGTTCATCCCGTGCAGGAACACGCGCGACAGGCCGCCGATGAAGCCGTTGCCCGGCGTGAACGCGAGGCTGTAGCCGACCACCGTCCACAGCACCGTGATCAGCGCGGTGATCGCGAAGCTCTGCATCACGGTCGCGAGCACGTTCTTCTTGCGGACCATGCCCGCGTAGAACAGCGCGAGGCCGGGGACCGTCATGAACAGCACGAGCGCGGTGGACGTGAGCATCCACGCGGTGTCGCCGGCGCTGATCTTGGACGAATCGACGGAGAACGGCGCGGTCGGTGCAGCCGGTGCGGCCGGCGCGGACGCGGCGGCGGCAGCCGATGCGTCGGCGGCGCCCGAAGCGGGTGCGGCGGCAGCGGCAGGTGCCGATGCGTCAGTGGCGGCCGGCGCCGACGCCGCCGGCGCGGATGCCGTTGCGTCGGAAGCCGTTGCAGCGGGCGCGGACGCAGCCGCGGCGGAAGCCGCGTCGTCGGCGAGCGCGGAGCCAACGCCGGCCGCGATCAGCGAGCCGGCCATCAGCAGGGACATCAGAAGTTTGCGCATCTCAGGTTTCCTCTTGTCGCTTGTCTTTGTCTGTTACAGCGCGTCAGCGCCTGTCTCCCCGGTCCGGATCCGGATCACCTGCTCGATCGGCGTGACGAAAATCTTCCCGTCGCCGATCTTGCCGGTGCGTGCGGCCCGCTCGATCGCCTCGACCGCCTGGTCGACGAGATCGTCGGACACGGCCGCCTCGATCTTCATCTTCGGCAGGAAATCGACCACGTATTCGGCGCCCCGGTACAGCTCGGTGTGCCCCTTCTGGCGGCCGAACCCTTTCACCTCGGTCACCGTGATGCCGGAGACGCCGAGCGCGGACAGCGCTTCGCGGGTCTCATCGAGCTTGAACGGCTTGATGATTGCGGTAATCAGTTTCATGAAGTCCTCTCGCTGGGTGGTCCCGTCGAATTGGTTGGAATGTTGTAACGGTTCTCTTCTCAGCAACTCGCATGCCATGTTTGCGTAACGACCGTGTCGAATGGCTTCGAAGCGGGGTCGCATCGCGCGTTGAAAGGTGCGGAAGCCCGGCCGAATGGCCAACGTGGGCCCGCTTTGCTGGCGCGCCGAAAGGATCGTTGCTAGAGTGCACGCACGTCCCGGCTCACCGGGCCATTCACCCATGCGGGCGCCATGCCCGGATTTCGCGCCACGGGCGCACCATTTCCGGTCATGCGTGCATCATGGGCACGTACGCAACTGAAGATGCACATTTTTTGTGCAAGGAAGGAAATCTCATGAAGCAACCCAGCGATGTTTTCAACGACCTGCAGTCGCGCGTCAGCGACCTGCTGAAAAACTCGCCGGCCAAGGATGTCGAGCGCAACGTGAAGGCCATGCTGTCGCAAGGCTTCTCGAAGCTCGATCTCGTCACGCGCGAGGAGTTCGACACGCAGGCACAGGTGCTCGCCCGCACCCGCGTGCGTCTCGAGGAACTCGAGAAGCGCGTCGCCGAACTCGAGCAACGGCTCGCCGCATCCCAGGCCTGACGCCCCACCCGGCCTGACGGTCCGGGCGCTGGCCGCCTCGTGCGGCCAGCGCCTGCTCCGCGGCAGTCGGGAAGCGTTCCGGCCCGCCGTTCCGTCGTTCTTCGCTGTTCCTCCGCTCTTCGCTGTTCGTCGTTCTTCGCGGTCCCTCGCTCTTCGCTGTTCGTCGTTCTTTCCCGCGCCACGCCGGCACGCGCGCACCCATTCCTCCGATTCCCGCGGCATGCGGCCCCGATCGCCGCTGCCCGACCGATTCATTTACAGGAGCCTCGCCATGTCGCTCGCCGTGGTGCGCAGCCGCGCGCCGGCGGCCGGCCGCGCGCCGGACGTCACCGTCGAAGTCCATCTCGCCAACGGATTGCCGTCGTTCTCGATCGTCGGCCTGCCCGATCTCGAAGTCCGCGAAAGCCGCGAGCGCGTGCGCGCCGCGCTGCAGAACTGCGGATTCGACTTCCCCGTGAGGCGCATTACCGTCAACCTCGCGCCGGCCGACCTGCCGAAGGAGTCGGGCCGCTTCGACCTGCCGATCGCGCTCGGCATCCTCGCGGCGAACGGCCAGATCCCGGCCGACGCGCTGGCCGGCCGCGAATTCGCGGGCGAACTGTCGCTGACCGGCGCGCTGCGGCCGATGCGCGGCGCGTTCGCGATGGCGTGCGGCGCAGCCCGCGATTGGCGCGCGGGCTCCGCGGGCGCCGGCAACGGCATGGATTTCCGTTCCGATGCCGGCGTCGGCTCCGGCCTTGCTTCAATCCCGGATCGCGTCGCGACATCCGGCGCGACGGCCCCGTCGCGTCCGCCCGAGCTGTACCTTCCGCTCGACAGCGCGGCCGAGGCGGCGCTCGTGCCGGGCGTCACCGTATTCGGCGCGCCCGACCTGCCCGCGCTGTGCGCGCACCTCGCCGGTGCGCCGGACGCGCGACTCGCGCCGGTTGCCGCGCCGTGCGTCGACGGCCTGCCGGCGCCGGCCGTACCCGATCTCGCGGACGTCGTCGGCCAGCGCGGCGCCCGGCGCGCGCTGGAAGTGGCCGCCGCGGGCGGCCACCACATGCTGATGGTCGGGCCGCCGGGCGCCGGCAAGTCGATGCTCGCCGCACGGCTGCCCGGCCTGCTGCCGCCGCTGACCGACGACGAGGCGCTGACCTCCGCCGCGCTGCTTTCCGCGAGCCGGCTCGGCTTCTCGCCCGCGCAGTGGCGCCGGCGGCCATTCCGCGCGCCGCATCATTCGTCGAGCGCGGCCGCGCTGGTCGGCGGCCGCAATCCGCCGCAGCCGGGCGAGATCACGCTCGCGCACCTCGGTGTGCTGTTCCTCGACGAGCTGCCCGAATTCGACCGGCACGTGCTCGAAATGCTGCGCGAGCCGCTGGAAGCCGGCCGCATCACGATCTCGCGCGCGGCGCAGCAGGCCGACTTCCCGGCCGCGTGCCAGCTGATCGCCGCGATGAATCCTTGCCCGTGCGGCTGGCACGGCGATCCGTCCGGACGCTGCCGCTGTACGCCCGACGTCGCGACGCGCTACCTGCGCAAGCTGTCCGGGCCGCTGCTCGACCGGATCGACATCCAGATCGATCTGCCCGCGCTGTCGCCGGCCGAACTCGCGTCGCGCGCAACGGCCCCCGGCGAGCCGAGCGCCGCGGTCGCCGCGCGGGTCGCGCGCGCGCGTGCGCTGCAGCTCGACCGACAAGGCAAGACGAATCACATGCTGAGCGGCCGCGAAACCGACGACCTGTGCAGGCCGACCGACGACGGCGAGCGGCTGCTGCGCGAGGCCGGCGAGCGGTTCGGCTGGTCGGCGCGCGCGTATTTCCGCGTGCTGAAGGTCGCGCGGACGATTGCCGACTTGGCCGGCGACCCGTTGCCGACGGCCGCGCAGATCGCCGAGGCGATTCGCTACCGGCGCGCGCTGACGGCGCTGTAAGCGCCGTCGGGGGCCAAAATACGGCTGTCAAGACTTGACTTATGCACAATTTCGCGAATCCGGCACGCCAGCGCGGGCCGCCGACACCGTTTGATCGCGAATTCGCTATCCCTTTGTTTCGATTGATTTTTATGAAAAGGGCCGGAAGCTGTCAAAAATGCCGGAAGGCCGTCCGGCGCGGCTGTGCGGGCGATCGGGCGGACTTTTCAACAAAGTTATCCACATGCGCTGTGGATAGCAGAAAAATCCCCGCAAAATCCGGTGATTAGCGTCGAAAGCTGCGAATGAACTTTCAGTTGGCACAGCGTGTCTGAGCGCCCTCGCCGGCCGCGATCAGTCGAGTTTGAACGAGCCGAAAAACTGGTCGAGCTGTTCCTGCGCGAGCGGTGCGTCGGCGATCACGACCGCCTGATACGCATGCCGGCCACGCGCGACGAGCCGCGCGACGATCGTCTTGTGCGCATGGTCGCCGCCGCTCGCCGCGCCCGCGACGCGCAACTCGAGCCCGTTTACCGCGCCGCCCGCCGCGAGCGGCACCGGCACCGCGGCCGTGCGCGGCGCGCCTTCGAGATTGCGCGACAGCCCCGTGCGCAGGAACTCGAGCGCCGCGCGCCGCGTATCGTCACGGTCGTCCGGCAGCGTCAGCGTGCCGACCGCGAATACCGCGCCGTCGACATGCGCTGCCTGCATCCGCATCGGCATCGACGCGCCGCCGACCGCTACCGGCTGATCTTCGACGGTCGGCTTCGCCGGCAGGTCGATCGTGTAGCCGGCATCGTTGTGCAGCGTGCGCCAGTCATACGACGGCGAACACGCAGCCAGCGCGGCACTCGCGCACGCGAGCGCGGCGAAGTGTCGCAGCGCATGAAAAAGGGGGCGCATCGAATCGGTGACTTCCTTCGGCATGGCAATGATGGGGACAGGCAAAGCACCCATTATCCGCCGAAGCCGGCATCCCGGATCCGCTGCCGCCGCCGCTGCACGCGCCGCATTCGCGCTAAAATGGGCGCCGAATTTCGACGTCCTTTGCATCGATCCGCGCGATCGACCGACTCCGAGAGCACCGCAGATGAACACCACGCCCCCCGCCCAGCGCCGCACCGGCCCCGTCCGCTATATCGCCGCGGCCGTCGTCGCCGCCGCGATCGCCGTCGCCGGCTTCTTCGCGTTCAACGGCAAGTCCACCGCGCCGGACGCCACGTTCACGCTGCTGTCGGGCCAGAAGGTGTCGACGGCCGGCGACCTGAAGGGCAAGGTCTACCTCGTGAACTTCTGGGCGACGAGCTGCGCGACCTGCATGCAGGAAATGCCGCAGATGGTCGAAACCTATAACCGCTTCAAGGGCCAGGGGCTCGAATTCGTCGCGGTCGCGATGAACTACGATCCGCCGATGTACGTCGCGAACTACGCGCAGACGCGACAGCTGCCGTTCAAGGTCGCGCTCGACGACGGCAGCGTCGCGAAACAGTTCGGCAACGTGCAGCTCACGCCGACGACCTTCGTCGTCGACAAGGACGGCAAGATCCTGAAGCGCTACGTCGGCGCGCCGCAGTTCGCGGAACTCGACGCGCTGCTGAAGAAGGCGCTCGACGGCAACGCGGCCTGAGCGCCGCCACCGCACGACAGGGCTCGCGGCGCCGCACACTGCGCGCTGCTCGGCAAAACGGACCGCACTGCGGTCCGTTCGTTTTTCAGCGCTCGGTTTCGCCTTTCGCCGACAGCCCGTAGCGCTTCATCTTCTCGTACAGCGTCGCCTTGCCGACGTGCAGCCGGTCGGCCGTCGCGGCGACCGCGCCGCCCGTCTGGTTCAGCGCTTCCGCGATCACCGCGCGCTCGAACTGCTCGACGCGCTCCTTCAGCGTCTGGTCGTTCTCCGCCGCGTCGCCGTTCGCGCCCGCGTCCGGCGGCATGTCGGCGACGCCGAGCACGAAGCGGTCGGCCGCGTTGCGCAGCTCGCGCACGTTGCCGGGCCAGTCGCGCTGCATCAGGCTCGCGCGCTGCCGGTCGGTCAGTACCGGCGCCGGCCGCCCGTAGCGCACGGCCGCATCGAGCATGAAATGCTCGAACAGCGGCACGATGTCCTCGCGGCGCTCGGCGAGCGGCGGCAGTGCGATCGTCACGACGTTGAGCCGGTACAGCAGGTCGCGCCGGAACGTGCCGGCCGCGACGAGCTCGCTCATGTCGCCCTTCGCGGCCGCGACGACGCGGCAGTTCACGCGGATCGGCTGATTCGAGCCGAGCCGCTCGAGCACGCCGTCCTGCAGCACGCGCAACAGCTTCACCTGCAGCGCGAGCGGCATGCTTTCGATCTCGTCGAGGAACAGCGTGCCGCCGGACGCGTATTCGAGCTTGCCGACGCGCCGCTTCGCGGCACCGGTGAACGCGCCGGGCTCGTAGCCGAACATCTCCGACTCGAACATCGGCTCGGGCAGCGCGCCGCAGTTCACCGCGATGAACGGCTTGTCGCGGCGCGGAGACAACTCGTGCAGGCTGCGCGCGATCAGCTCCTTGCCGGCGCCGGTGTCGCCGTTGATCAGCACCGATGCGTCGGTGGGCGCGACGTTCGCGATCAGCTTGCGCACCTGTTCGATCGCCGGACTGCGGCCGATGATGCGCGGCGCGACGATGTTCTGCCCGGCCAGCTCGCGCCGCAGCGCATGGTTCTCGAGCACGAGCTCGCGCCGCTCGAGCGCGCGGCGCACCGTCTCGATCAGCCGCTCGGCCGCGAACGGCTTTTCGATGAAGTCGTACGCGCCGTCGCGCATCGCCTGCACGGCCATCGAGATGTCGCCGTGGCCGGTGACGAGGATCACCGGCACGTCGGGCACGCGTTCGCGGCACTGCGCGAGCAGGTCGAGCCCGCTCGCGCCGGGCAGCCGGATGTCGCTGACGATCACGCCGGCGGTTTCCGCGACGATCGCCTTGTCGGCCGCCTCGGCCGATTCGAACCCGGCGACGTCGAACCCCGCGAGCTGGAGGCTCTGCACGCTCGCCCGGCGAACGAGCGCATCGTCTTCGATATAGATCACTTGCAGCCGGTTGGCCATCGTAGTCATTTGCTCCTGACAGGCCGCGGCACGACTGCGCGCGGCTCTCGTTGATGCCGGTCATGCGACCGGGGTCGCGGCGGGCCGCTAGCGCGAGCCCGCCGGCTCGGACACGGCGTCCGGATGATGCGTGCGCGCGCGCCGCAGCGTCAAGACGAACAGCGCGCCGCCGGACGGTGCGTTGCGCGCGGTCAGCGCGCCGCCCGCGTCGCTCGCGATCGACGACGAGATCGCGAGGCCAAGCCCGAGCCCGCGCCCCATTTCCTTGGTCGTGAAGAACGGTTCGAACAGGCGCGGCAACAGGTCGGGCGCGATGCCCGGACCGTTGTCGCGCACCTCGATCGCGAGCGTCGCGACGGACACCGCGACCGTCACCTCGATCGCCGGCGCCACGACGCCGGCGACCGCGTCGAGCGCGTTGCCGAGCAGGTTGATCAGCACCTGTTCGAGGCGCAGGTCCTCGCAGCGCGCGACGAGTTCCGGATAATCGAGCGCGACGTCGAGCGGCGCATCCCGCGCGGGCGACACGGTCGCATCCTGCAGCGTCAGCGTCAGCGCGACGCCGCGCAGCCGCTCGCCGAGCAGCGCCAGCACGCTGCGCAGCGCGCGCACGACGAGCGCCCGCTCGTTGCGCGGCTTCGCGCGGCCGACGAACAGCTTCAGCTGGTTCGTGATCTTGCCCATCCGCTCGGTCAGCGCCGCGATCGCTTCGAGGTTCTCGCGCGCGGCCGCCTGTTCGCCGCGATCGAGCAGCACGCGCGTGTTGTCGGAGAAGCTTCGCAACGCCGCGAGCGGCTGGTTCAGTTCATGCGTGATGCCGGCGGCCATCTGGCCGAGCGCGGCCAGCTTGCTCGCCTGAATCAGTTCGTCGTGCGCGGCGCGCAATTCCTGTTCCGCGCGGATCCGGTCGCCGACTTCCTTCTGCAACTGCTCGTTCGCTTCAGACAGATCGGCCGTGCGCTCCTCGACGCGCCGGTTCAGCTCCGCATACGCCTGCTGCAGCAGCGCGCGGCCGCGGATCATCTCGCGCACGCGCGCGCGGCGCATCCGCCAGTAGAACGCGAGCAGCGCGACCGATACGAAGCCGAACGCGGTGACGATCGTCGCGTTGCGCGCGTCGGCGTCGATCGGCGCGATCGGCGCCAGCGTGACGAGCAGCCAGTCGGGTTCGCCGATCCGCCGCTTGCTCGCGAGAAAGCGCGGCGCGCGCCGGCCGGGTCCGAGCCGCACGATCTCCGCATCGGCGCCGAGCACCTGCTCGACACGCAGCGGCAGCGGCGTGACGGGTTGCTGCGCGTACTGCCGCGTCTCGTAGATCGACGCGGCGACGGGCCCCGTCAACGGATGCAGCGTGTGGTACTTCCACGCGGGCACCGACGACAGGAACACGACGCCGTGATCGTCGGCGACGACGAGCGGCTCGGACGCGTCCGCGCCCTGGAACCATTCGAGATTGAGCTTCACGACGACGACGCCCGCGATCCGGCCGTCGCGCCACACCGGCTGCGAGATGTAATAGCCGGGATCGCGCGAGATCGTGCCGATGCCGAAGAAGCGGCCGACCTGGCCTTTCATCGCATCGATGAAATACGGGCGGAAACGGTATTCGGTGCCGACGAAGCTGTCGGGCGCGCGCCAGTTGCTCGCGGCGACGCACAGCCCGTCCGCGCCGATCACGTAGGTGACGGTCGCGTGCGCGTGCTCGTTGAGGTCTTCGAGATAGCGGTTCGCGCGCGCGGTGAAATCGGCGCGCTTCGGCTCGGCGAGCAGGTCCAGCACGTATGGATGGCTGCCGAGCAGATAGGGCAGCGATTCGTAGCGGTCGAGCGTGCTCTTCAGCGCGCTGGTGGTGCGGTCGACGCGCACCGCGGCGTTGCGCTGCAGCTCGGCGACGCCGCGCTGCCAGGTGAGGGTCCACGTCAGCGCGCAAGCCGCCGCGAGCGCGACGGCAAGCACGACGAGGATGAACAGGCGGCGCTTCACGGACGAGGCTTCCTGGCGATGCGGATCGCCTATTGTGTCATAGGGCTCCGCATCGATGCCCAGGCCGCCGCGCGGCGCACTGCCCGCGGGCGGTGCCGCCGCCTGCTCGTTCATCGCGTCAGACGCCGGCCGTCTCGGTCGGCGCGACTTCGCCGCCGCCCTTCAGCGCGTCGCGCAGCTTGTTGCGGTCGAGCTCCTTTTCCCAGGCCGACACGACGACGGTCGCGACACCGTTGCCGATGATGTTCGTCAGCGCTCGGCATTCGCTCATGAAGCGGTCGATGCCGAGGATCAGCACCATGCCCGACAGCGGAATCGTCGGCACCACCGCCAGCGTCGCGGCGAGCGTGATGAAGCCCGCGCCCGTGACGCCGCTCGCGCCCTTCGACGTCAGCATCGCGACCGCGAGCAGCGTGAGCTGCTGCATCCACGTCAGTTCGATGTTGGTCGCCTGCGCGATGAACAGCACGGCCATCGTCATGTAGATGTTGGTGCCGTCGAGGTTGAACGAGTAGCCGGTCGGCACGACGAGGCCGACGACCGAGCGCGAGCAGCCGGCCTTCTCGAGCTTTTCCATCAGCTGCGGCAGCGCGGCTTCCGACGAGCTCGTGCCGAGCACGATCAGCAGCTCTTCCTTGATGTACGACACGAAGCGGATGATCGAGAAGCCGGTGAAGCGTGCGATCGCACCGAGCACGACGAGCACGAACACGACGGACGTCAGGTAGAACGTGCCGATCAGCTTGAGCAGCGGCACCAGCGAGCCGACGCCGTACTTGCCGATCGTGAACGCCATCGCGCCGAACGCGCCGATCGGCGCCAGCTTCGTGACGATGTGCACGATGCCGAACAGCACGCGCGTCAGGCCGTCGATGAAGTCCGTCACGACCTTGCCGCGCTCGCCGAGGTGCGCGAGCACGCTGCCGAACAGCAGCGCGATCAGCAGGATCTGCAGGATTTCGCCCTGCGCGAACGCGTCGACCATCGTGTTCGGGATGATGTGCATCAGGAAGTCGACCGTCGACTGTCCGTGCGCCTTCGCCGCGTACGATGCGACGGCCTTGCCGTCGAGCGTCGCCGGATCGATGTTGAAGCCGACGCCCGGACGCAGCAGGTGCGTGGCCGCGAGGCCGAGCAGCAGCGCGAAGGTCGACACGATCTCGAAGTACAGCAGCGCCTTGCCGCCGACGCGGCCGACCTTCTTCATGTCCTCCATGCCGGCGATGCCGGTGACGACCGTACAGAAGATGATCGGACCGATCACCATCTTGATCAGCTTGATGAAGCCGTCGCCGAGCGGTTTCATGTCGGTGGCGATCGACGGGTAGAAGTGGCCGAGGATCACGCCGACGATGATGGCGAAGATCACCTGCACATAGAGCACTTTGTAGAAGGGTTTCTTCTTCACGATGGTTCCTGCTGAAGTAGATGAGCCGGTGGAAACGGCGTCACGCGCGCAGGCGGAGGTCTCAGGGGAAAGGCCGCTCGCCTGCGCGGCTGCCGTGCCGCAACAAGCGATGCCTCAAGACATCCGGAGGGGGTGGAAGGCATTGGTCATCGATTGTCTCCTTGATGTAGTAGTCGGGCCGCGGGGGACGGCCGTGCCTTCCATAGTGCAAGGTCGATGCCAGGTTTCCGAAACCCGTCAAGCCGTTGTTTTCATTGTATTTCTCATAATGCGGCAGGCAAGGAAATCCGGGATTCCGGATTTCCGGAAAATATCCGTCCGGCGATCCGGACGCATGCGCCGTTTCATCGGATGAATCAGTGCTGGACCGCGCGGCTCGCCAGCACGCCCGTCTGCGCGTAGAACTCCTGCTGCTCGAACGCGTCGCGCTCGCGGCGTGCGCGCTCGCCGCGGTCGGCGAGCGAGCCGACGACGATCCCGGCGAACGCGAGCGGCACCGACACCAGCGCCGGGTTGTCGAGAAACACCGGCGCATGCGCGTGGTGGAGCACGTCGACCCACACCGACTTCGACAGCACCGTGAGCGCGACCGCCGACACGAGGCCGAGGCCGCCGCCGAGCACCGCGCCGCGCGTCGTCATCCCGCGCCAGAAGATCGACATCGCGAGCACCGGGAAATTCGCGCTCGCGGCCACCGCCGCGACGAGCCCGACCATGAACGCGACGTTCACGTGCTCGAACAGGATCGACAGCGCGATCGCGATGGCCGACAGCCCGATCGTCGCCGCGCGCGAAATGCGCATTTCCAGCCGTTCGTCGGGCTTGCCGCGCGCCCACATCTGCGCGTACAGGTCGTGCGAGATCGTCGTCGCGCCGGCGAGCGTCAGCCCGGCGACCACGGCGAGGATCGTCGCGAACGTGACGGCCGCGATGAACCCGTAGAACCAGTTGCCGCCGACCGCCTGCGCGAGCTTCACGGCGACCATGTTCGAGCCGCCGAGCAGGTCGTGCGTGAGGTTGAACGTGCCGTTCGCGCCGAGCCGGAAGAATTCCGGATGCTGCGCGAGCAGCACGATCGCCGAGAAGCCGATCACGAACGTCAGCAGATAGAAGTAGCCGATGAAGCCGGTCGCGTACAGCACCGACTTGCGCGCCTCCTTCGCGTTCGGCACCGTGAAGAAGCGCATCAGGATGTGCGGAAAGCCGGCCGTGCCGAACATCAGCGCGATGCCGAGCGACAGCGCGTTGGCCGGATCGCGGATCAGCTTGCCGGGCCCCATGATCGACAGCGCGCCCGGATGCACGGCCACCGCGCGGCGGAACATCTCGTCGACGCTGAAGCCGAATTCGCCGAGCGCGAGCAACGCGAGCAGCGTCGCGCCGGCGAGCAGCAGCACGGCCTTGATCACCTGCACCCAGGTCGTCGCGGTCATCCCGCCGAAGAACACGTAGACGACCATCAGCACGCCGACGATCAGCTCGGCGGTGCCGTACGACAGCCCGAACAGCAGCTGGATCAGCTTGCCCGCGCCGACCATCTGCACGACGAGGTACAGCACGACGATCGTCAGCGCGTTCGCGGACGTCAGCAGCCGGATCGGCCGCTGCGCGAAGCGGTACGCGACGACGTCGACGAACGTGAACTTGCCGAGATTGCGCAGCGGTTCGGCGATCAGGAACATCACGAACGGCCAGCCGACCAGGAAGCCGATCGAGTAGATCAGCCCGTCGAAGCCGAACATGAACACCATCCCCGACAGCCCGAGGAACGACGCGGCCGACATGTAGTCGCCCGCGATCGCGAGCCCGTTCTGCAGCCCGGTGATGCCGCCGCCCGCCGTGTAGAAGTCGCGCGCCGAGCGCGTGCGGCGTGCGGCCCAGCGCGTGAGCGCGAGCGTCGCGAACACGAACGCGAAGAACATCGCGATCGCGACCGGGTTCAGCTCGACCTTGTCGGGCATCGGCCCCGCGACGCCGGTCGCATGGGCGGTGGAGGACACGAGCGCGGCCAGCGCGCCGAGGGCGCCCGAAATGATTCGCATGGCGGCCTCCGTCTCACGAACGCTGCAGGATCGCGTCGACGCGGCGGTCGAACGCACGGTTCGCGCGCAGCACGTAGCACGCGGTGAGGCCGATCGCGATCAGGATGATCGCGACGCCCGCGGCGATTCCGACCGTCGTCGTCGCGCCGCGGTACAGCGGCGCGGCCAGCACGTGCGGCGCGAGCGCGACGAGCAGGATGAAGCCGTAGTACGTGGCGATCATCAGCGCCGTCAGCGCGAAGCTGAAGCGGCGCCGCGCACGCACGAGCTGCTGGTAGTCACGGCGCGCCGTGACCGATTCGATGACGGAAAGCTCCATGGTGTCTCCAATATTCTCTCGTCGTTTGGCGACGCGTGTCTCGTGGATGATCGGCGCGCTTCCCCAGCTCCGCCCGCGCCGCGGCGGAACCAGCGATCTACACGATGCGATCGGCCCGCAGCCGCGCGACGTCCTCGGCCGACATTCCGAGCCAGCCGCCGAGCACGTCGTCCGTATCGGCGCCGAGCACCGGCGGCGCGCCGCGCACCGGCAGCCGCGCGCCGTCGAAGCGATACGGCGGCGCGAGCACGTCGACGCCGCCCGCGACCGGATGCGGCTGCCGCGTGACGAGCCCCGCGCGGGTCGCGCGCTCCGACGTCAGCGCGTCGTGCAGCCCGAGCACTTCGCCGCACGGAATGCCGGCCCCGGCGAGCGCCGCGAGGAGCATCGCGCGCGGCCGCCGCGCGAGTTCGCGGCGGATCTCCGGCAGCAGCGCGGCGCGGTGTTCGGAACGGCCGAGGTTGCTCTTGTAGCGTTCGTCCGCGGCGAGATCGGGCCGCCCGATCGCGTCGCAGAAGCGCGCGAACTGCGTGTTGTTGCCGACCGTGATCACGAGCGGGCCGTCGGCCGCGTCGAACACGCCGTACGGGACGATCGACGGATGCGCATTGCCGTAGCGCGGCGGATCCTCGCCCATCAGCAGCGCGTCGAGCCCGTAGTACGCTGTGATCATCAGCCCGCAATCGAACAGCGCCATCTCGATGCGCCGCCCGCGGCCCGTCGCGTGGCGCTCGTACAGCGCGGCGAGAATCGCCTGCGCCGAATACATGCCGGTGAACAGGTCGACCGCCGCGACGCCGAACTTCAGCGGCGGCTGGCCGGCCTCGCCGTTCAGCGCCATCAGTCCGGCCTCGCCCTGCACGACGAGGTCGTAGCCGGGCCGCGCGGCCTCCGGGCCCGAGCGGTCGTAGCCGGAGATCGCGCAATGCACGAGCCCCGGATTCAGCTCGGCGAGCGCGTCGTAGCCGAGCCCGAGCTTCTCCGCGCCGCCGCACTTGAAGTTGTGGATCAGCACGTCGGCGTGCGCGGCCAGCTCGCGTGCGATGCGCTGCCCTTCGTCCGTCTGCAGGTCGACGCAGATCGACCGCTTGCTGCGGTTCACGCTGTTGAAGTACGTCGTCTCCGTGTTGCCGATCCGCAGCCCCCAGTCGCGCGTGTCGTCGCCGCGCGCCGGATGCTCGACCTTGATCACTTCCGCGCCGAAATCGGCGAGCACCATCGCGCTCCACGGGCCCGCGAGCACGCGCGAGAAATCGAGCACCTTCACGCCGGCCAAAGGCAGCGCGCGCGTGTCGTTCGTCATCGTTGTCTCCTCCATTCGCGACGTGCGCCTTTACCGTTTCGACAGCGAGATATAGCGCGCGAGATGGTGATCCTCGTCGCCGAGCTGGTGATCGATCATCACGAGCCGCTTCGCGTAGTGCGACAACGGCAGCTCCCACGTCATCCCGATCCCGCCGTGCAGCTGGATGCTTTCTTCCGCGACGAGCGTGCCGATCCGGCCGACGCTGTACTTGGCCGCCGCGAGCGCGCGCTCGCGCACCGCGCGCGGCGCATCGAGCTGCGCAGCCGCGTTGATCACCGCCGAGCGCGCCTGCTCGACTTCGAGCAGCAGGTCCGCCATCCGGTGCTGCAGCGCCTGGAAGCTGCCGATCGGCATCCCGAACTGCCTGCGCGTGCGCAGATAGTCGAGCGTCGCTTCCTTCGCGACGTCCATCGCGCCGAGCGCTTCGGCCGACAGCGCGAGCAGCCCGTAGCCGAGCACGCGTTCGAGCAACGCCGCGCCTGCTTCGTCGCCCTCCGTCGCCGACACGCCGAGCGCGGCGTCGGCCGGCAGCGCGACGCGCTCGAAGCGCACTTCGGCCGCGCGGCCGCCGTCGATCTTCCGGTAGTCGCGCAGCGACACGCCCGGCGCATCGGCCGGCACGACGAACAGGCCGATGCCGGCCGCGTCGTCGTCACGGCCGGACACGCGCGCGCTGACGACGAAGAACGCCGCCTGCGCGGCCTGGTCGACGACGCCCTTCGCGCCCGTCAGCACCCAGCCGCCGCCGGCTCGCTCGGCGCGCGTGCGCACGGTGGTCAGTTCGTAGTGCGAGCCCGGCTCGTCGTGCGCAAACGCGGCGCTCGCGCTGCCGTCGATCAGCGCGGCGAGCCGCGCACGATGCGCGTCGCCGCCGGCGAGCGCGAGCGCACGCCCCGCGAGCAACGCGCCGAGAAACGGCTCGACGACGAGCCCGCGCCCGACGCATTCGAACACCACCGCGATGTCGAAGCCCGCGCCGCCGAAGCCGCCGTCCGCTTCGGCAAACAGTGCGCCGATCGCGCCGAGCTCGGCGAAGCGCCGCCACATCGTGCGGTCGAAGCCTTCGGCCGACTGCGCGATGCGGTCGCGCACCGGGAACGCGTATCGTTCGGCGATGAAGCGGTTCAACGTGTCCGCCAGCATCCGCCGGTCTTCCGTGTGCTGAAAATCCATCGTCGCGCTCCCCGTTACAGCCCGAGCATCATCTTCGCGATGATGTTCTTCTGGATCTCGTTCGAGCCGCCGAAGATCGACAGCTTGCGGTTGTTGAAGTACTGCTGCGCGGCGCTCGCGGCTTCGGCCGGGCCGACCGGTTCGCTGCCCGCCGCATGGCCGGCGTCGAGCGCGTCATCGATGAACGGCACCGCGTACGGCCCCATCGCGCGGCGCATCAGCGCGGTGATTTCCTGGCGGATCTGCGTGCCGCGGATCTTCAGCATCGAGCTTTCCGCGCCCGGCACGCCGCCGCCTGCGACCGCCGCCAGCACGCGCAGGTTCGTCGTGCGCATGTTCTCGAGTTCGATCTCGACGCGCGCGACGCGGGCCGCGAAGAACGGATCGTCCGCGAGCGGGCGGCCGTTCTTCGTGACCTTCGCGGCAACCGCACGCAGCCGTTCGAGCGCGGCCGTCGAGAAGCCGATCCCGGCGATGTTGGTGCGCTCGTACGTGAGCAGGTATTTCGCGCAGGTCCAGCCGCGGTTCTCTTCGCCGACGAGGTTCTCCACCGGCACGCGCACGTCGGTGAAGAACACTTCGTTCACTTCGTGCTCGCCGTCGAGCGTGATGATCGGGCGCACTTCGACGCCCGGCGTGCTCATGTCGATCAGCAGGAAGCTGATGCCCTCCTGCTTGCGCACGTCGGTCGCGGTGCGCACGAGGCAGAAGATCATGTTCGCGTAGTGGCCGAGCGTGGTCCACGTCTTCTGGCCGTTCACGACGTAGTGGTCGCCGTCGCGCACCGCCGTCGTCTTCACCGACGCGAGATCGGAGCCGGCGCCCGGCTCCGAGTAACCCTGGCACCACCAGTCGGTGCCGTCGAGAATGCGCGGCAGCCAGTGGCGCTTCTGCGCTTCGCTGCCGTACTTGATCAGCACGGGGCCGAGCATGTTCACGCCGAACGGCACGATGCGCGGCGCGCCGGCGAGCGCGCATTCGTTGTCGAACAGGAACTTCTGCGCGACGCTCCAGCCGGGGCCGCCGTACTCGCGCGGCCAGTGGCTCGCGAGCCAGCCGCGCGCGTTCAGGATCGCGTGCCATTCGCGCATGTCGTCGCGCGTCAGGTGCAGGCCGCCCTTCACCTTGCGCGCGGTGCGCTCGGGCAGTTCGGCGGCGAGGAAGCGCTGCACTTCCGTGCGGAACGCCTCCTCTTCGGGAGTGAAATTGAGGTCCATCGTGGGTCCGTTGCGAATGGGTGGGCGTTCAGTCGATGTGGTTCAGGCTCGCGAAGTTCGCGCCGCGCTCGACCAGCTCGACGAGCAGCGGCGACGGCTTCCAGAACAACGGATCTTCCTGTGCGAACGCGCGGATGTCGGCGAGCACGCTCGCGAGGCCGACCGTGTCCGCGTAGTGCATCGGGCCGCCGCGATAGCGCGGGAAGCCGTAGCCGTACAGGAACACCGCATCGACGTCGAGCGGACGCAGCGCGATCTTCTCGTGCACGACGTTCGCGCCCTCGTTGATCATCGCGGCGAGGTAGCGGCGCAGGATTTCGTCGTCGGTGAACGTGCGCGGCGTGACGCCCTTCTTCGCGCGTTCTTCGGCGACGATCGCTTCGACTTCCGGGTCGGGCGTGCCGATGCGCGCGCCGTCCGGATACACGTAGTAGCCGCGGCCCGTCTTCTGGCCGAACCAGCCGCGCTCGCACAGCCGGTCGGAAATTTCCACGTAGCGGGCGTTCGGATCGCGCGTGGCCGCGCGGCGCTTGCGGGTCGCCCAGCCGATGTCGCCGCCCGCGAGGTCGACGACCTGGAACGGCCCCATCGGAAAGCCGAAGTCGCGCACCGCGCGGTCGATCTGGTACGGCGACGCGCCGTCTTCCATCACGTAGTCGGCCGCGGTGCGGTAGACGGCGAGGATCCGGTTGCCGATGAAGCCGTCGCACACGCCGGCGCGCACCGGCGTCTTCTTCATCTGTTTCGCGAGCGCGAACGCCGTCGCGACGACATCGGCGGCAACGCGCGCCGGCACGACGATCTCGAGCAGCTTCATCACGTTCGCCGGCGAGAAGAAATGCAGCCCGATCACGTCGGCCGGCCGGTCGATGCTGGCGGCCAACTCGTCGATGTCGAGATACGACGTGTTGGTCGCAAGCACCGCGCCCGGCTTGCACACGCGCGCGAGTTCGGCGAATACGGCCTTTTTCACGGCCATGTCCTCGAACACGGCCTCGATCACGACGTCGGCCTGCGCGAGCGCGTCGTACGACGTGCTGCCCTTGAAGCGCGCGAGCCGCGCCGCGTGCGCGGCCGGCGTCATCCGGCCCTTCGCGACGAGCGCGTCGTATACCTTCTCGACGTGCGCGCGGCCGCGCGAGAGCGACGCTTCGTCGCGCTCGATCATCGTCACCGGCAGCCCGGCATCGAGCGCCGCGACCGCAATGCCGGCGCCCATCGTGCCGCCGCCGACCACGCCGATCCGCTCGACCGGCCGTGCGCTCGCGCGGCGCGCCTCGGGCGCCTTCGCGGCCTCGCGCTCCGCGAAGAATGCGTGCACGAGACCTGCGCGCTGCGGGCTGTCGAGGCATTGCAGGAACAGGCTGCGTTCGAGCTTCATCCCCGCGTCGAACGGCAGCGTGAGCGCGGCCTCGACCGCGTCGACGATCTTCGCCGGCGAGAAGAGGCCACGCGATTTCTTCGGCAGCTCCACGCGCGCCGCATCGATCGCGGCCAGCGCGGCCGCACGATCGGCGAGCCCCTGCGCGTCACGCGTGCGCCGCGGCGGCGCACCGAGCGACACGAGTTCCTGCGCGTACGCGAGCCCTTCGGCGAGCGTGTCGTCGCTGTGCGCGACGCGATCGACGAGGCCGAGCACGAGCGCCTCGTCGGCGCTCGCGTGACGGCCGGTCAGCATCAGGTCGAGCGCGGCCTTCGCGCCGATCAGCCGCGGCGCGCGCTGCGTGCCGCCGGCGCCCGGCAGCAGGCCGAGCGTCACTTCGGGGAGCCCCAGCTTCGCGCCGGGCACCGCGATCCGGTAATGCGCGGCGAGCGCGACCTCGAGGCCGCCGCCGAGCGTCGCGCCGTGCAGCGCGACCACGACCGGCTTCGCGCTCGACTCGATCCGCTCGCACACGTCGGGCAGCGACGGCGGCACCGGCGGCTTGCCGAATTCGCGGATGTCGGCGCCCGCGATGAAATTGCGGCCGGCGCCGACGATCAGCACCGCGCGGATCGTGTCGTCGGCCTGCGCGGCGTCGAGTGCGTCGGCGAGGCCGCGCCGCACGTCGGCGGACAGCGCGTTGACGGGCGGATGGTCGACCGTGACGACGAGCACCTTATCGCGCCGTTCGCGCGTGACGGTGCCGGCGGCCGAGGTTTCGGGGGAAGCAGGTGAATTCATCGTGTCTCCAGGTGCGGTGCGCCGCACGGACGTGACCGGCCGCCGCGCCGGCGGGACGCGCCGGTTCGCGAGCGTGGTCCCCGCGCGGCGGGAAACGGTCCGGCGCGGTTGCCGGGCATGATGCGATTCTCGATTGATCGAGATTCATTGACAATTCCCGCACGCTTTTACAAGCTGTCAAGTCTGACTTGACATTGAATGCTTTCGGACCGTTTCCGATCGTTAAGCGGGACGGATCAGGAGACACCACGCATGGACCTGAACGCGCTGACGCTGCTCGTCGAGATCCTCGACGCCGGCAACCTGAGCAAGGCCGCGCAGCGGCTGAAGATGAGCCGCGCGAACGTCAGCTACCGACTGAACCAGCTCGAACGCTCGATCGGCCAGCAGCTCGTGCGCCGCACGACGCGCCGCATCGAGCCGACCGAGATCGGGCTGAAGCTGTACGAGCACGGCCGGCGCATCCGCAACGAGCTGCTCGCCGCGCAGGAGTCGGTGACGACGCTCGGCCAGGACCTGCAGGGCCGCGTGCGGCTGTCGGTGCCGAGCGGCTACGGGCAGATGGTGATGTCCGAGTGGCTGCTCGCGTTCAAGCGGCTGCATCCGGGCATCGTGCTCGACGTCGTGTTCGAGAATCGTGTGGAAGACCTGATGCGCGATGAAGTCGACATCGCGATCCGCGTGATGTCGGAGCCGCCGCAGAATCTCGTCGCACGCGACATGGGCGCGGTGCGCTACGTCGCGTGCGCGTCGCCCGCGTTCGCGGCCGAGCACGGGATGCCGGCGAGCCTCGGCGCGCTCGCGGCCGCGCCGGTCGTCACCGCGACGGTGCTCGGCCGGCAGCTGCGGATCGCCGCGTATCTCGCCGACGAGCGGCACGAGGTGCTGCTCGAACCCACGCTGATTTCGGAGAACTTCCTGTTCCTGCGCCAGGCGATCCTCGCCGGGATCGGCGTCGGCATCGTGCCCGACTACGTGATGCAGGACGACATGCGCCGCGGCGCCGTCGTCACGTCGCTCGACGCGTACCGGCTCAGCATCTTCGGCACGCACATGTACATGCTGTACATGCCGAACCGGCACCACACGCGCGCGACCGCGACGTTCATAGAGTTCATCCTCGAACAGGCCGGAAAGACCGGCCGGGGCGGCCCCGGCGGGATGCGTCAGGGTTTCCTGTCTGATGACAATCCGCCGGCCGCGCGGCGACAATAGCGCGCCGCGTGCGCACGGCGCCGCCGCCTCCTTCGAATTCACCGTTGCCGAGGGTTCAATGTTCGACCGGATTCGTCCGCATTCGCGTCCCTGGACGCCCGTCGCCGCGCTCGCGTTCGTCGCGCTCGCAACGTTCAGCGCCGGCTGCACGTCGCCGTCCGCGCCATCGAACGCCGTCGTCCCGGTCGCCGCCGCGTCGGGCGCCGCGGTGCCGCTGCCCGGCGTGCACGCGCCCGAGCTGTCGTCCGGCTGGACCGACAAGCCGGGCTGGACGTCGCAGCGCTTCATGATCGCGGCCGCGAACCCGCTTGCGGCGCAGGCGGGCTACGAGATGCTGAAGGCCGGCGGCACCGCGATCGACGCGGCGATCGCGACGCAGATGGTGCTCTCGCTCGTCGAGCCGCAGTCGTCGGGCATCGGCGGCGGCGCGTTCATGCTGTACTTCGACGGCAGCGCGACGCAGGCATACGACGGCCGCGAGACGGCGCCGGCGGCCGCGACCGACCGGCTGTTCTACGGCCCGACCGGCCAGCCGATGAGTTTCTACGAGGGCGTCGTGGGCGGTCGTTCGGTCGGCACGCCCGGCGTGCTGCGGATGCTCGACGCCGCGCACCGCGCGCACGGCAAGCTGCCGTGGCGGCGGCTGTTCCAGCCGGCGATCCGGCTCGCCGAGCACGGCTTCACGGTCAGCCCGCGTCTGGCGATGCTGATCGCGAACGACAAGTACCTGATGAACGACCCGGCCGCGCGCGCGTACTTCTACAACAAGGACGGCACGCCGAAGGCGGCCGGCACCGTGCTGAAGAACCCCGCGCTCGCGACGGTGCTGCGCCAGGTCGCCGACCGCGGCGCGAACACGTTCTACACCGGCGCGATCGCGCGCGACATCGTCGCGAAAGTGCGCAAGCACCCGACCAATCCGGGGCTGCTGTCGCTGCAGGATCTCGCGCGCTACAACGCGAAGGTGCGTGCGCCGCTGTGCACCGGCTACCGGCGCTCGGTGGTGTGCGGAATGCCGCCGCCGTCGTCGGGCGGCCTCGCGATCGCGCAGATGCTGGGCATTCTCGAGGCGATGCCCGACTGGCAGCAGATCGGCGCGCAGAAGCCGGTGCGCAACGACGTCGGCTACGAGCCGACGCCGTTCGCCGCGCACCTGTTCAGCGAAGCCGGACGCCTCGCGTATGCGGACCGCGCGCGCTACGTCGCCGATCCCGATTTCGTGCCGCTGCCGGGCGGCAGCTGGGCGAGCCTCACCGACAAGACCTATCTCGCGCAGCGCGCGCGGCTGATCGGCGACACGAGCATGGGCGTCGCACAGGCCGGCACGCCGCGGGGCGCGACGCTCGCGCTCGCCGACGATCGCAGCGCCGAATTGCCGTCGACGTCCGACATCGCGATCGTCGACCGCTACGGTCACGCGCTGTCGATGACGACCAGCGTCGAGGACGCATTCGGTTCGCGGCTGATGGTGCGCGGCTTCATGCTGAACAACCAGCTGACCGATTTCTCGTTCGTGTCGACCGAGAACGGGCGGCCGGTCGCGAATCGCGTACAGCCGGGCAAGCGGCCGCGCTCGGCGATGTCGCCGGCGCTCGTGTTCGACCAGAAGACGAAGCAGGTGACGATGATCGTCGGCTCGGCCGGCGGCCCCGCGATCATCAACCACGTCGCGAAGACGATGATCGGCGTGCTCGATTGGGGGATGACGATGCAGCAGGCGATCGCGCTGCCGAACTTCGGGTCGATGAACGGGCCGACGCAGCTCGAACGCGGCCGCGTGTCGGATGCGCTCGTCGACGGACTGAAGGGACGCGGGCACGACGTGAAGGTCGTCGAGATGAACTCGGGCGTGCAGGGGATCCAGCGGCTGAACGTGCAGGGGCAGACGGTGTGGTTCGGCGGGGCCGATCCGCGGCGGGAAGGGGTGGCGATGGGCGATTGAGCGCGGCGGGCCCGTGCAGCGCGTACGCGTGGCCCGTGGCGCCGGCGTCACGTCACCCGCGCCCCTTCCACGGCACCACCCGCCGCTCGACCCAGCGCATCGCGAGATCGAACAACCACGCGATCGCGCCGATGAGCAGGATGCCCATCACGACGATGTCGGTGCGCAGGAAGCTCGATGCGTTGAGCACCATCTGCCCGAGCCCGGCCGTCGCGGCGACCATCTCGGCCGCGACAAGCGTCGTCCAGCCGAACCCGATCGCGATCCGCAGCCCGGTGAGGATTTCCGGCAGCGCGGCCGGCAGCACGACGTGCCGCACGATCTGCGCGAAGCTGCCGCCGAGCGAGTACGCGGCGTTGATCTGCTCGACGGTTGCGGCGCGCACGCCGGCGCGCGCGGCCATCGCGATCGGCGCGAAGCACGCGAGGAAGATCACGACGAGCTTCGCCGTCTCGTCGATGCCGAACCAGATCACGACGAGCGGCAGGTACGCGAGCGGCGGCAGCGGCCGGTAGAACTCCAGCAGCGGGTCCAGCACGCCGCGCGCGATCCGGCTCACGCCCATCAGGATGCCGGCCGGCACGCCGATCGCCGTCGCGAGCAGGAATGCGCCGAACACGCGCGCGGCGCTCCACAACAAGTGTTCGGACAACGGCAGGCCGCCCTGGATACGGCCGTGCCACGCATCGACGAACGCGGTCCACACGGCTTCCGGCGCAGGCAGGAACAGCGGCGGCAGCCACTGCAGATGCGTCGCGACCCACCACAGCACGGCGAGCGCCGCGACCGTCGCGGCGCTCAGCGCGGCCGTCTTCCCCTGCCCCGGCAAGCGGTAGCGATGCGATATGCGGGCGGGACGCGCTGCATCGCGACGTCGTGCGGCGTAATCGTGCTGCCCGAACCGCGCGGCCGCGCGATCGGCCGCCAAGGAATCCTGCGTGCTCATGTCATCCTGCCTGTCCAAGGGACTGATCCGGCCGCGCCCGACGGACGCGCCGTGCCGCGCGAACTCGTGCATCACGCGGCCTCCGCGGCCGCCTCGTCGCGATGCAGATACGCGATCAGCCGCTCGCGCCACGCGATGAATTCCGGCGACGACTTCACCGCGCGCGCATCGCGCGATTCGACATAGCGCCGCGCGAACGGCAGCTCGAAGGTTTCTGCGATGCGGCCGGGGCCCGGCGTCATCACGACGAGGCGCGTCGCGAGGAACAGCGCCTCCTCGACGTCGTGCGTGATGAAGAACACCGTCTTGCCGGTGCGCGCCCACACGTCGAGCACGAGCGCCTGCATCGTGCCGCGCGTCATCGCGTCGAGCGCCCCCATCGGCTCGTCCATCAGCAGCACGCGAGGATCGCTCGCGAGCGCGCGCGCGATGCCGACGCGCTGCTGCATCCCGCCGGAGAGTTCATACACGCGCGCATGCGCATGACGCTCGAGACCGACGAGCGCCAGCATCTGCGCCGCGCGCGCTTCGCGTTCGGCCTTCGACACGCGCGCGAAGCGCAGCCCGAGCGCGACGTTGTCGAGCACGTCGAGCCACGGCAGCAGCGCGTATTTCTGGAACACGACGCCGCGATCGGCGCCGGGGCCCGTGACGGGCACGCCGTCGACGCATACGTCGCCCGTCGTCGGCGCGACGAAGCCGGCCATGCAGTTCAGCAACGTCGTCTTGCCGCAGCCGGATGCACCGAGCGCGACGACGAATTCGCCGGCATCGATGCGCAGGTCGACGCGCGCGAGCGCCTGCGTCGTCGGCCGGCCGCGCTCGCCCGGATACGCGACCGATACCTGACGGACTTCGAGCGTGCTCATGATCGAGGGGCTCCGCGATGAGTTGGCCGGGTTGCCTGACGTGCCGCGCTCAGCGCGCGGCCTTCTGAACGAACTGCGGATCGACGCCGACCGAATAGTCGGCGAGCACCGTCTGGATCGTGCCTTGCGTTTTCAGGAACGCGGCGGTGGCCGCGAGCGACTTCGCGGCGCCTGACTGCGCACCGCCGCCGAGCCACGTCGGCGACGCCTGCTCGGCCGGCGTCGGGAACGCGTACAGCGCGAGGCTGGCCGGCACGTCCTGCGCGTTCGCACCCGACACCTTCGCGACCGCCGCGACCTGTGGCGAGCCGACCTTCCATGCGGCGGGGTGAGCACGGTAATCGGCATCGGCGGACGCGAGCACCTTCACGAAGCGCGCGACGAACTCCGGGTTCTCGCGCGCGAACTTGCGGCTCACGACGAAGCCGTCGAAGGTCGCCTTGCCACTTTCCTTCGCGACCTGGCCGGACGTCGTCAGCACGGTGCCCGACTGCTTGACCTTCGCGAGCACCGGATCCCAGATGTAGGTCGCGTCGATGTCGCCGCGCGTCCACGCGGCCGCGACTTCGGGCGGACGCAGGTTGACGATCTTCACGTCGTTCGGATTCACGCCGGCGGCCTGCAGCGCGACGAGCGTATGGAAGTGCGACGTCGACACGAACGGCACGCCGATCTTCTTGCCTTTCAGCGCGGCGACGCTGGTCACGCCGGAGCCGTTGCGCGCGACGAGCGCCTCGGCGTCGTTGATGTTGTCGAGCACCCAGAACAGCGAGATGTCGAGCCCCTGCGACAGCCCGGCCGCGATCGGGCTCGACCCGGCTTCGCCGAGCTGCACGGACCCGGACGCGAGCGCGCGGATCACGTCCGCGCCGCTGTCGAGCTTGCGGAACGTGACCTTGTAGCCCGTCGCCTTTTCGACTTCACCGCTCGCCTGCGCGTAGCGCCACGGCACGACCATGTCCTGGTACGCGATCACGACCTCGCGCGATTCGGCGTGCGCCGCGCCGAGCGCGGCAAAGGCGGTCAGCGCGACGACCGCGCGGCGGATGAAGCTGAAACGGGACATGCGGCTCTCCTTCGGAATACGGGCATTGCTGCGGGAGAGCCGACTTTACGAGCTTTGCGCGCGGCGGGAGCGAACTTATCCTGCGAAGCTATCGATGCCGTTTCGGCTTTGCTTTCCACGTTCGATTGGATCGCGCGTCCGGTCAGGTGACGAATGTCGTGCGTGTGCGCACGCGGCGGCCGCGCGAACGAAAAAGCCCGCATCGCTGCGGGCTTTTTGGGACTGCCGGACTTCTGCGGATGGAGGCGAATCGGCGCTCAGACCACCCCTGCCCCATGCGCCTGCAGATCGGCGTGATAGCTCGAGCGCACCATCGCGCCGACGGCCGCGTGCGTGAAGCCCATCTTGTACGCCTCTTCCTCGTACATCTTGAACGTGTCCGGATGCACGTACGCACGCACCGGCAGGTGGTGCTCGGACGGCTGCAGGTACTGGCCGATCGTCAGCATGTCGACGTCGTGCGCGCGCAGGTCGCGCATCACCTGCAGGATTTCCTCTTCGGTCTCGCCGAGGCCGACCATCAGGCCCGACTTCGTCGCGACGTCCGGATGCAGCGCCTTGAAGTCCTTCAGCAGCTTCAGCGAATGCGCGTAGTCCGAACCGGGGCGCGCTTCCTTGTACAGGCGCGGCACCGTTTCGAGGTTGTGGTTCATCACGTCGGGCGGCGCCGCGTTCAGGATCGAGATCGCGCGGTCGAGACGGCCGCGGAAGTCCGGCGTCAGGATCTCGATGCGCGTGTCCGGAGACTGCTCGCGCACTTCGCGGATGCACTCGACGAAGTGGCCTGCGCCGCCGTCGCGCAGATCGTCGCGGTCGACGCTCGTGATCACCACGTACTTGAGCTTCAGTGCGGCGATCGTGCGCGCGAGGTTCTTCGGTTCATCCGCGTCGAGCGGATCGGGACGGCCGTGGCCGACGTCGCAGAACGGGCAGCGGCGCGTGCACTTGTCGCCCATGATCATGAACGTCGCGGTGCCCTTGCCGAAGCATTCGCCGATGTTCGGACAGCTCGCTTCCTCGCACACGGTATGCAGGTTGTGCTCGCGCAGGATCGTCTTGATCTCGTTGAAGCGCGAACTGCCGGTGGCCGCCTTCACGCGGATCCACTCCGGCTTCTTCAGCTTCTCGATCGGAATGACCTTGATCGGGATGCGCGCCGTCTTCGCCTGCGCCTTCTGCTTGGCGGTCGGATCGTAGGCAGCGGTCGCGGCCGAATCGGCCGGTGCGGGGGAAGCGGTAACGTCAGTCATTCGAATGTTCCAGTGCCTGCGGCTTGTCGGCGGCCGCGGATGCGCCATCGAGGTTGGCAATCAGACGCTCCACGAGCGTGCGGGCGACATCGTTCCAGTCGGCGGCAACCTCGAGGCTCGCCATGTCGACGGTTTCCAGTCCGGCATAGCCGCACGGGTTGATCGCGAGAAACGGCCGCAGATCCATCTTCACGTTCAGGCTCAGCCCGTGATAGCTGCAGCCGTTGCGGATCTTCAGGCCGAGGGCCGCGATCTTCGCGCCCTCGTGCGGGCCGGACGCCACGTAGATGCCGGGCGCGCCCGCCTTGCGGACCGAAGCGAGATTATACGCCGCGAGGGTTTCGATCACGGCCTCCTCGATCTTCGTCACGAGCGTGCGCACCATCAGCTTGCGCCGGCGCAAGTCGAGCAGCAGGTAGACGACGATCTGGCCGGGGCCGTGATAGGTGATTTGTCCGCCGCGGTCGACTTTCACGAGCGGCACGCCGCTGTCGGCCACCAAGAGGTGGGCCGGATCGCCGGCCTGGCCGAGCGTGTAGACGGGCGGATGCTCGACGACCCAGATTTCGTCGCCGGTGTCGGCCGTGCGCGTATCGGTGAACGCGCGCATCGCGTCGAAGCTCGTCTGGTAGGCCTCGCTGCCGCGCCAGCGCACGGTGACCGGCACGACTGGCTGAACCGGGGACCCGGCGGGCGAGGCGGAAACAGCGACAGGCGTGGACACGATGGCAACCGGCGAAACGGACATGGGCGGTAGTTTACCGAAAACCCATGGGTCTCGCCGGGCATCGAAAGGGACGGATGACGCGCATCCGTCGGACGAAAGCCGTGTCAGACGGTGCGCCAGCCGTCGTGGAACAGTGCATTCACGCGGTCGCGCAGCCGCGCGAGCCCGCTCAGCGCCACCTCCCTGGGCGGCCGCGACACCGAGAACGCGACGTGCGCCCCCTGGCCGCTTTCCGCACTGAGCCACAACCGCTCGCCGCGGCGCAGCTTCAGCGTCTCGCCGTCGACGAGGAAGTAGTCCTCGACGTCGTTGCTGCGCGTCGCCCAGACCGGCCCGCATTGCACGGTCAGGCGCGTGCTGCGCTGGACCTTCATCGGCACGGTCTCGCCCGGGGGAATTTCGAACGTGATGCTTGAAGAAATTTCTTGCATGATCGACTCCGCCAATAAGTGCTTCGATGGCTACAATCGTAGTCATCCCAAGGCGCCCGACCAAACGACCAATTTTCACGTCGATGTGAGGAAAATTAGCAAATGGACCTCCGCCAGCTGCCTGCGCTGAACGCGATCCGCGCGTTCGAAGCCGCCGCCCGCCACGAGAACTTCTCCCGCGCCGCCGACGAGCTGTACGTCACGCACGGCGCGGTCAGCCACCAGGTGCGCGCGCTCGAGGACGAGCTCGGCGTGCAGCTGTTCACCCGCAACGGCAAGCGGCTGTGCCTGACCGACGCCGGCATGCGCTACGCGCAGCAGGTCCGCACCGCGCTGATGACGATCGCCGATGCGACCCGCGACGTGCGCGCGAGCGACCGCGGACGGCGGCTGGTGGTGTCGATGCTGTCGTCGTTCGCCGCGCGCTTCATCACGCCGCGCATCGGCAGGTTCATCGAGCGGCATCCGGAAATCGACGTCGAGCTGCAGTCGACCAACTCGCTCACCGATTTCGCGCGCGACGACGTCGACCTCGCGATCCGCTTCGGCTCCGGCACCTATCCGGGGCTGCACGTCGAGCCGCTGTTCGAGGAGGTGTTCTTTCCGGCGTGCTCGCCGACGCTGAACGGCGGCAAGCTGCCGCGGACGCCCGCCGACCTCGTCCACTACAACCTGCTGCGTTCGGACGACGAGCTGTGGCGGCCGTGGTTCGACGCGGCCGGAGTCGATACGCTGACCGAGCCGAAGCGCGGGATTCTGTATCAGGATTCGTCGAATCTGCTGCTGGCCGCGATCGAAGGCCAGGGCATCGCGCTGGTGCGGCGCTCGCTGGCGGTGCACGACCTGCTGGACGGGCGCCTCGTGCGCCTGTTCGACATCGACGGGCGGAGCCCGTGGCACTACTTTTTCGTCTGTCCGCCGCCGCTGTTGAACACGCCGCGCGTGCAGGCGTTCAGGACGTGGATTTTCGAGGAAGTCGCGGAATTCAAGAGGCTGTGCGACGAACTGGACGCGCGCCGCGCGGCGGGGAAATGCCCCGCCGAGTGCGCGCTGGACGGAGGATGGAAAGGGATCAGCGGCCGTTTGCGCTGATCCCGGGCCGCGGGGCCCTTAGAGCACGACCTTGACCATCGGATGGCCGGTCAGTGCACGGTAGATGTCGTCGAGCTGTTCCTGGCTCGTCGCGCGCACGGTGATCGTGAGGCCGGTGTAGTTGCCGCCGCTCGATGCGCGCTCTTCGATCTTCTCGACGTCGATCTCGTTGTCGTGGACGGCCACGACCTTGAAGATCGTGTCCTTGAACTCCGGGTGCGCCTTGCCCATGATCTTGATCGGGAAATCGCACGGAAACTCCAGCAGCGACTCCTTCCGGGCATCGATCGCGCCGGTGACCTCGATGGTTTTGGTCGGTTCGCTCATCACTTTCTCCGGGTTAGGTCAAACTGTTCAAACTCGCGTGCCTTCGCACGCTGGTACGCGTCGTACAACGCCGCGAACACGGGGCCCGGCTTGCCGCCTTGCACAGGCAGATCGTCGAGCGACGTGACCGGAAGGATCTCCTTCGTGGCCGACGTGATCATGATCTCGTCCGCGGCGCGCAGCTCGACCTCGCTGATCTCGCGTGCGACGAACGGAATCCCGCATTCGTCGGCCAGCTGCTCGATCAGCGCGTAGCGGATCCCTTCGAGGATCCTGTTGCTGCGCGGCGGCGCGAACAGCTCGCCGTTCTTCACGACCCACACGTTCGACGACGACCCTTCGGTCACGTTGTCGTCGCGCAGCTGGATCGTCTCGAACGCATCGCGTTCGGCCGCATGCTGCGCCATCAGCACGTTGCCGAGCAGCGAAATCGACTTGATGTCGCAATGCAGCCAGCGGCGATCCTCGGCCGTCACGCAGCGCACGCCCTTCGCGCGCTCGTCCGCCGACGGCAGGCGCAGCGGGCTCGTCATCGCGAACACCGTCGGCACCGCGTTCGCCGGAAACGCGTGGCCGCGCTTCGCGACGCCGCGCGTCACCTGCAGGTAGACGAGCGCGTTGGCGTCGGCGAGACCTTCCGCGTTCGCGGCCACCACGCGCTCGATCAGCGCGCGCCAGCCGGCCGCATCGTGCGGATCGTCGATGCCGATCTTCTTCAGGCTGCGCGCGAGCCGGTCCAGATGCTGTTCGATCCGGAACGGCACGTGCGCGCCGTCGTGCGCGTAAACGGGGACAACTTCATACACGCCGTCGCCGAAGATGAACCCGCGGTCGAGCACCGGCACACGGGCTTGCGACAGCGGCACCAGTTCCTCCTGCGACGACACGCTGAGGTAGACGATCGGTTCGAATTCGGCTTGGCTCATGGCTATACCAGATGGGGATGAAGTCGTGAAAACAAAGGCTCGTCGCGCTTACTTCTTCTTGCTGAACATCAGCAGGATCGAGTCCCAGATACGTCCGAAGATACCCGCTTCCGGCACCGCCTGCAGCGCGACGACCGGGAACTCGGACAGCGTCTTGCCGTCGGCGACGATCTTCACGGTGCCGACCTGCTGGCCTTCCGCGAGCGGCGCGATCAGCGGCGCGTTGACGTCGACTTCCGTCTTGACCTTGTCGCCGAGGCCGCGCGGCACCGTCACCCACTGGTCGCCCTTCACGCCGACCTGCACGGTGTTCTCCTTGCCCTTGTAGACGCGCGGCGTCGACATCGCCTGGCCGCCCTTGAACAGGCGCACCGCGTCGAAGGCGCTGTAGCCGTAGTTCAGCATCTTCATGCTGTCCTGCGTGCGGTCGCTTTCCTTCGGCTCGCCCATCATCACCGACACGAGGCGGCGCTGGCCGTCGACGCCCGGAATCGCGCGCTTCGCCGACGCGATCAGGCAGAAGCCGGCCGCCTGCGTATGGCCCGTCTTCAGGCCGTCGACCGTCGGATCCAGCCACAGCAGCCGGTTGCGGTTGCCCTGGCGGATGTTGTTGTACTTGAATTCCTTCTCCGAGAAGATGCCGTAGTACTGCGGGAAATCGCGGATCAGGTGTGCGGACAGCTTCGCGAGGTCGCCGGCCGTCGTGTAGTGGTTCGGGTCGGGCATGCCGTTCACGTCGGCGAAGTGCGTGCCCTTCATGCCGAGGCGCTGCGCCTCGTCGTTCATCATCGTGACGAACTGCCCTTCGCTGCCGCCGACCAGTTCGGCCAGCGCGATCGCGGCGTCGTTGCCCGACTGGATGATCATCCCGTACACGAGGTCGTGCACCGACACCGGCTTGTTCGCCTCGATGAACATGCGCGACTCGTCACGGCCGACGCGGCGCACGGCCTCGCTCGGCGTGACGATCTGCTCCATCGAGATCTTCTTCTTGTCGAGCGCCTCGAACACCAGGTAGGCCGTCATCAGCTTCGTCAGCGACGCGGGCTCGACGCGTTCGTCCGCGTTGCCCGATGCGAGCACCGTGTTGCTCGTCGCATCGACGAGCACCCACGAGCGTGCGTTCACGCCCGGCGGCGGCACCGCACCCGGCATGAACGTCGCGGGCGCGCCGGTGAACTGCTCGGCGGCGGCGGCCGGCGCCGCATGCGCGGCCTTGGCCTTGGCGGCGGGCTTCGCCTCGGCGACGACGATCGTCGACGCGAGCGCGACGGGCAGCATCACGCCCAGCGCGACGTTGCGCGCGGCGGTGCCGAAGGCGATGGAAGAAGCGAGGGACTTGAGGCCTTGGGAAGACAGACGCATGATCGATTCAGGCTGATGGCAGAAAGTGCGGCGCGAAACGCGCAGGGGTTGAACGGCAAGGCGGCGGGCGTTTCGGCATGCGTCCGACTGCGTCGGACGGCGCGAAACGCGCCGGTTGGACTCGTGCGGACGCGTTCGGTTCGCGGCCGTCGCGAGCGGGCGCACAGGCGGCGAAACGAGCGCCGCATGGGCCCAGCCGGGCCGCGGGCGACGCGAAATGCGGCCATTATACGTGGCCGCGAACGGCGTTTTCGCGAACCGTGCGCGCGAAGGCCGCATGCAGCCTTCGAGAGGATAGCGCGGCTTCGTTGCGGTGAATCGCGGCCGAAGCCGCATGAAAGGCGCGCGCAGGCGCCGCGCAAGTCACGCTGCGCCGTGCGGCGCGATGCATCGAAGATCGTGTTCGACACGGTGCGGCGCGATGTCGCGCGAGCGCGCGGCATCGCAGGCGTGCGGCGGCGGCGCCGCACGACCGGTTTGGCGCATCAACGCCAAGCGTCGACGATGATGCGCTTCAGCACGTGCAGCTTGCGATGGAAGAAATGCTCGGCGCCGGGGATCACGACGACCGGCAGCTCCTGCGGCCGCGCCCAGTCGTACACCGATGCGATCGGCACCGTGTCGTCGGTTTCGCCGTGAATCACGAGCGTGTTCTCGGGCACGTCGGCCACCTGCCAGCGGCTCGCGGCGGTGCCGACGAACACCATCCGCTCGATCGTGCCGCCCGCGTCGCGCAGCCGCTTCGCGACATGCGACAGCACGAACGTGCCGAACGAGAAGCCCGCGAGCACGAGCGGCAGGTCCGCGTATGCAGGCTGCGCACGCATGTGCGCGAGCACCGCGAGCAGATCGTCGGCCTCGCCGATGCCGTTGTCGTGCACGCCTTCAGTCGCGCCGACGCCGCGGAAGTTCGACCGGTACACCACGTAGTTGAGCTGGACGAGCGTGCGCGCGAGCGTTTGTGCGACCTTGTTGTCCATCGTGCCGCCGAACAGCGGATGCGGATGCGCGACGAGCGCGATCCCGCGCGGCGCGGCGCTGCCTTCGCGCACGGCGTCGGGCACGTCGACCGCGATTTCGATCTGCCCGGCCGGGCCGGCGATCAGCGACTTCTGCGTATGAACGTTCATTCGGCCCGCCCGCTCAGATCTTCAGGCGGTCGACGACCTTGCCGTCGCGCAGGTGCGATTCGACGATCTCGTCGATGTCGGCCTGGTCGACGTACGTGTACCACGTGCCTTCCGGATACACGACCATCACCGGCCCTTCCTCGCAGCGGTCGAGACAGCCGGCCTTGTTGATGCGCACCTTGCCGGGGCCTGCGAGGCCAAGTTCCTTCACGCGCTTTTTGGCGTATTCCTGCATGGTCTGCGCATTGCATCGCGCGCAGCTCGGACGCTCGGCGCCCGGTTCGCGCTGGTTCAGGCAGAAGAAGACGTGGTGCTGGTAGTAGGAATCCATGATGGTGATGAGCGGCCCGGCGCGCGGCCGGGCGGAAAGAGGGGCGATTGCCGTCGCGCGCGGCAACGGATGTGCGGTCGATTATAACGACCGGCGCGCGCCGCTGCCCGCGAGCGCGCCGCCCGCCGGGGCGCGTGGCGGCCCGCCGTCAGCGCCGCAGCGCGCGCGGCAGCCACGCATGCTCGACGCGCTGGCCGAGCCAGATCAGCGCCGCGTAGGGCCAGATCCACGCGAGCCAGCGCGCGATGCTGTTGAAGTGCACGTAACGGCCCTGCCGCCAGCCGGACAGCGTGAAGTCGAAGAACGGATTGACCGGCAGCAGGTTGACGAGCGCGACGCCGGCCAGCAGCGCGACGGCCGCGAGCATCGCGCGCCACGGCGCCGGTACGCGCAACGCGACCAGCGCCGCCGCGAAGCCGAGTTCGATGCCGAGCCGCGCGCCCGGCGTCGCCCACACGACGACGAGACCGGTGCTCGACTGCATGAAGGTCGCGGCCGCCTTCAGCGCGAGCGTGGTCGCGACGAACGCGATCAGGAGCCGCACGCGCGGCGCGCTCACGCGCATCGCGAGCGACGCGATCGCGAGCGCGGCGAACAGCATCAGCCCGCCGAGCGCGGCCTCCCATGCGGAGTCGGACAGCCAGCCGTCGACGCGCTCCGGCCATTCGCTGACGCGCCACGCGGCCGGCAGCCATGCGAGCAGTGCGTCCTGCATCGAACCGTCGGCGCGCTCCCACAACGCGGCGGGCCAGTCGCCGATGCCAAACAGGAACGGGGAAGGAAACAGGATCGCGAACGGCCACAACGCGGCGAGCAGCAGCGGCGTCGCGCCGTCCGCTTCGAACCATGCGAAGCGCAGCCGCCGCAGCGCGCCGCGATCGAGCAGCGCGCCGGTGGCCGGCGCCGCGAGCGCAGCGCCGAGCAGCGCACCGAGCGCGTTCGCGCCGAGGTCGAGGTTCGACGCGACGCGTGTCGGCAGGTACGTCTGCAGCGCCTCCATCGATCCCGACAGCAACACGCCGAGGCCGCACACGGTCAGCGTCGCGGTGACGCCGCGCCGGCGCGGATGCAGCGCGAGCACGCCCAGCGCGCCGAACGGCATATAGCCGAGCACGTTGGTGACGACGTCGAACACGGTCACGTAGCGCTGCATCGGCGCGACCAGGTAGTCGAACGGCCCGATGCCGAGCGACATCCAACCCTGGAACGGATACAGCGACGCATAGACGATGAGCGCCGCGTACGCGGCGAACGCCTGCCGCGCGAGCGCCGACGCGCGCGGCGTGCCCGGCGCGCTCATCGCGGCTGCGCGCGGCGCGTCACGGATTGCCCGCGTACGCCTGCACGCCGACCCACGCGGCGATCTGCGACACGAGCTCGTCGCTCGCCGCCGCGAGCGCACGCGCGCCGCCGGCCGCGTCCGGCGTGCTCGACGGCGCGCGCGCGACGAACGTGCGCTGGCCGAGCACCTTGCCGTCCTGCATCAGCGTCGCGCGCGCGGTGACGGCGCCGTGGCTCTGCGACTGGCCGTCGAACACCTGTTCGAACTCGTTCAGGTCGACCTTCAGCGTCGGCGCGCGTACGCCGTCGGAGCCTTCGAGCACCGCGCCGCGCGACGACAGCGCGCCGCGCAGCCGCTGCGTGAGCAATTGCGCGGGCGGTGCGGTCCAGCGGCTGTCGCGATAGACGGCCATGCGCTGCGCATCCGCATACGCGAGGCGGTAGACGAACTTGTCGGTGTTGAGCGCGTCGGGCGCGCCGACGTCGAGCACCTTCAGCGCGGGGCCCGTGCCGGCCGTCACGACCGGCGCGGCCGGCCCGAGGTCGTAGCGGATGTTCGACAGCGCCGCGCTGTTGCCTGCGCAGCCGGCGGCGAACACGAGCGTGAGCATCGCGAGCGCGGCCGCGGCCGGCCGCAGCGCGCGATCAAGGATTCGTAGCATGGCATGTTCCTGCATGATGTTGGCGGTTTCGATGGCGTGACGGCCCGCGTTCGTTGCGGGCCGCACGGCCGATGGGCGGGCGATCCGCGTCATTTGCCGGCCGCCGCACCCGCGCCCGGCCAGACGAAGCCCGCTTCGCCGGGCCCCGGCGCGGCACCGGGCGAACCGAACAACAGACTGCTCGGGTTGCGGCCGAGTTCACCGGCGACGTCCTTCAATTGCCGCGACGCATCGCCGACGTCGCCCGCCAGCGAGTTGAAACGCGGCAGCGTGTCGTACTGAACCCGCGCGTTCAGGTCGTTCAGCGCGACGCCGATCTGCTCCGCGGCCGTGCCGGCCTTGTTCAGGTTCGCCACCAGCGGCCCGTTCGGCTGCAGCAACGTGTTCGCCGACGCCATCGTGCGATCGACCTGGTGCATCGTCTCCGGCAGCGCGGCGACCGCCGGCGCGAGCTGCTTCGACAGCGTCGCCGCGCCGTCGGCCGCATGCTGCAGGCTTTCGGCCGTCGCGCGCAGCTGCTCGCGCATGTCCGGCGACATCAGCGCGTTCGCGCTTTTCGCCGCCTGCTCGAGTTGCCGCAGCAGCACGTCGCCGCGCTCCTGGATCTGGTCGAACAGGCTCGGACGCATCGGAATCTGCGCGATCGCGCGCGGCGACGACGGCAGCGGCGCGAGATCGCGGCCGGTATCCTCCAGCTGCACGAACGCGATGCCCGTCACGCCCTGGAAGCCGAGGCTGCCGTACGTCGATTGCGTGATCGGCGCGTCGTGGTCGACCAGAATCCGGATCCGGATCTGGCCCGGATGCGTGCGGTCGAAGCCGATCGACTGCACCTTGCCGACGTCAAGGCCGCGAAAGCGCACGGCCGCATCGGGAAACAGGCCCGTCACGTTGGTGCGCGCGAGCAGGTCGTACGGCACGCGCACGGTGCGATCGACGTTGAACCAGAACACGGTGCCCGCGATCGCCAGCGTCAGCGCGATCGTGAACAGGCCGGCCCAGAACGCATGTGATTTGTTTTCCATTCGCGGGTTCCTTGCTTCTTGCGAGGCTTACAACTCGACGCTCGACAGCGCCGGTTCGAGGGCCGCCTTCGGCAGCTTCGCGCGCCGCTCCGGCGGCAGCGCCTGCAGCGCGCGGCGCCCGCGCAGCCCCAGGAAATATTCGTGGATGAACGGGTGGTCGACGTTCGCGGCTTCCTCGACGGGCGCGGCGACCAGCACCTTGCGGTCGGCCAGCACCGCGACGCGCGTGGACAGCGCGACCATCGTGTCGAGATCGTGCGTGACCATCACGACCGTCAGCCCGAGCGTGCGGTGCAGCGTCGCGATCAGCTCGACGAATTCGTCGGACGCCTGCGGATCGAGGCCGGCGGTGGGCTCGTCGAGGAACAGCAGCTCGGGCTCGAGCGCGATCGCGCGCGCGATCCCCACGCGCTTCACCATCCCGCCCGACAGCGCGGCCGGCATCTTCGATGCATGCTTGCACGGCAGCCCGACCATCTCGAGCTTCAGCATCACGATGTCGTGCAGCAGGTCGGCCGGCACGCGGCCGAGCTCGCGCAGCGGCTGCGCGACGTTGTCGAACACCGTCATCGACGAGAACAGCGCGCCCTGCTGGAACAGCATCCCCGAGCGCGTGCGCATCATCCGCGCGGTCGCGGCGTCGATCTTCGACGTATCTTCGCCGAACACCTTGATCGTGCCCGACGTCGGCCGCTCGAGGCCGAGGATCTGCCGCACGAGCGTCGTCTTGCCGGAGCCCGAGCCGCCGACGATCGACACGATCTCGCCGCGCCGCACGTCGAAGTCGAGCTTCTGGTGGACGATGTTGCGCCCGTAGCGCTTCGTCAGGTTGCGCACCTCGATCACGAGGTCGTCGCCGGGTGCGGCCGGCGGCGTGCCGACCGCGCCCGCGCCGGTCCCCGCGGCGTGCGCGGCGGTGTCGTTCGACGCGTTCATCCGAGCCCCACGTTCTGGAACAGGATCGCGAACACCGCGTCGGCGAGGATCACGACCGTGATCGACGTGACGACCGACGTCGTCGTGCCTTCGCCGAGGCTCTGCGAGTTCGCCTTGATCCGGAAGCCGAAATGGCAGGCGACCAGCGCGATCAGCATGCCGAACACGACCCCCTTGCCGATGCCGATGTACAGGTTCGCGATCGGCACGACGCCCGGCAGCGAGCGCACGAAATAGTTGACGTCGATCCCGAGCACCAGCTTCGCGGCGAGCGCGCCGCCCGTCAGCGCGATGATGTTGGTCCACATCACGAGCAGCGGCATCGCGACGCCGAGCGCGAGCACGCGCGGCAGGATCAGCCGCAGCCCGTGCGGGATGCCCATCACGCGCATCGCGTCGAGTTCCTCGGTCACGCGCATCACGCCGATCTGCGCGGTGATCGCCGAGCCCGAGCGGCCCGCGACGAGGATCGCCGACAGCACCGGCCCGAGCTCGCGGATCACCGACAGCCCGAGGATGTTCACGATGTAGCGGTTCGCACCGAACATCTGCAACTGCTGCGCGGACAGGTAGCTGAGCACGATGCCGATCAGGAACGCGACCAGCGCGGTGATCGGCAGCGCCTGCGTGCCGGCGCTGTAGATGTTCGCCGAGGTTTCCTTCCACGGCATCGTCTTCGGATGGCGCAGCACCGACAGCGCGTCGAGGATCACGCGGCCGAACATCGCGATGCCGCCCTGCAGGTGTTCGCCGAACGCGAAGATCCCCAGGCCGAGGCGCGTGACGGGATCGAACCTCACGACGCGCTCGGGCGCCTCGCGCTGGCTGTCGAGGCGTTCGATCCGCTCGAAGATCGTGCGCTGCGTCGCGCTCAGCGCGACGCCGGGCGGCAGCTTGCGGCCCCACACGCGCCACAGCGCCTGGCCGCCGACGTGGTCGAGCCGCTCGATGCCGGACAGATCCCATTCGCTCACGCGTCCGGACGCGATGGCCGCGATGCGGCGCGCGACCGCGCCACGGTTGCGTGCGAGCGCGAGCGCGGTCCACTGGCCGTACAGGCGCACCGTCTGGCCCTGGCCGCCGGCGTCGACCGACAGGCCGGGAGGGGTCTCGAAGTCCAAGGGCGGGTTGTTTGCAAAAGGATGACAGCGGCCATTGTAGCGAACCGCCCGGCGCCGCGACGTGAGGATTTCCGCCGGGCGCGGCCGCTGAGGCGCGTGCCGCCGGCCCGGGCCGCCCGGCCGATTGCCCGGCGCGCGAGCTTTCATTCTTCCGTCACGTTTCCTTTCGATACTCTCACGCGCCGCACATCAGGCCGTCGGCACTCGCGCCGCCATCTCGCCGCGCACCTCGCGACTCATAGAACAGAACCGGAACAGGACAATCGATGCGTCTCCCCCCGCTTTCCCGCCGCCGCGCGACCGGCGCCGCCGCGCTCGCCAGCCTCGCGTTCGTCGTCGCCGGCTGCGGCGGCGACGACGTCACCGCCCCGCCGCCGTCGCAGGCGCAAGCGCCGGCCGGCACGACCGCCACGCTCGCGCTGCTCGAAACGACCGACCTGCACACCAACGTGCTGTCGTACGACTATTTCAAGCTCGCCTCCGACAACTCGCTCGGCTTCGAGCGCGTGTCGACGCTGATCGCGCAGGCGCGCGCGCAGTACCCGAACACGCTGCTGCTCGACAACGGCGACACGATCCAGGGCACCGCGCTGTCGGACTACCAGGCGCTCGTGAAGCCCGTCGGCTGCGACCAGACGCTCGCGATCTACAAGGTGATGAACGCCGCGAAGTTCGACGGCGGCGGGATCGGCAACCACGAGTTCAACTACGGGCTGCCGTACCTGTCGCAAGTGACCGGCAATACGTTCGACGTCGACGGGCTGCCCGCACCGGCCCGGCAGAAGAAGTGCGCGGGCCCGAACTTCCCGCAGGTGCTCGCGAACGTGATCAGCGCGAAGACGAACGCGCCGCTGTTCACGCCGTATACGATCCTGACGCGCACGGTGACGGCCGTCACGCCCGACGGCAAGACGGTCAGCGCGCCGGTGAAGATCGGCATCATCGGCTTCACGCCGCCCGCGATCATGAACTGGGACAAGCGCTGGCTCGACGGCAAGGTCTATACGACCGGGCTCAAGGAAGCCGCCGAGAAGTACATTCCGGAAATGCGCACGAAAGGCGCCGATCTCGTCGTCGCGATCTCGCACGGCGGGCTCGACAATTCCGCGTATTCGCCGACGATGGAAAACGGCAGCTGGTGGCTGTCGAAAGTGCCCGGCATCGACGCGATGCTGATCGGCCACTCGCATCAGGTGTTCCCGGACGCGAACAGCACCGTGCCGCAGTTCAACCTGCCTGGCGTCGACAAGGTCAAGGGCACCGTCAACGGCGTGCCGACCGTGATGGCCAACTACTGGGGCAAGCATCTCGGCGTGATCAAGCTCGGCCTGAAGTTCGACGGCAAAACGTGGGCCGTCGACAAGTCGCAGACGACCGTCGAGGCGCGCCCGATCCAGAACGCGGACAAGAGCTACGTCGCCGCCGATCCGTCGGTGTCCGCCGCGATCGCCGCCGAGCATCAGGCGACGATCGACTACGTGAAGACGCCGATCGGCTCGACCGACTACCGGATGAACTCGTACTTCGCGGACGTCGGCGATCCGGGCGCGATCCAGATCGTCAACGAGGCGCAGGCCGACTACGTGAAGACGTACGTGCAGGCGAACCTGCCGCAATACGCGTCGCTGCCGGTGCTGTCGGTGAGCGCGCCGTTCAAGAGCGGCTTCGGCGGCGGCAGCGACTACACCGACGTCGCGCCGGGCGCGCTCGCGATCAACAACGCGGCCGACCTGTACCTGTATCCGAACACCGTGTACGCGGTGAAGGTGAGCGGCAGCGACTTGAAGAACTGGCTGGAGACGGCCGCGAAACGCTTCAACACGATCGACCCGACCCAGGCGAGCGTGCAGCCGCTCGTCAGCAGTTTCCCCGGCTACAACTTCGACATGTTTACGTCCGCCGATCTCGCGTACGAGATCGACGTCACGCAGCCCGTCGGCAGCCGGATCAGGAACCTCACGTACAAGGGCGCGCCGATCGATCCGAACGCGCAGTTCATCGTCGCGACCAACAACTACCGCGCGAGCGGCGGCGGCAATTTTCCGGGCCTCGACGGCAGCAAGACGATCTTCGCGTCGCCCGACGCGAACCGCGACGTGCTGATCGCGTTCATCAAGAAGCGCGGCGCGATCACGCGCGCGGCCGACGGTGCGCAGCGCAGCTGGCGCTTCACGAAGCTCGCGAGCTCGGTCGCGCACGTGCGGTTCACGTCCGCACCGAACCGGCTCGGCGACGCGACGGCCGCGGGCCTGACCGGCATCACGCAGGTCGCGGCCGACGACGGATCGGGCAAGAACCTCGCGATCTACGAGATCGACCTCACGCAATGACCATGCGTCCCGCGATGCAACCGATCCGGCCGATCCGGCCGGCCGACGCCGGCTTCGCCGCTGCCGTGCGGCGCCTGCTGCGCGCGAAGCTTTCGCCGGCCGCGCTGCTCGCGGCGGCGGCCGTGACCGTCGCG